>PLTN01000157.1 GCA_003164495.1 Vulcanimicrobiota bacterium
CGGTCATCGGACTCGATGTGAGCGCGAGCGGCGCCGGTATTCTCGCGCGTGAGGAGATCAAGCCCGAAGAGTTCATCCTGCGCCTCAAGCTCGACGAGCGCGTGATCCCGACCCGCGTGAAAGTCGCGCGGAGGTTACCGGGAACGCTGCAGGGCGCAAAGGCGTTTCGTTACGGCGTCGAGTTCGTCAGCATCTCGGCCGACGATTGGGATGCCGTCGTCCGCTGGTCGAAGGGCGGCTCCGCCGCTGAAATCGGCAACAAAGTGAAGTCGGACCTCGAGATGGTCCGCATGACGGCCGATGATGCCGATCGCCTGATGCCGGTCGCCTTGCAAACGAAGCTCCTCAGCGGGCTCGCGCGCCGCGGACGCCTCGCGCCGCCGGTGCCCAACCAGCAGCCGCTGGTGCAATACTTCTACGGCGGCACGGTGAAGCGCAACGGCATGATGATGCACCGGCTGGCGATCGTCTCGCGCGTGGCCGACATCAACAACGGGCCGCCGGCCGAGTTTCGCACCCTGTTCTACTTCGACGACCAGGGCGCGCACATCGAGATGGGCGACTAGGATTCACGTTCCGTGAATCCTAGTGGGCAGGTTTATATATCAGCTGGTCGGCCGGAAACGGCGTGAACTTACTGTACTTCGCCGCGACGTTGATCACCGGCTGTAAGAACGCGGGATTCAACGCCTCGCCGTAACGCACGCGCACCATGCCGGCCGCTGCGTCGGGATCCATTTTCGCGTACTTCAAGAGGATCTCGGCGCTCTTCGCGTGGTTGGTGTTGGCCCATACCGCCGCTTCGTGAATCGCCGCGATGAAACGGTTGACCAGGTCGGCATGATCCTTGACCCACGCCGCATTGGCGAAGTACGCGCTGACCAGAAACTCTTTCGCGATCGCGTCATACGGCGCGCCGAGGACGCGCTCGGTCTTGCGTGCGACCGACAAAAACGGTTCGGCGATCGTGATTGCGTCGACGCGGCCCGCATCGAGTGCGGGCTGCATCTGGGGAAACGGCAACTCGACGAATTTCACGGTGCTCAAGTCGCCGCCGTTGGCTTCGATCCAAGCGCGCGGCCCGTAACCGGAGATCGTGCCGAGACCCGAACCCGCGACGATCTTCCCGTCGAGGTCTTTGGCGCTGTGAATCGGGGAGTTCGCGGCGACCATCAGCAGGTTCACCGGCGCCGTCGCTTCGCTCATCCCGGCGGGCGCGATGACGACGAACGGCACGTTGCGCCCGACGGCCGATGCGATCGAGACCATGTCGGAGTAGCCGATGTCGATCGCGTTGCCGGCGACCGCCGCGGCCGTCGCGCCGCCGTTGGCGGCCGCCTGGATGTCAACGTCGATACCCGCTTTGGTGAAGAAGCCCATGTCCTTCGCGTAGTAGACTTCCGCACCGGCATCGATCGGCACGGTCATCACGTGCACGGTCGGCAGCGTCTGCGCGCCGCCGGGCAGCGCGGCCGCGAACATCCAGACGGCCGCGAGAACAATGTTTCGAAGAATGGATGACATACCTTGAGTTCCTCCGCCGGTTTAGGTGAGGGTGGACGTTGCGCCGTCCGGAAGTTGCTGTGCGAATACGGCGAGCGTCGTGGCCGTGGACGCATACGCGCCCATGAGCATGACGAGGTTGATCAGCGTCTCGGTTCCGAAGAGCTCGGCCGCGGCGGCGTAGGTGGAGCGGCGAACGCGGTGTTTACCCAGCGCTTCGCGACCCAGCTTGATGATCGCCGTTTCTTTGGCGCCGAGTCCGCGCACGCGCTTGCGTTTGCGCACGATGTCGATGATCTCGTCNNTCGAAACGCAGCATTTGATTGAGCTTGTGGTGCGCGGCATAGACGCGCGGGCTGCGCATCACGATCCCCGCCGGTCCGCGAAAGCCGGCCAGCGAGCGCGGATCGTTGGCGACGCTGTCGTAGAGCGCCTGGCCATCGGCGTCGAGCGATTCGCGCTCGATCACCGGTAAGCGGCTCCCAGACTCGGGAAAGATGTCACCCGGTCGCATCCTCGGGCCTTCGGTCCGGGCCCGTACCGCCCTTTGCACCGAGGGGGGCTTTCACGGTGGGGAGAAACCGATGCGATGACGCGACAACGCACGGGAGCGCTGCTCATTCCCGAGGAGCACCTGGAAAAGCACCGTCGCCGGTTCGCGCGCTTCAAACCGCTCAACGCGCAGGTGCTCTTCGCCGTTCGCGCGCTGGCCCAGCGCATCAACGACGACGCTACCGAACGCCTCGGCGCGCTCGGGCTGACGGCCCGGCAATATAACTACCTCTCGGTGATCTACGTTGAGGAGAGCGTCACGCCGAACGAGATCGGCACGCTGATTCACACCGCGAACCCGACCGTCACCTCGATGCTGAACGCGCTCGAACGCGACGGCCTCATCGTGCGCGAAGCGCATCCCGAAGACGGGCGCAGTTCGGTCGTCACGCTCACGCCGCGCGGCAAGTCGCTCTATGAGAAAGCGTTCCAACTGCACCACGATCCGCTCGAGGAGACGATGGCGGTCTTGACGACCGACGAGCGCAAGAAGCTCGTCGACGTACTCGTTCGCTTAGGCGACTCATTCGCCGAGGCGGGCAAGCAGAAAAGGAAAAAGCCGGAGCGGGCGTCCGATTGACTTTTGGGGTAGGGCACCCTAGTATGTTGTTAGAATACTAAACACGAGGATTGCATGCAAGACGTTAAGGTAATCGCGACGCGATACACCGATCGCCCGAAGACCGATCCCGATGCGCGGATCATGAATCCGGCTGATTTTATCGTCGTGAACCCCGAGAAACTGCAATCGGGACGGATGTACGTCGGCGATGAATTTCGCGCGGTCGTCCTCACCTTGACGCCGGGTCAAGCGCAGACCGTGCACATGCATCCGGAGACGTCGCACGCCTGGTTCATCGTATCCGGCAGCGGCGAAGTGACGATGGAAGACGGCCGCAAAGAACGCGCGAGCGCCGGACAGTTCTGCGTGCATCCGCGCAACAGCGTGCACGGTATCCGCAACGATACGGACGAGAACCTCACCTACATCGCCCTCTCGATCGGCGACTGAGAGAAAGCACGATGCTGTCAGCGAAAGATTTTCACGGCCTGTGGGCGATCATCCCGACGCCCGCGAAGCCCGGCGCGGATCGTGCCGATGCGGTCGACACCGTGGATCTCGATGAGACCGCGCGCGTCGTCGACAAGCTGATCCGGGACGGATCCGATGCGCTGATCGTGCTCGGTACGACCGGCGAGTGCGCGACGCTGACGCGCGATGAATACGAAGCGTTTGTCGACACGGTGCTCGCGACGGTCAACAAGCGCATCCCATGTTTCGTCGGCACGACGGCGCTGGGAACGCACGAAGTCGTCTACCGCACGCGCTTCGCGCAAGACCGCGGCGCCGACGGCATCCTGCTCGGTCTGCCGATGTGGCAGCCGCTCACGGTCGTGCAAGCCGTGGAGTACTATCGCAGCGTGGGCGAGCTCTTCCCGAAACTTGCGATTCAAGTATACGGCAACCCGCGCGCCTTCCGCTTCGCATTTCCGCCCGAGTTCTGGGGCGCGGTGGTCAAAGCCGTGCCGACCATCACTTCGGCCAAATACTCGCGCCCCAAAGCGCTGCTCGAATCGCAAGCCGCTTCCAACGGCAAAGTCCACTTCTTGCCCAACGACGGCGGCGTGATGCAGTTCGTCGACCTGGCACCGGAAACGACGACGGCCTGCTGGTCGACCGCGGCCTCGATGGGGCCGGAGCCGGCGCTGGCGCAGATCCGCGCCATCCAATCCGGCGACATCGAACGTGCGCGCGCGATCGCGAAAGACTTGAAGTGGACGCGCGAACCGATCGCGCCGATCGTGGCCGACGCCGATCTCTTCGCCAGCTACAACATCCAGCTCGAAAAGACGCGTATTGGCCTCGCCGGATACTGCAAAGCCGGTCCGCTGCGTCCGCCCTACAACGTGTACCCTGAAGAGTACCACGCACTGTTCGCCGAAAACGCGACGCGCTGGCGCGAGTTGTGCGCACGCTACTCGAAGGTGGCCGCTCCGTGACATCCGCTCCGGTCGTGACGGCGGTTCGCAGCGTCGAGCTGGGCGTTCGCGACCTCAACGCGTCCTCGGCCTTCTATCAAGATACGTGGCTTCTCGACGAAGTCGCGCGGACGCCGAAGGCCGTGTATCTGCGTGCTGCCGGTCCGGAACACCACGTGCTCGCCATTCACGGCGATAAGCCGTTCGGTCTCGTGCGCGTCAATCTGGCCGCGGCCGATCGGGCTGCCGTCGATGCGTTGCACGATGCGCTGTGCGGCGTGGCGCCGATCGTGCACGCGCCGCGCGATCTCGACGAACCGGGCGGGGGTTACGCGTTTGCGTTTACCGACAACGAGGGACGGCACTTCCGTGTCGTCGCCGGCCTCCCGGTTCATCGCGAGGTCGCCCACTCGAACGACCGGCCCGAGAAGGTCAGCCACATCGTGTTGAACGCCGAAGCCGAGAGCGGCAGTGCGGCGCTCTTCTGCGAGAAATTGGGCTTCCGCTTACGCGATCAAACCGGCCGGGCGAACTTCATCGGCTGCAACGCCGATCACCACAGCCTGGCTTTCGGCCGCGTCGGCGGCACGGCCATGAATCACGTTGCGTTCGACATCGCCAATCTCGACGGCGAGATGCGAGCGGCCGGTCGCATGAAACGCGGCGGCCATCCGATCGAGTGGGGCGTCGGCCGTCACGGACCGGGGCACAACGTGTTCGCCTATTTTATCGACCCCAACGGCTACGCCATCGAGTATACGACCGAGATGGATCAAGTCGATGATGCAAAATATGTCCCGGGTACGCCCGAGACGTGGAAGCGTGCGCCGCACTCGGACGCGTGGGGCATCGCCGACCCGCCGACCCAACGTTTTCGCGACGCGATCACCGGAAAGCTAGGTGCTTATGCTGAGTCAACAAGATAACGAGCGCTTGACCCGGGTCGGCCCCGGCACGCCGATGGGGAATCTCTTCCGCCGCTATTGGATTCCCGCGCTGCTCTCCGAAGAGTTGCTGGAAGCCGACGGCCCCCCGGTACGCGTTCGCTTGCTGGGCGAAGACCTGGTCGCGTTCCGCGACACCGAGGGTGTGGTCGGCATCGTCTCGGCGTATTGCCCGCACCGGCGCGCGCCGATGTTCTTCGGCCGCAACGAAGAGTGCGGTTTGCGCTGCGTCTATCACGGCTGGAAATTCGATCGCAACGGCGTGTGCGTCGACATGCCCTCGGAGCCGCCGGATTCGCTCTTCAAGACGAAGGTCACGATCGACGCCTATCCGACCTGGGAAGGCGGCGGCATGGTGTGGATCTACATGGGTCTGCGCGAACTGCAGCCGGCGCCGCCGGATCACGAGCTGGTGCGCGCGCCGGCGAATCACCGCCACGTTTCGAAGATGTTCGAGGACTGCAACTACTTGCAAGCGCTCGAGGGCGGCATCGATCCGACGCACGCGACGATCCTGCACAACATCAAGCTCGGCGACCGCTCGTTCCTCAATAAGTACGACGAACTGGTCGCAGCGCTCGACATCGAGACGACCGATTACGGCCTCACCTACGCCGGCATTCGCTCGCACCCCGATTTCGACTGGATCCGCGTGTACCACTTGATCATGCCGTCGTTTCACATGCGCGGCAGCGTGGCGGGCCTGTTCAACAAGCCCGGCCAGATCCCGACGATCAACGGCCACATCTGGGTCCCGATCGACGACTACCGGAGTTGGGTGTTCAGCTTCACGTACTCCGCCGATCCGTCGCAGCCGATCTCACAAGAGCACGTGCTCGAACAGGAAACGCGTCTCGGCCGCGGCACCAACACGGGCCCGGGCTACATGCCGATCCGCAACCGCTCGAACGACTACCTCATCGACCGGCAGTTGCAGAAGACCGAGAGCATGACCGGTATCGGCGGCGTCAACACGCAGGACTACGCATTGCAGGAAGGCATGGGCGCGATCGTCGACCGCACCAAGGAACACGTCGGCACCACGGATCGCGCGATCATCTTGCTGCGCAAAGTGCTGCTCGACGCGCTCAACACGATGGAGCAGGGCGGCACTCCGCCGGCGGTCGACCCGTCATCGTACCGTTGCGTGCGCGCGGTCGATCGCACGATTCCCAAAGGCACGGAATGGAAAGTCGTCTGTGAACCGGATGCGGTAGCGTTGTTTTAATGGATCAACAGAAGGCGGCCCGGTACGGTATCGACTCGTATCTCGATTGGGTCGAGCGCGAAAAGCTGCTCGTCCACACGGGCCTCGCCATCGACTGCTTCAAAGTGGAAACGCGCGATTGGGCGCGCGCCGGCGTGCCGTCGGCCGTGCTCCATCTCGACGGCCGCGGCGACTTCTGCAACGCCTTCGTCTTCAACATCCCGGCCGGCGGGTCGACCGAGCCGCAGCGCCACCTCTACGAAGAGATCGTCTACGTCCTCGAAGGCGACGGTTCGACGCAGATCGAGTTGCCCAACGGCGAAAAGCGCAGCTTCGAATGGGGCCCGACCTCACTCTTTGCGATACCGCTCAATGCGACGTATCGCCACTTCAACGCGAGCGGTCTGGGGCGCGCGCTCATCACATCGACCACCAACGCGCCGATGATGTTGAACCTCTTCCACAACGAGCGCTTTGTGTTCGACAACCCGTTCTTCTTCGACGACCGGGTCGGCCAGCAAGAATACTTCGCGGGCGAGGGCGTGCTCAACATCGTGCGCCAAGGCAACAACACCTGGGAAACCAATTTCATCGCCAGTCTCGAGACGATCGACCTGCCCGATTTCTCGGATCGCGGCGCCGGCGGCGGCAACCTGATCTTCCTGTTGGCCGACAGCTCGATGCACGCGCACGTCTCCGAGATGCCGGCCGGAACATACAAAAAAGCGCACCGTCATGTCGCCGGGTACAACGTGATGTGCGTGGCCGGCAGCGGCTTCTCGCTGATGTGGTTTGAGGGCGATCAGGAATACGTGCGCATCGACTGGCACCACGGCGTGCTCTTCCCGCCCGCGCATCACCAGTTCCATCAGCACTTCACCACGAGCAAAGCCGCGGCGCGCTACCTCGCGATGGGTTTCGGCAGCCTGCGCTATCCGTTCACGCAGGAACGCCGCGATGAAATTCTCGGCAAGGACGTGAAGTTCTCGACCAGTATCAAGAAGGGCGGCGATCAGGTCGAATACGAGGACCAGGACCCGCGCATCCATCCGATTTGGCTCGCGGAAATGAAGAAGAACGGCCTCACCCCGCGCATGGACAAGTACATCCGAACGGCCGAACCCGTTTAGGCGAACGCGGTCAGGTCAGGAGGCTCACCTTTCCGCTGGCGAGGTCGTAGTACGCGCCCACGATCCTGAGTTTCCCTTGCGAGCCGAGCTCTTTCAACAGCGCGTTCGCTTGAAGATGATAGACGTTGGCCAGAACGTTCGCTTTGGTTGCGTTGACGAGTTCGTTGCCCGGCTTTCCGCTGACGCTTTTGACGGCCGGCATGATCGCTGCAACGAGACGCTCCAAATCCCGGCTCGGCATTTTCTTCCCGCTTGCCGCGTCGATCGTGGATTGCACTGCACCGCACGACGAGTGACCCATCACCACGATGAGCTGCGAGCCCAACACCGCCGAGCCGTATTCCAAACTCGCGGTCTCTGCAGGGTCGGCCACATTCCCGGCGACTCGCGCGACGAAGATGTCGCCGAGGCCCGCATTGAAGATGATCTCGGGCGCTAAGCGCGAGTCGGCGCAGGTGAGAATCGACGCCCACGGCGCCTGACCGGCCCCGAGCGCAGCCCGCTCCGCGATCGTTTGCGCGCGCGTGCCGGCCATCGCCTCGACGAAGACGTGGTTTCCGTTCATCAACCTCGCCAGCGCGACGTCGGCACTGACTCCGGCACCGGCTTGCGGCGCGGCGCTAATTCGCAACGGCACCAGCATTCCGAGTGCGGCCGCTCCGGTAGCGGCCGCACGCCCCAAAAAGGCGCCGCGGCAACAGGATCCGTCCGGATCAGGCATCTCACGAGCCAACATAACTATCCTTTCTCAGCCTGTTCTTGTCGAAGAGCGAACACGTCGTAGGCGATGTTGCCGGCGGCGACCGCGCAGGGATGGCCGGCATAGAACGCCACGTGGGTCATCATCTCGGCGAGCTCGTCTTGCGTTACGCCGTTGTCGAGCGCGAAGCCGATGTGATAGCGCAACTGATCGGGCCGGTAGAGCGCCGTCAGCACGGCGCAGGTGATGAGGCTGCGGTCGCGTTTGGAGAGTTGCGGCCGCTCCCACATCTCGCCGAAGAGCACTCCCATGGCGATGTCCCAAAGTTTGGGCAGCGCGATTGCCCACTTGGGCATGTGTGCCGGCTGGTCGGGCATGGTGTCCTCCGTCGTGACGCTTCGCTGCGCGGTGTTCGTGATGACCGCGGCGAACCCCGGCCCATGCCGTTACGCATCGGAGATGCCGCGCCCGACTTCACGCTGCGCAGTTCGGATGGGCGCAACGTTACGTTGTCGTCGTTTCGCGGAGCGCAGAACGTGGTGCTGATCTTCTATCCGAAAGATCAGACGCCGGGCTGCACTAAACAGCTGTGCACGGCGAGTGTCGACTCGGCGGCGTTCGCGTCGGTGGGCGCGGCGGTGTTCGGCGTCAACGGCGACGGCGCAGCCTCGCACGAGCGTTTCATCGCCAAATATGGGCTGACGATGCCGCTCTTGATCGATCCCGGGTTGTCCGTTGCCAAGGCCTACGACGCGGTGGCCGGCTTCGGCCCGATCAAGATCGTCAACCGCACGGTGGTCGGGATCGATCGCGTCGGACGCATCGCGTTCTACCAGCGCGGTATGCCCGACACCGCAACGATCCTCGCCGCCCTCGTGTCACCCTGACCCTTCGCCCTGAGCTTGTCGAAGGGTCAGGGCGAAGGGCCGCCCTAACCGTCGCTATAGGCGAGGTTCTGCCGCACGCGCGCGGCCACGTTGCGAAAGGTTTTCAGATCGGCTGCGCTGATGCCGCGCACGGCGTCGGCCTGAGCGGCGTCGATCGCGGCGCGCACCGGGTCACGTAACGCGCGTCCCTTGGCCGTGAGGAAGATCAGCGCTTTCCGGCGATCCGTCGGGTCCTTGCGCCGCTCGACGATCTTCGCACGAACGAGCGTGTCGATCACGGTGACGACGGTCGATTGATCGACGCCGACGCGTTCGCTCAGTTCGACCTGCGAGATGCCGTTCGTCTCGAATAGCGCGCGCAAATAGTAGTAGTGCTTGAAGGCGATGCCGATCTTCGCCAACTCGGCGGCAAACCGGCGCGAGACTGCTTTGTGCGTGTGCCGCAGCAGGTAGCCGAAGCCTGTACTGAACGGAATGGGGATCGCCGAGCTCGGTGATTTTTCTGCGCTCATGCTATTGACAATATACGCCACGCCGTCTAAAAATACAAGGAGGTCCATATATTGGACCTCCAAGTAAATTCACAGCCAGCCGGGAGGCCCCGTATGACCGAAGTCTTTGCCGGAACGATCGGTGAGATCATCGAGAACAACGATCGTAAGATCATCAAACACGGCAAGCTCGAGATCGGCGTTCTGCATCGCAACGGCGAGCTCTATGCCTACAACAACCGCTGCATCCATCAAGGCGGACCGGCGTGCGAGGGCATGATCATCGCTCGCGTCGAGGACGTCATGCTGCCGGACAAGACGGTCACGGGGCAGCGCTTCAATCACGACGAGATGCATTTCGTCTGCCCCTGGCACGGGGTGGAATACGATTTAAAAACCGGAGCCTGCGTGCCGAACCCCAAGCGCCGCTTGCAAAAATTCGATGTCGTGCAGAAAGGAAACGAAGTCTATGTCATCATCTGAGATGGTCGACGCCTTGGCAGCCGGAGGCGCACTGGATACCGTGGACTCGGTCGCGTTGCAGCAACTCATCGCCGCCGTCGTGCGGGAGTATGCCAAACGTGCCGACAGCCCCGGCGGCTATTTTCCGATCGTCCCCTCGAGCACCATCACCGCGACCGACGCCATGATCGCGTGCACGGCCTTACTCAAGTCCGTCAACATCGCCGTGTTCGAACTGGGCTTGTGGCAGTCGTGGGCCGGCGGCATTCCGCAAGAGGTTCCGGCATGACGACGACGCTGACGCTCCCCACGAGCGATCCCGGCGGATTGAACATCACCGAGTTTGATACGCGCACGCTGCTCGCGCACGCCGCGGAGCAATCGCGCGCCAACAACTATCAAGACTATTTCATCTGCGACGTCGACTCGCATCATTACGAGAACGAGTCGTTCGGTGCGATCGTCAAATACATCGAGGATCCGGTGGTCCGCCAGCAGGCCGAGGTCAGCGCCTCACGCCGGTCGGGGGCCGGTTTTCTCGGTGCGCCGATCGGCAATCAAGATCAAGCGGGGCGGGTGACGCGTTACCACACGCGGCACATGGACAGCTATCCGCCGGGAACGCAACGCGACGCGTACCTGACGAAGAAGTGGATGGACGCGATGGGCATCGACATCGCTTTCCTCTTCCCCACACCGATCCTCACGCTGGCCAGCCATCCCGTCCAGCATCTCCAGAACCAATACATTCGCGCCTACAACTCGTGGCTGACCAAAGAGATCCTGCCGGCTGAGCCGCGCTTGCGTTCGATGCTGTGCCTGCCGTTCAACGATCCGGTGGCGTCCTATCAAATGGTCCAGGATTTCGGCGACGCAAAGGGCGTCTCGGGCTTCATGATCACGGCCTCCCACAACCGGCCCGTGCACGACAACGCCTATATGAAGCTCTACGCGGCGCTCGAAGAGCGTAACCTGCCGCTCGCCTTTCACGGCTCCTATAATTGGGCCGATACGTCGTTCTCGACGGCCAACAAATTCATCACCGTGCACGCGCTCGGTTTCGTCTTCCACAACATGGTTCACATGGCAAACTGGATCATGAACGGGCTGCCGGAGCGCTTTCCGAAGCTGAAGGTGATCTGGATGGAATCCGGCTTGGCGTGGGTGCCGTTCATGATGCAGCGCTTCGACAACGAGTATCTCATGCGCAGCAACGAAGCACCGATGCTCAAGATGAAGCCCAGCGAGTACATGAAGCGCATGTACTACTCGGTGCAGCCGCTCGAAATCCCCGAAGACCTCTCGATCTTGCAGACGACGTTCAAGATGATCGAGGCCGAGACGCAACTGATGTACTCCTCGGACTATCCCCATTGGGATTTCGATCTGCCGAGCGTGATCTACGACTTACCATTCCTCTCCGAAGCGGGCAAACGGAACATTCTGGGCGAGACGGCGCGCAACGTGTTCAACCTCGGGCCGTTGCCGAAGCTCGCCCAGATCCCGCCGGAATAACCGGTGGCCGCCCTCGCGCCCGGGCAAGCGGCCCTCGGCTCACCGCTCTCCGTTCAAGCCACCGCGCGCATCCGGGAGATCCTCGAAGGCCGCCGGCGCGGGCTGCGCGCGGTGCTGCCGCTCGCGGGTCCGGCGGTCGTCGCCTCGGTGGCCTACATGGACCCGGGAAATTTCGCGACCAACATTCAGGCGGGCTCGAAGTTCGGCTACGGCTTGCTCTGGGTCGTGCTCCTCGCGAACGCGGTCGCGATGCTGTATCAGGCGATGTCGGCGAAGCTCGGCATCGTCACCAATCGCAATCTCGCCGAACTCTGCCGAGCGCATTTTCCGAAGGCGGCGATAATCGCGATGTGGCTTGCCAGCGAGGTCGCCGCGATAGCGACCGACCTGGCCGAGTTTGTCGGCGGTGCGCTCGGCTTGTCGCTGCTGTTCCATCTCCCCTTGATGTACGGCATGGCCGTCACCGCGATTCTCACCTACGTCATCCTCTGCGTCGAGCCGGCCGGGTTTCGCAAGATCGAGCTGATCATCGGCTCGCTCGTGCTTGCGATCGGTGCGTGCTATCTCGTCGAGCTCTTCATCGTGCCGGCCGATTGGGGCGCGGTCGCGTTGCACTCGGTGCTGCCGCAACTCGGCGGACCGGGAGCCGTCGCGCTGGCTGCGGGCATCGTCGGTGCGACGATCATGCCCCACGCGATCTTTCTGCACTCGGGCCTTACGCAGGATCGCGCGCCCGCCCGCAGCGACGCCGAACGGCGCGATCTCGTGCGGTATTCGAACCGCGAGGTGCTGATCGCCCTGTCGCTCGCCGGCCTCATCAATCTCGCGATGGTCGTGATGGCCGCGGCGGCGTTTCACGCCGGGCACAGCGGCGTGGCGGAGATCCAGACGGCTTACTACACGATGGTGCCGCTGCTCGGCGCCGCCGCCGGCCTGGTCTTTCTGATCTCGCTGATGGCGTCCGGCATTTCGAGCTCGGTCGTCGGAACGATGGCCGGGCAGATGATCATGCAAGGCTTCGTCGGCTTCAGCATCCCGGTGTGGCTGCGGCGCCTAATCACGATCGTGCCGGCGTTCGTCGTGATCGGGCTCGGAGTCAACGTAACCAACGCGTTGGTGGTCAGCCAGATCGTATTGAGCATCGTGCTGCCGATCCCGATGGTCGCACTGCTCGTGCTCAGCGGGAAACGTTCGGTGATGGGGGCCTTCGCCGCGCGGCCCGCCTTGCTCGCGGCAGCGGCTTGCGCGGTCGTGGCGATCGTCGGGCTGAACGCCGTGCTGGTGGTTGGGGCAATCCAGGGAAATTAGAGCAGCTCGCGCGCGTCGAAGCCGTGCGGGAGCTGTTTGTACTTGGCCATCAGATCGATGACCGGCTGGATGGCGGCGGCGTTGAAGTTCGTCGCCGTGTAGCCGTGGCGCATGTCGGTGGCCACCTTCAGATCCATGCCGGTCAACGGCAAGAGCGGCGGGATCGTTTCCGCCACGTGGGTGTTCGCATAGCCCGCGGCCTGCTCGAGCGCTTTGCTGAAGCCCGTCACCGTCTCGTGGTTTTTCGTCGCGTAGTCGCGCGTGCAGAAGTAGACGACCTCGAGGATCGGCCGCGGATAGCCGGTGAGCTCGTCGACGAAGTAGCGCAGCTTGCCGGCCCGCACGGCTTGCATCATGTTCGGCTCGCCCATCAAGCCGGCGTCGACGCGGCCTTCTTCGAGTGCGATCGCGACCGCGTTGAACGGCATCTCGACGAACTTCACCGTCGACGAATCGCCGCCGTGCGAATCGATCAGCGCGCGCAGCCCGAGGTAGGCGATGTCGCCGATCGCGCTGCAGGTCACGGTCTTGCCTTGCAGATCGAGCGGCGTCTTCAGCGGTGAGTTGGCCGTGACCAAGTAACCCGCGGTCGGATCGCCCTTGCGGTACGACAACCCCGGCGCGATGACGGTGAAGGGAATGCCGCGCGCGTACGCCGCGATGATCGAGGTCACGCTCGCTTTGCCGATGTCGGCTGCACCGCCGACGATCGCCTGCGCGACGATGGCGCCCGTGCCGGCCGGTTGCAGCGTCACGTCGAGCCCGTTGTCGCGAAAGAGCCCCGAACTCTGCGCGTAGAGAAACGGCCGCAGATCGTCGGCGACGGTCGAGATGAAGTGTACCGGCGTGAGCTTCTCGCCGGCCGCCAGCGCCGTTCCGGCTGTAGCGGCGAACAAACCCTGGAGCATGAGCGCGCGTGTCAGCATCGTCGGTTTCCCCTCATTGCACGTTCGGCGGCAGATTCAGCGAACGTTGTCGATAGCGAGCATCTGCCAATCGGCGCTACCTCGCGTCCAGACGCTCATATATCGCAGTGGCGACGAACGCGGTTCGCCGCCGACCGTCACGTCCAGCTCGACGCGTGCGCACACAACGCCGACGTTGCCGCTCACCGTCACGTGCGTTTCGCCGCGCGCGATCGCGCGATATCGCACGTGCGCCGCACGCGTGTGATCGAGAAAGGCCGTTTTGCCGTCGCGTCGTCCGTCGGCGTGGATAAAGATGAGTTCCGCGCTGAGAAGCCGATCGAGCGCGTCGAGATCGCAAGCAACGAGGGCCTGCAGGCGCGCATCATCGGCGGCCAAAACCGCCTCGTCGTCGGTCATTCCCGCCACTTCCTAAGGCATTGACTTTTACTATTCCAGACCCTATTCTACTTAGAACTCTATCATTTTTCATCCTCCCGTCCAAACGTTCGGCACCCGAGGGGGACCCGTGAAGTTCGGCGTTTTCGATCATCTCGACCGCAATGATTTGCCACTCGCCGATTTCTACGAGCAACGCCTCGATTTCGTTGAGCTCTACGATCGTTTGGGTTTCTACAGCTATCATCTGGCCGAACACCATGGCACGCCGCTCGGCATGGCGTCGTCGCCGAGCGTGTTTCTCTCCGCCGTTGCGCGCCGCACGAAACGCTTGCGCTTCGGACCGATGGTGTATTTGCTGCCGCTCTATCACCCGATTCGTTTGGCGGAAGAGATCGCGATGCTCGACCAACTCGGCCGCGGGCGGCTCGACGTGGGCGTCGGACGCGGCCGCTCGCCGATCGAACTCCAAAGCTTCGGGGTCGATCCGGCGGCCGCCGAATCGGTGTACGAAGAGTCGCTCGAGATCATCCGGCGTGCGCTGAGCGACGGCGTGGTGACCTTCAGCGGGAAACACTACGTCATGAACGACGTGCATATCCAAATGCGCCCGCTGCAGACGCCGCATCCGCCGTTTTGGTACGGGATCGGTTCGCTTGGGAGCGTCGAGCGTTTCGTCGGCGCCGATTTCAACGTGATCACGATCTCCAAGCCCGCATTGGCCCGCGAGATCGTGCGCAAGTATCTCGACACCGCGGCGCGCACCGGCAAGGACTTGCTCGCCGGTGTCTGCCGGTTCGTCGTTTGCGCCGACACGACCGCCGAAGCGCTCAAGATCGCGCGGCGCGCGTATCCGTTCTGGCACGAGAGCTTCGATTATCTCTTTTCGATCCACGGTCTGCGGCCGGTGCAGGCATGGCCGGGCAGCTTCGATGCCATGGCCGCCGACGGTCTCGCCTTCGCCGGCTCGCCCGACGATCTCACGGAAGCGTTGGCGGCGCACATGGATCAGATCGGCGCGAACTATTTCGCCGGTCAATTCGTTTTCGGTGACATGACGGCCGAAGAGTGCCGCCGGTCGATCGATCTCTTCAGTGAAAAAGTGATGCCGGCCCTCGCCGGCGCAGTTTCTGCTTAAGGATACGCATGGATTTCCGGAAGATCTCTCGATCCTCGTTTCGTTTGAGCGCGGCTCTCGTCGCGCTCTTCGCCGCCTCGGCGGCAACCGCGCCGGCGCAGCCGGCCCTGACGACGATCCACTTCATCTCCTCGGCCAGCGACGATTTGCGACCGCTGCTGTACGCGCAGAGCGCGGGCCTGTTTCAAAAGGCCGGACTCAACGTCGTTGTCGACAAGGCTGCGAGCGGCGGCGTCGTCGCGCAAGCGATCGTCGGCGGGGCGGACGATATCGGCAAGGCGAGCCTCGTATCGCTGATCGCCGGCTATGCGCGCGGAGTGCCCTTCGCGATGATTGCGCCGTCGGCGATCCATCTGAAAGACGACGCGAATTCGGGCATCATGCTCCCGGCGAACTCGCCGATCAAATCGGTCCTCGACCTGCAGGGCAAAGTGGTCGGTTGTACGGCGATCGGGGATATCGGGTATCTCGGTACGCGCGCGATGATCGACTCGATGGGCGGCGATTCGTCGACCGTCAAATGGGTTGAGATTCCGATCGCGAGCCTGGCGGCCACGGTCGAACAAGGGCGCGTCGTCGCGGGCCTGACGACCGAACCGTACATGTCGAAAGACTTGGCGTCGGGCAAGTTCCGCATTCTGACCGACATGCTCAACGGCTACTCGAAGCCGATCCTCGAATCGGCGTTCTTTTCGACCCGCGATTACGCCGCCAAGAACCACGACGTGGTGGTGAAGTTCGCCAAGGTGATGTCGCAAGCAGCGGCCTACGCCAACACCCACGTCAACGAAACGCTGCCGTTGATGGTCTCGTTCAGCGGCATGGATCCGGATGCAGCCGCGAAGATGCACAAGACGCAAACCGCGCTGTCGTTCGATCCCTCAGCGCTGCAGCCCGTGATCGACGCCGCGGCGAAATACCAGATCATCCCGAAAACCTTCTCCGCCCGCGACATGCTCGCGCTGCCCAAACCGGACTGACCCCGTATTGTCGGGATGACAGGGCATCTGCGTTAGGCGAAAACGCGATCGAGAAGCGCGCTTGCGCGCGGAAGCTCCTCGAGACGCAACGTCAGGTCGGCCAGCTCGCGCGCTCCGGCTTCGCCGATCGCCGGCGCCACGTTGTCGACGAACTTTTCCAGCAGTTGCGCTTCGGTGAGACGCTGCAAGAGCGGCATGTGATCGTCAAACGTTCCCTTCACGGTCTCGATCGTCACCGACGTGGGAACGTACCCTTCCCAATAGCGCACGTCGGGCGGCCCCGTCTCGACGTAGGGCTCGATCGACGCGAGATCCACGAGCCGCGCGACCTCTTGCGGCGGCGGTTCGCCGTTCTGCCAAGCGCTATACGGACGCGTTCCGCACGCGCCGTGCGCCGCGTTGAGCCGCACGCTTAGCCACTGCGACATCGATCCGCCGCTGCCGTCGCCGCCGTGGCCCTTGATGTCGCGCGAAGGACGCAGGATCATGCGCGTGATTTCGTCCGGGCGGATCGCATGTTCGGCCACGATCTTCTGCACCAGCACGACGACGGAGGCATCGTAGAGATTGCACGGCACCGACTTGAAGAACGTCGGCGCGATCATGAAGTCGCCGCCGAACGCTTCGAGCAACGTCCAATCGCAACCCAGCGCGCCCGAATAGCGCCACGCGCCGTATTCGCCTTCGAATGCCTCGCGGTCGCCGGTGAAGCCGTGCGCCGCCAGGCGCGCGGCGTCGATGCCGGCCAGCGCCATGCCGCCCATGTGATCGTATTTCGTCATCGGCGGATCGTACGATTCGAGCACCTTACGCAGCGTCGGCACGTGTGCGCTATAGCTGGCGATCCCGAGCGCGTTGCGAATCGCTTCGCGATCGAGTCCGAGCAGCATCGCCGCCGGAACGGTCGCCGCGAAGATCGAGTGCGGTGCCCCGCGCACCGGCGGTAAGCCGACCACCTTCGATCCGCTCGTATCGCGCCGCCACGCCGCGCCGATGCGGCCGCTGACGTCGAGGCCGGCGATCAGCGCGGTTAGCACGGCGGCGCCGGAACTCTCGCGCCAATCGGCAAACGCCAGCGCCACCGGTACCGCGATCACGCCGACGTGGCCTTCGGGGCCGACGGGTTCGAAGTCGAGCGCGTTGCAGCAGATCGTGTTGGCGAGCGCCGCGCGTTCGAGCGCGACGCGTTCGCCGGTACCCGCGATGCGCGACTGCGGTAACGGCGACTCGCGCGCGAGCGCAAGGGCCGCGTGTCCGCTCGGCGTCGCGGCGCCGACGATCATGCAGCCGAGGCAATCGAGCAGCATGATCTTCGCGAAGCGCTGCACCTCGGGGGACACGTCGTCCAACCGCAGACCGAGGACGTAGTCGGCAATCAGCCGGCTGATCGTCCCCGGCGCCGGCGACGGCATACTAGGAGTGTGTCGGGCTTGCCCGACACCGACGACGTGCGGCTTGGGCGTAGCCCAAACGCGATGGATTCACGGAACGTGAATCCACTAATGCGTGTCCTTTTCGTTGAGGCCGGGACGCGACTTGCCCTCGATGAACTCGCCGATGCCGCTCTTCATCCAGGCGCCGTCCTGTTTGTAGGTCAGGTCGCCGGCCAGCGCCATGCTGTACGCATAGGCTTCTTCGTAGTCCATGCGCTGGCTGATCTTCAGGACGTCCTTCGTCACCTTCAGCGCGATCGGGTCTTTCTCGCGCAGCGCTTCGGCAATGCGGCGCACTTCGGCCTTGAGCTGCTCTTTCGGCACCGCCATCGTCGCGAGGCCGATCTCGGCCGCGCGTTTGCCGCTGAACGGTTCGCCCATCAACGCGTAGTACATCGCCTGGCGCTGCGGCATCTTTTCGGAGATGTCGCGGCTGACGAGTCCGAGCGGTGCCGTTTTGAAGTTGATCTCCGAGAGGCCGAACGTTGCGTCTTCGGCGGCGACCACGATGTCGCACGACGTGATCACCGAAAACGCGCCGCCGAAGCAGTAGCCGTTGACCATCGCGATCGTCGGCGCCGGAAACAACCGCAGCATGTGACTGCGCCATTGGTTCGACTGTTCGCGCGAGCGTTCGCGCAGCTCTTTCGTGCTCTCGTCGGCGAGTAAGTAGAAGTACTCTTTGAGGTCCTGACCGGCGCAGAAGCTCTCGCCGGCGCCGGTGATGATGAGGACGCGGACGCGTTCGTTGTAGCGCAGATCGCTCAGCAGCTTGTGCATCTGCTGGTGCATGGCCGGGTTCATCGCGTTGCGCTTTTCCGGCCGGTTGAACGTGATGGTGAAGATGCCGTTATCTTCTTCCAGCAGGACCACGTTTTCGTCAGCCATGTCGTACTCCCGAACGCGCGAAAGGCACGCGTTCGCAACGCGGCCGGCAAGTTAGATGACTAACAATGATGATAGAGAAGCATCGGGGTGAAGTCAAGGCGCTCGCCGTAGCAATGCATGCTTTTTGAGGACATCACCATGCTCTATATCGGATATGCGGAAGACATCCCGGGCACCGATGAAAAGCGCGCGGCGGCGCGCGACGCGCACATGGCCTACCTGCACGGAACGACCGAGATCGTCGTGCTCGGCGGCCCGCTGCTCGACGCCAATGACAAACGCACGGGCACGTGTCTCATCATCAGCGCGCCGGACATGGCCACGGCGGAAGCCTGGTTTGCGAACGAGCCGTTCAACAAAGCCGGCATCTTCAAATCGATGAAGGTCTCGCGCGTCATGCGCGGCACGTGGCATCCCGAACTGGCCGCCGATAGCAAATGAAGCTCGCGCGCGCGGCCCTCATCGAGCTATCGCTGCTCGCTCTTTCATCCGCGGCGATCGCCCAAACGTCGGCCCCGGCACTCACGACGATCCGGTTCACGGCCGCGCCCAGCGACGATCTGCTGCCGTTCTGGTACGCGCAGAGCAGCGGTATGTTCAAGGCGGCCGGACTCGACGTTCAGGTCTCGAGCGTATCGACCGGCGCCATCGTCACCCAGGCCGTGATCGGCGGTGCTGCCGACATCGGCCGCACCAGCCCGCAGGTCCTCATCGCCGCGCACATCCGCGGAATTCCGCTCGTTATCGTCGCGCCCGGCGCGATTCACCGCCAGAACGTGCAAGGCAACGCCGCGATCGCGGTGGCCCCGAGTTCGCCGATCAAGTCGGTGCTCGACCTGCAAGGCAAGACCGTGGCGTGCACGGCGATCGGTGACGTGGGTTACTTGGGTTTGCGCGCGCTGATCGATGCGGCCGGCGGTGACTCATCGACGGTGAAGTGGATCGAGATTCCGATTCCGGCCGTTGCAGCGGCACTCGATCAGGGGCGCATCGACGCCGGCCTCACGACCGAACCGTTCATGACGCGCGACATCAGCGCCGGTAAGATCCGCTTGCTGGTAGACATGCTCAACGGCTATCGCGCGACGATCATGCAGGGCGCCTACTTCGCGATGCGTGCCTATGCCGATGCGAACCCCGATGCGATCGCACGCTTTGCACGCGTGCTGCGCCAAGCGTCGATCTACACCAACGCGCACGTCGCCGAAACGCTGCCGCTGCTGGTCGCAAACACGGGCTTGGAGCCGGACGTGGCCGCCAAGATGCACCGGACGACGATGGCACTCGCGCTCGACCCGGCGCAAGTGCAGCCCCTCATCGACGTCGCCGCGAAATACAAGTCGATCCCGCAGGCCTTCGACGCGCGCGACTTCTTCTGGACCGCGCCGCGCTAACCGGCATGGCAGAACAAACGATCGGGCAGGCGTTGAGCGAAGCCGTTGCGCGCTACGGCGAACGCGAGGCGTTCACGTACGCGGACCGGCGATTGAGTTTTCGCGACGTAGATGCCGAATCGGACACCGTTGCGCGCGCGCTGTTGGGCAGCGGCATCAAGCGCGGCGACTACGTAGCGGTGTGGATGGCCAACCATTCGCCGTGGCCCGCGTTGTACTTCGGCGCGCTGAAGATCGGCGCGATCCTGGTTCCGCTGAACACGCGTTCGCGTCCCGATGAGCTCGAGTTCGCGCTGGTGAATTCCAAGGCGAAGCTGTTCTTGTTCAAGCGCGAGACGAAGGGCCGCACCGATTACGGCGACGTCCTGCTCGATGTTTTGCCGGAGCTGAAACACACCCGATCCGGCGCGCTGCGGGCCGCAAAATTTCCCGAACTGCAGACCGTCGTCGACATCGCCGATCCGCCGATGAACGGCACGCTGGGATTCGCGGCGTTTCTCGAGCGCGGCAAAGACGTTCCGGCGGCCGATCTCGCAACTGCCGAGCAGGCCGTGCAGCCGCGCGACGAAGCCGTCATCGTGTACACCTCCGGTACGACGTCGGCGCCGAAAGGCACGCAGCTCTATCACGAAGGCATGTTGCACAGCGTCCGCTGGAGCGATTCGTGCATCGCGCTGGGCGCGAACGACGTGTATTTCAGCCTGCAGCCGGTGTACCACAGCGGCGGAGCGATCGGTGCGATGCTCCGTCCCATCGTCGACGGCTGCCGGCTCGTGACGCAGCCGTACTTCGATCCGGGCGACGCGCTGGCCGTGCTCGAAGCCGAAGGCGTCACGGTGATGTCCGGTCTGCAGCCGCATTGGGTCGAGTATCTCAATCACCCCAGTCTGCCGCAGCGCAAGCTCAAGGTCGAGCGCGCCTTCGTTATGGCCCCGCCCGAATTGCTGTGGACCATCTATGAGAAGATGGGCATCGAAGGGCTCGTCACCGGCTACTGCATGACCGAAACGCACCTGTACGGCACGAACACGACGCTGGCCGATTCGCGCGAGGTGCGCTACAACACCAACGGCCGGCCGAATCCCGACGTCGAAGTGGAGATTCGCGATCCCGACGACGGCACGGTGCTCGGACGCGAGGAGCCCGGCGAGATCTTCATGCGCGTTCCGCATCCGATGCTCGGCTATCTGGGCGAACCGCAACTCACGGCCGACGTGCTCGGCGCCGGCGGCTGGTATCGTACCGGCGACAACGGTGTGATCCGCGCCGACGGTAACCTCATCTTGCTCGGTCGCGTCCGCGACATGATCCGCGTCGGCGGCGAAAATCTTTCGGGCGCCGAGGTCGAAGCGGTGCTCGGCGCGCACCCGGCGGTGAAGCAAACCGCCGTCGTGCCCGCGCCGGATCCGCGGCTCGGCGAAATCGTCGTCGCGTTCGTCGAGCTCAAGCCGGACGCGCGCGCGACCGAGGCCGAGTTGATCGAACACTGCCGGGCGCGCCTGAGCAACTACAAGGTGCCGCGGGCCGTGCACTTCGTTACGGCGTGGCCCATGACGGGGTCGGGCAAGGTCCAGAAGCGCAGCTTGCTCGAGACCCTAGCCTAAGCGCCTCGGTCCGGGCACGCTGTACGGCGTGATCGCGCGCCTTGAAGCCCAGGGCTTCATCGAAGCGCTCGAGCTCGAAGAGCGCGGGCGCCGTCCGTACCGGATCACCGCCGCGGGCCGGCGCGTGTTCCAAAAGCGGCTGGGCGAGCTGACGCGTTACCAGAACGCGCTGCTCGAGTTGGCCGGCGGATGAACTCCCGGCAACGCCGCCGGTGATTGCGAGCGCAACGTCGAGCGCGCTGTCAACGCACGCCTCGCTGCTCGTGACGGCCGGCGCGTTCGCGCTCGCCGCGGCAGTGCTCGCGTTGGGACCGGCCGCAAGCGATCGCCGCACCGTAACCGCGCACGCGCAGCCCGCGCACGCGGCCAAACGAGCGCTATCGTACAGCGAACATCTGCCGTGCGATACGGAGGTATCGTGTTAAACGTCGACACGCTGGACGCACACGTGCACGCGGGGCGCTTGCGCCGGTTGTTGGAGTCCTACGGTTACAGCGTCGCTTCGGTCGGCAGCGCGAGCGGGAATCTCGTGACGGTCGTTGCGCCGCCTGCGCCGCGGCCCGAACGCATTTCGGCCGGCGGCCTGCACCTCGATCCGGAACTGCAGTTGCTGGCGTTCGAGGGCCGCGTCGTCCGGCTTACCGCGAGCGAAACGTTGGTGTTGCACGTGCTGTTGTTGCGCGCCGAAACGATCGTGCCGCAGCGCGAACTGATCGCGGCGCTGTGGCCCGATACGGATCCCGCGGTGTGCAAGAACCGGCTTTACGCGCACGTGTTTACCTTGCGGCGCAAGCTCGCCAGCGCGTGCGCGGATGTGGCGATTCACGGATCGCGCAGCGGCTACCGGCTCGCATTCAAAGCAGCCTGACAGGCCCTTCTCAGGCCGTTCCCAACGCCGCTCGCGACAATCGCCGTATGCTGCGACAAATAGCGACCCTCAGCGTCATCACCCTCGCGCTCTCCGGAATCGCCATGGCCCAGACGGCGCCGCCCGCGCGAACGGCGTTCGCCGACCGCGCCGCATCGTTTGCGCTGCGCGGCGCGTATCACTCGATCGCCGACGCCGAAGCGCGTGGCGCGTCGACGTATTTGGATGCTGCAAAAACGCATTACCGTGACGCGATCGCGCGCCTTGCGCGCCACGACGCCGGCGCAGCAAGCGAAGCGATGGCCGCGGCAGCGCTCGCTCGCGCTGCGGTTGCCGAACATCCGGTGCCCGCGCCGCGCGATATCCCGGCGCCGCCCGAACTAGCCGCCGGCGGCCCGCCGATGATGCCGCACCCGATGATGCACCGTCCGGACGTCGCCATGAACGGCGGCNNGGACCGCAAATGCAAGGACCGCAAATGCGCGGACACCGCGGTCCGCACGGGATTTCCGGCCGGTTCGATGCGGCGCGGCTCGCGGCCGACGCGAAGCTTGCCGGCACCGCAGAAGCGCGCGACCTCGCGCAGAAGGCCGTCGACGCCGACACCGCGCGCACGCACGCTGCCTTCAGCGGAAACCAGGACGAAGCGATGCGCCAGGGACGGATTGCGAGCGCGCTCGCGATGGCGGTGCGGTCGCTCGCGCTCGCCGATCACCCGCGAACGTTCTCGGGTCCGCGCCGCCGGATGCCGGCGACCGTCGGCCTCGTCAACAACGGTCAATAAACGCTGACTGTCACCCTGAGCTTGTCGAAGGGCCGCCTCAATCGCCGTCGCTGAGTGGCGGTCCCTCCCCTGAGCTTGTCGAAGGGTCGGGATGACATTTACTAGCGGCGGAAGCCGCCGCGGAAGCCGCCGNNGCCGCGGAAGCCGCCGCGGAAGCCGAAGCCGATGCCGAGCGAGAACGCGGGATACGGATAGCCGTAGCCGTAGACCGGATACGGATACACTGGATACGTGTAGGGCCCGTACGGATAGACCGGGACCGCGCCGTACGACGCGCCGTACGACTGGTACGGCGTGTCGATGACGTTGGCGGCGAACACCGAGCCGCGGTTGACGCCGTGAATCGTCACCTGCATCCCCGGGGCAACGCGAATGCCGGTCGGGTTGATGACCGTCCCTTGGCGCAGCTGAACGTTGTCGATGAAGCCGCGCTCGTCATTGACCTGCAAGCTATAGGCGCCGTCGAACGACGCAACGCGGCCGTGGATTACCTCGTCGGTCGAGCTGTAACTGGGCGGCGGGGCGGCGTACGTGGGCGTTTCGGGCGCGGCCGTTTGCGCGACCGCTCCGAGCGGGGCGACCGCAACGAGGGCGCTAAGGGCGGCAAGAAAGCGTATCTGCGAGACCATGGACTGAGGGCTCCTTTTCGCTGAAAGTATGCCGGACGTTGCTGTGGTAACTCTTAAACTATGAGCCAAACGCCGTCCCGAGCGCAATGGACGCGCCGTACGTTGACCGCCGCGTTGCTGCTCTTCGGCCTCACCACGGCGTGGGCGAGCGCGCAATCCGCACCCACGTTCGTCTCGCTGGGCCCCGCCGAGGCGGCGCTCTACAAGCCCGACAGCGCTCCGGCGCCGCACGTCGGCATCATCGTCATTCACCGCACCGCCGACTTCATGCGCCATCCCGCCTGTACCGAACTCGCGCAGCGCGGCTTCATGATGCTGTGCGTCAACACGCGGTTCACCAACAACGAAGAACTGGTGCGGTTCGAAGACATCGCGCTCGACGTGAAAGCCGCGGTCCAGTTCCTGCGCAAACAGCCGGGCATCACGAAGGTACTGCTCTTCGGTCATAGCGGCGGCGGTCCGACGGTGAGCTTCTATCAGGCCGTGGCCGAAAACGGGATCGCCTACTGCCAGGATCCCAAGCGGCTGACGAAGTGCACCGCTGACCTCGCGAACCTGCCGCCGGCCGACGGCATCGTGTTCGCCGATTCGCATCCGGGGAATCCGGTCAACGTGCTGCGCGGCATCAATGCGGCCGTGCTCAACGAGCACAACCCGCCGGATGCGGGCTTCAACGCATCGCTCGATCCGTTCGATCCGAAGAACGGCTATAACCCCAACGGCAACTCGCACTACAGCGCCGATTTTCAAAAACGCTACTACGCCGCGCAGTCCAAACGCATGAACGACTTGATCGATCAGTCGCTGGCGAAGCTGCAGGCGATGAAGAACGGCACCTACGGTTATCCGGACGACGACATCATCGTGATTCCGCGCGGCGGCAATCCCGGTTCGGGACCCGGTGCGGCAGCGGCGCTGTTTGACCTCGACCCGTCGATCGACGGCGTGATGAGCACGGCACGGCCGGAGAAGCTGCTGCGCAACGACGGCACGATCGTGCGCCAAGTGGTGCACAGCGTCTTCGTGCCCGATCCGAATCTCAAGAAGCTGCACATGACCTTCGACAACGGCACGAAGATCTTGAGCATCACCTCGTTCCTCAGCGCCAACGCGGTGCGCTCGACCAACTCACTCGACGGGATCGACGATTGCTCGAGCAACAACTCGACCGTCTGTGCCGTGCAGTCGATCGCGGTGCCGGAAATGTTCGCGGCGATGGGCGCGCACTATTTCATCCGCGACGTCGAGCACGAATACGACCTCGCCAAGACCAAGGACAAGGACTTCATCGTGATCGAGGGCGCGGTGCATCAGTTCACCCCGTGCACGCGCTGCGAAACGTTCCCGGGTCAGTACTCCAACTCGATGAAGAACCTCATGGACTACATCCGCGATTGGATCGACAAGCGTTACTAGGATTCACGTTCCGTGAATCCGTTGCGTTTGAGCTGCGCCCAAGCCGCCCTAGACCTCGAACGCCGTAGCTAGTTCATCGTAGCTGTGGGCGATGACGTCCCAGTCGTGTTCGGGGCCCGGCGGAGTGCGTCCGGGCCCGTTTTCAGCCGGGCGGTAGATGAAGGCGGTGCGGAGGCCGCAACGGCGCGCGGCGCCGAGATCGTTGTTGTGTGCGGCGACCAGGCACACTTCGTCCGGACGCATGGCCAAGACGTCGGCCGTGCGGAGGTAGGCTTCGGGTGAGGTCTTGTACGCTTGCGCGACTTCGGCACCGAGAATCGCATCCCACGGGATACCGGCGCGCTTGGCCATGTCGAGCATCAAGATGATGTTCCCATTCGAAAGCGGCGCGATGATGTAGCGCGACTTCAGCCGCGTGAGTCCGGCGATCGCATCAGGCCAGGGATCGAGCCGGTGCCAGGCGAGGTTGAGCTCATCCAGCTCCGCAGCCGGCACGCCGGCGGGATCGATGCCGAAGTCGGGCAGCACCGCGGCGAGATTTTCCCGATGTAACACGTCGAGCCGCACGAATGGTCGCCGTCCGCTCCGCACTTCCTCGAGCGCGGGCTGATAGCGCGTGCGCCACGCGTCCGCGAAGGCGCCGGGATCGGTACCGCTCGCGTGACGGGCGAGAAACGGCGCGGCTTCGCGCGCGACGCCGGAGCGCCAGTCGACGACGGTGCCGAACACGTCGAACACCAGCGCCCGCACGCCGGTCATCGGCCGGTGAGTTTGCGGCCGGCCTCGAGTGCGGCGTAGCTGCGCACCGGCGCCGCCATGAGAAAGCGGTAACCGGCTTTCACGATCCAGTCGACGTTCTTGGTGTCGACGTGCGGATGGCCGACCGGGACGTTGTGCTTCTTGCACGTCGTCACGACTTTGTTCATCCACTCCATGACCAGCGGGTGATCGTATTCGCGCGGGTGACCGAGTTCCTGGGAGAGGTCGCCTTCGCCGATCAGGATCGCGCCGATGCCCGGAACTTGGGTGAGGATGTCGGAGAGGTTGTTGATGCCGCGCGTATCTTCCATCATCAGGATCACGAGGATCTCGCCCTTGGGGTTGAGCGGCCACACATCGGCACGTTCGTAATACTGCTGTTGCGTGACGCCCCAGTAGCGCAGCGCGGCGGTCGGCCCGTCGCCGCGAATGCCCTGCGGTTCGTAGAGCGGCGCGCCCGCGAGGCGCGGATAGCGGCAGGCGGCGACGGCGTTGTAGGCTTCCTCGACCGTCGAGATGTGCGGCCAGATGATGCCGTACGCGCCGAGGTCGAGCGCCTGTTTTGCGAAGACCTGCGATTTCTCTGAGCCGTTCGGCGGAATGCGGACCATCGGCGTGACGGCCGGCACGACCGATGCCGAACGCGCGATCTGCCCGCGGTTGAGTAAATACTGAAGGGCGTCGCGCAGCGCGCCCACGTCCCACGGATTGTGTTCCATTTCGAACACGACGCCGTCGTAGTTTGCCGTGCTCATCGCAATGGCCGATTCGCGGTCGGCCGTCGCGAACGTGGTGAACGCGGTTTGACCCGATTCGAGAGCGGCAATAATCTTGTTGAGGCGCGGTAACTCACTCATTTTTCATCTGTTATCCGAGGGACGGTTGCCGAGCCTGCTGAAAATCTCGCCTGAGGCACCCATGCGTCGCTTTTCGTTTGTTTCCGTGCTCTGCGGTCTCATTGCGTTAGCCGGTTGTGGGGGCGGTGGCAGCACGGCGCCGGCCCCGTCACGGACGGCGGGGCGAACGTGCTGCAGATTCTGCAGTCGGCAACGGGCGCCGTCAACCCGTCATCCGTCATCTCCGGGCCGAGTACGCAACTGCAAGGCGCGGCCGGTATCGTGCGCGACACGGCGGGCAACATCTACGTCGCCAATCAGACGGCCAACTCGATTGTGGTCTACCCGCCGGCGATCGCCGGCAACGTGACGCCGAAGTTCCGGATCACCGGCACGTCGACGGGGCTTGCCTCACCGCGCGGGCTCGCGATCGATGGCCAGGGCCGGCTCGTCGTTGCGAACACGGCGGGCCGGCCGGAGCGAACGGCAACGTCGCGCCCACGATCACGATCGCCGGGTCGAGCACGCTGCTCGCGTTCCCGCAAGACCTCGTCATCGGCAGCGGCGGCAACCTCTTGGTAACGAACTTCAGCGTGCAAGGAGTGCCCGGCATCTTGACCGTGTTCGCTCCCGGCGCCAACGGAAACGTCGCGCCGATTCAGAGCGTGACCCAATTCATTGGACCGGTCGGAATCAGCCTATAGTGGATTCACGTGCAACGCACGAGCCCGCGCACGAGTAGCGGCACGAGTTCGCGCGCGGCTTCCGGTTCGTGGATGTCGCGCACGCACAGTCCGCCGGCGGCGACGCGCATCAGCACCGCGAACGCGCCGCGCGAGACCGCGGTGTATTCGTGCAGCGATTGGGGACCGGGGGCGGCGTAGCACGACATGCTCACGGTGCCGTCGGGCGCGCGTTCTGCGATATCAACCAGCCGCAACTCCGGTGCGAGCGAGATGCGTGCGTTCTCGATCTGTCCTGCGACGAGCCGGCGCTGATGCGCGAACCAGGCGCCGACGTCGGCCGAGATCGCGCCGCCGAGCATCGCACCGGTACGTTGGATCAGCGCCGGTCCGGACATCCCGTCTTGGACGATGTAACCGAAATCGAGCGAGGTGACGTCGGCGCGATCGAAATGCTGCAAGAGCCGCACGGTCTGCGCTTGGCGGTCGGCGGAGCTGTCGTGATGCGCGGCATGCGTCTCGGCGTACTCGAGCAATTCGTAGTGACGCTGCAAGAGGATCAAGGTGCGGCGCGTTTCGCCTTGCCAGTGCGCGATGCGTTCGGCGAGCGAGGCGACGTTGGCCAGGTCGGCGACGATGGTGAGTGCGCCGCCCGGTTCCAAACGCGTTACGGCACCGGCGAGAATGCGGCGTACGACATCGTCACCGGCCGCGCCGCCGCCGCGATAGAGCAGCTCGGCGTCATCGGGCGGCCACGGAACGAAGGGCGGGTTGGCCACGATCGTATCGAAGCGCGCGTTGCCGAGCCCCTCGTAGACGTCGCTGAGAACGAAGTCGACATGTTCGATGCGGTTGACGGCGGCGTTGAAGCGCGCGAAGCGTAACGCGCGCGGATTCACGTCGACGCCGGTTACGCGTTTGCTGTATGCAGCCGCCGCCAAAGCTTGCGCGCCGGCCCCGCAGCAGATGTCGAGCGCGGCGTTTCGCGGCGCGCGCGGCGCAACACGTTGTAGACCGACCGAATCGCCGCCCGGCGGCATCACGTAGTCGGGGAACGGATCGCCCGGCCAGAGGGCGTTGTACGCCCGCGCATCGGCGAAGATCAGCGCTCCCGCAAACCACGATGCGCTGACGAGCGAGCGCAACCCGCGATCGACGCTAACCAAGGCCGCCATCTCGCGCAGCAGGTCCACGCCCGCGTCGCCGAGCCATGCGCGCAACACGGCTTCCGTCTGCGGTTCGTGCAGCACGAAGAAGCGCGCAGCGGCACCGGCTGCATCGGCGGGCAACACCAAGGCGTCGTAATACGCCGTCCGGCTTGCCCGTACGTCGGCCACGTCGGCCAGCCCGAAGAGCGCGCCCGCGCGATCCGGTCCGAAGCCGATCGTGACGAGCCGGTCGCGCAGGGCAGCCGCCGCCTCGCGCTGCGCTTCGTTGCCGGGATCGAACGCTGCGAAAGTAGCTGCGCCGAAATGACGCGCGCTATATTCGTCAGCGTTCACTAGAAGCGGGCGATGAGTTCTCGCTCGAGGAGTTCTTGCCAACGGCTGCCGCGCGGAATCTCCAAATCGACCGGACGGACTTGGCTATAGTCGACCGGATTCGTTCCCTTCGGTGCTTCGCCGCGCTCTACCGCATCGAGCGCTTCGAAGAGCAGTTGGCGCGCCGCGATGATCGCCCGGTCGCTCGTGCCGAGATGCTCGTGCGTGCGGTCGCAGATCGGACCCATGCCTTCCTGCAGCGCGTAGTCTTGCGTGTTGATGCCCTTGATGCCGGTATACGTTTTCGTGCGCTGGAGATCGCGATCGATCAGGTAATCGTTGTCGCGATTGCGCTTGAGCTGGTAGGTGCCGGGGATGTAGTCTTCGGGACCGCGGCCGGAATAGATCTCGTGGCCGATCGCGTGTTCGTGATCGAGCGGGATCGCCGGATCGTACGAATAGATCCAGTTGTACGTAAAAGTCGTCTCATCGTCGATCGGGACCCACAGATGACCGTGCAACGCCGGAACTTCTTTTTTCCCGCCGGCCGATTCGGTAACGCCGCCGCGGAGTTGCTGCGCCGGCAGCACGTAGTGATACACGCGCGCGTAGTCTTGCTCTTCGTTCAAACGGCGGATGCCGGCGTAGCGGAAGCCGTACGACGTTTTCTCGACTTCGATGTTCGGCGCGGTGTCGGCGTTGCGCAGCAACTTCTTGTTGTGGATGTCTTGGTTGTGCACGAACGACGAGTGCGAGGTGTCGATGCCGCCTTCGAGCGCTTGCAGCCAGTTCGCTTGCTCGAACGTCTTCGAGACGTGCCGGTGCGTCTCGGGCGCACGCAGCAATTCGTAGTCGGGTGCGGGCGGCTGGAATTCCGCCGGCCCGAGGTAGGCCCACACCATGCCGCCGCGTTCGCTCGTGGGATAAGCGCCGATGCGAACCTTCGTCTTGAACAGCGAGTCCGGCGGTTCGCTCGGCATGTCGACGCACTCGCCGCTGCGGTCGAATTTCCAGCCGTGGTAGACGCAGCGCATCCCACATTCTTCGTTGCGGCCGAAGAACATCGGCGCGCGACGGTGGGGACAGAACGCGTCGATCAACCCGACGTCGCCGTTGGTGTCGCGAAACGCGACCAGATCTTCACCCAGCAGCCGGACGCGGACGGGTGCGCCGTCGGGCTCCGGCACTTCCGAGCTCAACAGAGCCGGCTGCCAGTAGCGGCGCATCAAATTGCCCATTGGCGTCCCCGGGCCGACGCGCGTTATACGTTCGTTTTCTGCGGCTGTGAGCATGGGGAAGGGTTCTCGGCTAGTGGGTCCGGCCCCCTCGCAACCGTTCGAGCTGCGCGGTCAGGTCGGCGATCTCGACCCGCTGGCGCTCGTTTTCGTCACGCAGCCGCCGCGCCGGCTCGCTCGGCTCCTCGACCAGGTCGTCGCGACCGCGGAAAACGTGAGCTCGCAGGCCGGCGGTCGCATGCTCTTCGAGCCACTTGAACGCGAACGCGATGCCGAGCGAGATCGCCGCGGCGATCCAGCGCGAGATCCGGAAGTCTTCGAGCAGCGTGCCGAACAGGTAGTCGAGCAGCGCGAAAATCGCAGCCAGCACCGTGGTGAGCACGACGAACACGAACGCGCGCTCGATGACGACCTGGATTTCGAGCACGCGGTGACGGATCACGGCGTGCGCAACGGCGAGCGGTAACAGCACGTTCAGCGACGTCAGTGCCAGCGTGACGCTGAGCGGCGGGGCCGCGACGATCGTGCTGAAGATCAACGTCGTACCGATGTAGTTGCCCAGCAAACCGGCACCGAAGCCGAGCAAGACCCAGCGCAGGCGCTCGCGCTCGGCGGGCTCGATGCGACGGTAACTATCGCACAATACGAACATCGCGAGCGCGAACACCGCGCCGAACGTACCTTGCAGCACGCGGTTCTCGAATTGCGCGCCGCGCGCGAGCAGCAGGTTCGCGATGTCGGGGTAGAGCGTCATCGCCGCTAGCACGATGAAGAGGGCGGGCAGCAGCGTGCGGATCCGGGTGCGCCACGCAACGTCGAACGGCCGCGGAAAATCGAGCACGAACAGCACGAGGCCGGCGACGCCGGCGTTCTGAATGATATCGTAGAATACCGTTGCGGCAAATGCAGCGCCGGCGTTCGGCCACGGCAGCGCATACATCGCGGTCGGCAGCGTGAGCAAACAGTAGAGACCGAAGCCCCACGTCGCATAGCTCGGGCGCATGAGGATCAATGCCGCCCCGACCGCAATAAAGACGAGCGACGCGAGGCAGAGAAAGAACAGCGCGACGCGCTGGGGCGTGGTGAGCGGCGCCGGCACGGCGGTCAGTTGCGCGCTCCGGTCGACGCCGTCGTGCTCGTAGGCGACGCCGATCGTCGTGCCGGGTGGTAGTACGTTCGTGCCGTCACCGGAAACGAAACGCCGCGTTTCGAACGGCGTTGCTTCGAGCCGGATACGATCGCCCGCCGCGATCCCCGCGCGCGCGGCCGGACCATCGGGTGTGACGGCGCGAACGGTAGAGCCGTAGTCGCTCACGAGGCCGATCGAACCCGGTGTTTGCCAAAACCTCGAGGCGGCCGCGTACACGCCGAGCAACGCGTATGCAACCAGCAGCAGGACGATGGCGCGCAGGGCGAGATGCCTCACGCGCATCGCCTTTGCGAGAAGGTCCGGGACGCCTGCTCATCTGAACGTGACGCGGTGACGCTACCGGATCTGTTGCGCCGCGATCTCGACGTCGTCTTCGTCGGCATCAATCCGTCGGTGTACTCGGCCGAGCGCGGACACTACTTTGCCCGCGGCAGCAACCGCTTCTGGCCGTGCATCTCGCGCTCGACGCTGACGCAGGGCGCGCGCACGGGCCTCGGCGTGGAGGTGCTCGGACCGCAGAACGATCGGGCGCTGCTGCGCTACGGCATCGGTTTCACCGATTTGGTGAAGCGGCCCACACCGAAGGCGAGCGATCTCACGCGTGCAGAACTCGCCGCCGGCGTCGACGGATTGCTCGCGAAGATCGCGCGCTACCGTCCGCGGATCGCGTGTTTTCACGGCGTCACCGGTTACCGCCACGTGCACGCCTTGTTGACCGGAAAGACGGCCGCCGTCGAGCTTGGCCTGCAAGACGTGCGGGTGGGCGCAACGCGGCTGTATCTCGTGCCGAACCCGAGCGGCGCGAACGCGCACTTCTCCCGGGAAGATCAGACGCGCTGGTACGACGCTTTAGCCGGCACGCTGGGTGGATTTCGGTAACGCCCTGTCCAAGGCGGCGCTATGAGCGTACAATTTCACGAGGCTGTCAAGGTCGGCGACGTTGCGCAAGATTCGGCGGTGCATCTCAAGATTGCCGATCGCGAGATCGCGCTGATCAATCTGGCCGGCGCGTTCTATGCGATCGGCGGCATTTGCACGCATGGGGCGGCGCGTCTCGCCGACGGCTACATCGAGGGCGAGCTGATCGAATGTCCGCAGCACGCCGGAACGTTTGAGATCAAGACCGGCAAAGCGGTCGACTATCCGTGCACGGTCAACGTGAAGTCCTACGACGTGCGCATCGACGGCGACACGGTGATGATCGGATGGGAGCCGTTGTAAGCATGTGCCGCAACATTCGCACCCTGTTCAACTTCGAGCCGCCCGCAACAAGATCTCCGGCTTCGCGCGTCCCTCAGCGGCGAACGAGGCCGCCTTCAATACTGCCGTCGACGAGGTGACGGGAGCCGCGCGTGAGCTCCTCGGCAGCCTGGTGACGACGGCCGCGCCGCACGATCGCGATGCGTGGATCGCGAAGGCCAAGGCGCGCGCTGCGGAGCGCTACGCCAAAACCTGAGTTTCGCGCGCCAGCATCCGCTCGAGCACGCGTCGCATGTGCACGCGCGCGCCGTCGGCAACGATGTTGATCAGGGCGTCTTCGCCGAGTTCTTTCAGGCGCATCTGCTGCTGTTGCACGATGTACTGGTCTTCCCGGAAGGCGGCTGAGACCTCGTCGAAGATCTTCTGCGTCGATTGCGGATCGTTCGGGGCGAAGCCGTTGAGCGTCGACCAGAAATAGTGGCAGGTCGTTTCGGTTTCGGGCGTGAGACCGTGAAAGATGCGCATCGAGAAGCCGCCGTCGCGCTTGCCCTTGTCGTACGCGCCCGTGCCGGCATCGATCGCGCCGACCCACTGCAGCACGACGGCCGGTGCGACGAACTCGAACTCTTGCCAGCGGTCGATCCGATCGGCGAGTGCCGGCACGGCCTTCTTGTACGTCGGCGGCGCGAGCGAATCGAGCATCCAGCGCGTGAACTTCAGTCCCGTTTCGGTGGGCTGCGTATCCATGATCGCGTCGACGTGCGATTGCGGGTAGCCGCCGATCGTGGAAACGTGGACGTAGCCCAAGTGCGTGAGGTCCATCAGGTTGTCGACCATCAAGCTCGCGCTGCCCTCGATCGGATAGAGCGTATGCTTGTGCGGCCAATGCGCCGTATCGTTGTGGAACGGATAGTCGACGATGGTGCTCGGATCGGCCGCCGCCGGATCGCCGAGCCAAATCCAGAGCAGCGTGTCTTTTTCCACCAGCGGATAGCTCTTCACGCGCGCTTTCGCCGGGATGTGGACTTGCCCCGGAATGTGCACGCAGGCGCCGTCGCCCGCGTACACCATGCCGTGATAGCCGCACTCGATCCCCGAGGCGACGACTTTGCCGCAACTCAGCGGCGCGCCGCGGTGGCAGCACATGTCGAGTAGCGCCGCGGCGGAGCCGCGCTCATCGCGAAACAGCACGACGGGTTCGTTGAGAATCCGCCGTGCTACCGGTGTAGCACTGACTTCGTCAGCCCAGGCCGCGACGTACCACGCGTTCTTGATGAACATGGGCCCCTCCGGAGGAAGAGTTACCGAATGGAAGGCGCTTGGAGATACCGCTCGATCGTCTCATCGTCGAGCACGACGTTGGGATCGTATTCCGGAGCGTGTTCGATCTGTTCGAGATCGTTGAGCCCGCAATACTTGTAGATGCGATTGGTCGCGCTGACGAGGCGCGCGGGCTGCGAGGGGTCGGCGTTGAAGTGCTGGCTGATCGTATTGGGCGGAATGTAGATCATGTCGCCGGCTTCCCACTCGAAGCGCTTTTCTTCGTCCTGCGGCTTCCAGTGGTACGTATCGGTGATCTCGACATCGCAGTCGGTGTGGAGGTCGTAGCCCCGGCCTTCGAGCACGTAGAGGCACTCTTCGGCCAGCTGACGGTGCTTGCCCGAGCGGCTGCCGGGCGGGATGATCTGCATGTAGACGTCGACCGTCTCGACGCGCGCGTTCATCTTGTCGTTGACCAGGTGCTTGATCAGCCCGTGCGNNTCGGCGTAAAAACTCGCTTTGGCTTTGCCGGCGCGCCAGCTCTTGGATTCTTGAAAGGCCATCGTTTGCTACCTAGTCGCCGTGCGCGTGTGAGTGGCTATGGTCGTGGTCGTGGTCGTGGTCGTGGTTGTAGTCGACATCCAGACGCGGTTTGAAGTCGCCCTGCGTCGGCGTCGGCTCCTTGGGCCGGTCGGTGACCTTCTTCTGGAAGAGCATGTTCATGAACATGTACATCGGCTTCGTCTTGATGACGAGCGCGCGCGCCGGTTCGTGGGCGTCGGCGTTGTTGTGTTCGTGAACGCAGTTGTTGTGGACGATCGCGACGTCGCCGGCTTTCCAGGTGTACTTGATGCCGTCGTGGATCTCGAACCCCTTGCCGTCGAGAATGTAGAAGATCGCTTCGTTCACGTGACCGTGCATCTGCGACTTGCCACCCGGCGCGTACTCTTCGAGGTGGATGTGCAGCGTTTGTCCGAGGCCGTCTTCGGGCTCCATGTAGTGCTTCGAAAACGCTTGCGGGCCGGACGCAAATTGCACCTCGCTGCCCTTTTGGACGCGCGGCAGGCTGCGCAGGCGCGTCAACTCATGTTTGAGGCTGTACTCGCCGCTGATCTCGCGGACGAAGACGCGCTTGTGCGTCGGATCGTAATGCGATTTGTTGCCCATAATCGGGCATTTCCGACCAATTTCGCGGGCTACCTGCGGGCTCGGGCTGGTTGACCGGCTCGGCTACTTGAGCGGTGCGCCGCCGGGCAGGGTGAGCGGGATGCCGGCTTCGTTGACCGGGTCCCAGCGAAGCACCACCAGCGCGTCGTCACCGATCCCGCGTTGCGGGTATTTCGTGAAGTCGTAGAGCCCGTTGATGCCGGTCCAGCCGTGCAGGTTGTTGACGTAGTCGCGCACTTGCGCGGGCGTGGCGTCGAAGCCGAGTTTCTGCAGCGCGCTCACCATGATGAGGATCTGATCCCAGACTTGCCCTTCTCCGCTGGGGTGCAGGCCTGCGGCTTTGAAGAGATCGTAGTAGTGGCTGAGCGCGTCTTTCGCCGGCCCCTTCGGCAGCTGGTCCGGCGTCAGAAACGAGCGCAGGTTCGGAAAGATCAGTTCTTTCGGCATGATCGCCTTGTACTGGCGCAACTGCACCGCAAGCGCGTTGGCCGGGGTCGAGATGACGGGCAGGTCGAGTCCGGCGTCGCGCACGCCGCGCAAGATCGTTCCGAACGGCGCACCGGTGGCCCAGCCGATGATCACTTGCGCACCCGATGCGCGGAAGTGCGCCATTTGCGGTGCCACGTTGATGTCGGTCGGGTTGAAGTGCTCGCGGGCCACGATCCCGAGCGCGTGATTCTCGGGTGCGGCGAACACCGCATCGATCGCGCGATCGGCATCTTGTCCGGTCGCGTCGGTCGACGTGAGGACGGCGACCTTCGTCAATCCGCGGTCGCGCATATAGCGCGCGGCGACGCGCAAGAACGAGCCGGCGTCCACCCCGGACGAATACACGTACGAGCCGGCCACCGGCCGGATCCCGGGCGAGAAGCAGTATTCGAGCGGACCATCTTTGTTCAGCGATGCCATCGCGTTGCAGGTTGCCGAGAGACTCGAACCGAGCACGAACGGCACCTTCTTCACGATCAGCGCGTTGAACAATTGCACGGCGACCGACGGGTCGGACTGATCGTCGGCGACGTTGAACTTGATCGGCCGGCCGCGCACGCCGCCCGCCTTGTTCACCATCGCTTCCGCAACGCTGAGCGCGTTGACCTCGACTGTCGAGACGAACGCGCCGCCGCCCGTAACCGGCAGCACGACCTCGATCACGTACGGATCGGCGGCGATTGCCGCCGACGGGGCCAGCGCGACGAACAGCGCGAGGGCGATGGCGGGCAGGCTGGTATTACGCAAGATAGCCGGCCTCACGGTAGTAGCGCTCGGCGCCGGGGTGCAGCGGAATCGGGGTGCGCGCGGCCAGGTATCCATCGATCGGATACGACACGGGGCTGCGCTCGGGTGGAATGTGCTTGTAGCCGAGCTCGAGCGTTTCGAAGCGCTCGACCGACGCCCACGCCAGCGCGTAGGCAACGTCGTCGGGCAGATCGGTCGTGGTCACCAGAACGAAGTGCGAGAAGTCCATGAACTCCATCTCGCGGTCGATGCCGCGGAGATAGCCCTTGGGCAGCGTCGCCGAGGACCAGTTCAGTTCGCGCTTCAGTTTGTCGCGCACTTCGGGCTCGATCTCCAAGAACGTGAGGTCGACCTTGTCGGCCAGTTCCGTCCAGTAGTACGTCATCACGGCTTCCTGGATGATCGCGTCGGCGTTGCCGGCCAGCACTTGACTCGTGCACGAGCGCGGCTCTTCGAATTCGATGTAGCGTCCGCCCCACGCTTCGAACGCATCGCGCGGGATTCCGGCGGCCGACATGATTTGCTGCGCTGCATAGCCGAGATAGGTGACGCCGTCATCGGGGCCGGTCGTGATGCGCAGTTTCGGCTTCTTGTTGCGAATGTCGGCATACGACCTGATGCCGAGGTCGCTGCGCACCGCCATGATCATGCGATCGTGCTGCGGCACGTGGCCGAGCGCGCGCAAGTGCGGGAAGGCCTCGCCCTTGGAGAGCCCCTTGCCCTCCATTGCCGCGGCGATGAAATTTTCGGGCACGACCAGCGCGACGTCGATCTCGCCGCGCCCCACCGCCTGGATGTTGTCGAGCGCACCGCGCCCGGTCCAGATGCCGATCTTCGAGTGCGGCCCGGCGAGTTTGTTGAACTCGAACGCCAGGCATCCCAAGGCGCGATGCAGGTTTGCCCGGCCCCAGTCGCCCTTCCAGTTCATCGTGATCGAGCGATCGAGCTTCGGCGCCGGTACGCGCTTTGCGGCCGGTTTGAGTTCAGTCTGCATGGAGGGCGGCCTCTTTCTTCAGCGATGCTCGGCGCATGATTTCGCGCGCTTGCGCGACCACGTGCGTACGGCGGCGATATTCGTTCCAACCCCAGTAGTCGGATTCGAAGAACGGCGGGTTAACGTGACCGCACTTGCGGCACGTGCGGAGCGTTTCATCGGCGTTGATTTGATCGCGGGCAACTGCGCTTTGCGATGAGGTGGGCAGGCCGATGATCGGCCGGTCGACTTCGCCTTCCAGTTCGCCCGGAAACGTGTGGGAATCGTATCCGTATTCGTAGAGCAGCTCGTCGCACGCCTCGCACGCGAACCCCAACGCTTCGGACTGCGGAACGCCCACGGCTTGGCGCTGCGTGATCACGGCGAGGTTCATCAGCTTCGGATTGAGCTGGCCGGCCTTCTGGCCGACGCCGTGCCGGAACGGTCCCACGCCGCAGCCCCCGGGCAACTGATACCCATCATGGGTTCCGAAGCTGATGTTCACTTCGTGTACGGTGTTCGTATGAATGAAGTAGCCCATCGGATCCGTGGTCGAGAGTTCGTGCAACGTCGTGCACGGTACGATCGAGCCCGGCTCCGTATACGGAAAGAGCGGCGTGAGGGCGCCGGTTGCGATACGCGCAAACAGATACACGTTGTTCTTGAGCGGTGGGCGCATGTCGTCGGCCGGTCCGATCGCCATCGCGGTGCTGCGCGGCGCAACGGCGTTCGCGCCTTCGCCTTTTGTCTTCAGGCGCTCCAGCTCGCCGGCTTCCGTTTCGCGGATCTCGGCCGCGACCGCGGCCCAGTTGAACGGGCTGACGTCGATGCCGCGCGCGAGACACGCGCGCTGATAGGCTTCCTGGGGAAGCTCCGCCGCGCAGTCCCACGTCACGCGGCTCATTTCCTCACCGGTGCGCTCGTCGTACCACGCGACGGCTTCGAGCCCGGGGAAGCGTGCTTTGTAGCGCAGCTGGATCGATTCGCTCTTCGGCAGGATCCGGTGCGGCGTGCCGGCCGGAACGTAGACGTAGTCGCCGAGGACCATGCGAAAAAAATTCACGGACGAGTTGCGAAACTCAACGCGGGCCTCACCGGAGAGCTGCGCCAGCACCGTGTCTTGCTCGCAGATCAGGAAGAATGGCTGCGGCACCGTGTTGCGGCTCAGGTGAACTTGCGGATCGATCCCGAGTTCGAGCATCGGGAACTCGTCGTAGTTTCCTCGCGACGGGGCTTCTTTGAAGGTATCGAAACGTGCCTTGCGCTTCATGATTCCTCGCTATACGGCGGGGAGCGGCCCGAGTCTTCGCCGCTTGCGTTGACTAATTACATTGCGTAATCGTAGCATACATTCGATGAACGATACGACCGACGCCGACGAGAGCCGGATTGCCGACCTGATCGCCGGCAACCACATCCTGGCAAACGAGGGCGTCCTCGACGGCTTTGGGCACATCAGCGTACGCTCGGTAACGAACCCGCGCCATTTCTTCATGGCGCGCTCGCGCGCGCCGGGTCTCGTGAGCCGCGACGACATCATGGAGTTCGATGAGCGCAGCGCGCCGGTCGACCAGCGCGGGCGCAAGATGTACGGCGAACGCTTCATTCATGGTGAGGTCCTGGCCGCACGTTCCGACGTGAATGCGGTGGTGCACAGCCACTCGCCGGAAGTTCTGCCGTTTACGGTCACCAAGGCACCGTTCAAGGCGCTCATTCACATGGCCGCGTTCCTGGGCGACACGGCGGCGCCGGTGTTCGAGATCCGCGACGTCCTCGGCGACGACAACAAGATGCTCGTGATGGAGAACCGCACCGGCGCGGCGCTTGCCGCCGTCATGGGTAAGCGCGCGGTTGTGCTCATGCGCGGGCACGGCATGACGGTCGCGGCGGAAAGCGTGAAGCTCGTCGTGTTGCGCGCGATCTACACGCAGCTCAACGCGCGCATCGAGGCGGCGGCGTTGCGGCTCGGTGAGCCGACCTTCCTCAACGCGTTCGAAGTCGACCGCGACGATCCGGTCGACCGGCCATGGGAAGTGTGGGCTGCGAACGCCGGTGAGGCGCCCTAGAACTCCGCGTCGAGTTCTTCGACCTCGTCGGGCTCCGCGTAGGCGCCCGCCGTCCACTCGATCATTTCGGGCAAGCTCAAGATGTGTTCCATGTAGCCGGTGCACGCCGCATCGAGCTTGACGTCGTAGGTGCGGAAACGCGTTGCGACCGGCGCATACATCGCATCGGCAATCGTACGCTCGCCGAATAGGAACGGGCCGCCGTAGGTGCTCAGGCACTCGTCCCAGATCGTCGTGATGCGATCGATGTCGGCTTGCGCGCCCGGCCAGACCTTGAAGCCGGGATGGTGGCCTTTGAGATTCATCGGCAAGGCCGAGCGCAGGTTGCCGAAGCCGCCGTGCATTTCGCCGGAAATCGAGCGGCAATGGGCTGCGGCCGCCCGTGACGGCGGTAACAGATGCGCCCGTGGTTTGACGTCGTTGAGGTATTCCGCGATGGCGATCGTGTCCCAGACGGCAATCGACTTGTGGGTCAAGCGCGGGACGAGAAAGCTAGGTGATAGAAGCAAGAGTTCTGCGCGCATCGCCGGATCGTCACTCGGGATGATGGTTTCCTCGAACGCCAGGCCGGCAAATTTGCACAAAAGCCATCCCCTCAGGGACCATGAAGAGTAGTTCTTGCTGCTGATCGTCAACGTAGCGTCGGGCACGGGTTGCACCTCCAGAGAGCGACGCGTTCGCTTCGAGCACCTGTTCTCCCAGCGGCCCAATGGTGGACGATGATGTACCAAATGTATCAAGCGCAAGCCGATGCAGCAGAGCAGCTCCGGGTGTGGGCACGCGCAACGAGCGCGCTGCTCCACAGCCCGTTCGCCGAAGCATTTGCGCCGTTTGGAATGGGGTACGTCACCGCCGGCTACGAGATGCTTGCCCGCGCGGGATTTAGTCACGAACGCACCGCGTTCGGCATCGATTCGGTCAAGATCGGCGACGACGACGTTCCGGTCACCGAAGAGGTTGCCGATACCACGCCTTTTGCGACGCTGCTGCACTTCAAGAAGGTTCCCGCGATTCAACTGCCGCGGGTGCTCCTCGTTGCACCGATGTCGGGTCACTTTGCGACGCTGCTGCGCGGAACCGTGAAGACGATGCTGCCCGATCACGACGTGTACCTCACCGACTGGCACAACGCGCGCGACGTAAGCCTCGACGACGGTGCATTCGGGATCGACGAATACGTTGCGCACGTCATCCGGTTCCTCGAAAAGATCGGAAGCGGCGCGCACGTTGTGGCCGTGTGTCAGCCGTGCGTTCCGGTGCTGGCCGCCGTCGCCGTCATGGCCGAGTCCGGAAGCGACGTGCAGCCGCGCACGATGACGCTGATGGCGGGTCCGGTCGACGCGCGCGTGAGCCCGACGCGGGTGAACGAGCTCTCGATCAGTCATCCGATCGAGTGGTTCGAACAAAATCTCATCGCCACCGTACCGGCACGATTTCGCGGCGCGAATCGTCGCGTCTATCCCGGGTTCATCCAATTGCTCGCGTTCGTGAGCATGAATCTCGAGCGTCACGTCGAGGCGCATTGGGAGCTCTACAACGATTTCGCCACCGGCGAAACCGAAAAGGCGAAGACGATCGCATCATTCTACGACGAGTACTTCTCGGTGGCCGATCTGCCGGCCGAGTTCTACCTCGAAACCGTCAAGAGCATCTTCCAGGACTACGAACTGGCGCGGGGCTTGCTGACCTATCGCGGCCGGCGCGTCAATCCCGCGGCGATCGAGCGAACCGCGTTGCTCACGGTCGAGGGCGAACGCGACGACGTGTGCGGTATCGGTCAGACGCTCGCGGCGCAGGATCTCTGCACCGGCATACGTCCCTATCGCAAGCGCCACCATTTGCAGCCGGGCGTCGGACACTACGGCGTGTTCAGCGGCCGGCGCTGGTCGCACAGCATCTACCCGATGGTCCGCAACCTCATTCTTTCGAGCGACTAGACTCGCGAGGCCGGGCCTACTGCGTGAGCGACACCTGATTGGCGACGATCAAGAAGGACGAGTCGACCTTCGAGAGCGTCCCGCGGATTACGATCTTGCGCCCGAGGAACGGGCCGAAGTCGATCTGAACGCTCGGCGCTTCGAGTACGAGCGCGGTTTCGCGTCCCGCCGCATTCGCCAGGAAATATCCGTTGGGCCCGAGCTTCAACGTTCCGGCCAGCGACGTGACAAACTGCGGCTGGTCGAGCACGTTCGGCGTGATCGACGCCAGCTTGCGGTTCTGATTGGGACCGCTGAAGTTCAGCAACGCGGTGATCTGGGCAATGCCTTTGACTTGCGGCGTCCAAATCGTCGTGATGCGCGTGGTCTGGCCCGAGGTCGTCGGCGGAACGATGATCCGCGCCAACTGCCCGCCGTTCGCTGTGATCGAGAGCGGTACGTCTTGCTCGGCGAAGGTGCCGCTGTTTTGCACGGTTGCAACGATAACGGTTGCCGCACCGACATAGGCCGGCGTGGTCAACACGAGCGAGGTGATGCCCATATCGTGGACCGGCGTCGACGAACCGCCCCCGCGTGCGAGATCGAGCGAAAAACGTCCGATCGACGAGAACGTCGTTGACGACCCGGTACCGATGAGCGCCCGTACGCGCCAATAGTACACGCCGCCCGAGAGCGGGAGATTCGGCGGTTGCTGGTTCGTGAATCCGGAGCCCGGCAAATTCTGGTTTTGGAACATAAAAATCGTCGTCGGGGTAGTGAGGTCGACGAGGGTGTGGCTCGCCACGTCGGGCTGATCGGAGATCTGCAGTTCGTAGCTGACGGCCAGCGCCCCGGCGGCGGCTTGCGGCGTGCGCGCCCGCGATTGCAGCACGAAGTTGTACACGTTGCCCGGATTGACCGGCGTCCATTGAAAAAGAATCGGAATGCCGACGTTGAGCATCGGCGAGATCAGCGTGGGCGGCGGTACCTGCGGAATCGTCTGCGCGTAGGCCGTAGCACCCGCCGCAAACGCGAGCGCGGCGGTGAGTGCGAGACGTTGCATGGCTCGAACGAACGCGTGCATCAGAATTGCCGATTCAGGCTCAGCGCGCCTACGGACGTATTGATCATGCCGATGTTCTCCGTTACGGTTGCCGAAACCGAGTAGGGGCTATGGGGCGGCTTCACGCTCAAACCGTAGTTGTACGTGGTGGTCGGCGGACTCGCCAGACCGAAGGCGGGGAGCGTAAGCGCGTGATTGAGTTGCGTGGAAAACGTAAAACTGCCGCGCGTATAGGAGATCGATGCAGTTGCTGAATTGCTCACCGACGTCATCGTGTCGGAATTTGCGTCGTTTTGGTTCAGGTTGTATCCGCCCGATATCGTGATGCCGGCGAACGGCGTACGCGAAACGGTGACACCGTCGGTCATGACGTGCAAGAGATTTCCCGAGTCATCGCGCGTCTCCGTATCGGTGAGCGTGTATTGAACCGCGTAAGGTCCACGCTTGGTGGTATAGGCAAACGTTGTACCGTCGTTCCCGCTGAACGGTGCGACCGGCGTTCCCGTCTGATGCTGGATCCCGTTCACGCCTTGAAGCGAGAGCGTGTCGCCGTTCTTCAGCGGGTACGTGATACCGATGTTCTCCGTCGAGTAGTGCGTTGTCTGTACAGCGCTCGAACCGGGAAGGTCATTACGGTAGGCGTTCAGGCCTAATGTGATCTGCAGCACGCCCAGCGGGAAGTTGATTGCGGCGCTTTCGTTTTCTTGATCGGGGGTGATCGACGGCGCGAGGCTGTTCGAAAACGCCGGCGTCGCGCGGACGTAGGTGAAAGCAAAGTGCGCCTTGCGAATCGTGAAGCCGAACGACGTGTCGAACACCTCGCCGAACTGGTCGGAACCGCTGATGTCGTCGAGATAGTACGACATGCCGTAGTGCAGGCCGTAGGTGATCGTCGAGTGTTTCGCGGTTACGTCATCGCCGAAGCCGAAGAACGTCCCGTCGCGCAAGAAGTATGATCCGCCGGCTTGAGCGGGCCCGTACACGTCTTCATACGCACCGGTGACGGTGACGGACGATCCGTTAAGCGGAAGCCCGTACTGTACCGCCGATACTTCGAACGGGTTCGTGGTGTCGTGACTGCCCGAGATGTAGGAGCCTTGTAAAAAGTTCGTCGCGCCGAATTGCTCTTTGAAACCGAAGCCCGAACCGGTCGGTCCGGCCAGCACGTCTTTGTCGTACGTGGGAGAGAACGTGCCGATCTGCAACAGCACGGTCGGCGTCTGATAGCTGAAGATCGGTTTCGTTGCGCCGGGCGTGTTGGCGAGTCCGAGCGATGTGGTAACGCTCTGGTTGTTGCTATATTTTCCGGTCATGTTCAACGTGCCGCTCTGTGTTTGTTGCGCGGCGAAACCGGCGTTGAGCGCGAGCGAGCCGTTGTAGCTCTGCACGGGCACGTGTGCCACCGGGGGAGGAGGAGCGGCGCTCGGAGTCGCCGCGACGCCGGGTGCGGGAACCTGTCCCGGTGGGGGCGAGGCGGCCGGTACGATCGTTGCGACCCCGGCTGAGCCGCCGACCACGATGCCGACGGGCAGCGACGTGTCGGATTCTTTGCCGTGGGTGAGTTGGGCGTGAACGACGAGCGGGCCCAGATAGCCCGGCGGCAGCGCGAGGTCGGCGAACACCATCGTCGTTTGCTGCGGCGCCGCTGCTTCGGGAGCCGCGACCGGTGAACCGCTCGCGACGACGTTGCCGCTCGGATCGGATGCGGTCAGGGTAACCGAGTACGAACCCGCTGCCCAAACGAGGTTGTCGTCCGGCGTAACGGCGATCTGAAACGTCACCGTACCGCCTACATCAGGGGTAAGGTTTTTCGCGACGATTTGCTCGATCGACGAACTGTCGGCGAGCACGGCTCGCGGCGCGGCCATCGCGAGGGCCAACATAGCCGCGATGGAAATCCGGCGGAATCCGATCACGGGAGTTGCCGCGTCCGCGCGTTCACGTTAAACGAATTCGTGTTGACGTCGACGAAAATACTCGTGCTCAGCGATCCGGCCGTGCCGGTGAGCGTGCACGCGTGGGTCACGTTGCTGCTGGGAGCCACGAGCCCGGTCACGTTCACCGTCGTCGGCGTTCCGGCCGGTACCGTCGTTTGAGAAAGCGAGATCGCCGCGCCGCTCACGCACGTATCGGTAAGCGCAACCGGTCCGGCGGCGCCCTGCAGCGTCACGGTGATCGGTACGCTCGCACCACCGACGGAAACGCCGATGTCAGCGGGTGTGATGGAGAGCGTCGGACCCGTCGAAGAGAAGATCGGGAACGGCGCCGTCACTGTCTTGGTGCCGATCTGCGCGACCACGTTCGTGTTGGACGTCGGCGTACCGTTGTACGTCACCGTCACCGGCGTGGTCGGGCTCGTAACCGTGCTCGGTGTGAACGTGATGGCCGAACTCTGCGGCACGAGTTGAATCGGCGTGCTGAACGGCGCGGTGCCCGAGATCGGGTTGCCGTCGGCGTCGAGCGCGGTAAAAATGAGCGACGTGCTGCCCGCAAAGCCGTTGGCGAGCGGCGTTCCCACGGCGAGCTGCACGCTCGCGGCGACCGGCAGCAGCGTCGCGTTCACGCTGGCGACGCCGTTGACGGCCGGCGGCACCGGAACGGTTACGGTTGAGAGCAGATTGCCTTGCGAGTTGGGCTGGTCGAAGAATTCGATGATGAAGTTGGTGGCGCTCGACTGCGCGACGACCGAGATGTTGCACTGCGTGACGCCGCTGACGACGGCGCACTCGGGCGGAAGCGGCGAAAGGTTCAATTGCGCGCCCACCGCGGTGGCCGTGCCGTATGCGACGTCGACCTCGAGCGACTGCGACGACGGCGAGATGTACGCTGCCTGCCGGAGATCGGCGCTGGTGGTGCGCGAGGGAACGGCGAACGAAAAGTGCGCCGTCAGGGCCGAGCCGCTCGTTGCCGGGGTGGCACTTGAGCCGCCCGATCCTGCGCCGCCGCAACCGACGCATAACGCCAAACTCGAGACGAATGCAAGGGCGCGGATGCCTCTCAAACGACGAAGTCCTTTTACCAGTAAAGTGGAGGGCGAGTTTTTGCGGCGTACTTGCGCCCGCCTGCTACCGGCATCGCGCTTGCTTCGATCCACGAGGAGCCGTCCCGAAGCTTAGCCGCTGCGGGGCCGGCACCAGCCCTGGGCTAAGAGCGTGGCGTTGGGTGCACGAATTCAGCCCGGCGCGTGGATCGCTGCCTACGTTCTGCAGCACGTTTCCCCGCTCTTCTGGCGGCCGCGCAAGGAACTGTACTTCGCCGCGCGGCCCGTCGCGAAGCCGGATGCGGTTCGCGTCCCGACACGTCATGGCGCGGTGCGATGCCTGATGTACCGTCCGCTTTCAATGACGCCGCCTCCGCCCGTCCACGTCCTGATCCACGGCGGCGGCATGTTCGGCCGCTATCCGGAACAGGACGATCACGTGGCAACCTATATCGCAGCGGAGATCGGCGCGGTCGTCATCAGCGTGGATTACGATGTCACGCCGCAAGTCCAATTCCCGGTTGCCGAAGAAGAATGCTATGACGTTGCGCTTTGGGTACACGCGACCGCAGAGGCCGGCGGGTGGGATCCGGATCGGATCTCGGTCGGCGGGGAGAGTGCCGGCGGCAAACTCGCGATCAACGTGTGCCAACTCGCCTATGCCGGCGGCGTCTTTCGTCCATGTGCGCTCGTCGCGGCGTATGCCGTTGCCGATGTCACGCGCACCGATCGAACGTCGGCCAAACGCTTCGCGAAGATTTCGCCGGCGCTGCAACGGCTGGTGAACGACACGTACTTCGCCGACGCATCGCGGCGGGCGGAAGCAATCGCGTCGCCGTTATTCGACGAACAACTCGCGCTCGCACTGCCGGCGACACTCATCATGACCGGCGAATACGACACGCTCGCACCCGAGATGGATCGCCTCGCGCAAACGCTCGGCGCGGCCGGGGTACCGGTCGTTCACCGGCAGTTCGCCAAGACCGATCACGGGTTCACCCATGCGCCGCCCGTGGAGATCGCGCGCGAAGCGATCCGCCTGACCGGCGCGCACCTCGCCGCTGCCTACGCCCGATAGAGGCGTACAACACCGTACCGTGCAAGGACGCGGCGTCGCGTTCCCCACTGGCATCTTAAAAAGCCGCTCTTTTTGCAACAACTCAGTAGCGAACCCACGGTGTCCGTTCGGATTCCGACCGACGGTAAAGGCACGGGCATCGGGTTGATCATTCTCCATTTGGGGACGCTGCTGGCGCTGATACCGGCGACGTTCACCTGGTCGGGAGTGGTGGTTGCGATCGTCCTGTGCAATCTCACCGGCGGCGTGGGCCTCTCGCTCGGCTACCACCGCATGCTCACCCACCAAAGCTTGCGTGTCCCGCGCTGGCTCGCGTACACGATCGCGGTGATCGGCGTGCTGGGAATGGAAGGCGGACCGATCACGTGGGTGGCGACGCATCGGCGCCATCACGCGCACTCCGATAGCGCGGGCGACCCGCATAACGGACGCCGTGGCTTGGGCTGGAGCCAGCTCGAATGGCTCTACCTGCCGAACGACGCGCGCCCGACCGCCGACGAGATCCTGCATCTGACGCCGGACCTTGCCAGCGATCCGTTCTACCGCTTTTTGGAACGCACCAACATTTATTGGCAGATCGGCCTCGGTGCGTTGCTGCTTGCACTCGGCGGCTGGTCGTGGGTGATCTGGGGCATGTTCGTGCGCGTCGTGTTCACCATCCACGTCACGGGACTCGTGAACAGCGTGGCGCACAACTTCGGCTACCAGACCTATCGCACGGGCGATCAGTCGAGAAACAACTGGTGGGTGGCGATGTTGACGTGGGGCGACGGCTGGCACAACAACCACCACGCGTTCCCCGCGTCCGCGCGGCACGGCCTGCGCTGGTTCGAGCTCGATCCGACGTGGCTTGCGATCTGTCTCCTGCGCCGGATCGGGCTCGCACGTGATGTGCGCCTTCCGACTCTCGCGGCGTTGGCGCGCGGGCTGGTGAACGGACCCATTCCCTAGAAGCGAGCGCCGATGGCAATTCCGGTCTCGCGGCGGCTCGACTTCTCCGAAATCCCGGTCGTTGACGTCGCCGGCTTGGTTGCCGGTAACGACGATCCAAAAGCCATCGCCGAGCTCGGCCGGGCATGCACCGACGTCGGCTTCGTGTACGTGAAGAACCACGGCGTTGCATCGCGCCTCGTCGCCGATGTGGCAGCGCAGGCGGCGCGCTTTTTCGCGCACCCGATGGACGAAAAGCTGACGATCACGGTCAACCCGCGCATGCGCGGCTACTTGCCGCTCAACTATTCGAGCCTGGTCGGTGAGCCCGGTGGCGGCGTGAGCCAGCAAGAGGGGTTCTGGATCGGCCGTGAAGCCGCTGCCGATGCGGCCAACGCGCTCGCCGGACCCAACGTGTGGCTGGCGAGCGAACCCGGTCTCGAGCCCGCGATGCTGGCCTATTTCGATGCCGTCGAAAAGCTGGGCGACGTGCTGCTGCGCGGCTTCGCGCTCGCCCTCGGTTTGAAGCGTGATTTTTTCGCCCGGCTGTTCTCCGCTCCGCAGTCGCGCCTGAAACTCAATCACTATCCGCCGCAAGCGGTCGCCGACGACGAAAGCGACATCGGCGTCGTCGGGCATTCGGATTCGGGCAGCTTCACGATTTTGTGGCAAGATGCCAACGGCGGCCTCGAAGTGCAGTCGAGAAACGGCGATTGGGTCGGTGCGCCGCCGATTCCGGATACGTTCGTGATCAATCTCGGCAACGTCATGCAGATCTGGACCAACGGCCGCTTCTCATCGACGCCGCACCGGGTGATCAACCGCAGCGGCACCGATCGTTACTCCATCCCGTTGTTCGTCAACCCGAATTACGACGCGCCGATCGCGCCGCTCATCGGCGAAGCGGATGCCGCGGCGGCTCCGCAGTTCGCCGGCTACCAGACGGATATTTGGCGGAAGATCTTTCCCGTCGCGTATAGCGGGCGTTCGTGAACGTCCATCTCGTCGACGGAACCTACGAACTGTTCCGCCACTTCTTCGCGCTGCCGCCGGGGCGTCGTCGGATCGCTCCGGGCGATGGTACGCGACGGCGCGACACACATGGGGTTGCGACCGATCACGTCATCGAGTCGTTCCGTAACGGTCTCTATTCCGGTTACAAAACCGGCGAGGGAATCGAACCCGACCTGTGGGCGCAGTTCCCGTTGCTCGAAGAAGCGCTCGCCGCTGCCGGTTTCGTCGTGTGGCCGATGGTGGAGTTCGAAGCCGACGACGGGCTGGCGGCGGCGGCCGCAATCGCGAGCGCCGATCCGCGCGTGGAACGCGTGATCATCTGCACCCCGGATAAGGATCTTGCGCAGTGCGTGCGCGGCACGCATGTGGTGCAACTCAATCGCCGCACGAACACCTACTTCGACGAAGCCGGCATCGTGGCGAAGTTCGGCGTCCGGCCGGCGAGTATTCCGGACTACCTGGCGCTCGTCGGGGATGCCGCCGACGGCTTTCCGGGATTGCCCGGCTTTGGTGCGAAATCGGCCGCGCGCGTGCTCTTCCGCTACGGGCACATCGAAGCGATACCGGCCGATGCGCGCGATTGGGACGTGCAAGTCGCGAGTTCCGTGAAGCTGGCGCAAACGTTGCAGCGCGAGCAGCAGAACGCGCTGCTCTTCCGGACGCTGGCCACGCTGCGCACGGATATCCCGCTCTTCGACGACGTCGAATCGCTGCGGTGGAAGAGCTGACGTGACCAATCAGCGGCGCGTGTTGACGCTCCTGTGGATCGAGTTCTTCACCGCCTATCTCGACCGCACGAACATCGCGGTCGCCGGGCCGACGCTCATGAAGACGCTTGCGATCACGCCGCAGCTCTTCGGCTACGTGCTGGCGGCGTTCACGGCCGGATACGCGGTGATGCAAGTCCCGGGCGGAATACTGGCCGATCGCTTCGGCGTACGCCGAGTGCTCGTGGCCGCCTTGCTCGTATGGTCGCTCTTCACCGGGCTCACCGCGCTGGCGGCATCGGTCGGCGCATTGATCCTCGTCCGGTTTTGTTTCGGGCTCGGCGAAGGCATCGAAAGCGGAGCGCATTTTCGCGCGCTCGGCGATACGTTCACCTCGCGCGAGCGCTCGACCGCGAGCGGGATCCTGCACACATCGCTGGCACTCGGGCCGGCCGTAGCCGCACCGCTGGCTGCCGCAATCATCGGCGCGTACGGCTGGCAGGCGCTGTTCCTCTGGTTCACCGTGCCGGGGATCATCGTGGCCGCGGTCGTCTGGCGCTATTTTCCGAAAACGACCGGTCAACCGCGGCCGCCCCAAGCCACGATGCGCGCGCTGCAGCGCGGGCCGCGCTTGTGGTGGATGTTCGCGGCGTACCTGTGTTTCAACGTCGCCTTTTGGGGGCTCGCGGGCTGGATGCCGTCGTACCTCTCGAGCGAGCGGCACATCGAGCTCAAGAGCCTCGGCTTCGCAGCATCCGTGCCCTATCTGTTCGGCTTCGCCGGGCTGCTCGTGCTCGGCTGGGTGGCGCGCACGCTGCTCTACGAACGCCGCGCGCAGCTCGTCGCGGGCGCATACGTCCTGGCCGGCCTCAGCCTCTTCCTCGCATTCCGCGCCGGCGACGTCGTGACGTGCATCACGGGGCTTTCGACCGCCGCCTTTTTCTTATACGGAAGTTTCGCGCCGTTCTGGGCGGTCTCGCTCGATCTCGTTCCGGAGGGCTCGCACGGTGCTCTGAGCGGATTCGTCAATCTCGGGGGGCAGATCGGCGGCTTTTTCGCACCGATTGCCGTCGGCGCGTTCGTCGGCGCAACCCATTCGTATGCCGGCGGCTTCGCGCTAATGGCGTGCGCGCTCATCGCCGGCGCGGGCGCGGTTCTCTGTGCGCAAGGCGCGTTGCACGAAGTGAGGAGTGTGACGCCCGCCATAACAAACGTGCAGTAACGATTGTACTTGCGAGACGAATATTATCGGCCCTGAGCGCATCGTCAAAATAGACGAGGTGGTCGATATGCTGAATCTCTTTGCCGCAAAAAAGAAACCCGACTCATCGAAGCTTCGAGCGAAGCTCCCGGCGACGCACGCGTTCGTGACCTTCGTGGTGCGCGGAACCGGCCTCGAGGGGCGCCTCTGCTTCGAGGGCGCGAGCCTGAAGACGTTCCGGACGACGAAGATTGCCGGAATGACACCCGGCCAAAGCGGCGTTTTCACGTACAGCAATCAGTTCGGCAAATTCATGTTCACGGCGCGTCTGGTCTCGCTGAGCGAGGATCAGGCGATTTTCAATCTGCCGGATGAGATCAAGACGGTGGCCAGCGCTCCGGTGCCCGACCGGCGCGCCGAGGCGCGGATCGATACCACCGTCAACGCGGAGTGGCGCTTCAAGCCGGTCGGCAAAATCGTCGGCTCCTGGACGAAGGTCGTCATCAGCGATCTCAGCCGCACCAGCGCGAATATGACAGCCGAGCGCGAATTCAAGTCGCAGGACATCATCGAAGTGCGCATGATCCTGGAAGCCGCGAGCCCGGTGACCATCGACGCCGCGATCGTGCGATCGGAAAAGGCCGGGACCAAGTTCAAGGTCGGACTCGCCTTCCGGCACGTCGACGAAGAAAGCTCGCACCTCATCACCCGATTCGTGAACAAACGAATGACGGAGTTGCGCGCCCGGGGACTTTGAGCCGAAGGGGGTAGCGCCACCAGGTCACCTTGAATGGGTGCCTGATGATGAAAATGTTTCGAGCCAAATGACGCGGGTCGGCATCGTCGGGCTCGGCCGCATGGGTTCGCGCATCGCCCAGCGCCTTACGGAGACCGGCTTCGAGGTAACGGGCTGGGATCGTAACGCCGAATCCGTGCGCGCGCTGCGCGACGCGGGCATCGCGGTGGCCGCAAGCGCGCGCGCCGTCGCCGAAGCGGGCGAGTTCGTTTTGTCGTCCGTTACCGAGGATGGCGGCGCCCGGTCCGTGTTCACCGGGCCGGACGGCTTCTTGGAAGCCGACGTACGAGGGAAGCTCTTCATCGAGATGAGCACGCTGCGGCCGCAAACGGGGCGCGAACTGGCCACGCTCGTCGAAGCACGCGGCGGAGCCTTCATCGATTCGCCGGTGCTCGGCTCGCTCACTTCGATCCCGCGCGGAGCGCTGCAGGCGCTGGTCGGCGGCCGCAGTGAGGACGTCGAGCGGGCGCGCCCGATTCATGCTCCGCTCACGCGCCGCGTCGACCACATGGGTGCGGTCGGGACCGGCTACGCGATGAAGCTGGTCGCGAACGTCGGCCTCGCGGTCTACCTCGAAGCGTTGGGCGAAGCGCTCGCGATGGGCGGCGGCGAGGGGCTCACGCTCGATGCCATGCTCGATGTGCTAACCAATTCACCGGTGGCCACGACGTGGATCACCAATCGCCGTTCGATCCTCACCGGCGAAGCGAACGACGTCACGCTGGATATCCGGACGATGCGCAAAGATGTCGTGTCGGCGCTCGCGACCGGTTCGAAGTCCGGGGTTTCGATGCCGGTGACGGCCGGCGCGCTGGCGGCGTTTTCCGCTGCCGTCGCCGCCGGTTGGGGCGACGGCGACATCGGCCAGATCGCACGATTCGTGCGCGAAGAGATCGTTCAGCGATTCACGTAGTGGCCGGCCACGCTCGATGAAGTGGCGGACGACGCTCTGGATCATGGTCGGGATCCAGATGCTCAGCGTGGGCTCTTTTTACTTTGCGCTGCCGTTCATTCCGTTCCAAGTCGAACAGCTCGGCGTTCACGATCCGGCAGCCGTCGATCTCTGGTCAGGCATCATATTTTCGATCAACGCGCTGACCGGTGCGCTGTTCGCGCCGCTGTGGGGCGACGTAGCGGATCGTGTCGGGCGCAAGGCGATGGTCGTGCGTTCGAGCATCTTCGGCGGCCTGACGGCGGCGATGATGGCGTTCTCGCCGAACGTCTGGCTGCTCACGACATCGCGTGCCCTCATGGGCGTCGCGGGGGGATTCACCAGCGCCGCGACGGCGCTCGTCGGATCCGTCGTCCCCGAGTCGGAGCTCGGCTTCGCGCTGGGCTGGATGACGACGGGACAGATCGTCGGCACGCTGCTCGGACCGGTAGTCGGCGGCGTGATCATCGATGCCTCGCACGACTACCGGTCGATCTATCTGCTCACGACGCTCGGAACGTGGACGTGCGCGTTTCTCTGCTGGCGCTTCGTTCGCGAAGACTTCTCGCGCGCGGCCCCCACGTCGGCGCCGCGATTGCCGATCTGGCGCCAGTTCGCCGCAATCGTGCGAGCACCGGAGATGATGCCGATGTTCGCGATGCTCGTGCTGGGACAGGTCGCGATCCTCTCGACGACACCGGTCATTGCGCTCTACGTGCGCCAGATGGTCGGACCGTCGCCGCTGATCGGCTGGTACGTCGGCGCGTCGTTCGCCGTCATGGGCATCGCCGATCTCCTGGCCTCGCCGTTTCTCGGCAAACGCAGCGACAAGATCGGGTATCGCCGCGTGCTGTTGATTTCGATTGCCGGTGCCGCGGTCTGCACGATTCCGCAAGCGTTCGTCCACGACATCCGGTTGTTCTTGGCGCTACGTTTCGGGGTCGGGATTTTTCTCGGCGGGATCATTCCGACCGCGATCGCGTGGATCGGACGGCAGTTTCCGGCCGAACAGCGCGGCCGCGTCTACGGCGTCACCTACAGCGCGATGTTTTTCGGACAATTCGTCGGACCGGCATTCGGCGGCGCGCTGGCCGCACGCTTCGGCATCGCATCCGTGTTCGTTGCGACGGGAGCGTTCATGGTGCTCAACTTTGTGTGGGTAGCGCGGGGGGTGCGCAGCGCCTAACCTACATCGGTGCGGCGATCTTCACTGGTACACCGAAATTTGAAAATCGCATGACCATGTTCGTCGTTTCGAAACGCGCCATGCGCCCGGCGCCGTCGAGGAAGACGTCGCTGACGGTCTTTTGTTTCGTATCGTTGATGCGGTAGGCGTGCAGCATGGCGCCGTCGCGGGATTGCATGCCGAGATCGGACACCGTGTAGTTACCCGCTTGCTTTTTCATCATCGAGGCGACATCCATTTGCGCCATCGATCCGATGTCGCCGCCCATCTTTTTCCACCCGGTGCCGCCCATGTTCATATAGGTGTAGGGTGGGAGTACGACCATTTGCATGGTCCCCTGCGCCCCCATATCGGTTGATATGCGCATCCGTATCGGATTGAGAGAAGCGACGTCGCCGACCGACTTTGTCGCGCCCGGCCCGGCCGTCATCGTCATCTCGAAATGGTAGGAGCCGTCCTTCATCATTTTGGAGACCGCGCTTTGCAGGGCCGGCGTCAACTGAGCCGGTGCCGGACGTACGTATCCGAACACGGTGAGTACGGGCAGCAGCACCGCGATAAGTAGCGCGCCGGTCGCATTTTGCTTCATGCCCGAGGCTTCAGCACGAGAGGTGGACATCTTTCACCCGCTGGGGGAGCGAACGCTTGCTAGAGCATAGAGAAGCGAATGATCAAAGCCATCCGCATCCATCGCAATGGCGAACCGGACGAGATGAAATGGGAGGAGATCGAGCTCCCCGCGCCCTCCGCCGGCATGGTGCGCGTGCGCCATACCGCGATCGCGCTCAATTTCTCCGACGTCAACGTGCGACGCGGGGGCTTCTACATCACCCCGCCTTCGGCGTTCCCCTTGATTCTCGGCAATGAAGCCGCCGGCGTCGTCGTTGCGGCCGGTGCCGGCGTCACGACGGTCAAGCCCGGCGATCGCGTTGCCTACGTCGGCGTCGGCGGCCCATTTTATGAAGACACCGGCTCGTATGCGGAAGAGCGCAACGTGCCCGCGTCGTGTCTCATCCATTTGCCGGCGGGGATCAGCGAACACCAGGCGGCGGCGCTCCTCCTGAAGGGGCTGACCGCGTCGCTCGTGATCAATCGCATCTACCGGCCGAAGAAGGGCGAAACGATTCTCGTTCATGCCGCGGCCAGCGGCGTCGGCATTCTCTTGACGCAATGGGCGAAGCATCTCGGCGCCACCGTGCTCGGCACGGTCGGAAGTACTGATAAAGCGAAGCTGGTCCTCGAAAACGGCTGCGAGCATGCGATTCTCTACCGCGATACCGACTTCGTGGCGGCGGTGAAGAAGATCGTTCCCGCCGGCGTTCACGCCGTCTTCGACGGGGTTGGCAAGGACACGTTCATTCCGTCGTTCGACTGCACGCGGCCGTTCGGCATGTTGGTCAACTATGGCAATGCGTCCGGACACGTCCCGCCGCTGGATCTCCTGCTGCTCGCCAAGAAGGGCTCGCTTTCGGTTTGCCGTCCGGCATATAGCTCGCACGTTGCCGATCCAAACGATTATCGCGTTGCGTGCGATGAGCTCTTCGATCTCGTGCAGCGTGGCGTGCTGCGCGTCGAAACCGGCCGCAGCTACGCGNNTAGGCTGACTGCGTCGGTAACTGCGAGCGCGTTGAGGACGAGATCCCACGAGCGGTCGTACCCGCGGGCGTTCTCGTCGTACGTCGCTTGCGGCACGGTTCCCGCGCCGTGGCTTACGGTAACGCGCGTGCCGCCGTCGACCGGTTCGAATTCCACCTCGACAAACGTGGGATGTTCGGGTCCCGTCCCCGGAAACCAATCCAGCGCAAGACGGTGCGGTGGTGCGAACGCGCGGACGCGTCCGAGCTGTACTTCGGTGCCGTCGGCCGCTCGTTCGAAAAACGGGCCCTCGGGATCGATGTAAATGGTGCTCGCATCATCATCCGTGTGTCGTCGCTCGCTCGGCCACCAGTCCCCGGCTCGTTCGGTGAAGAGCGTGAAGGCGCGTTGCGGTTCGCAGCGCAGCATGATGCTCTTTACGATCATTCGTCGGCCAACGCTTCGAGCCGCGCCAAGGCGACGTCCCAGAAACCGTCGATGTAGTCGCGCACGGCGCGGAAGCCCTTTAGCCGCACCGCATACACGTTTTGCGTTCCGCGTTCTTCCGGCGTGACGAGCCCCGCACTTTGCAGTACCCGCAGATGGCGCGAGATCGCCGGCCGGCTGACGTTAAAATGCGCCGCCAATTCGCCCACCGGCAAGGGGGAGCGCCGCAGCTCGTTTAGGATTTCGCGACGCAGCGGGTTCCCGAGCGCATCCAGCGCGTGAACGTTCATTCCCTAGGTTGCCTCCGCGCGCGCTTTCAAACACGCCGCGAACTCCGCGAATGCCGGCTGCAAGTCGGGAATCGACTTCGTGATCAACGGCGCCATGGCGCCGGTGTAGTCTTCGCGCATCACAAACTCGACGCCGTCGCCGCGTTCGCGTAACTCGAACACGCGCTCGCCGCGGAAAAGGCCGAACGGCATGCTGCTGCGCCACGCCATGCGCCGTGGCGGCTCGAATACCACGACCTTCACGGGAAACGCCCGGCCGGGTGCGATCTTCGCATGCACCGTTACCGTTTCGCCTGACGCGATGCGGCCGTCGACGGATGAAACAGTAGTGTTCCAGGCCGGATAGGCCGGCGCGTCGGTGATGATGTCCCAAATCACTTGCGGCGTCGCACGGATCGTGGTTGTGACCGCGAATGTCTTCATGGTGAAATGGTAACATTTATGTTACCAATCTGCAAGCGCCGAGCAGGGCTTGCAGGTACGTGGCGCGATGAGTTCGCTCGCGTCGACTGGATGCAAGCATAGGGTGACGTTTGCATTACCCTTCGGTCGGCCGTTCGAAATGACGGCGACGTTCGCCCAACTGAGGCAACGTTCGAAAAGTCGCATATTCATCGTACCAAAACAATACACACGATAGTGACTGCGCCTACAGTACAGACCGGGGTCGCTTCATCTGAAAGGCCGAAGCGAGAGTAGACATCCATCATCTTTGAGAAAAGGACTATATATTTTGAAGAACGTTCTACGAACGTGTCTTATCGCCGCGTGCGCCGCCGTCGGCGTTGCTGCTGCGACGCCTGCATTCGCGCAAAACGCGAACACGGGGAAGATCGTCTCGGGCAACAATCAGATGGTCGAGCGCAGCGGCAACTCGGTGCCGGGCGGCGTCGCGACATTCGGTCCGCTGACCGTGATGGTGACGAACTCCGCGGGCAAACCGGTCTCGGGCATACAGGTCAACTTCACGTGTACCGCACCCAGCCCGGCTATTGCTTGTCAGCTCAATCCGGGCGGCGGCGGTGGCGTATCCGCCACCACGAACGCGCAAGGACTCGCCGTCCTCAATCAAATGGGCGGCAATTCGGTCTCGGTCTACTATGGCGGCGGGGCGATGACGGTCAGCGCGACCGGCAACTCCTTTGCGGCCGTGAGCTTCACGCTGACGGCGCTCACGCCCACTCCGGCTCCCGTTGCCGTCGTCACGAATCCCGGCCTCACGATCACCGGCGGTAATAACCAAACGCACGAGCGCAGCGGCTCGTCCGTTCCGGGCGGTGTTGCGAACTTCTCACCGCTCACGGTGCAGTTGAAGAACGGCGCGGGCCAGCCGGTCGCCGGCGTCCCGGTGACGTTCACTTGCCACGTGCCGGGTTCGTGGGCGTGCCAAACCGATCCGTCGGGTGCATCGCGCGGCGTGATGCAGATGACGACCAACAGCAGCGGTGTCGCGACGCTCAACGGCATGGGCGGCAACGCGCTCTCCATCTACTACGGCGACGGCGCCTTCACGGTCACCGCGGCGTTTCAAGGCGCATCGGCGACGTTCAATGAGACCGTCGGCGCGGGCACCACGTTCGCTTACACGGCGACGGTCGTTTCCGGCAACAATCAAACCGCAGAGCGCAAAGGCACGAGCGTGCCGGGCGGCGTCGCGAACTTCGGGCCGCTGGTCGTGCTGGTGGCGGATGCCAACAACAAGCCGGCTTCGGGCGTCACGGTCAACTGGGTGTGCACTGCACCGGCCCAGATGGCGTGTCAACTGAGTCCCGGCGGCGGCGGCGGCGTTCCGTCGACGAGCGATAGCAGCGGTCACGCGACGCTCAATCAAATGGGCGGCAACAGCGTCTCGACGTACTACGCGACCGGCGTGGCGACGATCGCGGTCAGCGGCCCGTCGTTGAAGCCGACGAGCTTCACGCTCACGACGACCAATCCGCCTCCGGTAACCGTCAGCTACGTTGCGGGCGCCAAGCTGGCCATCAGCGCCGGCAATAACCAGCGCGTCGGGCGCAGCGGTTCGGGCGTTCAGGGGGGCACCGCCTCGTTCGGTCCATTGACCGTGCTGCTCACGGGCCCCACGGGCGCGCCGATCGCAAACGCACCGATCACGTTCGTGTGTCACGTTCCGGGCACGATGGCCTGTCAGTTCGATCCGTCCGGTGCCGACCACGGCACCTACACGGTGACGACCGGGTCTAACGGTGTCGCAACGATGAACCGCATGGGCGGCAACTCGATGAGCCTCTACTACGGTTCGGGCGCCTTCACGGTGACCGCGTCGTACGGCAACGTCGCATCGTCGACGTTCAACGAGGACATCAGCCAATAACCCCGAGTGCTTACCGGCGCCGGCGTTTGTTCGCCGGCGCGGGTAAGTCTGTCGGGGGAAGGCTTGAACGCGGCCCGAATCCGCGGGCAATGACTGCGGCGCAAGCGAACGATGAACCGGTGCTCCTCGTATGGTCGGACGTCGTTTGACCGTTCTGTTATCTCGGCTCGGTCTGGGTCGAGGAAGCGGCGAAGAAACTGGGTGTCCGCACGCGGTGGTTGCCGTTCGAGCTCCATCCTGAGGTGCCGCCCGGCGGCGCCGATAAGCCGTTTTCGGATGCCGAATGGCCGATGGTTCGCGCCCGGCTCATCGCTTTGGCGGAACGTGTCGGGCTGCCGATCGATCCACCGCGGCGCAACGCGAACTCGCGACTCGCGCTCGAGACGATGGAACTGGTGCGCTCTCGCGCCGGCGACGATGCAGCGGCGAACTTTCACCACGCCGTGTCGCGCGCGTTCTTTGTCGACGGAGCAAACGTGGCGGATATGGGACTGATCGTCCTCGAAGCGGCCGTATTCGGCATTGCGAAACCCGATGTGGAGGCAGCCTGGCAAAGCCATGCGTTCGCCGCTGCCGTCGATGCGTCGATTGCCGCGTCGCGCGCGGCCGGCGTGCGCGGAGTGCCCGCCTACGGCTGGCCGGGCCGTCGCGCGATCAGCGGCATGATGGAACCGGAGCAGATCGTTGCCGCGCTGGAGGCATACGCATGATCGTCCTCAACCGCCGCACCGCCGTCGCCGCGCTCGCTGCGTTTACGGCCGCGCCGTTTGCGCGCGTCGCGTCGGCTGCCGACAAGATCACGATTTCGGTGCCGTCGACGAACGTCGACGATGCCGCGATCTTCATCGCGTTGCAGAAGGGCTATTTCGCCGCTGCGGGGCTCGATGCGGACCTGACGTTCGCCGGCGGCGGCATCGCGACGCCGGGGTTGCTCTCGGGAAGCCTGCAAGCGAGCGCATCGCCGGCCGCCGCGTTGAGCGCGATCTTGCGCGGCGCCGACCTGCGCATCTTGCTCGTTTTCGGCACGAGCCCGCCCTACCAGTTGTGGGGGAACGACTCGATCCGGTCGCTGGCGGATTTGCCCGGGAAGAGCGTCGGCATTCAGAGCCGCGGCGACACCTTCGAACTCGCTACGCGCATCGCGCTGCAGCAGGCCGGCATCTCGGCTGATTCGGTCGGCTTCACGCCGCTGGGCGTCGGCGGGACGGTCGGCGCGGCGTTGACGAGCGGCGTGGTGCCGGCGATCTGCACCGCCGGCGTCGAGATCAACGAACTGCGCGCGCACGGTCAGCTGAAAAACGCGCATCTGGTCTTCAACTACTACGGGAAGATTCACATGCCGTTCAACGGCCTGGCAACCTCGCAAAAACTCATCACCGAGAGCCCGCAGATCGTTCACGGAATCGTGGCGGGTATCGTCAAGGCGGTGCGCTACGCGCGCGCGTTCAAGTCGCAGACGGTCGCGATAACGGCGAAGTACGACACCAACCCAAACCTCGTGGCGCTCGCTGGGGACTACGACGTCCTGATGCAGTACTTGACTCCGTCGTTGACGGCTCCCACGGATGCGCTCGTCCCCGATCTCGCGGTCCGCGCGCAACTGCTGAACATTCCGAAAGCGCAGATCCCGCCGATCGATAAGGTTTACGATTTCTCGATCGCGCGGGCGGTCAACGCCGAGCTTGACCGGAGCCGTTGGCGACCGACCGCGTAACCGCCTAGCTGTTCCCCGACCTGCGCTTGCGCTCGCGAAACGCGCGCACGCTTTCCAGCCGCGCGCAGTCGCCGGAACAGTAGCGCTATTGCGCGAGCTCGTCGTCGCCGGCCTGAAAAAGCTCACGTAGATATACGCAGCGCAACGCGCTCGCGGGACGGGCTGCTGTTGGGGCCGGTTACGCTACGCAGTTAGCCTTACCGCTCATTTTGTCGCGGCTCTCATCGGGCGTTGTCGCCAAACCGCGCACGCCCGGCCGGAGTTCGGCGCGCACCGGTGCGATCGGTCTGTGGCTCACGCTGCGATGTGTGGCCGAGACACCGTCGAGAGCGCGCGCGGTATTGGTAAGGTCGCCGGCCGCGCGGGTCAGGACTAGGCAAGCCTACCGCTCGAAGCCGCCGCTCTTCCAGACTTGCACGCGCGCCGGACTCATTGCGTCGGCGATAAACGCGCGCGCATCGTCGGGAGCAGTCGATCCTTTGGCCACCGCTGCCGAATACGTGATGTAGTTCTGCATTGCCGCGGGAAAAGGTCCCGCGACGACGACACCTTTCACTGGCACGATCTCACTAATATTCTGAACGCAGAGTGCGACCTTACCGGCGGCGACGAGATCGCAGGACGAGCCGCCCTCGACCAGCGTTTCCTTCGGGCGAACCGCGTCCGCGATGCCCATCTTTTGCAAAACCCCCGCAAAGTAAATCCCGCTCGATGCGCCGGCCGCCGGATCCGTTGAAGCGATTGACGGCGCAGCGAGAAGTGCCGCCTTGAACGTTTCCGCGGTCGAGAGGTCCGGTACCGGCGCGCCGGCGCGTATCCCGACCCCAATGCCGGTCCGGCCGAGATCGACGCGCGTACCGGCGAGGATACCACCGTTGGCCGTTAGGGTATCTAGCGCAGGAGCGGAGAGAATTACGACGTCGGCGCGCTCGCCGGCGGCCAGCTTCGCCGTTATCTGGCCCGTCGTTCCTTCGGTCACCACAACCGCGCGCCCGTGCGCGCGTTCGAAGTCGCGGGCGAACTGTTGGATGACCGTCGAGGCCGCGCCGGCGCAGAGCACCGTCAGCGGCTCTGCAGCGCGAACGATCGATGCGGGCGCTGAACACGCGAGGGCGGCCAGGGCAGCGATGAGGGCGATACGCATACGATTCATTCGTACCTTACCCTGACGCCGAAACCTTCACCGATGCGAGACGCCGGAACGCTCCTGGAACGCTCGCCGCCTAGCATGGGCGCATGGCACGGCACAAAGACGCATTTCTGGTCAACCTGTGGTTTGAAGTGTGCGGGCATGACGAGGCGCAGCCCGTCGCGTGGCGCGGTAGCGTCGTCCATCTCATGACTCAGGAACGACGCTACTTCACCGAAATCGTCGATCTGGTCGCCTTCCTCACGGCATACACCCCAAAAACAGCCTCGAAGACGGCGAGCGACGTGCCTGAAAGGGCCGGAACGCATCAGGAACGCACGCATGGAGGCTCCTCGATTCACGGGAGAGCCTGAGCTTCCGGGCGCTGGTGGACGATGAGATCTTCAACTGGAAGGCACCGTTCAACATCGCGCTCAGCTACATCGCCGAGGGCCGCTTGAGCGAAGCGCTGCCGTGGCTCGAACGCGCGCTCGCAAGTAAGCCGAACTCCGTCTTCATTCTGATCCGCTATGCAACGGCACTCGAGCAAGCGGGCAAGATTTTCGAGGCCGAACCGCAGTACCGGCGTTGGGCGGAGCTCGACCCGAAGTCCGGCGCGATCGAACTCGTCAATTTCCTGATTCGCCGGCAGCGACTCGACGATGCAGCGGACATCCTCACCGGTTCGACGACCGTTCCACCTGCGGAATCGGTGCAAGCGGCAATTGCGCTGGCTAAAATGATGATCGAATCCCGAACGTGCCGGCCGGACAATTTGCTCGAGTTCGCGCTCCGGCTCGAGCCGGCGAACGGTGAGGCCCTGTGGATGTACGAGCGGCTGACGAGCGAGCGCGGAGAGGCGCTACGGGTCGCGGAACTGGCCGCCGAATGCCGGTCGGCAGCCGACTTTTTCCGCCGTTCGAATCGCCTGCTCGAGATGGATCACTACGCCGAGGCTGCCGAAGTTGCGCGGCATGCGGTTGAGCTCGACCCGGAGCATAGTGCCGCCGCTTACGCGCGCGCCCTGGCGACGCTGAACATGGGCGACGAGGCCGAAGCAGCGCGACTTTTCGACCTCGTTCCCGCGAACGACCGGAAAATCATCGGCTCCGCGCGGTTCGCCCGGCTGATTGGCCTATCAGAACTTCGAGCGCGTGCAACGGCGCCTTCATCAAATATTCATCGTCGCTTCATCGTATGGTCATAGCATTTTCGTCAATCGAACTCGTTCGTTTTGGAGCTCCGCATGCCGTATCTCAACGCGCCCGACTACAGCGCTGCACCGCGCTACGTGTATTGGGAGATGACGCAGGCGTGCGGCCTCGCATGCCGCCATTGCCGCGCGACGTCGAAGCGCGTGCCGCACCCACACGAGTTGACGACCGCTGAGGGCAAAATGCTCTTGCGAGCGGTCGCCGCATTCGGCGCCGAGCCGCCGACGATGATCTTTTCGGGCGGCGACCCACTCGAACGCGCGGATCTCTGGGAACTGCTCGACTACGCGAATGAACTCGGCATTCTCACGGCGGTGACGCCGAGCGCGACGCCGACGCTCACGCGCGAGCACTTCGTGCGCCTCAAGGAGCACAACGTCAGCGCGGTCAGCATGAGCCTCGACGGCTCGAATGCGGCGCGCCACGACGCGATCCGCAACGTCCGCGGCTGCTTCGAAACGACGATGGCTGCGTGGAACTGGACCGCGGAGTTGGACATTCCGCTCCTTGTGAATTCCGTCGTCTCGCAAGCGTCGGACGACGATTTGGCCGCAATCTATGCGCTGTTACGCACGAAGCAACTGGTCCGCTGGAGTCTCTTTTTCCTCATCGCGGTTGGCCGAGGTCGCCATCTCGTCCCGGTCTCGAGCGAGCGCGCGGAGGCGGTCATGCGCTGGATGGCGACGATCTCGCCCGACGCGCCATTTGCGATCGGCGCCACCGAAGCGCCGTCGTACCGGCGCATCGCGATCGAGGCGATGCGNNCGGTGTTGCCTTCGTATCGAAGACGGGCGACGTCTATCCGACCGGCTTTCTCCCCCTCTCCGGCGGCAACGTCCGGCAACACAGCCTGGTCGACATCTACCGCAAGAGCACGCTCTTCACCGATCTCCGAGATCTCGCGAAGCTCAAAGGCCGATGCAGCATCTGCAGCTATCGCGCGGTCTGCGGCGGATCGCGGGCACGCGCCTACGCGCTTAGTGCCGATCCGTTGGAGTCCGACGCCCTCTGCACGTACCAGCCCGAAGCGGTTGCCGTGTAGCAAGTCGCCCGGATCACCACTTAGCGACGAGTTCGGGAGCGAAAGCCGTGCGCCAGTCGCGGCCGGCACGAAGGTAGTCATCGTACGGCCGCACCTCGCGATACGCCGCCGGGTCGACCCCGCGCGGACGCTCGCCGCGTGCTACCGCATCGATCGCCTCGAAGAGTAACTGCCGCGCGGCGATGATCGCTGCGTCGCTCGTGCCGAGATGCTCGCGGGATCGATCGCAGATCGGTCCCATCCCTTCCTGGAGCGCGTAGTCCTGCGTATTGATGCCCGGGATGCCGGTGTAGGTGCGCGTCCGTTGGACCTCACGATCGATAAAATAGTCGTTCTCTTTGTCCGCCTTGAGCTTGTAGCCGGGGAGCAGATGTTCTTTGCCGCGGCCGCATTCGCGTTCGTGGTTCCAGATGATCTCTTCGCTGAGCGGATAGGCCGGGTCATAGCTCCATAGCGTGTTGTAAACGTAGGTCGTCTCATCGTCGCGGGGGATCCACAGATGACCGGCGAGCTTGGGTGCTTTGGCGCGCCCTCCGGCCCGCGACGTCACGGCTCCGCGCATCTGCTGCGCCGGCATCACGTAATGATAGATGCGCGTGTAGGTTTCGTCGCCGTCCAACGTGCGTACCGATGCGTAGCGATACCCGTAGGCGTTCTTCTCGACCTCGAGCCGCGGGTGACCGTCGCGACGCGGTAGCGAAGTGTTCGTGATGTCGTTACGGTGCGCGTACGACGAGTGAGCGGTATCGATTCCGCCCTCGAGACCTTGCAGCCAGTTGCAGTTCTCGTACGTCTTCGAAACAAAGCGATGGCTCGCGGGCGTACGGATCCACTCGTAGTCGGGCGGCGGCGGTTGCAATGCCGGCGGTCCCATGTACGTCCAGACGACCCCGCCGCCTTCCCAAGTGGGGTATGCCGTGATCCGCACTTTCGTCTTGAACAGCGAGTCCGCCGGTTCCGACGGCATATCGGTACAGGCGCCGTGGCGATCAAATTTCCAGCCGTGGTAGACGCAGCGGAGACCGCATTCCTCGTTGCGGCCGAAGAACATCGGCGCGCACCGATGCGGGCAGGCATCGTCGACCAGGCCGACGATCCCGTTGCCGTCGCGGAAGGCGACGAGGTTCTCGCCCAGCAGGCGCACCCGCACCGGTGCTCCGTCGGCATCGGGCAGTTCCTCGGAGAGCGCGGCCGGGAGCCAGTACCGCCGGAAAAGTTCGCCGCACGGCGTCCGCGGGCCGACGCGAGTGATCTTCTCATTATCAGCAGGTAACAGCAACGGCTCGACTCCTCAAGAACGGCGTTTCGGAGTGAAGAGCGTGCTCCGAACCTGTGAAGATCGGGCTGCCTGCGGCGTGAAGAATCTGTGAAGAAGCAAGGTTGGCTCCGGTCGCAGAAAGACGTAGGCCTCATGACGACGACGATAACCGGGATTTCATCGATGGCCACCCGCCAGCTGCTCGCCGACCTTTCTCACTCGTTCGAGCCGCGCGCGCAGTGGAACGTTGAGATCGAATCGATGGGCGGTGTGGACGCGGCGCGCTTATTGCGAGACTGCAAGGCGGTCGACGTCATCGTCCTTGCCTCGAACGTGATGGAACAACTGGAGAAGGAAGGCTGGGTCGTTCCCGGCACGCGTTCCGACATCGCTCGCTCCGGCGTCGCCATCGCCGTGCGGACGGGCCTGCCGCATCCCGCGATCGCGACCGAAGAGGACGTCAAGCAAGCGGTTCTCGGAGCCAGGAAGATCAGCTACTCGAGCGGCCCGTCCGGGGATCATCTGAAGCGCCTCTTCGAACGATGGAACATCGCCGGCGTCGTCGCCGATCGCACGGTCGAAGCGAAGCCGGGCATTCCCGTGGGCCACTTGTTGGCTCGCGGAGAGGCCGATCTCGGTTTCCAACAACTGAGCGAATTTCTCGACCTCGAAGGCATCGATATCATCGGCCCGCTGCCGGCGGACATCCAAACGATAACGGTCTTCACCGCCGGCGTCGGCACGCGGTCTCCACATCCCGACGGCGCGCGGGCATTCGTTGCGCACCTGATTTCGCCCGATACGCAAGCGGCAAAACAGAAGCTCGGCATGGAAGCCGCCGGCTAAAGGGAACGCGATGAACGACGATGCGAACGGCGACGTGCAACCGCGCGTGCCCAAGTACAAGACGCCGGACTTCATGCGCAAAGAAATGGGCTTGTGGCTGCGCGGACGCTACGAGCCGGCGCTGATGCGCCGCTACGGCGACGACGATGCGCCGATTAGCGCGATCAGTCCAATTCAGGCGATCCGGCCGACGCGCCCGGTCGGACGGATCGGCCGCACGACGTTCTAGCGCGCGAACTCAGTGCACGTAGCCTCTTTCGCGATAGTATTTCAGCGTTCCGGGAGCCATGGGAATGACGGAACTGCTCGCGATCCAAGTCGGCTACGTACGGTCCTTCACTTGCGAGAGATCCGTAATTCCGGATTTCGTGTTCGCTGCCATCATCAGGAAATTCGGTTGATGCACGACGGCGACGATGCGGTAGTTCCGCCGTGGTTTATGATCCTTGGCGTAAGGCCCCGTCCCGTCCCAAGCCGCTGTGAGATTGCTCAAGCTGGTCGCACTGATGTCGGGAACAGCGTCGGGCGGATCTTCGATGTACGACCGGACTTGGTCATCGGTGTCGATCGTCGGGAATATCGGCTTTCGGCGATCGGCCATCTCACGCGGGCCATATGCGTGGCCACCCAGGTGCCAAATCGCATATGAGCCTCCAACGGGAGCACGGTTGGTTTGCTGCTACTACCGCGGGGTCGGACCGCTAGCCCTTCCGGCCGACCAAAGCGATCGCGCGCTGACTAGAGCGGCCCCGCGCGTTCGACGGAAAACGGCACGTTGCAGCGGCTTCACGCAAGCTTCACACGTCCGGCGCACAGTAGGCGGACATGCAAATGCGCCAGGCAGACGTTCGCATCTCGATCAGCGCGCGCGCTTTCATTTCGGGCACCTTGGAGCTTCCTCCGCAGCCGCAGGGCCTCGTCTTGTTCGCGCACGGAAGTGGGAGCAGCCGTATGAGCCCACGCAATCGCTTCGTCGCCGGCGTTTTGCAGGATGCGGCATTGGGGACGCTGCTGCTCGATCTCTTGACGCTGGATGAAGAAGTCGTCGATCGCGAAAACGCGTCGTTTCGCTTCGACATCGAACTCCTCGCTGAGCGGCTTGCCGCGGCGACGCGCTGGGTGCAAAGTCAGCCCAGCCTCGGGTCTATTCCGCTCGGTTATTTCGGTGCCAGCACCGGCGCAGCTGCGGCGCTTGTGGCGGCGGCGACAATGTCGACGGCGATCGCGGCGATCGTCTCGCGCGGCGGGCGCCCGGATCTGGCGGGCGCCGCTTTGGCTGAAGTCCAAGCACCGACGCTTTTGATCGTTGGCGGAGCCGATCCTGATGTGATCACACTCAACCGTCGAGCGGCGCGGCAGCTTCAGGTCGAGCACGAACTCATCATCGTGCCCGGCGCGACCCACTTATTCGAGGAAGCCGGCACCCTCGAAGAGGTCGCGAGCCTCGCGCGATCCTGGTTCGTCCGTCATTTCTCCGCGCGCCACGCTGCGATCTAAGAGAACCGCGATCTTCGTTTCTTCGCAAAACATTCACGCGACGATGGCACGATTCGGCACAGTCACTTTCAGCCACGCGAGGGAAAGACAATGCCGGGCAAAGCTACCAAGATGCATGTGTTCGAGAGTGCAGTCGCAGACGGACATCAGTGGATCAACGAGATCGATGCGGAGCTCGGTGTGCGCGACGAACATTTCGCACTTCAACTGCTGCGAGGCGTCTTGCACGCATTACGCGATCGTCTCGGCATCGATCAAACGGCTCATCTCTCCGCGCAGCTGCCGCTGTTGATCCGCGGCCTCTACTATGAAAATTGGGACCCACAGCCATTCCCCGATCACGAGCGCTCGCTCGACGATTTCATCGACCGTGTGAGACCGGCTATCGTCGGATACGATCCATACGCCTTGGAAGATGACGTCGGTGCCGTCTTCCGCGTACTTCAGCGTCATGTTTCCTTCGGTGAAGGCGAGAAAATTGCGCAGTCGCTTCCACGAGAGATTGCGGAACTTTGGAACGCAAACATCGCTTAGCGCCGTGAAGGCCCGATACGTAGCGACGGTACTCGTCGGGCTCATCGGAGCGCTGGCTGGAAGCTTCTCGATGATGCTCTACGCGAGCACCCACTTCGCCGGAGTCGCCGGGCCAAACCCTACCGCACCTGCTCTAGGTGCCGCTCCGCTCGGCGCAGGCGCGGACGACCAAGCCCGGATCATCGAGGCAGTCAAACGCGTCGAGCCGGCGGTCGTCTCCCTGCTCGTCACCGTCAACGGAACGCGCTTGGTCCCGCTCGATCCGTTTTCGGATGTGTTCGGCGGGGGAGCGGCGGTTCGGGAGCCCGTCCAAGAAACGGCGTCGGGCTCCGGCTTCGTCTACTCCCGTGATGGGCTGATCATCACCAACGCGCACGTCGTTCCGAAGGGGACGAGTCAGATCACCGTGGTCTTCGCCGACGGCGATCGTATTCCGGGACACCTGTTCTCGTCGAATCCGGCGATCGATCTGGCGCTCGTGAAGGTCGATGGTTACGACAAAATGCCGGCGCCGACTGAGTTCGGCGACAGTACGAAAGTCGCCGCGGGCCAGTGGGCAATCGGCATCGGCGAGCCGTTCCAACTCAAGCAGTCCGTTTCACTCGGGGTCGTCTCGGGCTTCAACCGCGAGGAGACGATCACCGACGAGACCGGCAACGTGCGGCTGTTCCGTAACATGTTACAGACGTCGGCACCGATCAACCCGGGCAACTCGGGCGGCCCGCTCATCGACATCGATGGTCGTATCATCGGCGTCAACCAGTCGACCGCGACGCCGCAGGCCGGCGCGCAGGGAATCGGATTCGCGATCCCCGCGAACACGGTCCGTCAGACGGTTGCCGAGCTAGAAAAAAATCCGGGCAAGACGATCGATCCCGATTCAAGCCGGTAGGCCGTGAAGGTGTCTTTCAATTCTCCGCGTCAAGTTCGCTGGGGTGGCGATGCCGGCCGGAATTGTGTTCATCACCGACAATCGGAACGAGAAACAACACATGCCGATCGTCTCGCTCGGTCTCGCCTACTGGCTCTGGCTCGGATCAATGGCACGCGCATGCGCCGCAGCTTTCGTGAATCGACGAGGCTCGCCGAAGCCGGCGACATAGCGAGGGAAGCAGCCGTCACCCTTTTGGGGGTTCTTATAGCCGTCTATGTTCCTGAGGTAAGCACCACTCGGCTTCGGCCGGTACATAAGGAGAGAGTCCATGTTCGTACGCAACCTTCTCATCGCCGCGCTTTGCTTAGCGTTCACCGGGACAGCCGTGGCGCAAACCAACCTCGCCACACCTCCGGTCGTCAAGATTGCTACTGCGGGTACGTCGTCGTTGTTAACCGGCAGCAACGGCATGACACTCTATACCGAAGACACCGATACGAACGGCAAATCGGTCTGCAACGGGGCCTGTGCGCAGAACTGGCCCCCGCTGACCGCAGCCGCCGATGCCACACCGGCCGGAGATTTCACGATCATCACACGCGACGATGGAACGCTGCAGTGGGCCTACAAAGGCAAGCCGATGTATTTTTGGAAAGGCGACAAACAGCCGGGCGACACGACGGGTGATGGCGTCGCCGGCAGATGGCACGTCGCACGGCCCTAGTTCGTCGACCGATATCTGCGATCGTGGCGGACGTCTGCGTTCACGGGTACAGCAGATCGCTTGCATCACGGACGATGAATTTGTCGCGCCGCGCTATGAAGTCGCGCATCACCGCAGCCACAGCCTCGACCCGGTCGCAATCAAGGACGTGGCCGGCGCCGTAGATCAGGATTGGATGCGCACGCGGCAATGCGGCGCAAAGCGCGGCCGCCGCACTTGGCGGTACGCGCGCATCGTCCGTGCCGAGGAGCAGCAGAATCGGCATATCGGGGGCGGCCTCTGCCGGCGGCAGGGGCGCGAGTACCGGGGCAATCAGAATGAGTGCCGCGCATGCCTCACCCGCGGCGCGGGCGAGGGCAAGCGCGGCCTCGGCGCCGCTCGATTGGCCGATCAGCACGAACTGGCCGAGGTCGGGCGACACCGCCGCCAGGGCGCGCACGTCCGTCGACGACGCCGCAAGGGTAACCACGCGCTGATCCTGAGCAAGTCGCTCGGCGAGTGGCGAAACGCCGGCAGCGTCGTCGGGACGCAGCCAGAGGACGGCATCTTTCAAGCTAGACATGGTCGGAATCTCGCAGCTGGGGCAAAACCTTACTCGCGAACATTGCCATCGAGTGGAGAGTCCGATCGCCGAGTTCGAACGCGGGGATGAGATCGAAGATGCCGGCACCAAGTTGGCGACGAATCCGCTGTGCTTGCGCCAGCACGGTGGCGGGACTGCCGAGCATGATCTGACCGAGTTCCAGGCGGTCTGCGAGCTCGAAATGGCCTCGCACACGGTCGCCCTGTCGGGCGTGGTCGGCGCCATAATAACCGGTGCCGGCGATCGTCGCCTCAAGCGCTTGGTTCGCGAGAACCGGACTGCCGCGCTGGCGGCGTGCGTGGCTCGCTTCGAAGTCGGCGTGAGCCTGCTCGTCGCTGTCGGCGACATGAAATCCGAGGCGATACAGGACGTGCTCGGGCGTCGGGGTCCAGCCGGCTTCGCTTGCCGCGGCGCGATAGCGACTCACCGCCTCAGTCGCGAGCGGCAGCGTCGTCACCGCGAGCCCCAGTGAGACGCGGTTCCGTCCGGCGAAGGCGGCGGATTCCGGGCTCGAGCCCGACATGAAGATCGGCGGATGCGGCTGCTGAACGGGACGCGGCCAGATCGAGATCGCACGGAACTCAAAGAACCGGCCCTGCCAGCCGAACGGAATCGGCTGGGTCCAGGCCTCGCGGATGAGGAGTAGCGCCTCCTCGAACCGCGACCGCGATTCCGAAGGATTGGTATTGTACGTTACGTTTTCGTTGGGAGTGCCGCGCAACATACCGGCGACGATTCGGCCGTTGCTCATGGTGTCGAGCATTGCCACTTCCTCGGCGACGCGAACCGGATTTAACATCGGAACGAGCGAACCGAGGAGCGCGATCTTCGCGCGCTTCACGACTTGCGTCATCGCGCCGGCGAACACGGTCGGATTCGGGGTCAGAGAAAATGGCCCAAAATGATGCTCGGTAAGGGCGACCCAATCGTAGCCGAGCTCGTCGGCGAGTTTGAACTGCGCCAGCGAAGTGGACATCGAGCGGGCGGCTTCCTCAGCGAGATAGCCGTCGGCCGGGGTCGGCCAGCCACTTGCAACGCTGCCGCCATAGAATACTGGAGAACAAAAAGAAGCCTGAAACATGTCTCCCGACGTCTACGGCTAGATTGTTACGATATCATTGCGCATCACGCCGGCGGCGCGGGCACCTCGGCGTCCGGTTCGATGAGCCGCTGTTCTTTGAGTTCCGCCCAGAAGTCCGCCGGAATCTTGGCCTGCATGGAGTTATAGTCTTCGGAGATTTGCCGTGCGCTGCGGGCGCCGACGACGAGCGCGACGGCTTCGGACGCGGCAGCTGAGAATTGCAGCGCGGCCGTGCGCAGATCGACGCCGAAGCGTGCCGCGACGGCGCGGAGCCGTTCGCGTTTCGCGATCGCGTCCGCCGGAATCTCGAAGTTCTTCGTGCCGTAATTGTAGCGCGGACTGCCTGAGATGAATCCGGCGTTGAGGGATGAGCCGATGACCAGCGAGACGTTTCTTGCGCGGACAGCGGGAAAGACGTCACGCAGGGCGCCTACGTGATCGATCAGTGAATATTGTCGTGCGCACAAGCACACGTCGGGATCGGCGTCTTCGATCACCTTGAGAATTGCGAACGGCGTGTTGACGCCGACGCCCCATGCGCGAATGATCCCTTCGTCACGCATCCGCGAGAGTGCGGGAAACGCGCCGCCGCGGGCGATCTCGTACTGTTCTTCCCAACCGTTCGGAAACCAGGCGAAATCGGGCGAGAGATCGTGGACGAAGGCGACGTCGAGATGTGAGACGCCGAGCCGTTGAAGACTATCCTCGATTGAGCGTCGCACGCCGTCCGCGGTATAGTCGATGACGAGATCGTTCGGCGAATCCGAGAATGGAAAGATCTCGGCGTGCCGGTTGTCTTGCGACGCCCGGAACAGCTTGCCGACTTTCGACGAGAGCACATACTCGTCGCGCTTCCTTGTGTGGAGAAAATGCCCGAATCGGCGCTCGGCGAGGCCGAAGCCGTACCACGGTGCGACGTCGTAGTAGCGAACGCCGAGGTCCCAGGCCGCCTCGAGCGTGGCCTGCGCTTCCGCGTCCGTGTGTTTGTTGAACTCGTTGCCGAGCGGTACGCCGCCGAGGCCGAACTGAAATTCGGGCGTGTAAATCCGGGTTGCGCGATTCTGCATCGTGCACGCATCTTACCCCGGACCGAAAGGGATGAAAAGCTCCATCGCCTCGCCCAGGCCGCTGAAATCAACGGGATGAACGCGAAAGACTTCTTCGACTCGGTGATATAGATCCAACCGCTCGCGTCGACGGTGATCACGCGAATGGCGTTCGTTCCCGGGATTCGGGCAACGCTGACGAGTAGGCACTCTCATTGCCTCGGTGAAAGGCGGACCGTATGGAGCACCCTGGACCTCCAGAATCACGTCAGCCGTCGACGCGTCGATCGCTTAACGAAGTCGCGACAACCTTCGACGAGGTGGCGTCCCGGGCGCCGCTCTCGTCTTCTGAGTTAGACATTCTCCTCAAGGAGTACGCGCAAAACGTCGAGCTGGCTAACAATGCCGAAAGTCATCGCTCGACCGTCATGTCGTTCATCTTCGTCGGCATCGGCGCGGTGGGTTACGCACTTGCTGCACTCAAATTTGATCCGCAGTATTGGCCCGTCGCAATGGCCGTAGGACTCCTCGGGGCCTTTGCTGCGCTGCTGTCAGATATCTACCACGAGCGTTGGATGTATTATATGATGCTGGCAAGAGGCTATCGCTGGCGGATTGGGGCCGCCGCGCCGGCTCTTCGTCTCGAAGAGATTCGCGTTGCGGCAAAGGCGGCGCATCGGGAAGAGTTTAAGCGGCGGTTTGCTCTCCACGCAGCCTGGCATTGGCTGGCTGTCGGAATTTCAATTAGCGGATTCGCTTATGCCGCGATGATGATTTTTGCCGTCGTCGCGAAGTCCAAATGACATCAGCGCGGAGTTCGTCGTCGGCCTCGCTGGAGGCCATGCGCGGCAGCGCTCCGGCGAAGCGTGCCATCGCATAGTGTCGCAGTCGGGAATTGACTCACATCACCGACCGTATTGACGCAGATCGTCGTTGCCGGCAAAAGTTTTCCCCACAGGCTGAGTGGTGTTGCGCGTCGAAAAGATTAGCAGAGGTAAACATCGATGGCTGAGACATTCGAAACCCGCCGTGAGCTGCAGCTGAACGTATCGGCCGACGAGGCGTGGGAATGGTTATCGAACATCGGTAACGCGATGACGGTCAATCAATTCCACGTGGGGCTTGACTGCGATCCCGCCGACCTGCGTGACCCGAGCGTGGGCCTCGACGTGCCGATCGTCCACGAGATCTACGGCAAGCAACACGTGCGCCTTGCCAAAATCACGCAGTACGGCGACTACGAAATTTCCTGGGGCGAACGTCTCCCCGATCCGAACGCCAAAGATCCATTCCCGCACAGCGAAGGTTGGAAAGTGGAATCACTCGGCCCCAGCTCGTGTTTGCTCCGCAACCGCATACGGGGACGGCCGATGTACCCACTCGTGGACATTATCGGTAAGGAGTTGTGGGACCAGCGGATGCCCTTGATCCTCGACAACGACCTTCAAGATGTGGCGTTCACGCTCGGCGCGATCGAGCGCAAGCAGCACTTCGAGCTGCCGCCCCTCGTCTCAGTGCTCCATCGCCTCGCACAGGCCCGTGAGATCAACGGGATTAATGCGAAAGACTTCTTCGACTCATTGGTCTAACGCGCTAGCGCCGAGATTCCGCCATGTTCTCGAACACGACCAGGCCGGCGGCGGTCAAGGACACCGGCATTTGGTAGAACCGATGGACACGGCGAACGAAGGGCTCGAGCGCACCCCGCATTGTCAGCCACATGATGAGCTCGACGGCTTCGGCGCCGGCGCCGTCGATGTACGCGCTGCGACTGAGTTCGGTAAGGCGCCCCGGATCGCTCTCGAGCAAGTCCAGAAACTGCGTGTCGAATGCGCGACTCAAATAGCCGGCGCGCTCACCGTGCAGTTGGTGCGACATGCCACCGGTTCCAACGATCACGACGTCGATATCTGCATCGTACGATTCGACGGCCCGGCGCAGTGCTTGGCCGAGTTTGTAACAGCGCAACGGCGTCGGTACGGGATGCTGAATGACATTGATGCTCACGGGCATCACCCGAACCGGCCAGTCCGACTGCCAAAGAAGGTTCATCGGCACGAGAAAACCGTGATCGACGCGCAGTTCTTGGCAAATCGTGATGTCGAATTCGTCATCGACGAGCGACTCGATTGCGTGCCAGGAAAAGTCGGGGTCACCGATCGCCGTCGGGACCGGACGGATGCCCCATCCCTCGTCACCCGGCGGGTATTCCGCAGCGGCGCCGACAGCGAACGTCGGCATCTTATCGAGAAAGAAGTCGAGTCCGTGATCGTTGTAGATCACGATCGCTAGATCGGGACGCCGCTCGGCAAGCCAGCGTTGCACGGGGGCGTATCCGTCGAAGAACGGCTTCCACTCTGGCGTTTGCGTCAGGCCGCGATCGATGATCGGGCCTAGCGATGGGATGTGCGAAGTCCCGATTCCACCGATTATGCGGGCCATGGATTCTCCCCACGCACGGTGTTGCGCCGGACAAACTCGTCGTGCGGCAGTCCGACCTGCGCGGCGCCGAGTTCCGACATTTTCATCGGCGACCCGAGCGCAGTCAACTTGAAAATATAGTAGATGTTGCCGCCGAGTTGCACGAGCGCAAGCCAATCGCGGCGGAGGACGGCATTCCGCTGTTCGAGCGTTAGGTCAAAGCGGTCGAGGTATGCCGGCTCATCGGCCAAGAACGCCTCGCGCGCACCGTGATCGGCCAGCGAGTATGCGAATTTGTTCAAGCCGAATCCGCGTCGAGCGATCTCGCCGTCGTACACGTACGTGCCGGGAGCGGAGGCTTTATAGCGGCTCATCGACGAGCCCTAGATGTCCAGGACAAGACGCTCTCCTATGCTGCGCGAGCAACAGATCATCATCGAGCGGTTCGCCTGCCGTTCGGCAGCGCTCAGGATGCCGTCGCGATGGTCGGGTGTCCCCGAGAGAACGCGGACCTCGCATGTTCCGCAGATCCCTTCTTCGCACGAAGACGCAGCCGTGATGCCGGCCGTGCGCAATGCCTGAAGGATCGACTCGTTTTCCGCAATCGACAGGAGACGTCCGGAACGAGCGAGTTCGACGGTGAATGCACCACCGGTGAGGACCGGCGCGGCGGCGGCCGCGAAGCGCTCGAAGTGCACGCAGTGCGGCGGGCGCCGCGCGGTGGCTGCCAGGAACGCATCCAGCATCGGCGCGGGGCCGCAACAGTACATGTGGGTGCCGTCCGCCGCTGCCGAGACGACGGCAGCAACATCGAGCACGGTGCCCGCCTCGTCGTCTAGGTGCACGATGAGACGGGATGCGGCGCGGGCGAGCCGACCGAGAAAGGCGAGATCGTGGCGGGACTTCGCCGCATAGACCACATCTGCAGGTCGCTCGCGGTCCGCAAGATGTTCGGCCATCGCGATGATCGGCGTCACACCGATACCCCCTGCGATGAGCAGCGTCGGTGCCGTTTCCGAGGCGAGTGCAAAGTTGTTGCGCACGGCATGCACGTCGACCCCGGCCCCGACGCGCAGTTGCTCGTGCATGAAGCGTGACCCGCCGCGGCTGTTCGGATCCCGCTTCACGCAGATGAGATAGCGGTCGCGGACGCCGGGTTCGTTGACGAGCGAATACTGGCGTAAGGCGCCGTTGGGGAGTTCGATGTCGATATGAGCCCCGGGCTCGAATGCGGCAACGGACCCACCGGCGGGACGAAGATCGAAGATGAGCACGTCGCGCGCTTCGAAGGCGATTGCGTGAACGTAGAACGCGCTCGATGGGGCCGATGTCTCGGTCACCCGGACCGTCGCCGCCGTTGTCACGCGCGCGCCTCGACCGGTTCGATGCGATAGAGGGTCCCGTCGCGTTCGATGGCCGCGCAGTAGGCGTCGAGGTCGGTGCTTTGCGGAACGACTTCGGTGACGACGATCATGTCGCGAAAATCGTTCTCGGCTTCCGCTTTGACGATGCCGACGGGATCGCGACCTTCCTCGACCGCGCGCGCGCCCTCCGCGAGCTGGCGCCGTGCCTTGATGATCGCAACATCCGAGGAGCCGAGAAACTCGGATGACTGATCGTGGATGACGCCTTGCGACTGCGTGATGAAGACGTCGTGAACGGAGAAGCACTCGCCGAGACCGATGTAGGACTCACCGGCTTGCATGGCGTCGCGGTCTTGCAAGTAGCGATTCTCCTCGGTGCGCCGCATGCGATCGCCGTGAGCCTTCTCCGATGCATACTGCTCTTCGAGCGTCGCCGTATCGAGCTTGCCGCTGCGGTGGAAGATGAATTCGTATCGCCAGTGATGCTCGTCGTCGATCGGCACGTCCCAAAGCATCGTGAGCCCGCCGTTGCCGAGATTGCCTTCGAACCCGCCGACCGCGCACGCGTTCGGCATCACGAAATTCGTCACGCGCAATAACATCTCGTCGCTGTCGGGAAGGCGGCGTTTGGTGAAGAGACGCACTCCGAATCGCGTCTCGACCGCACTTACCTCGGGCCGAGCGTTGACGGAAAAGACGCCCCAACGCTTGCGCATTTCCGGATCCTTCGGCTCGATCTGGTGAAGAAATGACGTGTGCACCGGATCGATGTTGCCTTCGCTGGCCTGAAGCCAATTCGAATCGCCCTGCCACCGGGTGGCGTAGCAGTATGCAGCATCCTGCAGTGCCGGAAACTTTGGAAAGAGCGGCGGATCGCCAGGCCCGAAGTACGCCCAGACCGCGCCTGCCGCTTCGCGGCACGGATAGGCGCGCTGTCTCACGCGATTCTTCATCGTGCTGCTCGGCGGCTCAGCCGGCGTCTCCAGGCAGTGGCCGTCGACGTCGAATACCCAACCATGGTAGATGCACCGTAGGCCGCCGGCTTCCACGCGGCCGTAGCTGAGGTCCGCGCAGCGATGAGCGCATTTTTTTGTGAGGACGCCTATTCGACCGTTCTCGTCGCGGAAAATGAGGATGTCATCCCCCATGACGCGTTCTGCGACCGGCGCGCCGCCGGCCACGATTCTGCTGCTGAGTGCGACGGGTTGCCAATAGCGCCGTAGCAATTCGCCCGCCGGGGTGCCCGCGTTCGTCCGCGTTAGCATTTGATATTGGCCGCGCCCGCGCAGGGGCGGCAGTGCCGGTGTCTGCGTCTCCATAGGATCAGACCTCGTCAAGAATCCGGTGATTTGTTTCCGAGCGGATGCCGACGATTATAGATAAATTCCAAAGATGCGAACAAGCCGTTTTATGGCATATGGTAATATGCAGTAAATGTATATAAAGTACACCGGCTGAAACGCCGTGCGCGATTTGGCTAGCCTGGATCTCCGTCTGCTCGTCGTGTTCGACTCGCTCGCTCGGCTGGGGAGCGTTTCAGCCACGGCGCGCGCCCTCGACATCCCGCAACCGGCCGTCAGTCAAAGCCTGCGCCGCTTGCGGCTCTTGTTCAACGATGAACTCTTTCTTCGCGTGGCGCGACGGATGGAGCCGACACCGCTCGCGGCGTCTCTCCAAGAACCGATCGCCGCTATCGTGGCAATCGCACGCGAACGCATCCTTACGACGCCGGTCTTCGTTCCGCGCGAGTCGCATCGAGAATTTCGTCTCGCCGCGACAGATTTCGGAGCGGTCACGCTGCTTGGGCTGCTGTTACCTCGCGTGGCCTCGACTGCACCTGACGTGCGGCTGAGCCTTTCACCGATGGACGCGGGGATATTCAGCGACCTCGACGCCGGACGCGTCGATCTCGGCATCGGTATCATCGCGGGAACGCCGGCGAGTATCCGCAGTCGAACCGTGTTCGTCGATCGCTATGCATTTGCGATGCGAGCCGGTCACCCGGATTTGCAGGCGCGGCCGTCGGCCGCGCTCTTCCAGCGTGGGCAGTACGTGGTGGTTACATCGCTTATCGGTACGGCGGACGATGCCGCGACCGCTCTCTCGACAAACATTTCCCCGGCTCAGATCAGAATGCGCATCCCAACCTATGCGGTACTGCCGACAATCCTCAAGCGGACCGACCTCATCGCACTCATTCCAAGCACGGCTGGGCGCGCGATGTTTCCCGGCAACGACATCGCATACGTGGTTCCGCCCTTCGCTCTTCCGGAGATTACCGTCGCTATTGTCTGGCACGAGAGAAGCGATGCGGACCCTGCGTTGCGGTGGCTGCGCGATGAAGTCACAATGCTTTTCGAAGGCGCGATCAATGCGTTCTGACTCAGGCCACCTATGAACGTAAGGCGCGCGTGATGCTCCCAATTCCAAAGCGATATGCGTACGTCATATTCGGCGTCGTGCAATCCGGTTTGACGTGCGCTGTCGCGGCTGCGATCGCCAGTCTCTCTTTCGCACGAAGCGGCGCGTTTCTCTCGCACTGGATTCAGTCGTGGTCGGTAGCGTGGGCTACGATGATCCCGGTCGTTTTGTTGGCATCACCGGTGATTCGGCGCGTCGCCGATGCGCTCACGCGTGACGAAACGCCGACGAGATGATCGCTATGGCGCATATCCTGGAAGAAGCACCACGCGTTCGATTTCTGCCCCGTGCAAGCCGCGTTCCGTCCGTTCCGAAGGTCCAAATCATACGATTACCACACCCGCATCGATCCAGCACGCGTACTCGCACGCCGGCCTTCAATGCCGCGGAATCGATCATCTCGGTAGCCCGCTCCCGCTGCTCCTCGTCTACCGTCCGGTTGCTATTTTCGTATATCAATAACGGCGCTTGCGTTAAGACATGGTACTGAGAGAGTAATTTCTTAGCAAGGTTTGGCCGATGAAATGAAAACACCGTGACTAATGTCGTGGTGCGCGGTTCATGGAGGAGCCCGATGAGTTCCGTTGGTGCGCGGTTATTCATTGTCGTAAGTGCGGCGGCCGTTTTGGCTGCCTGCGGGGGCGGGGGCGGCAGTGCCCCGAGCGTGCTGCCGGCACCGGGCGCTACCATGGCGGCGACGAACGTTCCGAGCGTGAACAATGTTCAAACCGTTGCATCGAACCTGGCGGGACAGCAGCGATCGGACGGCGCGATCCTCTACACGAGTACGATGATCGAGCCGTACTACGCAAACATTGCGGCCATGGGAGCTCTTCACAGCGGAGTGGATTTCGCCAACGTCCAGCACTGGATGCAGTGGTACATCGCCCACAGCTACGCCGGAAATCAGTGGTCGATACCCGGCGCGATCACCGATTACAACGTTGCGTCGAACGGGGCGCTGAGCTCGACCGGGAGTGCCGACTCGGTCGACTCGTATGCGGCGACGTTCATCTCTCTCGCGGCCGCGGCGTGGCGTGATGGCAATGCGCAACTTCAAAACTACGTCGCGGGGTCACGCAGCAACATCGAGCTCATCGCATCGGCGATCGATGCGGTTACCGATACGGATGGCCTCACCTGGGCCACTCCGACGTACCGCCTGAAGTACGTCATGGACAACAGCGAGGTCTATCAGGGGCTGCTCGATCTCGCATTCTTGCGGGCGCAGGTGTTCGGGGACGTTGCCGGAGCCGCTCTCGCTTCGGTGCACGCGCAGCAAGTGCAAGCTGCGATCAATGCGAAACTATGGGATCCAACCCGCAATCAATTTGCCGTCGCCGTCGACAACCAAGGGGTGCTGACCTGGCCGCAGGCCGGCAACTGGTATGACGCGACGACCCAACTCTGGCCGATTTTGCACGGTGTCGTTTCTCCTACGTCACAGTCCGCGCAGACGGCGTACAGCCAGTTCTCCAACGCCTTCCCCGGCTGGCCAGTCCTCCAAAAGCCGGACCCGTTTCCCTGGGTCTCCGTCGCGTTCGTGGCACTGCAGATGAATGACTTCAGCCGTGCGACCACGTACGCGAATGCCGTCCAGCAGACCTATGCCCCCGGGTTCACCTATCCTTGGTACTGCGCCGAATCGGGCTGGTACCTCCGCCTCCTGATCGGTCTCACTGCTCCGGCAACCGTCGCCAGTCTTTAACAGATACTTAGAGACGGACGCAAGGAGGGGATAGTGTTCGAATGCGGCGTGGCGGTCGAGGACGGCACCGAGGGTCATCGCGTCGAGTATTGGGCGACATGCACCGGCGTGATCGCAGTAGGCGTTTCATGCACGGGACGATGAATCGGATGTAACGCGTTTGGGCTTATGCGGGCATGAGGGTTCCTGTTCGAGCGTAGCCCGAACGCGGTGACGCGCTTACCGTGCGTACCGCTCAAGGATATGCTTGAGTACGGCGGCGTTTGTGCCGGCTGCGAGCGGCGGGCCAGAAATTTCAGTTCCTGCCGGCATGGGCGTAATGCCAAGCTCGACGAGCGGCCCGTCCAGTACCATGCCGGTGTCATTGCCGTGGCAGTCGGCGCTGAACTGCTCGAGCAGCGCGTAGCCGATTGCGGCGCGGCAAGGCTCGGGGTCCTGCGCATCGAGTACGTGCAAATCCGGGATGCGCGAATATGGAAGGGCGCGGGGTTGCGTGAAGACCGTCGCCGCAAGCGTGAAGCTGTCTGAAGTGCGGCCGGGAAAACCTATAGTGCAATAGCTGGCCTTCGATGTGTCGTACGAATTATTGGGTTCCGGACCGGCTACACCGCTCAGCGCACCCAAGAGTTTCCCGAATGACAATTTCCCTTGGCTAATCGTGATCTGCCCTGCGCCATTCATGTAAGGTCCCGTGTCTGCGAGCGTAAAAAGCTGTGCGCACGGCGCGTTCGGCAATTCGGCGCTCCCGGCCGATGGAGGTGTTGACGGCCCGGGGCTTCCCGGTGGCGGGGTGTGCGAACAGAGCGGGTCTGCGACATATTGCCTGAGCGTTACGACGCTGCTCTCGTGCGGAGACTTGAACTTGCCGGCTGCCGTGTTTGCGGCACCGAGCGCAGAATTGATGTACGGTGCCAAATACGCCCTGATCGATGCATTGATTTGATTGGTGATCAACGTTTCGAGCGAGGTCAGCGTTTTAGAGATGTCGGAGCGCTCGACGGTGACGGTTATCCCAACTGAACCCGCATTGACGAGCGCCGGACAATCGGCTTCCGGAACGTCCTGCACCGTATTGGTGGTGAAGGTGTAGTGCGCTGTTTTGTCCGTGAGCAATGTGTCGTCTTCGGACGCCTTCGTTGCCAAGCCCGGAATGTTGAACGGATGGGTCCACTTGACCGGCGCGTCGGTGTACGACGCGTTGTCGAGCTTGACGTTCGAAAGGGCCTGAACGCAACCGACGAGCGTTGCCGGCCATTGAACGTCGGCCGCGCTGAGCGTGGCATCGAATTTGCCGTCCAGCGCCGTCGTCCCGAGCGTTAGGATTGAGGGATCGCCTGCGAGTTGGACGGTCCAGGGCTTGAACATCGATGCGACCTGCATCAACGTTCCGCACACCGTGGCGATTTGCGTGATGAAGCCAACTAGGGATTGCAAGATTCCGTTCACGACGATGCTGATTCCCGTCACCGCGATGGTGACGACTGTGTTCCAGAGCGACGCCAGCCAACCACTGCCGTTCGCCTGTACGGCGCTGGTGACGTTGTTGATGACGCTGCTGACCCAATTCGAGATATCCGTGCAGACCCCATCGGCTTCCGCCGGGGCAGCGAGATAGCGCTCGAGGTTCAAGCCCGGCGTCCGTATCTGGGAGGTCGTCGTCACCCGTGCGATGTCGGCGATGAACGTGAGCACGACGAGGGTCGGGAAGACGATCGTGACTGAGTTTTTATAGTCCTGCGCGCCCATAAGTTCAGCTGCATAGCTCGCAAGAGGCCCGTTGTGACGCGTCAACCATGCACCAATGAGGATTGAGAGCGGCGGGGCGCCGGCCGGCGGTGTGGCTATGCCGTCGAGTTCGCTGCCGAGATAGCCACTGTGCGCGTTCGCCTCGGCCACGAGATTTTGCACCTGCCAGCGGGTGAAGCGCATCGCGGAGGGCGTGCCGGCTAAGGCGACGACGGGCGCCGCCGAGTTAACGTCGTCCATCACGGCGACGCCGCCGCGGGCAAGCGCGGCAATCGAATCATCCAGCCCGGCCGCCTGGGTTGTCTGCAAGGCACTCGTACACGCTGAAAGCGGTGAAATTGCGATCGTGACGAGCAAGCACAACCCGAGGAGGCGGCGCAAGATTACTGCGTTGGTTTTGCCGGTAAGTCGGTCGGCTTCAAGTTAATGCGGAAGGCCGGCCCATTTCCGTCGGTGAGGAGAATCTTCACCGGAGTGAACCCGCTGTCGAGCACGAAGGCGATCGTTCCGCGGGCCGGCACGCCGGGTTGCAGCGAATAATACGCGCTGTAGACATTCGTGGAGTGGCCGTTCACGGCGACGCCGTCGCTATCGACCATGCTCGCGGTGAAATTGCCGGACCGCGCTGCCGACGTTCCGTTTGAGACGAGGTACACGAGCGCGATGGCGGTCTGCCCGGCTGCCGGCGAAGCCTCGGCTGCCGTCGCCGGGCGCAGCTGCATCTTGCGGATGCGCATCTTTCCATTGAACAGCGTCGAAGAGAGGCCCCCGCTTACACCATTGAGTTGGTTCGCACCGCCGGGAATCGGCGTCGGCGCCGCGTTCACGAGGGTAGGCGGCGACATCGAGAGTGCGCCGAACGTCAGGACGGCAGCGAGAAAAAGGCGAACGATCATGGTGTTTTCCTTACATTCGTAGGGTGTAGCATTCTCACGCTCTTGTTGCTACATCGGCGGCTGAATAGAGACCGGTACGCCGAAGCGCGAGAAGGTCACGACGGATGCATCGATGTCGATCCGCGCGATTCGCCCCGATCCGTCGAGATAAATCGTGTTCTTCACGTTCGGATGTGCCGTGTCGTGAATGGCATATGCGTGAAACGTACCGCCCGGGACCGTTTGCATTCCAAGGTCCTGCGAGCTGTAGTTGGACGCGAATTTGTGATAGCGTGCCAATACGTCGCTATTGCTATTGCTGTTGGCGAACTTCGTCCACTTCCCACCGATCTTCATGTACATCGTCGGCCCGATGATGTACATTTCGCCCGCCTTCATGACGGTGTGCATTTTTCCGGGATTCGACACGTCGGTTTCGGCCGGGCCATTGGGGCTAGTCATCGACATGTGGTAAGAGGGTAGCTTGGACATCAAGACGATCGCGTTTGTGAGGGGCGGCGCCACGTCGGCGGAGGCCGAGCGGGCCGCGAAAAGCGCGGTAGCTGCCAGCAAAACGGCAGCTAGGTATGAGCAGGGATGCACCGACGCCCTCCTTTTACTGCTACACTACCATGCTACCGCTCGCAAATCCACAGCTATCAGAAACTTCGTGACGCTCACCACGGAAAAAACGTAGCCGGCGCACGCTTGCCCGGGTGTCTTTCGTGAAGCTGTCTCGACTACGGAGACGGCGTCGCAGCCGTAACGTGTGCGTTGAGGAGAGGAGGAGATGCGGCGCCGCTCTGTTTCGTGAGGGTTAGTGGCTTATGCGTGCCGGACGGTGCCGGCGACGCGGCATCTACTGCTCTGCGCATGCCGCGTCGCTCTAGGACGCAAACAAAATAAACTATAGGGATGTGCATCGCAGCATCGTTGTCGTAGGCGAGCCGACAATGAGCGAAACGGCTCCGCACCGATCGGTACGGAGGACGCCGGCGCCGATCTGATGCCATGTCTCGATCGTCGTCATCGCAGGATGGCCAAAGGTGTTGTGGCGACCAACGGAGATCAGCGCGATCCGCGGGTGGACCGCAGCTGCAAACCTCGGGGTTGAGGCGTAGCGAGACCCGTGATGACCGACTTTCACCACGTCCGCATGAAGGTCGTCACCGTCGGCCAAGAGTCCAGCTTCGCTGGCTTCTCCGGCATCGCCCATGAACAACTCGCGAAAGCTGAGGTAGTGGAGCATGAGCACGATGCTGTTCTCGTTTACGTCGTCGCCGGTTTCGGCGAGAAACGGTGTGGAGGGCGCGATTATGTCGAGTGCTACGCCATCTGTCGACGTCCAGCGCATTCCGCGCCTTGCGAGAACAACCGGTATTCCGTGCGCCTGCGCTGCTGCCATGGCATCGCGATATGCGCGACCCGCGTACAATTGTCCCGAATCGAAGATCATGCCGACGGGCATCGCGTCGATGATCGGTCGAGCTGCTCCTACATGATCGCCGTGGGGGTGCGTCAGAAGCATCAGGTCGATCCGGTAGATTCCCATGCGCCGCAAGTAGCCGAGGACGATCCGGGCGCCGGCGCGTTCCGCGTTGGATGTGGCTCCGGGGCGCTCGAGTTCGCCGCCAGTGTCGATCAGGATGACGTGGTCGTGCGGGGTGCGGATCACGGCGGCATCGGCTTGCCCGACATCGAGGTGCGTGATCTCCAGGGCGTGCGGAAAATGCACCAGGCTTGGGAGCGCGACGACGGCGCATGCGCTCGCGAGCACGCCTGCGGCGAGCGCCGTGCGTCCGCTGCGCAATGCATAGGCGGCGCCGATCGCCATTACGTCGTATCCCGCGATCGCTGCGAGCGGTGGCGTTGCAAGGGTCGCGCGCGCGCCAGGAAACGTCGCGATCGTGCGGACGATCGCCTCCACCGTGAGCAGCAGCAGCGTTTCGAGTGGTGCCACAACCGGCAGCATGAGCGTGGCGATGCCGCCGATGAGGATCACGGCCACGAGCGGCACGACGAGCGCGTTAGCGAGAATCGCAAACGGCGCGAGGGTGGAGAAGACCGCCGCGGTGAGCGGCCAGGTGCCGATCTGCGTCGCGCACGTCAGGGCGAGCGCTTCCCGCACGCGTTCGTCGAACGGCAGTCGCGCGAGCTGATGCGCGATCGGTTCGGCAAACAGCACGATTGCCGCCACGCACGAAAACGACAGCGCAAACGACGCGCTGTCAACCGCAGCCGGCCACAGGAACGCGACCACCAGCGCTGCCAGCGCCAGCGCGTTCCACGACGTGACCCGGGCTCCGCAGGCGCGTGCGAGCAGCGCCACTCCGATCATCGCCGCTGCGCGTTCCGAAGGCAGATGCGCGCCGGTAAACCAGGCATACGCAACGATCAGCACCAGCGCGATCGAACACGCCGCAACGCGGTGCAATCCCAACCAGCTCAGCAAGAATGCAACGAGTCCGGCGACGATTCCTAAATGCAAGCCTGCCGTGACGAGCACGTGCACGGTGCCGGTGGCTTGGAAGGCGTCGTGGATCTCGTCGGGCAGCGTGCCGCGCTCGCCCCAGAGCGCGCCGGCGAGAATCGTGGCCGATGGTTCGGGAATACTCTCGCGAATCCGATGCGATGCGGCGGCGCGCAATCGCGCGGCCCACGCGCGCACGTCGTGCGGGTCCGGAGGCGCGCGCGAAAGCAGATGCGCGCTTGCCAGGCGGCCGGCAAAACCATCGTCGCGTTCGATCTCGCGCATCGACGGTTCACCGGGATTGCGCGGCTCATCGAAGGGCTCGAGCCGTCCGCGTACGACGATTCGTTCGCCGGGAACGAGCCGATCGCGTAAGGTTGCGCGCACCGCGCCGACGCCTTCGATGTCGAGCGCGGTGCTCGACAAGCCGCTGTCCTCTTCTTCGCGGACGTCGCCGGTAACGGTCGCGCTATAGCGGGCGGTGGGACGTTCGTCCCTAAGCGTCGGCGGGTGTCCGCGGAGTGCCGAAATTCCGGCACCCATCGCACATGCAAGCGCCACGGCAACGACGTTCGCGCGCGCGCGGCTTCCAGGGCGGTAAAAGCGGTATGCTGCCGTGCAAGCGAGCCCGAGGACGCTGCACAGCGCAACGGCCCACCCATGTTGCTCGGCGCAAATCGCGAGCAGCGCGGTGACGGCAGGGACGAGCAGCGGAGCGCGGCGCACGCGAATCTTTCACGCTCTTAACCCTCGATAACAAGCAAGCGGGATGGGAACGAGCGGCGGGGGCGAACCGTTAATCCCTCATGCGCATCGTGGTCACCGGCGGAGCCGGCTTTATCGGCTCGCATCTTGTCGACGCATTTATTGCGGCCGGCAACGATGTCGTGGTGATCGACAATTTGTGGACGCACGGCGGCGGCCGCCGTGAAAACTTGCATCCGCGAGCATCGTTCGTCCATATGGACATCCGCGACGAAGCCGTGAAGCGCATCTTCCACGAAGTCAAACCCGACATCGTGGTTCATCACGCCGCACAGCACAGCGTTGCGATCGGCGCGCGCGATCCGCAATTCGATGCGAACGTCAACATCGTGGGCATGCTCAACGTGCTCGATTCCGCCGTCGCCGCCGGCACGCGGAAAGTGCTCTTCGCCTCGAGCGCGGCAACCTACGGTGACGTCACGCAGCTGCCGGTGGACGAGAACGCGCCGCAGCGCCCCGTTTCTCCCTACGGCATCTCGAAGATGGTCACCGAGCACTACCTGCGCTTCTATCAGTCCGAGCACGGCCTCGATTACACGGCCTTGCGTTACGGCAACGTCTACGGACCGCGTCAGGACCCGAACGGCGAAGCCGGCGTGATCGCGATCTTCTGCGCGAAGTTCCTGGCCGGTGAAGGCGTGCGCCTCGACTGGGACGGCGAGCAGTCGCGCGACTACGTCTACGTGGGCGACGTCGTGCGGGCCAATCTCGCGGCCCTCACCAAGGGCTCGGGCGAAACCTACGTCATCGGCACCGGCAAGAAGACGACAGTGAACCAGATCTACAAAGCGCTGGCCGAGGCGACCGGCTTCGAAGCCCCGATCACCCGGGCACCGCGCCGTCCGGGCGACGCACGCGAGATCTACTTCAACCCGGCTAAGGCCGCACGCGAACTGGGCTGGAAGTCCGAGGTGGACCTGAAGACCGGGATGGCCGAGACGGTCGCGTACTTCCGCGAGCGCAGCGCCTCGGCGCCGGCGCCGGCTTCTGCCTAGACTTTGTGCAGAAGCGGCTCGTTACGCAAGTAGCGGCCGAGGTTCTCCACCACCGTCGCGACGATGCGGCTGCCCGTCCGGGTGCCGCCGGCGCCGGCAACGTGCGGCGAGATGATCAGGTTGGGCGTCTTCCAGAGCGGATCGCCGTCGGGTAACGGTTCCGTTTCGGTGACGTCGATCGCGGCGCCGCCGAGTTGACCGCTTTCGAGTGCCGCGCGCAATGCAAGCGAATCGACGGTGTCGCCGCGCGTGACGTTGACGAACAGCGCGCCCTTTTTGCAGGCGGCAAACGCGGCCGCGTTCATCAGGTAGTGCGTCTCCGGAACAGAGGCCACGCACACCACAACTGCGTCGGCACGCGCGAGCACGGCGTGCAGTTCCGTGAGCGCGTGCATTTCGTCGGCGAACTCTTCGTCATGCGGCGCGCGCGCGAGCCCGAGGATTTGCATGTCGAACGCCTTCGCGCGACGCGCCACGTTGCGGCCGATGTTCCCGAAGCCCACGACCGCCAGCGTGCGTCCTTCGAGCGCCATGATCGGCGGCGTGAACTTCGGATCCCACGTTCCGCGGAGCGAGCGCTCGTAGGTCGGACCGATCTGGCGCGCCATGCCGAGCAGCAGCGCCATCGCGTGTTCGGCGACCGTCGGAGCGACGGCACCGCCTTGGTTCGTGATGACGATCGACGCGGGAATGCCTTGCGAGACGATGCCGTCGACGCCGGCCGAAACGCACTGAATCCAGCGCACCGCGTTATTCGGACCGCGCAACGCGTCGGCCAGAACTTTGCCTTCCGCGCCGCGCGGATCGGAGATCACGAGCACGTCGTTCCGGTCGACGAGCGGCGCGATTTCGGTGAGATCGCCAACCTCCGTGAAGGCGATCTCCGGCATCGCGCTGAGGCGGTTACGCACCTCTTCACGGGCGATCCGGCCTCCGAAGGCAACGCGCAGACTCATGGACTTCCTTTCGCTAACGAGGTGAATGTGGCAGGCAGCATGCCCGCGGCAAAGAGCGCTTGCGCATACGGATGCTGCGGCGCGCGCGCCACCGTCGCGGCGGGTCCGGTCTCGACGATCTTGCCCTGATACATCACGGCAATCTGGTCGCACATGCGCGCGACCAGCGGCAGATCGTGGGAGATCAGCAAGTACGACAGCCCGAAGCGTTCTTGCAGATCGAGCAGCAGGTTGAGGATCTGCGCCCGGATCGAGACGTCGAGCGCGGAAACCGGTTCGTCGAGCACCAGCAGCTTCGGCAGCAAGATCAGCGCGCGCGCGATGGCGATGCGCTGACGCTGGCNNCGCCGCTGAACTCGTGCGGGAAGCGTTCGCCGGCATCCGGCCGTAGGCCGACGACCGCGAGCTGTTCGGCGACGCGGTCGCGGATTTCGCGTACGCTGAAGCCGCCGGCGGCGACCAGGGGTTCGGCCACGATCGTGCGCACGCGCATGCGCGGATCGAGCGCGCTGTACGGATTCTGGAAGACGGCCTGCACGGCGGAGCGGAACGGGCGCAGCGCTTTTCCGCGTAGCGCTTGGACGGGCTCGCCGTTGTAGAGGATCGTTCCGCCGGTCGGTTCGACGAGCCGCAGCACGAGCCGCGCCGTGGTCGACTTGCCGCTGCCCGATTCCCCGACGAGGCCGAAGGTTTGGCCGGCCTCGACCGCCAGGTCGATCCCGTCGACCGCGCGCACGGTGCCGTACAGCTTGCGCAGATCGCGCAGTTCGAGAAGCGCGCTCATGCGGTCGTTCCGGCTTTCCAGCAGCGCGCGACGTGCCCCGGTGCGAGCTCGACGTCGGGCGGGAACTCCGTGCGGCAGCGATCGTCGGCGAACGCGCAGCGCGGCGCGAAACGGCAGCCCGGCGGCACGTCGGCCAGGTCGGGCGGCTGGCCTTCGATCGCGTTCAGGCGCCCGCGTGTGCCGGGTTCGCCGTACGCAAGCGCATCGATCAAGGCACGCGCGTAGGGATGGCCGGGCGATTCGAAGACTTCGCGCGTCGTGCCGCGCTCGACGATCTGCCCGGCATACATTACGACGATACGCTTGCACAGTCGTGCTGCGGCGCCGAAGTCGTGCGTGACCAAGATGACCGACATACCGCGGTCGCGCTTGAGCCCAGCCAGCAATTCGAGGAATTGCGCTTGCAGCGTGGGGTCGAGCGCCGTTGTCGGTTCGTCGGCGATCACGAGCTCCGCATTGCACGAAATTGCGATCGCGCCGACGATGCGCTGCAGCATGCCGCCGCTCATCTCATGCGGATGTTGCCGCAGGCGCCCTTCCGGATCGGAGATGCCGACCGCTTCGAGCAGCGCGATGGACCGGGAGCGCAACTCGGCCGGCGGCAGATCGAGGTGCTCGCGCATCGTTTCGTCCATTTGATCGCCGATCGTGAACAACGGATCGAGTGCGACCATCGGGTCCTGGAAGATCATCGCGATGCGCCCGCCGCGGATCGCACGCATCTGCTCTTCGGAGCGCGTCGCGAGATCGGTACCGTCGAAGGCGATCGTTCCGCCGCTCACGCTTCCGCCCGCCGGCAGCAGACGCACGATCGAGAGCGCGGTCAACGTCTTGCCGCAGCCCGACTCGCCGATGATCCCGATCGATTCGCCGCGTGCGACCGTCATCGAGACGCCGTCGACGATGCGGATCGGCGTGCGTCTGCCGGCGCGCGGGACGTCGACGCACACGTTGCGCAGTTCGAGCAACGGTTGCTCAGACATAGCGAATCCGCGGATCGATGATGCCGAAGAGCAGATCGACGCCGAGATTGAGGAACACCACCGCCGTGGAGGTGAGGATCGCCGCCGCTTGGATCAGCGGATAGTCGCGCGCGTGGACCGCGTCGACCATCAGGCTGCCGAGCCCGGGCCAGGCAAACACGGTCTCGACGATCACCGTGCCGCCGAGCAGAAAGCTGAGCTGGCTGCCGGCCAGGGCCGTGATCGGTACCAGCGCGTTACGCAACGCGTGCTTGCACACGATCAGCGCGGGTCTGATGCCCTTGGCGCGCAGGTAGCGCACGTACTCCGAACCCATCGCCTCGAGCATCGACGAGCGCGTGATGCGCATCGTGGCGGCCAGCGGATAGAGCGCGAGCGTGATGGTCGGGAGCACGAGCGAGAGCAAACTCGTGCGGCCGCTGGTGGGAAACCAGCCTAAGCCCACGGCGAAGATCATGATCACGACCAGGCCGAGCCAGAAGTTGGGCATCGACTGACCGAGCGCGGCGAGCGTCCGCAACGCGAGATCGATTGCCGTGCCGCGGTTGATGGCGGCCACGACGCCGAACGCGATGCCCAGCACTTGTGAGAGGACGAACGCCGCAACGACCAGCTCGATCGTCGCGGGCACGCGTTCGGCGAGCAGCGAGATCACCGATTGGTGGTAGTGGATCGACTGGCCGAAGTCGCCGTGTGCGAGCGCGCCCAAGAAGACGAAGAACTGTACATAGACCGGTTTGTCGAGCCCGAGCTGCGCGTGGATGCGCGCGATGTCTTCGGGCGTCGGTGAATCGCCGGCCAGGAGATACGTCGGATCGCCCGTGAGCCGTGCCGCCACGAAAACGAACAGCAGCACGCCGAGGAGGGCGACGAGCGCGAGGCCGATGCGCGTCCAGATGTAGCGCGCCATCAGATCTCGATCAAGCGCGGGTCGAGGCGGTCGCGCAGCCAGTCGCCGAGGATGTTCGCGCCGAGCACCGTGATCGTGATGCACAGTCCGGGGAACGTGGGGATCCACCAGTCGGACGAGATGAGGCCGCGGCCATCGGCGATCATCAGGCGCCACGCCGCGGCCGGGGCCTGAATTCCCAGGCCGATGAACGTGATCGACGCCTCGACGATGAGCGCCCGGCCGAGCTGCAGGGTCATCAGGATGATCGCGGTCGGCAAGATGTTCGGGAACACGTGCGTTGCCAAGATGCGCAGATCGCTGCAGTTCGCAACGCGCGCGAGCGCAACGTAGTCGGCGTCGCGCAGCGTCAGCGCCTGGCTGCGCACCACGCGTGCGTAGTCGGCCCAGAAGATCAACACGATGCTCACGAGCACGGTCGTCAGCCCGCCGCCGATCGCGCCGCCGATCAGCAGCGTCAGCAGAATCGACGGAATTGACATCTTCACGTCGACCAGCCGCATCACGAGGTTGTCGGTCCAGCCGCCGAAGTAGCCCGCCGCGAGCCCGGCCGGGATGCCGATCGCGGCCGCCAACGCAACGCCGCAAAACGACACGATCAGCGCGGGGCGCGCGCCCGCGATCAGTTGACTGAGCACATCGCGCCCGAACTGATCGGTGCCGAGCAAGAATGCGCCTTGCCCGCCGGGCAGCCACGCCGGCGGTTTGTGCGGCGAGAGCAGGTTCATCGCAGTGGGATCGTGCGGGTAGAGTAGGGGTCCGAAGATGCCCCACACGAGAACCGGCAGCACCAGCACGATTCCGAACCAGGGCAGCCGGCTCATCGCTTGAGCGGATGCTCCAGCGCCACGGCCTCGTTGAGATCGGCGCCCCAGCCGGGACGGTTCGGCAATACGTATTGCCCGTTCTCGACGACGGCGGCGTGGGTGAGCAACGACTTGCGCCACGGCACTTCGTCGACGTCGAGTTCGAGGTAGCGGAAGTTCGGAATCACGGCGCAGAACTGGGCGCTGATCAGCGAGCCGAGCGGCCCGTGCGAGTTGTGCGCCGCGACGTTGATTTCATAGGCGTCGAGCAGCGCGGCCATGCGCACCGACTCGTGCAAGCCGTTGAACACCGCATCGATGATGCCCACGTCGACCGCGCCCGCTTCGGCAAACGGCCGCAGCGTACCGATGCCGAGCAACGCCTCGAGCGACGCGATCGGCGTCGACGTCGAGCGGCGAATGAGCGCCAGCGCAGCCGGGTCGTAGGTGTCCATCTCGAGCCACGTCATCCCGAGCGGTTCGACGGCCTTCGCGATCTGCTTGAAGCCTTCGGTCTTGTAGTTGAAGTTCAAGTCCATCATCAACCCGACGTCGGGCCCAGCACCTTCGCGAAACGCGGTGAGCTGATCGACGACCATCGCGACCAGCTCGCCGTCGACGTTGTAGGCGAACTCGTCGCGCCCGCGCTGCACGAACGGCTTTTGCCCCGTTCCAAGCGCGAGCAAGTTCGTCTTGAGCGCCGAGTAGCCGCCGCGAGCGACTTCCGCCCCGAGGGCGCGAATGTCGTCGAGCGTCGTGACGGGCGCAACGCCGATCACGTCGCGAAAGATCTCGGGATAGCGGGCGCGATACATCCCGCAGTGCGACCAGTATACCGGTAGCCGGGTGCGCAGAGCGCCGCCGAAGAGCTGGTAGACGGGCACGCCGAGCGCTTTGGCGGCGATATCGAGACAGGCGTTCTCGAACGCGCCGATCGCCAGCGATTGCAGGCCGCCGATCGCGCTCTTGGTGAGCATGCGCAGCTTCATCGTGATGCGCGCGAAGTCGCGCGGATCTTCGCCGATGACCAGCTCCTGCATGTCGAGCACGACGCGCGTCAAGCCCCGCCGGGCACGCGCTTCGCTGTACTCCGACCAGCCGACTAATCCGTCGTCGGTCGTCAGCTTGAGAAATGACCACGGATCCCAGCCGCCGTCGACGTGGAAATGTTCGGCCTTGACGATTTTCATTGGTGCCCTACTGGAGCGGCGGTCCCTCAACCATGAGCCGGTGCATCAAGCGCTTCTCGCCATGGTAGTCGTTGAGCGCGTAGTGAAGACATTGGCGATTGTCCCAAAACGCGATCGAGCCTTCTTCCCAGTGGAAACGGCAAGCGAACTCGGGCCGCGTGATGTGCATGTAGAGGAAGCGTAGCAACGGTTCGCTCTCGGCCACGGTCCAGCCGTCAAAATGCGTAGTGTAGGTGGGGTTCACGTAGAGGACCTCGCGGCCGTTTTCGGGGTGACGTCCGACGACCGGATGCGTCGCCTCGTTCGAGGCTTCATCGAGGTTGACCATGCCGCGGCGCGCGGCGATCTCGTCGGGCGCAGCTTTCACGCCGAACACGTGCGCGTTGCTGTGCACGGCGCGCATCCCGCGCAGCGTCTGCTTGAGACCCTCGGAGAGCGCATCGAAGGCGAGCGCCATGTTGAGCCACATCGTGTCCCCGCCGAGGTCCGGCAGTTCGCGCGCGACGAGCATCGTGCCCATCACCGGAACGTCGCGGAACGCCTGATCGGTGTGCCAGCCGCCGCCGATGTTCTTGGTGTCGGTTTCTTCCTTGCGGACTTCGGCGAGTTCCGTGTAGCCGTCGACCTTGGGGTTGAACTTGCTGCTGGTCAGCGGACCGAAGCGCCGAGCGAACGCGATGAACTGATCGGAATCCACGTGCTGATCGCGGAAGAAGATCACGCCGCGATCGTTGTAGGTCTCGCGGATCACCTCGAACGTCTCGGCGTCGAGCTGGTTGACGTCGACCCCGAGAATCTCCGAGCCGATCGCCGTAGTGAGGGGTTTAATGTGGAGGCTGGTGAGCACGGGCATTCCTCTCCGCGTTACTTGAGGCGGATGTCTTTGACGTACATCAGCGGGAGCTGGTGCGCGACCGGGGTGAAGCTCACGTCGGGTTTCATGACGTACTGCGTAGCGGCATGCCAGATGCCGATGATGCCGACATCGTCGTAGAGCATCCGGTCGGCTTGGCGAATGACGGCCGTGCGCTGACCGGCATCGAAGATCGTGATCGATTTGTCGACCAGCTCTTCGAACTTCGGATCGGTCGGCTTGTAGGTGGTGGTGGCGCCGTGGATCGAGAGTGTGAAGTACAGGGCCGACGCGGGGTCGTTGTAGTTCGAGAACGGCATCGCGCGCAGCTGGATGTAAACGAAATTCGGATCCTTGCTCGATTTGCCGAGCATCTCTTGATTCTGAATCGTCTCGACTTGGTTGACGTTGACGGTGATGCCGACGGCTTTCAGATACAGGGCCACGGCCTCGGCGGTCTCGCGCATGCCGTAGTAGGTTTGCGGCCAGTAGAGCGGCATCGTGAAGCCGTTCGGATAGCCGGCCTCCGCCAGCAGCTTCTTCGCGAGCGTGGGATCGTAGCTATAGTTCTTCAAGCCTGCATCGTAACCGAGCTCGCCCACGGAGAGCAGCGGCTCGCGCGAGGGAATGCCGTTGAGCAAGCCCTTCGCGATCGCGTCGCCGTCAATCGCATGCGCCATGGCTTGGCGGACCTTGAGCTTCGCCCACGGCACGTTCGGATTGAACGTCTGAAAATTGATCGCGATGAACGGAAACGTCGGAACCGAAACGACTTTATCGCCGGCCTTTTCAAACGCGGCGATCGTGTTCCATGGCGCCGATGAAATCAGGTCGGCTTCACCCGACTGCAACTTGGCGGCGCGCGTGGCGTCGTCTTTGATGAAGTAGATCCGCGCGCGCTTCACCTGCGGCGCGCCGCCCCAGTAGTTCGCATTCGCCTCGAGATCGGCGTACTGACCGCGCTTGTAGTCGACCAGCTTGTAGGGCCCGGTGCCGACCGGATGATCGAAGAAGGTCTGCTCGCCGACGCGATCGTGATAGGCCTTCGAGGCGAGGTAAATGCTGCGTTCGTTGACGACCGTGACGTTAGGCGTCTTGAAGACGAAGCGCGCCGTCAACGGGTTGACGGCCTCGACGTGATCGATGTTGGCCTTGTAGAAGCCGCGAAAATTCGCCGAGTTGGCCATCGTGCGGTCGAAGCTGAAGACGACGTCCTCGGCCGTCAGCGGGTCGCCGGTCGAGAACTTGATGCCGGGCCGGATGTGGAAGTCCACCGTCTTGCCGTCCGAACTGATCACCCAGTTGGCGACCGTCATCTTGGGCCGGCCGTTGTGGTCGACGCCGATCAGCGTCTCCTCGATGTTCGACATCAGCGGCTCGGTCGAGGGCTGCGAGAGCGCGAACGCCGGATCCAGCGTGGCGGGCTCTTGATCGATCACGATGACGAGCTGACGTTGCCCGGTTTGGGCGGCTGCGGGGACGGCCACCGTCGCCCCGAGCAGCGCGACGGCGCACGCGATGCGCGCAAGCAACAAATATGCCGTACGATTCACGTTTGGGAGAATACCATTCCACCGGGCACCGAGAAAGGTCAAACCAGCCTTTTTTCGTTGCGGCCCGCGCAACGATCAGTTCACGCGACGCGCATATCGGCCGGCGACCGTGCGCAGCGCCTTCATCAAGCGCGAGTCGCGCATCTTGCGCGGGTAGGCGAGGCCCACCGTCCGCGTGCGGGCCGCGCTGCCGTCGATCGTGATGGCCACGACGTCGGGGTGGCCGTGGCCGGCGATACGTTCGGCGATGATCGAGACCGCGATTCCCCGCCGCACCACCCCCAGCAGCGCGATCATGTCGCTGACCTCGACGTTGATCTTGGGCGTGAAGCCGGCCCGGGCGCAGGCCTTGAGCAGCTCTTGGTAGCTCCACGAGCCGTCCATGAGCGTGGCGAACGGCCGGTCGCGCACTTCAGCCAGATCGAGGTGCGATCGGCCGGCCAGCGGGTCGTTTGCCCCCACGACCAGCTTCGTCGCTTCCATATAAAGGGGTACGACTTCGAGCTCGGGCTCCGCCGGCGGCGGCGAGATCAGGGCCGCGTCGAGCGCGCCTGAGAGCAAACTTGAAACGAGCGTGTTGGTGGTGCCGCTACGCAGCAGCACTTTCGTATCGGGTTCGCGTTCGAGGAACCCGGCGACAATCGACGGCACGATATCGATGCCGAGCGAGAAGTTGTGGCCGAGCGTGAGCTGGATCTGCCGCCGTCCGGCCGCGACGAGCACCGCATTGATCGCTTCGGTGCGCGCGCGGATGACTTGCGCGGCGTGATCGGCGAGAATGTGGCCGGCGTGCAAGAGCCGCACGCGGCGCCCCTCGCGCTGCACGAGCGCGATGCCGAAGCGTTTCTCGAGCACGCGCACCGCGCGCTGAATCGACGAGACGCTGTAACCGAGCGCTTCGGCGGTTTGTCCGAGATGTTCCGTGCGCGAGAATTCGAGGAAGATCTCCAACTCGTGGAAGCCGACCTGCGCTTCGTCGAACGGGAAATCGTCCTTAGCCATACGGACGGAAGTGTTCGTCGCGCAGTTCGTATCCGAGTCCGGGCGCGTTCGAGGGAACGACGCGGCCGCCCACCGGAACCGGTACGCCCGGAATGCGCATCACTTCGTTCAGCGGCACGCCGGCGCGCGAGAACATCACCCACTCGGCGAGCGGCGACTCCGGCATCGCCAGCGCGAAGTGCTGCCCGGCCGCCATGCTGCCGCCGCCGTGCACGATGGTCTGGATGCCGGCCGCTTCGCCGAGCGTGTAGATCTTCAGGACTTCGGTAAGCCCACCCGACCAGCGGATATCCGGTTGCAGCACGTCGACGCAGCGCTGCTCGATCAACTCTCGGAATTCGTGCCGCCCGCGATGATCTTCGCCGGTAGCGAGCGGCAGCGTAGGAATGGCGCGCTTGAGTTCAGCCAGGCCGTGGACGTTCCACGGCATCAGCGGTTCTTCGAACCAGCGCAGGTGATAGGGCAACAGCCGTTCCATCACGCGCGCCGCGTATTCAACGTTGAACGACATCACCGGATTGATCATCAAGTCGGCATCGGGGCCGACCTTGTCGCGTGCGCGCGCAACCTCTTCTTCGAGCCGGTTGATGCCCTCGGTGCCGTCGACGTACGAGGCGGAGTTGGGGATCTTGAACTTGGTGAAGCCGAGTTCCATCGCCCAATCGAGATCGCCGGTGGTCACGTAGTAGTCGAGCGCGTCGCGGCACGGTCCGCCGATCAGCGAATACACCGGAACGCCAAGCAGTTTGCCCTTGAGATCCCACAGCGCAATGTCGATCGCGCTGCGTGCGAGGCTCGTGATGCCGGTGGAACCGAAGCGTTGCGAGGCGCGCCACATCAGGTCGTTGAGAAACTCGATCGCAAAGCAATCGCGCCCGATGAGCAGCGGCGCAAACGCGCCTTCTACGACCGGCCCGGCAAAGTCACCCCAGTGCGTGTGTCCGAGGCCGAACGTGCCGTCTTCCGCGACGATGCGCACCCACATCTCGCCCGACACGTCGCCCGGATGCCGCCCGCGCGAGCGCGTGAACTCGGGATAGACGTGAATCGGCAGCGGTACCGCTTCGCCGCCGACCGAGCCGGGACGCGGCGGCGTCGGCGAGGCCAGCGGGGGCAGATTGAGCGCGAGAAGATCGACCGAGGTGATCTTCATACGCTGCGCAGGAGCTTAGCCGACTTTCGCACCTTCACGGTAATACCACAAATAGGCCTCGGCGCGCGAGTAAAACGCGGGATCGACCGGTCGCGGCGTGTTGGGCCGCAGCCACAAGCGCAGGAGTTTGCGCTTGATATCAGTGGAGTTCTCGAACTCGGTGCGGGCGTGAACGTTGGTGAAGTTCTGCCAGAACATGATCTCGCCCGGCTCGAGTTGGAAGCACAGGGCAAAGCCCGGCTCGGCGATGATCGAATCGAAGAGCGCGATCGCCTCGGCGAGCTTCTCCGGCAACGGTTCGTTGCGCAGCTTCGCGGCGCGCGTCATGAACAGGGCGGCGTACGTGCAGCTCACCAGACCGTCGCGAAAGCAGAACACCGGCGTCTTCACGTCGGTCACCGGCCGCGAGGAGTGCTGCAGCTCGGGCGCGGCGAGATAGTAGCCCTCGTAGAGCGCATCGAGCAGGTCGGGACGGCGGCGCGCGATCTCGTTGTGCACCGCAACGGTGCTGGCCATCAGGCTCAGACCGCCGGAAGCGGCCTTCTGCAAGCACATCAGGCCGACGAATTCGTGCGTGTCGCAATGGTAGCGCAGTTCGTCCGTGCTGCGGTAGGCGCGCGCATACGGATCGTTCTCAGCGGCCTCGACGTAGCCCATCATGTCGCCGTAGATGCTCTGCACGACCGCGGTGCCGAGGTGCGTGCCGAGACCCCAATAGATGCGCTCGAGTTCTTCGTTCGTGTAGCGGTCGCGCGCAATGCCTGCCAGCAGGATGAGCCCGCGTCCGTTCATCACGACGTCGTACACGTGCGCCATGACCTTGTTGAGCACGGGATGATCGAACTCCGGCTTGCGCACGTCGTGCAGTCCGCGTGAGCGCGTGCGCTGGAGGCACTCGTCGATCGCTTCGAGTTCGGCCGCGGTGAAGTGATAGGTCAGCGAGGCTTTGCTGACGGTAGCGGCCGTCCACGCGCTCGGGTGGTCGATGATCTCGTGACAGATGGCGGTCATGGTCAAGGCGAAGAATACCACCGCCCGGCTGCACGGAGAAAGTGCAAATCTTCACCCGTCCTTTCCGCGCCACGCAACGATCGCGTACGCGACGGCGAAGCTGACGAAATAGCTGAGGTCGCCGAACTGCGGGTGCGCGGCCGCGATCGGGCCCACGAACCAGGTCTGCTGCCAGAACGGCACCCCGGCCGCGATCCCTACGAGCCAGGCGATAAGCGCGAGGCGCCCAAAGCGTTCGGTGGTCGGTTTGCCCGAGGCGATCATGATCGCCGCCCAGGGCGCGGCCCACATGCTCAAAAGGCCGAGGAAGTTACCATAGACGCGCGCGGTCGCGTCGGCGTCGGCACCGACCAGCGCCAGCACGCCGCCGGCAAGTCCGATCGCCAGAGCCGCCTGCCAACGCGCGAGCCGCAGCGGAAAGCGACTCGAATCGAATGTGACGAGAAGACTCAGCGCGCCGGAGTAGAGGTTCATCACGTTGCCGTTCATCGTGCCGATCAGCACCGTGAGCAATCCGGCGATCGCGAGCCAACCGTTCGTGCCGGCGAGCAGCCCGACTGTTTCGGCCGGTGTGGCGCTCACGATGCTCGGTCCGCGTACCGCGGTTGCCGCCGCCGCTCCGAGGATCTCGAGGCTGAGCGACGCGGTGAAGCCGCCCGCGAACGCCCACCAGCCGACCGCGCGCGACGAGGTGCTCGCCGGGAGGTAGCGCGCGTAGTCGGCGGCACACGGTGCCCAGCCGATCGAGTATGCGAACGCGAGTGCGGCGGAAAATGCGATGCCGCCGATTTCGCCGCCGGCCGCAAACGGCGCGTGAGCATCAAACGGGGCGCCGAGGTTTGCATGCGCGAGCACGACCACAGCGATCGTCGAGAATCCGAGCAGCATCGCGACCGCCGAGAAGCGCTCAAAGACATGGATCATGTTGTAGCCGTATACGGCGATGACGATCGACGCGACGAGCGTGAGCGCAAGCGCGACGAGATATGGAACGTGCAGCAGCGCCCCGACGGCTTGCGCGCCGAAGATGCAATCGACGGAGAACCAGCCGACGCCGGCGAGAAACGCGAGAAACGCCGGATACACGTTTCCCGCGCGCCCGAACCAGCGCCGCGAGATCATCATCTGCGGTAAGCCGAAGCGCGGCCCGGCAACCGACACGAGCGAGATGGCGATGTACCCGAGCACGCTGCCGAACAGCAATCCGGCCGCGGCGCCGGCGAGCGAGGTGCCGTACAGCGCAACGGCGAGGATGCCTACGGCGAAGTTCGCCGTCTCCGCATTCGCGCCGAACCACAGGCCGAAGAGATCGCGGGGTGAGCCGTGCCGTTCGCCTTCGTCGATTGCGTCGAGCCCGTGCGGCTCGACAACCGCGACGTTAGCCCCGTACACGCGCGTTGCCGGTGATATCCTCGCTTTGCACGACGTCGATGCCCGCCGCGCGCAGTTCTTCGAGCGCCTTCGTTTCGTCGTCCGGCTGCACGTTGACGGCGGCCGAGGCATCCTCGATCACAACCGTGGTGAAGCCGGCGGCATGCGCGTCGAACGCCGTGGCCTTGACGCAGTAATCGGTGGCTAGCCCGCACACGAACACCCGCTTTATGCCGTGCATACGCAGGTCGCTCGCGAGCGACGTCGCGACGAACCCGCTGTAGCCGTCGGTTTCGCGATCGACGCCCTTGTCGATCACGGTGTCGACCTTTTTGCGATCGAGCCGCGCGTCGAAGGCCGCGCCGCGGGTGCCGGCAACACAATGCACCGGCCACGGGCCGCCGAATGGTTTGTACGACGAGTGGTCGAGCGGGTGCCAATCGCGCGTCGCGTACACGCGCCGGAAGCGCGGAGCGAGCGTGTCGATCGGCTCGAAGATCCGTTCGCCGTTCGCCACCGCAAGCGCGCCGCCGGGCAAGAAGTCGTGCTGTACGTCGACGACGATCAGCGCGTCGTCCGGCCCGACGGTGACGCTCACGACACGACGATGTTCAGCAGCTTATCGGGCACGAAGATGCGCTTGCGCACCGTCTTGCCGCCGGTGTGGGCTTGCACGCCGCTCTCTGCTTGGGCCAGCGCGAAGACCGCGTCTTCCGACACCCCGGGCGCCGCTTGCACGCGGCCGCGCACTTTGCCGTTCACCTGAATGACGACCGTGATCTCATCGACCGCGAGCGCCGCCGGATCGGCTTCGAGGTAGCGTTCGACGTGCACCGACGTCGTGTGTCCCATGTGCCTCCAGAGCTCGTCGGCGATGTGCGGCGCAAACGGCGCGAGCGCGATCGGCAACGCGTGGATCGCGTAGAGCACCGCCGGATCGCGTTCAAGCGCCGGATCGCGCACCGCAGCGGTGAGCAGGTTGACCAGCTCGTCGAGCCGCGCGGTCGTGACGTTGTAGTGAAAGCGGCGCGTCGAGGTTTCGTCGTGAGCCGACTTCAGCGCCAGATGCAGCGCGCGCACGAGCGCCCGCTGCGCATCCCCGGCGCAGGCCGGCAGACGATCGAGCGGCGCGCGCCCGGCTTCGGCTGCCAGCGGTTCACAGGCGCGCCACACGCGCTGAATGAAGCGCACCCGGCCGACGATGCCCTCGTCGGTCCATTCGAGCGCATCCTCGGGCGGCGCGGCCTTGAGCAAGAACAAGCGCATCGCATCGACGCCGTAGGCTTCCACGGTTTCGTCGATGCCCACGACGTTGCCGCGGCTCTTGGACATCTTCTCGCCGTTGCGCAACAGCGTGCCCTGATTGAAGAGGCGCGTGAACGGCTCGTCGTCGCCGCTCACGTAACCCGCGTCGACCATGAAGTAGTAGAAGAAGCGCGCGTAGAGCAAGTGCATCACGGCATGCTCCGCGCCGCCGATG
>PLTN01000109.1 GCA_003164495.1 Vulcanimicrobiota bacterium
AGCGTGTCGATGCGATTGTACGTCGGAACGACGACGGAAATGTGCAGCTGATCGGTCATAGTAAACGTGCCACCGCCGCGACGATCTCGGCGCGTGAGGCCGCTAGGGCTTCCGGCGCATCGGTCGGGGGTTTGCGTAAGACCGCGTTCGGCACGCGATACGGCGACCATTCCTGAGAGTTCAGCCAAAAGTAGGTATGTTCGAACAGGACGATCGTCGGCCGTTTCACGGCGCTCGCGACGTGGGTGGCCCCGGTATCGATCGTGACGATGCAAGCGGCACGCTCGAAGGCCGCCGCCCACTGCCCGAAGGTGAGTCCGCCGGCCACCCGGTCGACGATCCCGGCCGAGCGTACGGCGTCGGCCAAGTCGACCGCGTCCGCCCCGTAGGTGGCCACCAGCGGCCGGCCCAGCAGACGCAGCTGCCGGAGGAGCTCGAGCAGGCTCGCGGTCGTGCTGCCATGCTCGGTCCAGCGCCGGCCGAGGTGGATGACGATCGGATCGAGCGGAAAATCGGCCACCTCCGCGCGGTCGTCATCGCTGATCATCACGCGCAGGTCGGGGACGATTTCGGTTGCACCGGCACGCTGCGCGAGCGCGAGCACTTGATTGACCTCGTGCATGACGAACAGGTGCGGATCGCGTTCGCACGTCGCCGGATCGGCGTTGCTGATCAAGCAATCGGTCAGCCAGCGCCGCGCGATGAGCCGCGTCAGGTAACGGCGCTCGTAGGTGTAGCCGATGCGGCGCGGGGCGCGCGTGGCCGCGACCAGCCGCATGTCGGCGGCGTTGGGCGCGAGCGCGACGGCGAGATCGACGCCGGCAAAACGCGCCCCGAACGCCTGCGGCTTCATACCCGGCGGTAAACATTCGACCGCGTCGACGTCGGGGCTATTCGCGACGACGACCGCGTTGTATTCGCTGCACGCGATCGTGATGTGCGCGTCCGGGAACGCGCGGCGAAACGTGGCGATCGCCGGCGTGGAAAGAATCAAGTCGCCCACACGATCCAGCCGCGAAAGCAAGATTTTCAAGGGAGTAGTTTTGACGCTGCTTCGGCCGTCGCGAGTTCGTCGTAGTAGGCGTCGGCGGCGAGGATCTGCGCGGCCAGCAGTTGCGGCGGCGAGAGACGTCCCGTTGCGTTGCCGAGCGGCGCCAAGACGCGCGCAATGCCGCTGCGATGCAACAGCGAGCCGAGCGCGCGCTGCGGCGGCGTCGCACCGATCGCGAGGTCGACGCGCCAGTGCGGATGTTTTGCGCGCAGCTGCACGGCCGTGCGCGCCTGCGCGCGCACTTGACGGACCATGCCGCCCACGTTCGTTCCGGCCGGTCGCGGCTTGTGATGAAAGGCCACGGCGAAGCGGTTGAAGACCGCGCGTGTGCCGATCGCGCGCAAACGCATCCCGAGTTCGATGTCTTCCCAGCCGTACTCGGTGAACGACTCGTCGAACCGGCCGCCCACGCGGTCGAGGCGCGCGCGCCGCAGCGAGACGTTGCTCGTCCAAAAATAATTGCCGCTGTAATTCGCGGGCGTCCACACCGGCACCGGAAGGTCGTCGAAGCTCTCGGTGTTGATCACCGCGCCGCGCACGATCACGTCGCCGTAACGGTCGTCGCTCGCGAGATGTTCGGCCGCGAATACCGGCGTCGGCAGCACGTCGTCGTCGATGAACGCGATGCGCTCGCCGGTCGCCCGCGCGATGCCCGCATTGCGGCCCTTGGCGAGTCCTGAGTTCGGCTGCTCGATCACGGAGAACGCGCAGCGGGCCAGCGGACGCACGCGTTCGATCACCGCGCTCGTGTCGTCGGGCGAACCATCGTTGACCAGCACCACTTCGTAGGCGTCGTCGGGCACGGTTTGATCGAACAGCGCTTCGAGCACGCGCTCCAGCAGACGCGCGCGGTTGTAGGTGCAGAGTTGGATCGTCAAGCGCGGCATCTCAGACGGCCTCGCGTTCGGTGATCGCCGTCTGCAGCCCGTCGAGCGCGCGCACGATGCCCGCGATGTCGAGATGCCGCACGCAAGCGAAGTCGGGACACGTTTCCTTGCGGTGTCCGGGCGGGCATGGGTAGACCGCGCGCACCACCGCCGTGTGCGAACCGATCGGCGCCCAGCGGTCCGGCTCGTCGGACTGCAACGCGAAGATGCCGACGGTCGGGGCGCCGGTCGCGGCCGCCACGTGCATCGGCCCTGAATCCATCGCCACGACGTACCGCGCGCGCTCCGCCAGCGCCGCGTAGGTGCCGATCGCCGTGGCGCCCGCAACGGAGATCGCGCCGGCACCGCGCGCGACGGCGTCGGCGACGGCGGCGTCCCCCGCGGTACCCGTCACCAGCAACGGAATCGGATCGCGCGCGCGCAAGGCCTGCGCGAGTTCGATGAACCCGGCCGACGGCCAGCGCTCGCGTTGCGCCGAGAGCCCGCGCGAGGGATGGAGCAGCGCAAACGGACCGGTAACGTTGCGCTCGGCGAGCAGTGCGCCGGCGGCCGAACGATCGTCGCCGGTCGGCACGAACGCCGGCTGCGCGACCGGATCGTCGCAGCCGATCGCGCGCGCGTAGTCGAGCAGAATCTGCGTCCAGTGCGAGGTGCGATCGCCGCGCTCGCTGCGCACGGTGACGCGCTTGGTGAACAGCGGCGAATACAAGCGCCGCGCTTGGCCCACGCGCACCGGAATCCGCGCCAGTGCGGGCACGGCCGCCGTGGTGAACGTCGCCCACGTCACGATCGCCGCCGCGTATCCGGCCGCGCGCAGATCTTCAGCCGTCGGGACGGGCGATGCGAGCACGTGCACGCGGTCGATCGCCGGATCGTGTTCGGCGACGGCACGATGCGCGGGCAGCACGAGCGCGTCGACGTGCGCGAAGCGCGAGCGCAGGGCGTGTGCGACGACGCCGGCCAGCAGCGTGTCGCCGATGCCGCCGCCCGCCGCGACGAGCAGCGCGCGATCAGAGGCCATCGAGCGCCTGCGCGATCAGCGTTTCGGGTGCGCGCGCGAGCTCGCTCGCGCGCACGACGATGTTCGAGCTCGCCCACGGCCGCCAGCGTCGCGTCTGGGCATCGAAACCGGCGTCGGGAAACACGTCGACGACCGGCACGCCGATCATGCCGGCGAGGTGCGCGGCGCCGGTGTCGGTGCTCACCAACGCGCCCGCCGCGTCGACCGCCGCGATCCACGCGCGCGTCGTTGCGGGCGCTTCGACGGCAAGCGCCGGAAACTGCGTGCCCATCGCATCGCGTTCGCCCGGCGCCGCGATGAAGCGCGCGCCGCGTTCGCTCAAACTCGCCATCAGCCGCGCCAGCGCGGCACCCGCGATGCCGAGCGCGTTCCACTTCGCACCGAGCTGCACGAGCAATCCGCGCCGCTCGGGCAGCGCCGCATCGCCCACGATCAGCGGGCGCAAGCGCGTCGCGTCGCGTTCCGGCGGCTCCGTGACGAGGCCGGCGCCGAGCCGCAGCATGATCTCCGCTTCGTGCGCATCGCTGCCGCGCACGGTCGCCGCACGTCCGATCGCGCGCGTCACGCGGCGCTTGATCCAGGCCGACTTGAACGGCTTGGCCCAGCCGGTCGTGAAACCGATGCGCTGCGGAACGGGTGCCGCCAGCTCGTAGGCTTCGGGTTCTTCGCTCGCGATCAAGGCGACATCGTAGTGCCGCGCTGCGATCTCGGCATCGGCCCGCGCGCGCGAAGCGGGGGTCGAACCATGCCGCGGCCACGGGATGCGTTCGAGCACGTGGGTCGCCGCCGCGGTTTGCGGTGCGAAGATGCCGGCGTTGCGGTCGCTCAGCGCGATGCCCAATTCATGGCCGGCGTTACGCAGCGCCGCGATCAGCGGCGTGCACACCAGCGCATCACCGATGCCGTCGAGTCGCACGATGAGCACCCGGCTCACCGCAGCGCGCGTTCGAGCTCGTCCACGTACACGCCGTCGAGAACGAGTTCGCGCGCGACGCGCGCCAGCGGAGCCGGAACGCGATCGCTGGTCGCGATGCCGGCCAGCCATGCCTGCGCGCCGGGCGGCGAGAACACGCGCGAGCGCATGCGGTTGAGCGCGTAGGCGCCGGTCGCGAGCTTCGCGCGGCGCGAGGGATCCTTGCGCACGAACTTCGCCGCCATACGCGCTTTCTCGATCGTCTTTTCGAGCGCGGCGTCGAACGTCTCCGTCGCCGGCGGTTTGATGTGCCAGAGATATGCGTCCCACGCGAAGCGCCGGCGCACGTCGAAGTTGCGCAGGCGCACGCCCAGCTCGGTGTCTTCCCAACCGTACTTGTCGAACGATTCGTCGAACCCGCCGACCGCCTGCAACGCGCCGAGCGGCACCGACACATTGCAGGTGCAGAAGTACGCGTTCGAACCGTTGAGAAACGTCGGCACGGGCCGCACCTCGGCCGACGGCACGTTGATGATCGGACCGGTCACGACGTGCGGAAAGATCTGCGCGGCGTGCGCGCGCGCGTGGGCGGCGATGAAGTGCGGCGGCAGCACGACGTCGTCGTCGATGAATTGCACGATCTCGCCGGTCGCGACCGCGATGCCGGCGTTGCGCGCGAGCGCGCGGTTCGGCCGGGCCTCGAAGAGATAGGTCGCGCCGTTCCGCTCCGCGATCGCGCGCGTTCCGTCGGTCGAGCCGTTGTCGACGACGATCGCCTCAATCGCCGGCGCGCCGATCTGCGCGCGCAGCGATGTCAGCGCGCCGTCGAGTAACGCTGCGCGGTTGCGGGTGGCGATGATGACGCTGAATTTCATCCGCTGACGTCTTCGAGAAGCGCGTCGGCCATCCGCCCCGCGGCACCCCGGTGCGCCGCATACAGCGCGCGCAGATCGCTGCTCGCCGAAGTAAGCCACGCACGATCGGCATACCGCTCCGCGGCCACGTGCGCGATCCGCGACGGTAACTGCGTGCCGCGCAACTCGTGATCGATTTCGCGCTGGGCATCGATATTGGGCTGCGCGAAGTACGGAAAGCGTTTGGCCACCGCAACGACCGCGGCGCGCTTGACCGGCATCCCGATGAACGGCAGGCGGTCGATGTACTGAAACGGCCCGTTGATCACCACCAGTTCGGGCGCGTTCGACGGCGTGATCACGACGGCCGGGACACCGAGTGCCGCCAGTTCGATGACTTTCGTGCCGGGCAACGAGACGGCCAGCCGCGCGCTTTGCGCGGCGCGCATCGCCGCCTTGACCACGGCGAACCGTTCGCCCGCAACTTCGAGCGACGTACCGTCGGCGGCAAGCTTCGCGGGAATACCATAGGCGACGCGGCGTCCGCCGCGCGCGAGCGCCGCCGCCAGCGCCGCATCGGTGGTGAAAGGTGAGCGCGCGAAGGCGATCGGCACGCCGGGCAGCCGCCGGCGCAGTTGCAGCGCGGCCCGCACGAACATCGGAAAGATCTCCTCGACTTCGTGTTTGCGCGAGCCGGGAAAGAAGATCACGCCGTCGCGCGCCGCATCCGCGTCAGCTGCACCGCCGAAGTCGCCGGCCGCCTCACCGAAAGCGCCGTCGATGGCGAGATTGCCGACCACGCTGATCTTCGCGCCCGGGATGCCCCAGCCCAGCAGCTGCTGGCGGTTGCTCTCATCGACCGCGAACACGCGCGCGAAGCGCTCGACGTATTTCTTGCGCGAAAATTTATACGCGGTCGCCGTTCCGCCGAGGCGATCGTGCACGCGCGCGGCGTGCATCAGATCGCCGCCGAGATACTGCACGCGATCGGCATGGGGCGGCAATCCCTCGAGGCCGCGGCCGAGTGCGAAGCGCAGGTACTCGCCGGGCGTGTACACCGTCGCTTGCGGGAAGAGCCCGCGCGCATACGCTGCTTCCTGACCCGTCGCGTAGTCGTCGGGAACGCAAAAGATGCGCACGTCGAGCGCCGGGTCGCGCGCGTAGAGCGCGGTCAGCAACGGCCGCACCCAACCCGCGAACTCGCCCGGGCCGTTGGCGGTGAGCGCGAGGATCATGGCCGCGAACGGATCGTCGCGACGAGATCGGTCGTGCTCTTTCCGTCCAGGTGCGGCGCCAAGGCCACGCGCCCGCCGTTCGCTTCGACGACGTCGCGTTCGGGCAGATCTTCGACGCGGTACTGCGCGCTCTTCACGTGCACGTCGGGTTTGAGCGCCGCCAGCAATTCAACCGGAGTCGATTCATCGAACCCCACCACCGCATCGACGCTGCGCAGCGCGGCGAGCACGGCCGCCCGTCCGTCGAACGGCACGTACGGCCGCTGTGGTCCCTTGAGACCGCAGACCGACGCGTCGCCGTTGAGGCCCACGATCAGCGCGTCGCCTTGCGCGCGCGCCCACGCGAGATACTGCGTGTGTCCGCTGTGAATCACGTCGAAGCAGCCGTTGGTGAAGACGACGATCTTGCCGCGGGCGCGCAGCGATTCGCGCAACGCCACCGCGCCCGCGCGATCGAGCACGGGCGCGAGGAAGTCATCAGCGCTCGGCATCGTGTTCCATCAGCGCGATGATCTCGTCGGGCGAGGCCGTCGCGGTGCCGAGCTTTTCCACCACCGCCCCGGCGGCGAAGTTGGCCAGCCGCGTTGCGGTGATCACCGGCACGCGCGCGGCCAGCGCCAGCGTCAGCACCGCGACGACCGTGTCGCCGGCACCGCTGACGTCGAACACCGTCCGCGCCACCGATGGGATATGCTCGCGCGTGCCGTCCGCGCCGAAGAGCGACATGCCGTGCTCGCCGCGGGTGACCAGCACGTAGCGACACTGCAGGCGCTCGAGCAGCGCGCGTGCCGCGCGTTCGAGCGAGGCGTCGTCGACGATCGCGACGCCGCTCGCGCGCGCCGTTTCGGACACGTTCGGCGCGATGCACGTGACCCCGGCGAACAGGTCGACGTTGCCGGGCTTCGGATCGGCCACGACGACCGGCGCGGCCAGTGCGGCCTCGACGATGTCGCGGTGCAGCAAGCCCTTCGCGTAGTCGCTGAGCACCACCGCATCGGCACCCACGACCGCGCTTCGCACCGCAGCGACGATGCGCGCCCGGTCGGCGTCGGCGAGCGGCGCCGTCAATTCCCAATCTGCGCGCACGACCTGCTGGTTGTGCGCGACGACGCGCGTCTTGCGGGTGGTCGGCCGATCGTCGAGCGTGAGCAAGCCGGACGTATCGCAGTCGATGTCCGCAAACATCCCGCGGACGCGCTCGCCTTCGGCATCGTTGCCCACCACGCCGACGAACGTCACCGCCGCGCCGAGTGCGCGCAGGTTGTTCGCGACGTTGCCCGAGCCGCCGAGCGTGAACGAATGCTTATCGACGGCAACCACCGGCACCGGTGCTTCGGGCGAGATGCGCGAGACGCGGCCCCAGATCCACTCATCGATCATCACGTCGCCGACGACCACGATGCGCCGGCCCGCCATCCGCGCGAGTTCGTCAGCGGCCACGGCGCACGATCCATTCCGCCGCTTCGAGCAGCGTGTTCGCGCGCAGGTCCGGTTCCGGTCCCACGTAGGGCATCGGCCCCGGCACCGCGATGCCGGCGATGCCGGCGCGTTGACCGAGTTCGACGTCGCTGCCGCGGTCGCCGATCATCGCCGCGCGATCGAGCGTCAGCCCGTGTTCGCGCACCGCTTGGTGCAGCAGCGCGGGCTCCGGTTTGCGGCAATCGCAGCCGTCCTGATAGTGCGGGCACCAGTACCAGCCGTCGATCCCGAGGCCGTCGGCGGCGAGTCGCCGCACGATCTCCGCGTTCACGCTGCGGACTTGCACGTCGTCGAGCAAACCGCGCGCGATGCCGGACTGATTCGAGATGACGACCGTCGCGAAGCCGTGCGCGGCCAGCAGCTTGAGCGCATCGACGACCGTCGGCAGCAGCTCGACGCCGTTCGGATCGCCGAGGAAGCCCTTGTCTTCGATCAGCGTCCCGTCACGATCGAGAAACACGGCCGGTCGCGCCGGCATCATGCGAAGAGCAAATCTTGTTCGACAAGATCGCAGATGATGTGGCCGAGCGTGATGTGCACTTCTTGCACGATCGCGCTGTAACCGTGCGGTCCCATCAACACGAGATCGGCGATGTCGGCCAGCGGACCGCCGCCGTTGCCGGTGAACGCAACGGTCGTCGCGCCGGCGCGCCGCGCCGCTTCGATCGCACGCAAGATGCTCGGCGACTTGCCGCTGGTCGTGATGCCGACGATCACGTCGCCGGGCTGCGCGAACGCTTCGACTTGCCGCGCGAAAACGTTCTCGTAGCCGAAATCGTTGGCGATCGCGGTCAGCGCGCTCGTGTTGACCGACAGCGCCTCGGACGGCAGCCCGCCGCGCTCGCGTAAGAAACGCCCGCTGAACTCGGCCGCGAGATGTTGGGCGTCGGCAGCGCTGCCGCCGTTTCCGCACCACAAGACTTTCTTGCCGCTGCGAAACGCGAGGACCATCGCCGCGACGATCGCCGCGACTTGCTCGGGATAGTGCGGTGCCTCGAGCTGCCCGCGCCGGTCGGCCAGCAGTTCGGCGAACCCGCGCCGCACTACGGTTCGATCCAGAAGAGATCGTCGCCGAGCGAAACGAGCTGACCGTTCTCCGGGATCACGCGCGTGATCACGCCGGCGTACTCGCTCGTGATTTCGTTCATCAGCTTCATCGCTTCGAGAATGCACAAGGCCTGACCCGGAACGACGCGATCGCCGACGGTGACGAACGGTTCGGCGCCGGGCGAGGGCGCGCCGTAGAAGACGCCGACGACGGGCGCCGTGACGCGCTTGACGTTGGCTCCGGCGAGCGCACCGTTGACCGCGCCGTTTTCCGTTGCCGCCGGCCCCACGGCAGCGGCGGGCGCGGCGCCCGCAGCCATGACGACCGTTCCGGCCGGCGCCGGGTCCCGCGCGACGAGTTCGTACTCCGTTTCGCCGACCCGCACGCGCACCGCGTCGAGGTCGTATTCGCGCAGGATCTCGGCCAGCGCGCGGACGCGTGCGGCCTCATCGTCACTCATCCGTTGACTCTTCGACGATGGCTTGGGCGATTCTACCCACGGCGCCGTCCAGCGGCAGACGCCGTTCGGCGCGCTGCTCGAGGTCGCGGAAGACGATCTCGCCCAGCGCCAGTTCGTTGTCGCCGAAGATCAGCGCCCAGCGCGCGCCGTTGCGATCGGCGAGCTTGAAGTGCGCGGTCAGCTTGCGATCGCCGTAGTCGATGAAGACCGGCAGACCGGTCTGGGCGCGCAGCCGGCCGGCCAGCGGAATCAGCTGCGCGCGCGCGGCCGCACCGAGCGCGATCGCCTGGATTCCGCGCCGCGGTTTCGGCGTGCCGTCCTGCGCCGCATCGACCATCATGAGGAAGCGTTCGAGACCGAGGCCGAAGCCGACGGCCGCGGTCGGGGGCCCGCCGAGCGAGCTGACGAGGCCGTCGTAGCGGCCGCCGCCGCAGACGGTGCTCTGCGCGCCGAGGGCCGTCGAGGTGATCTCGAAGACCGTTCGCGTGTAGTAATCGAGGCCGCGCACGATCCGCGGATCGACTTCGTAGCCGATGCCGAGCTCGTCGAGATACCGCCGTACGCCGTCGAAATGCACGCGGCAGTCGTCGCACAGCGTGTCCAGAAAGGCCGGCGCGGTCGCCACGAACGGCGCATCGGCCGGCGACTTCGAATCAAGGATGCGCAGCGGATTGCGTTCGAGGCGCGATTGCGAATCGGCCGAGAGCTCCGCGAGATGCGGCCGGAAATGGGCCAGCAACGCCTCGCGGTAACGCGGGCGGCAGACCTCATCGCCGACCGAGTTCAGCCGGACCGTCACGCCCGAGAGCCCGTAGCGTCCGAGCAGGGTCGTCGCCAGACCGATCACTTCGGCGTCGGCCTCGGGTCCGGCGAAGCCGAAGCACTCGATGCCGAACTGGTGCGCCTCGCGGAAGCGGCCGGCTTGGGGCCGCTCGTAGCGGAAGATCGAGCCGATGTAGTAGAGCCGCTGCGGCCCTTGGGCGAGCAGTGAATGCTCCAGGACCGCGCGCACGACCGGCGCCGTCCACTCGGGCCGCAGCGTCATGCTGCGATCGCCCTTGTCCTGGAACGTGTACATCTCTTTCTCGACGATGTCGGTCGTCTCGCCGACGCCGCGCACGAACAGCTCGGTCGCCTCGAACGTCGGCGTACGGATCTCGCCATAGCCAAAGCTCTCGGCGATCTGGCGCGCGTGGGCTTCGAGGCGGTTCCAGTCGGCCGAGCGGGGCGGCAGCACGTCGTGGGTGCCGCGCGGGGCGGCCAGGCGATTCACGGGTGCCGAACTTTCCGTGAACGGTACGCCGGGCCTTCAGCCGCCGCCGCTCGCTACGTACGGTCGNNGCCGGCGACGCCCATCTGCAAGCGATGTCGCTGCCGATCGGCGAGATCGTCCGGCGGCTGCTCGAGCTGCTCGATGCCTCCACCGTCGCCGTGATCGCCGGTGTCTCCGAAACGCGCGCCGTGCACAGTTGGCTGAGCGGCCGGGAACCGCAGCGCCCGCAGGTGTTGCGCTTCGCGCTCCAGCTCGGCGCGATGATCGCCAATGCCGCCGACGCCGAGTTCTGCAAAGCGTGGTTTCACGGCAGCAATCCGAACCTGAACGATCGCGTGCCGATGCTGATGCTGCGCGACTTGCCGCTGAGCGAAATACAACCCGAACTGGTGGGTGCCGCTCGCCTGTTCGCTGCACGGCCGGGAACGGGTTCCTCAGCCTAACACCCCAGCCCGAATCGCGCGCCGCCCGACAGGCTCAATCGGCGCCACGAATGGCCCCGCAATCACAACTTGTATGGGGTCACGGTCAGGCCTATCCTTGTCACAGAGACGAGGTTGTTTATGGCCGTCCATTCGTTCCCAACGTTCCCCGACGATCCACTCAATTATGCGGAGGCGCCGGCGGGCGTATTCATTCACGACGACACGCATCCGCGTGCGTCGATCGTGCAAGTCTTCCGTGAAGCAACGTTCGCCGACACCGAAGCATTGGAATCGATGATCGTCAGCGTCATTCGCATCGGGCGTCCCGTCATCATCGACCTGCGCGAATGCACCTATATGGACTGCGCGACGATCGGCGTCATCGTGCGCGCCGCGAAAAATCTCGGCGCTCAATTGCGGATCGTGATCCCGCCGCATAGCCAGGGATTCCGTATGCTCGAGTTGACCGGCCTTACGCGGGTATTGTATCTGTTCGAAACGATCGAAAGTGCCGTACAACCGATCGTCGACGCGCCGCCGCCGTCGCACTTGCGCAGCGTAACGCGCTAAGCGCCCGTTTTCATCTTTACGGTGAGCCTCGCCGCGCATGGGATCGATCCGGATGCAATTCCGGGCCCGGGTGATCGCGGAGGAGATCTTCGCGAGCGTTGAAGCCCACTAAATGATGGCGGCTTGGGCGCAGCCCAAACGCAACGGATTCACGGAACGTGAATCCTAGTCGCCGGTACGCGGCTCGAGCAACTCCACCGGAATCCCGTTGGGATCTTCGACGAACGCGATCCAGCGGTTGCCGCTGGGCGGCTTTTTCGGCTCGGTGAGGATCTTCACGCCCAGCCCGCGCAACCGCTCGATCGTGCTCTTCATGTCGCCGTCGATTTCCAGCGCGAGGTGTTCGTAGCGGTTGCCGATCGCGTACGGCGGATGCTCTTCCAGATCGTACACCAGCTCGATGTACGCGTTCCAATCGCTGCCGACGAACGCCATGTCGGCGTTCCCCGGATAATGGTTCGGTCCGCCGAGCAGCTTGAGCCCGAGTTTGTTGGTGTAGAATTCGATCGACGCCGCCATGTCGTTGACGAAGATCGACGTGTGCAGATAGCGTGCCATAGGGTCTCCATTCCGGAGCCAGGAACGGGCGGCCTATGCCGGCCATGCTGAAGGACGTTTCCATACCCGTTTCCGGCGGCACGATGCCGGCCTTCATGGGTTTGCCCGATGTCGCTCCCGCACCGGCGCTCATCATCGTACCGTCGGTGTTCGGCATCGTCCAAGCCGCCAAGAACACCGTCGAAATGTTCACCGCCAACGGTTACATCGCAATCGTGCTGGATGTATTTTTCCGGACCATCCCCGGCCCGAAGAACATCGCCGACAAAACCGAGTTCGCCGAGGCGCTCGAGCGTAACGAGCGGTTCGATGCCGACCAAGGTCAACGCGACATGGAAGCTGCGCGCGACTACGCGCTCGCGCTGCCGCAGTGCAACGGCAAGTGGGCGATGATCGGCTACTGCTTCGGCGGCCGCTACACGCTGCGTGCCGGCGCCTACATGGGCGCCGACGCCGTCGCGGCGTTTCACCCCTCGAAAATGGGCCTCGAACTCGAAGCGGCGGCGGCGATGCACGTGCCGGCGAGCTTTCATTTCGGCGGCGCCGATCAACAGGTTCCGCTCGCGGAGATCGAAGCGGTGCAGCGCGCGCTGGCCGGCAATTCCCGCGCCGAGACGTACGTCTATCCGGGTGTCGGACACGGCTTCACGAGCCCGGGCGGCCCGTCGTATGACGCCGGCCTGGCGCGGCTCTCGCTCGAGCGAACGCTGCTCATGCTCGACCAGCTGAAGTCGACCGTCCGTATTTAGGCGGCTTGGGCGCAGCCCAAACGCGACGGATTCACGGAACGTGAATCCACTAGATTCCGGTGAAGTGGGCGGTGGCCCAGGGCGCCGTCAACGCGGCGCCTACGAGGAACGCCGCGATGAAGAGCGCCGGTTGACGCAACACCCCAAAGCCGAAGAGCGCGAGCGGCAGCGGCGCGATGTACAGCAGTTCCACACCGAGGTCGTGAAAGGGCTGCAGCGCGATCGAGCCGTCGAGCCCGTACTGCACCCAGAGCGCGTCGGCGACGCGGTCCACCACCCCAAGCACGAGCGCGTACCCGACCAGCCGAACGATGAACCCCGCGATCGCGCGCACGTTAGTGCAGGAAGTAGCGGTAGTTCGAGAAGACCAGCGCGATATCGCGCTCGTCGGCCGCGGCAATCACCTCGGCGTCGCGGATCGAACCGCCCGGCGCGATGACCGACGTGCAGCCGGCGTCGACCGCCGCGATGAGCCCATCCGGGAACGGGAAAAAGCCGTCGCTGGCGCACGCCGCGCCCTGGGCATATTCGCCGGCCCGCTCGCCGGCGATCCGCACTGCACTCACCCGGTTCGTTTGCCCAGCACAGATGCCGCGCGAAACCACGTCCCGCACGACCGCCACACCGTTGGACTTCACGTGGCGCACGATATCCCAGGCGAAGATAAGGTCGCGCCACTCGGACGCGGTGGGCTGGCGCTTCGAGACGACGCGCCAGCTCTCGGGTTCAGCCTTCGGATCGTCGTCCTCCGCCAGCACCCCGCCCAGCGCCGAACGCACGCGCAGTTCGGCGGCGATGCGTTGCGGCATGCCCGCATCGTAGCGCATGATGCGCAGGTCCTTGCGCTTTTTGAGGCGCTCGAGCGCGTCGTCGTCGAATGCCGGCGCGGCGACGATCTCGAGGAAAAACCCGCGCAGGGCCTCGGCCGTCGCGAGATCGATCGTGCCGTCGACGGCGATGATCCCGCCGTAGGCCGAGGTCGGATCGGCATCGACCGCGGCGCGCACGGCCTCCGCAACCGTCGCCCGTTCGGCCACGCCGCACGGCACCGTGTGCTTTACGATCGCGGCGCGGCAGTACGCCCGGCCGAGTTCGGCCGGCGGCGGATCGATGCCGATGTGCGCGCGCACCAGGAGCCGCAACGTGGCATCGAGGTCGAGCAGGTTGTTGTAGGAAAGCGCCTTGCCCCAGAGCTGTTCGGGCAGTTGCGTTTCGCGCGCAAGATAGAATGCCGCCCGGTCTTGCGGGTTCTCGCCGTAGCGCAGCGGCTGTTCGATCGGGATCGAGAGCGCGAGCGAGCCCGGCAATTCGTTCGCCAACAGCCCCGACTCCATGTAGCGCGAAATCGCGGAGTCGTACTCGGCCGTGCGTTCGAACGCGCGCGTCGCGAGGCGCCGGCGGGCGTCGCGTGCGAGCCCCTGCGGCAGCGCCGCAATCAACTCGGCGTACTGCTCGGGATCGCTGAGCACGGTGACGCGCTCGAAGTTCTTCGCCGCGGCGCGCAACAGCGATACGCCGCCGACGTCGATTTGTTCGATCGCTTCTTGCAACGTGGCGCCGGCGCGCGCGACGGTCGATTCGAACGGGTACAGGTTCACGACGATCGTGGAGAGCAGCGGGATCTTATGCTGCGCGGCTTCCGCCTCGTGGACCGGGTTTGACGTATCGCGCAAGATACCGCCGAATACGTTCGGGTGCAGCGTCTTCACACGGCCGTCGAAGAGTGCCGGGAACCCGGTGAGGTCTTCCACGTCGTGCACGGTCAAGCCGGCCGCGCGCAAATGCGCGGCCGAACCGCCGGTGGCATAGATCGTGGTGCCGGTTTCGATCAGTTTGCGGGCGAGCTCGACGACCCCGGTGCGGTCGTAGACCGAGATCAGCGCCGCGGCGTTAACCGGCAACGAGGGCCTCTTCGCGCGCCGGTTCGGAACGCTCGTTCGTGTTGAGTTCGGCCGAGATGATCGAGGACACGCCCGGCTCTTGCATCGTCACGCCGTACATGCGCGAGGCGAGTTCCATCGTTTTCTTGTTGTGCGTGACGATCAGCATTTGCGAGTCGTTCGAGAGCTCGCGAATCATCGCCGAGAGCCGGTCGACGTTGGCATCGTCGAGCGCCGCATCCACCTCGTCGAGCAGGTAGAACGGCGACGGTTTGACGCGGATCAGCGCGAAAATCAGCGCCGCGGCCGTCATCGCGCGTTCGCCGCCCGAGAGCGCCGTCAACGGCGTCATCTTCTTGCCGGGCGGCTGCACCGCGATCTCGATGCCGGTCTCCGAAAGATGCTCGGGATCGGTCTGCCACATCTTCGCTTCGCCGCCGGGGAATAGCTGGCCGAACGTTTCGGAGAAGCGCGCGCTGACCAGCGCAAACGTTTCGTTGAACTGCACCTGACTCGAAAGCTCGATCTCGGCGATCGTTGCCAAGAGCGTCTCGCGCGCTTTCTGCAGATCGTCCATTTGTTCGCGCAAGTAGCGCTCGCGTTCGACCAGTTCGTCGCGGTCGGCTTCGGCGTTGAGGTTGACGTTGGCGCTCAAGCGCGCGAGCTCTTCCCGCAGCCGCGGCAGTTCCTCGATCACGTCGTCGGGTTCGTTCGTATACCGCTCCACGACGTCGCGCTGCTCGTCGTCGGTCGCCGGATTCTGCGCGAACGTCTGCACGAGCATGCCCAGCTCCGCATCGATCTCGGCCAAGCGCCGGCGCGATCCTTCGCCGGCGGCGGTCGCTTCGCGGTCTTCGGCGTGGGCGATGCGCTCGTCGGCTTCGCGTTGGGCCAGATCGTTGGCGGTCGCTTCGCGGCGCGCGTTGACGTCGCTGACCGCGGCGTCCGCGGCGGCCACTTCTTCGCGCGTTACGGCCAGCCGTTCGGACTCCGCGGCGATCGCTTCGCGCAGGCGCTCGAGTTCGTGCGCGGTCTGTTCGCGCGTCGCCGCGACGCGTTCGGAATCGGCGTCGAGCAAGCCCAGGCGCGTCGCGTGACCCTCGCGCTCCGTGTTCAACGACGCGATCGTTTCGCGCAAGCTTCCGGCTTCGGACGCCACTTCGTGCTGCGCGTCTTCGGTCGCCGCGATCGTCTCGCGGGCCGACGCGAGGGCGGCGACCAGCGCCTCGCGCCGCTCCTCCAGATCGGCCGCGTCGAGCGCGGTCGTGTCGAGGGCCGCGAAAGTCTGCTGCGCGGCTTCGAGTTCGCGCTCGGCCGTCGCAACCCGCTCGCCGATGGCGGTCAGCTCGCCGTCGATGCGCGCGATCTCGGCTTCGGCACCGCTGCGGCGCGCGCTGGCATCGCGCAGCGCGGCTTCGGCTTCACCGGCCGCCGTAACGGCGGCATCGCGGGCCGCAGCTGCGGCGTCGAAGTCGGCTTTCGCCGCCAGCCCGTCGAGTTCGATCGTCTCCAGCTCGGCGCGCAACTCCGGGATCCGCTCGCGCAGCGACTGCGCTTGCGCGCGCCGGCCGAGGATCGAGCGTTCGCGCCGGTAGCGGCCGCCGGTGATCGCACCGCCGCCGAGGATCTGTTCGCCCTCGAGCGTGACGATCGAATCGCGGAAGTGCTCGCCGCGCACGAGCGCGATGCCCGTGCGCAGTTCGTCGACCACCAGCACCCGTCCGACGAGGAATGACACGATGCCGCGGAAGCGTTCTTCGCTGCGCACCAATTCGTGCGCGTATCCGACGATGCCGGGCCGCCCCGCGAGCGCGCCGAGCTTGTGCCCGTCGCGGTTCGCCAGCGTATCCAGCGGGAGAAACGTCGCCCGGCCGGCTTCGCGTTCGCGCAGAAAGGCGATCGCGCGTTCCGCGTCTTCGCTCGTCGCGGTGACGATGTTGGAGAGGCCCGCGCCGAAGGCGACGTCAAGCGCGCGCGCGTAGCGTTCGTCGACCTCGATCAGGTTGGAAACCACGCCGTGCAAACCGCTGAGATCGCCGCGCGCGGCCGCCTCGACGACGGCGCGGGTACCGGGAACGTGCCCTTCGAGCGTGGCCTCCAGCTCTTCGATCGTGTGCAGCCGCGATTCGGAAGCCGCGAGGTCGCTCGCCACGCCGCGATAGCGGGCATGCAGTTCGGCCACGCGCCGCTCGGCCGCTTCGCCGCGCGCCGCTTGCGCGCCGGCCTGTTCGCGCTGCGCCGTCGCGTCGCGCTCGAAGCGCGCGATCAGCACGTCGCATTCATCGAGCACCGTGCGCGTTTCGGCTGCCCGGGCCGTGAGGCGCGTGCGCTCGCCGTCGAGCCGGCCGCGCTCGCCGGTGAGGCGCGCGATGTCGCTCTGCGTGCTCGCCAGTCGCGCGCGCCGTTCCGCTTCGCTCGCCGCGCGTTCGGCGACGATCGCCTCGACGCTGCGCAGGTCGGCATAGATCGTGTCGAGGGCCCCGCGCGCATCGGCCACGGCCTGTGTAGCGACGCTCTCGCGCGTGCGCACTTCGTCGGCCCGCAGCGTCAGCGGATCGAGTTGCGCGGTCAGCTCGTCGATGCGTGCGCGCAGGCGTTCGCGCTCGCTCTCGACGCGGTCGCGGTCGGCGATGCTGGCGTGCGATTGCGCATCGAGCGCATCGCGGCGGGCGGCGGCGGCGGCGAGATCGGCTTCGATGCGCGAGGTCACTTCGCGCGTGCGCTGCGCCTCGACCCGGCGTTCCTCGCGTTCGAGTTCGAGCGTGTAGAGTTTCGAGCGCAGCGTTTCGGCTTCCGCGCCCAGGATTGCGGCACGGGCGGCCGCGCCGGCGCGAATGTCTTCGTTCCGGGCGGCGTCGGCGGCGACGCGTTCGCGTTCTTCGCGGCGCGACGCGCTCGCGCGCAGGTACGAGAGGATCTCGAGATCGCGCACGCGCGCCGTCACGCGCCGGTAGCGCTTCGCCCGGCGCACTTGCGTATCGAGTTCCGGCACGCGGCGGTCGAGTTCGGCCAGCAAATCGTTGACGCGAATCGCGTTCTGTTCGGTCGCATCGAGCCGCCGCATCGATTCGGCTTTGCGCGCGAGAAATTTGCCGATGCCGGCCGTTTCTTCGAAGAGCGCGCGGCGTTCGGTGGGTTTCGAGGACAGGATGGCGTCGATCTGACCTTGCGAGACGATCGCGTACGAACCGGGCCCCAAACCCGTGCCCATCAGCATCTCGATCACATCGCGCAGACGCACCGCGCTGCGGTTGATGAAGAACTCCGATTCGCCGACCCGGTACGCACGGCGCGTGATTTGGACTTCGGCGAAATCGAGCGGCAGCGCGCGGTCGCTGTTGTCGAACGTCAGCGAAACCTCCGCCATGCCGAGCGGCTTGCGCGTCGTGTTGCCGGCGAAGATGACGTCTTCGAGGTGCTGCGAGCGCAACTGGCGGGTGTTCTGCTCGCCCAGCACCCAGCGAATCGCATCGACGAGGTTGGACTTGCCCGAACCGTTCGGGCCGACGACCGCCGTGATCCCCTGGTTGAACTCGAGCGTGGTGGACTCGGCAAACGTCTTGAAGCCGAAAACTTTGAGGGTTTTGAGTCGCATCGGTAGTTAGGGTGCCTTCGTTCGATTGCGGGACGGGCGAAGCGCGATGACGCGCCCCTCCGGTGGGGGTGACGGCGGCGGTGATTCCGGCGGCTCGGGTTCGGGATGACGGTTGCGCAGGTACGCGAGCGCCATGGCGGCCGCACTCTGCTGAGCCGCCTTCTTCGACGCCCCGATGCCTTCGCCCACGATCTCATCGGCAATTCGCACCTGGGAGGTGAAGCGCCGGTCGTGCGGCGGGCCCTCGGCCCGCTCGAAATAGATCGGGGCGACCGAGAAGCGGGCCTGGGTGAACTCTTGGAGGGCGGTCTTGGCGTCGCTCTCGGCGGCGTCGGCGTGGTCGGCGTGCGCGAAATGGTGCGTCTCGAGGAAGCGCGCCACGCGTTCCACGTCGGTCGCGAGGTACAGGGCCCCGATATAGGCCTCGAAGACGTCGGCCAGCACCGAGGTGTTGGAGGCGCCGCCGTCCTGCTGCATGCCCACGCCGAGGCGCACGATGTCGCCGAGGTACAGGCGCCGCGCCGATTGCGCGCAAGCGTCGCCGCTGACGATCGAGGCCCGCCGCCGGCTCAGCTCGCCCTCGCCGGCGTCGGGATAGCGGGACCACAGCCAGCGCGAGGTGAGAAACCCCAGGATGGCGTCGCCGAAGAACTCGAGCCGCTGGTTCGAGGGGCCGGCGCCTTCGCTCGATGCGCTCTCGTGCACGAACGCCGCTTCCACTGCCGACGGATCCAGTTCGGGCGCGCCGCTCAGCTTGAGCAGCGCGGTGATGCGGCGCCTATGCTGGGATGACATGGCGTGCAAAAACGACGGTCGTGTTGTGGCCGCCGAAACCGAACCCGTTGGAGATCGCGACGTCGACCTGCGCGTCGCGCGCAACGTTGGGAACGTAGTCGAGCCGGCATTCCGGATCGGGAAATTCGTAGTTGATCGTCGGCGGAAGAATGCCGTGGTAGAGCGCGAGCGCGGTCGCCGTTGCTTCGACCGCACCGGCGGCGCCGAGCAAATGGCCGTGCATCGATTTGGTCGAGCTGACCGCGAGTTTCGCCGCGTGCTCGCCGAACACGGTCTCGATCGCTTGCGATTCGGCGAGATCGCCGAGCGGCGTCGACGTCCCGTGCGCGTTGACGTATCCGACGCTTTCTTTCGCGATGCCGCTGTTCTCGAGCGCGCGCCGCATCGCCAAGATCACGCCTTGCGATTCGGGATCCGGCTGAGCGATGTGATATGCGTCGCCCGACTGTCCGTAACCGAGAACTTCGGCGTAGATGCGCGCGCCGCGCGCCAGCGCGAATTCGCGTTCCTCCAGCACCAGTATGGCCGAACCTTCACCGAGCACGAACCCGTCGCGTTGCAGATCGAACGGCCTACTCGCGCGTTCGGGCTCGTCGTTCCGGCGTGAGAGCGCCTTCATCGAATCGAACCCGCCCATCGCCGTCGGCATCACCGTCGCTTCGCTGCCGCCGGTGACGATCGCAATCGCTTGGCCGAGCGCGATCTTGTCGAACGCCACCGCAAACGCGTCGTTGGAACTCGCGCACGCGCTGGCCACCGAGAACACCGGGCCGCGCAGACCATGCGCCATCGAGATGTGGGCCGCGGCGGCGTTCGACATCAGCATCGGCACGAAGAACGGCGAAATGCGATCCCACGCTTTGTTCGGCGCCACCGCGATGACCGTATCTTCAACGGTGATGATGCCGCCGATGCCGCTGGCAACGATCGAGCCGGTGCGCGCGCGCACGTCGGCGTCGGCGGGGAAGTTCGCGTCAGCCAGCGCTTCCGCGGCCGCGACGACCGCGAAGTGCGCGTAGCGGTCCATCCGGCGCGCTTCCTTGCGGCCCAGCACGGCGTCGGCGTCGAAGTTCTTCACCTCGGCGGCGATGTGGGTGTGCAGCTTCGATGAATCGTATGCGGTAATCAACGCCACGCCACTGCGCCCCGCAACGAGGGCTTCCCAAAAAGCGTCCCGCGTGTTGCCCAGTGGCGTAACCGCCCCGATACCGGTAATGACGACTCGCCGCTTCTCCAAAACGTGCGGGGATACGACGACTCCGAAGCGACCCCATGCACATGCCCCCCTTTCCACCCGGCCCCGGCTCCCTCGAAGCGTTCCGCGGAATGCTCCCAGCGCGCGGAATGAGCGGCTTCCCGGGCTTTTTCGAGCGCACCGCCGCCCGCTACGGGCCGATCGCCAGCAGCCGCTTGGCACGCAACCGCTTCTACTACGTCAGCGAGCCGGCCGCGATCGAAGAGGTGCTCGTGACGGCGGGGCGCTCCTACATCAAGGGCCGCGGCACGCAGCGGCTCGAGCGGCTCCTCGGCAAGGGGCTCCTGACCAGCAACGGCGCCGTCCACCTGCGCCAGGGGCCGACGTCAAGGACGACGCCGACACGATCGGGCGGGCCCTGCACGCGGCGATGGAGAGCTTCCCGATCTCGCTCACCCCGATCGGCGAGCTGCTCGACCACTTGCCCTGGGTACCGGTCGTGCGGCGTTTTCTCGGCGCACGGGCGGAGCTGGACGCGATCGTCTTCCGGCTGATCTACGCGCGACGTGCCCAGGATCGCCGCGAGGGCGAGAGCGAGACGAAAGACGTGCTCGGGATGTTGCTGGCCGCGGGCGACGGCGAAGGCGGCATGGACGTCGAGCAGATCCGCGACGAGGTGATGACGATCTTCCTCGCCGGCCACGAGACGACGGCGATGGCGCTGACCTGGACGTTCTGGCTGCTCGCCCAGTCCCCAGACGTCGAGCAGCGGTTGCGGACCGAACTCGCGAGGGTGCTCGCCGGCCGGCTACCCACCATGGACGACGTGCCGGCGCTGCGCTACACCCGCGACGTGATCGCCGAGTCGATGCGGCTCTATCCGCCGGCCTGGGTCGTCGGGCGGCGGGCCGTCGAGGACGCGCCGCTCGGCGAGTGGACGGCCCAAGGGCTCGATCGTGATCATGAGCCAGTGGATCACCCACCGCGCCCCCCGCTACTGGCGCGAGCCCCAAGCCTTCCGGCCCGAGCGCTGGTCGAACGGCGAGACCGACGGCCTGCCGAAGTTCGCCTACTTCCCCTTCGGCGGCGGCACCCGGGTCTGCATCGGCGAGGCCTTCGCCTGGACCGAACTCGTCCTGGTCCTCGCCACGATCGCCCGCCGCTGGACCTTCACGCCCACACCCGGCCTCGAATCCCTCACCCCCCAGCCCTCGGTCACCCTCCGCCCCGCCGGCCCGGTTACGTTGTCACCCCGAGCTTGTCGAGGGGCAGCCGTAACCGCCGGCTTTGGTGGCGCCCCTCGCCCTGAGCTTGTCGAAGGACGGGCGTCCTGCTATACTCTCTCGGCTATGTTTCAATTTGATCTGCAGCTGTTCGCGTCGAAGAAAGGTGCCGGTTCCACGCGGAACGGCCGCGACTCGAACGCGCAGCGTCTGGGTGTGAAGCGCTTCGGCGGCCAGCAAGTGGTGCCGGGCAACATCATCATCCGTCAGCGCGGGACGAAGTTCTATCCGGGCGTCGGCGTCATGATGGGCAAGGACCACACGATCTTCGCCGTGGTCGAAGGTCAGGTCAGCTTTACGTCCTCGCGGAACCGTAAGCATATCAACGTTATCGCGGCCGGCTAACTCGCTGGCCCCCACGCTCGCTTTTGAAAAGAGAGCCGCGCGGCTCTCTTTTTGATTTTCGGCACACTATGCAATTCATCGACGAAGCAGCGATCACGCTCGAAGCCGGCAACGGCGGCGACGGCATCATCGCGTGGCGCCGCGAGAAATACGTGCCGAAAGGCGGCCCCGCCGGCGGCGACGNNACGCTGGTCGATTTCCGTTTCAAGAAAGTCTTTCGCGCCGATTCCGGCAACGCCGGTTCGCAAAACAACAAGTCGGGCAAAGCCGGCGACGATCTGGTGATCCCCGTGCCGGTCGGAACGCTCGTGTATCGCGCGCCGATCGATGCCGAAGGCACGGTCGGGCAAGAACGGCTGTTTGCCGACATGAGCGAGCCGATGCAACGCACGCTCGTCGCCAAAGGCGGCCGCGGCGGCCTCGGCAATCAGCACTACGCAACCTCCGCGCGCCAAGCCCCGCACTTCGCGGAAAAAGGCGACAAGGGCGAACGCTGCACGCTGCGTCTCGAATTGAAATTGCTCGCCGATGCCGGCTTGATCGGGCTACCGAACGCGGGCAAGTCGACATTGCTCTCGGTGGTGTCGGCGGCGCGGCCGAAGATCGCCGACTATCCGTTCACCACGCTCGAGCCGCAACTCGGCGTCGTGCGCATCGACGAAGAATCGTCGTTCGTGCTGGTCGACGTTCCCGGCTTGATCGAAGGCGCGAGCGAAGGCGCGGGGCTCGGCGACCGCTTCTTGCGCCACGTCGAACGCACGCGCGTGCTGATCCATCTGATGGACGGCGCGAAGCCGCTCGACGAACTGCTCGCCGACAAGACGATCATCGAAAACGAACTCGCGGCGTGGAACCCGGCGCTGCCGCACAAGCCGACGATGCTGGTCATCACCAAACTCGACTTGCCCGACGCGCGCGCCACCTTCGACGTGCTCCAAGAACGCTTTCCCGACGTGCGCGGCATCTCGGCTGCGACCAACGAGGGCGTGCGCGAACTGATGTACGCGGCGTGGGAGATCGTTCGCGCGCTGCCGCCGCCGGATGTTTCCGCGCCGGAATCCGCCGTGCACGATTTGCGCCCCGACGAGCCGTTCGAGATTCGCGTGGAAGACGGCATCTACGTCGTCAGCGGGGATCGCGTGGAACGCCTTGCGCAAATGACGGATTTCGAGTCCGACGAAGCCCTGGCGCGCTTCGAGCAGATCCTCTCGAAGATGGGCGTAACGAAGAAATTGCGCGAATTGGGCGTGCACGACGGCGATACAGTGCGTATCGCAGGCGTGGAGTTCGATTACAGTTGAGCCTCGGAATCTTCGGCGGCTCGTTCGACCCCGTGCACAACGGGCATCTCTTCGTAGCCGAAGCGGTGCGCGAAGCCTGCGGTCTGGCGCGCGTGCTGTTCGTGCCGACGCGTCAAGCCAACCATCGCACGATGCCGCTCTCCGCGCCGGCCCACGCGCGCGCCGACATGATCCGCTTCGCCATCGCCGCCAACACGGCGTTCGCGCTCGATGAAAGCGACATGGCCGACGATGCAACCGGATTCACGGCCGATCTCTTGCCGCGGTTGGCGCAGCGTTATCCGGGCGAAGAGCTGACGTTCATCGTCGGCGGCGACTCGCTCGTGCACTCGCATTGGGAGCGGCTCGATACGATTCTCGATCTCCTGGCAGCATTCGTCGTCGCCCCGCGCGGCGACGTCACCCAAACCGAACTCGACGCCGCGCTGGCCGATCTCGCGCCGGAGCGGCGCGCAAAAGTTCGCTATCTCGACCTGCCGCTCGTCGCCGAGTCGGCGACGCTGATACGCGCGCGCTTGGCCGAACGGCGCAGCGTGCGCTATCTCGTTCCCGAACCTGTCTTCCGCTACATCAAGGAACACGGACTGTATCAATGATCGATGGCGCAATCGGCGGCGTTCCCGCGCGCGAACTCGCCGCTACGTACGGCACGCCGCTGGTGGTGATCGACACCGAAGAAGTGGATCTCGAGATCGACCGCTTCATGCGCGCATTCGGGGCGCGCGGCATCGCCGTCGGCTACGCGGGCAAGGCGTTCCTCGTCACGGCGATGGCCGAACTGCTCGCCGCAACGCCGTTGCGGCTCGACGTTTGCTCACTCGGTGAACTGATCACCGGCGAGCGCGGCGGATTCCCCGCCGGCCGGATGTATTTTCACGGCGTCGCCAAGACCGCGGCCGAACTGCAAGCCATCGCCGATCGGCGCGTGGCCTTCGGCGTGATCGACAACGCGGAAGAGATCGAGCGGCTTGCGCTATTGGCAAGCACGCAAGCGCCGGTCGACGTGATGCTGCGCATCAACACCGGCATCGAAGCGCACACCCATGAGTTCATTCGCACCGGCGGCGAAAATACGAAGTTCGGCATCCCCGAACGCGATGCGCACGACACGATCCGGCGCATCGCCGCGCTGCCGCAATTGCGGCTGATCGGGCTGCATTCGCACGTCGGCTCGCAGATCGTCGACGTCGAACCGCTGGTCGCCAACCTGGCGGCGCTCATCCCCTACGCCGACGCCGCGCGGGCGCTCGGATTGCCGGTCGAAGAACTCAACCTGGGCGGCGGGATCGGGATCGAAAACGGCCCCGGTGATCCCCGCCCGATCGATCTCGAAGCCTTTGCTCAAAGGCTGGCGACCCGGGCCGCAGCCACCCCGTACCGGCTCGCGATCGAGCCCGGCCGGGCCCTGGTGGCCCGGGCCGGCAGCTTGCTCTATCGAGTGATCACGGTCAAGCGCCAGGGGTCACGGCGCTTCGTCGTGGTCGACGGGGGCATGACCGACAACCCGCGCCCGCTGCTCTACGGCGCCCATCATCCGGCCGACCTCATCGCGTCGGACGCCGCGGGCAAACCCGCTCCTGCCACCCTGGCCGGGCGGTCGTGCGAGAACGACGAGATCGGCGAGTACGAGCTGCCCGAGGACGTCCGCGCCGGTGACCTCATCGCGATGCGTTATACGGGCGCCTACACGTTCAGCATGTCGAGCAATTACAACCGGTTCGGCAAACCAGCCGTCGTGTTCGTCCGGGACGGCACGCACCGGCGTGTGGTGCGCGGCGAATCCGAGGAAGAAACCTCGCGTTTCGATCTTGCCTGAAGAATGACGGCGCAAACAATTTTGCACCATTGCTTGCGTTGTCTAAGAATCGCCGACTAGAATCGCAGTATCGCAAACGAACACACCGATCTCGAGACCGTGGGGCTCGCGAGTGCGTCGCCCCGGCGACGTGAATTGCTGTTATCGCTCGGTCTCGACGTCGAACTCATCCCGACGTCTTACGACGAAGTCCCGTTAGCCGGCCGCTCCCCGATTGAGACGGCCCTGGTTCACGCGCGCGGTAAAGTCGCCGGCGCGGCGCCCTCGCCCTACCTGACGATCGGCGCGGATACCATCGTCGACCTCGAGGGCCACGCCCTCGGCAAGCCGCGCGACGACGCCGATGCGCGCTACATGCTCGCCGCACTGAGCGGTCGCAGCCACCAGGTCCATACCGCCTTTGCCCTGCGCGACCCCGGCGGCCACATCCCGATCGTCGAGGCCGTCAGTACGCTCGTGCGTTTTGCCGAGCTCGACCGTGCCACGATCGACGCCTACGTCGCCAGCGGCGACGGCCGCGACAAAGCCGGCGCCTACGGGATCCAAGGCTTCGCGGCGACGCTGGTCGAGCGCATCGACGGCGACTACTTCACCGTGGTGGGCTTTCCGCTGGCCGCCTTCGCCCGCGCGGTCGCGCGCCTCGGCTTCCGCCTGCTGCCCCGCCCCTCGCTCGCGAGCCACCTCGCATGAGGCGTACGCTCTCGACCGCAATCCCGATTGACGAGGCGAAGCCGAGGTGGGCTCGGGCTCCGCAGGAGCGCGAGCCCGCGTGAGCGTTTTGTCCTCGCTGCGCTCGACGCTGAGCCCGGATATCGGGATCGATCTCGGAACCGCCAACACGGTCATCTACGACCGCGAGGCCGGCATCATCGCGAGCGAACCCTCGGTCGTCGCTTTCCAGCACAGCGACCGGTCGGTCGTCGCGGTCGGAAACGCCGCTAAGGTGCTCGACGGCCGGGCGCCCGGACGCATCGACGTGGTCCGGCCGCTCAAAGGCGGCACGATCTCCGATTTCGTCGGCGCGCACACGCTGATCACCACGATGATCGACCGGGCCCTGGCCACCCGGCCGCGCATTGCCCCGCGCATCATCGCCTGCGTGCCGGGCTGCGCGACCGACATCGAATGCAAGGCGATCGAAGAAGCGGTGCGCGCGGCCGGGCCGCGTACGACGATCTTCGTGCCGCAGGCGGTCGCCGCCGCCATCGGCGCCGGGCTCGACGTCACGAGCACCCGCGGCCGCATGGTGATCGACATCGGCGGCGGCACGACCGAGATCGCGGTGCTCGCGCTGAGCGGCATCGTTGCGATGCATTCGATCAAGATCGGCGGCGATACGTTCGACGCCGCGGTCGGCGCCAAGCTCCGCAACGACGAGCGCTTTTCGGTTGGCGTCTTGACGGCCGAGCGGCTGAAGATCGAACGCGGCTACGCCGGAAGGCCGCCGGGGCGCGAACCGTATTCGGTCTCCGGGATCGACATGAATCTGATGCGTCCGGGGCGCCGCGCGATCGACGAGCGGCTCGTCGGCGAAGCGATGCATGATGCGATCGATGCGATCGTGCGCGCGGCTTGGTCGATCCTTGAAGCGACCCCACCGGACCTCGCCGCCGACTTGATGGAGACCGGAATTACGCTGACCGGCGGCGGCGCGTTGATTCCCGGACTCGCAGGCGAGATAAGTGTCCGCACGAACGTTCCGACAACGGTTGCGGACGAACCGCTTCTTGCCGTCGCGCGGGGCGCCGGCGAAATTCTCGCGTCGCCGAGCCTGCTCGAGCACATGCGTCCGCATGCCGACCGGCTGACGAGGTGGTATCAATCTTTACGTATCGGGATGACAGAAAGCTTTTCGCGGTAGCCGGCGCGATCATCGTCGCCGCACTGCTTCTGCTTCTGCAACTCGATTTCACCCGCGCCGGACGCGCAAGCCCGCTCACCGTCATCATCACCACCGTCACCGCGTGGGCGCAACTCGCGGCGTCCGTCGTCACGAACGGTACGCGCGAGGGTATCGGCGCCGTCGTCAACGCGCCGCAACTCGCGCGCGAAAACGGCGCGCTGCAGACCAACGTCGCGCAATTGACGGATGAGAACCGGAAGCTGACCGAAGAGCTCGCGCGCGTCCCGGCGGAAGCGGCGCTCGCGCGCGCGCAGATGAGCGAGCCGGCCGGGATCCCGGCCAGCGTGATCGGCTTCGATCCGGAGAACGCGCTGCACGAGATCACGATCGATCGCGGCGCGAAAGATCATCTGCAAGCCGACGACGGCGTGATGACCGGCGACGGCGTGGTCGGCCGCGTAGTCGAAGTCGATCCGCTTTCGGCCAAGGTGCTGCTGATCAACGATCCGACCAGCCGCCTCACGGCGCAAGTGCAGCAGGGCCGCTGGTGGGCGATCGCAGTGGGCACGCTCACCCACGTCAAGCTGCGCTACATCTCCCAAGACGCGAAGCTGCACGTCGGTGAAGAAGTCGTCACGGGCGAAGGCCGCTCGTTTCGCGCCGGCGTTCCGATCGGCCGCATCATGACGCTCGAACCGATGAACGCCGGCGCGCTCGATCAATCCGCCATCGTCGAACCGGCGGTGAACCTCTCCGCACTCACGCGGGTGCTCGTTGTTCCGAAGTAATCGTGTTCAGATCTAGTTATCGCTCGATCGAAATCGTCAACGGCCCATCGTTCTGGCGCGCGGCGGGCTGCGTGGCGCTGGGCTTGTTCGTGCAGACGGTCTTCGCGCCGCTGCTCGTCGTGCGCGGCGGTATTCCGTCGTTCGTCACGATCGCGGTCGTGCTCTACGCGCTGCGCTTGGGCGCGCGGCGCGGCGCGCTGCTCGGCCTCGTGGCCGGCGTATTGACCGACGCCGTCGCCGGCACCGGCGGCGCGTGGACGCTCGCCTACACGCTGCTGGCGCTCGTGTGCGGCGGCATCACGCGCGGCTTCTTCGCAGACGGCGTCGTGCTGCCGAGTTTGTTCGTCGGCGTGGCGGTCGTCGTGCGCAGCGCGCTGTTTTGGATCATCATGTCGGCCGAAGGCTATCCGCGCGGCTTCGGTGCGGTGCACTTGCACGCGGCGCTCGAATCGGGCGTGCTGACGGCCGTGTACGCGTTCGTCTACCTGTTGTTCCGCTCGCGCTTCGGCGGCGAACCGACCCGCATCGAACGCTACGCGTGAAGCTCTCGTGAAACCCTACCGTGCGCGCTCCAACGCGCGGCTGATCGCGTTTGTCGCCGTCCTCACGATCGCGCTGATCGCGATCGTGGCGCGGCTCGCGCAAGTACAACTCGTGCAAGGCGAAACGTTCGCGTCGGCCGCGCGCGCCAATCAGATCCAACTCATCCCGATATCCGCGCCGCGCGGGTTGATCGTCGACCGCAACGGCGTCGTGATGGTGCGCAGCCGGCCGTCGTTCGTCTGCGCGCTGATCCCCTCGGAAGTCGTGCACATCGACGACACGCTGCACCAGCTCGCCGCCGTGCTGCACATCGACGAAGCGAAACTGCGGCACCGGCTCTACCACCATCTGGGCGTGAACTACGAAAACTTCGACCAGGTGCAAACCTACGAGCCCAACGGTCCGGTCATTCTCGCGAGCGATCTCACCCCCGCGCAAACCGCTCAGCTCGCCGAGAGCGAGTCGTCGATTGCGGGCGTCGATCTCGAAGAGCAGCCGGTGCGCAACTACCCGATGGGCACGACCGGCGCGCAAGTGTTCGGCTACGTCGGCGCAATCACCGAAGACGAGTATCGCGCGCGCAAGAACGAAGGCTACTCACCCAACGACGTCGTCGGCAAGGATGGTCTCGAGCAGACCTACGACACGTGGCTGCGCGGCCGTCTCGGCGGTCAGCAAATCGAAGTGAACTCCTCGGGCGTGCTCGTCCGGCGGCTGAAGCCGGTCGATCCGATTCCGGGCAACACGCTCGTGACCACGATCGACGCGCGGCTGCAGCGCATCGTCGACAAGGATCTGCGCGCCGAACTCGCCCTGCGCGGGAAAGCGCTCGGGCACCGCGTCGCCGGCGCGGCCGTGGTCCTCGACCCCAACACCGGCGGTGTGCTGGCGCTGGCGTCGTATCCGACCTACGATCCGAACGATTTCGCGACGCCGATCAGCGCGCGCAAGTTTGCGCACTACATCGACGATCCGCTGCAGCCGCTCTACAACCGCGCGATCGGCGCCGCGTCGCCGACCGGCTCGACGTTCAAGATGGTCACGGGCTCCGGTGCGATCTCGGCCGGCGTGATCGGCAAGGACCAGATCCTCTACGACTCGGGCTCGTGGAACTGCCACGGCGTCGTGTTCAGCGACATCGTCTCGGGCGGTCTCGGCACGACCGACTTCGTCAAGGCGCTGGCCGCCTCGTCGGACGGCTACTTCTACCAGCTCGGCTATCGGCTCGGTCACGAGCGGCTGCGCTATTATGCCCTGCAATACGGGCTGGGCTCGCGGCTCGGCATCGATCTTCCGGGCGAGTACCCCGGCAACTGGCCGACCGAAGCCTGGACCCAAGCCACCTTCGGCAAGGGCTATCACCTCGAGCCGAGCGACGTCTGCCAGCTGGCCATCGGGCAGGGTGCGATGCAAGCGACCCCGCTGCAGATCGCCAACGTGCTCGCGACCGTGCTCAACGGCGGCACGCTCTACCGGCCGCACATCGTCGAGGCCGTGCGCAGCCCGCGCGGCAAGGTGCTCAAGACGTTCGACCACGAGGTCATCCGCCAGGTCAACGTGACCTCCGAGGCGCTGCGCGAGGTCAAGGCGGGGATGGATCAGGTCACGAGCCCGATCGGGACCGGCTACGGGCTCGCGATCCCCGGCATTCCGCTGGGCGGCAAGAGCGGCACCGCCGAGACCGGGGTCGGGGGCAGCGGCAAAAACACGACCTGGTTCGTCATGTACGCTCCGGCGCCGCACCCCAAGATCGCGATGGCGGTGTACGTGGAAAAGAGCGGCGGCTACGGCGCCAGCACCTCCGGGATCGTGGCGCAGCACATCGTGGCCGATTACTTCGGGGTCAAAATTTCGCCAATTGGCCCATGACGGGCAATTTTTGTGGCCATGGCGAACATTGGCCGTTCCCATGACGACCCTCGAGCAGCAATACGACTACCTCAACGCCGCCGTTTCCCGCTTGGGAAGCGAAGCCGCTTTTGAAGTATTGGGCCGAGCGCGTGCGCTACAAGAAGCGGGCCGCGATATCGTGCACCTCGAGGTCGGAGAACCGGACTTCGACACGCCCGCGCACATCAAAACGGCCGGCAAGGCCGCGATCGATGAGAACTTCACGCACTACGCCCCCAACCCGGGCATCATGGAATTTCGCCGCGTCATCGCCGATTACGCGACGCGTTTTCGCGGACTGAAAACGCCCTACGATGCCAGCGGCGTCGTCGTCGCGCCGGGCGCGAAACAGATCATCTGGAACGTGCTCTCGGCCGTGCTCGATCCGGGCGATGAGATGCTCTATGCGGATCCGGCGTATCCGACTTATGCGGTGTGCGCGTCGTATCTCGGCGCGAAGCCGGTTCCGGTGCGCTTGCTCGAATCCAAACAGTGGCGGCTCGATCTCGACGAGCTGGCCGCCAAAGTTACACCGCGCACGAAAGTGCTGATCATCAACAGCCCGAGCAATCCGACCGGCGGCGTGCTCTCGCGCGAGGATCTCGCGGCGATCGCGGAGATCGCGGCGAAACACCGCTTCCTCATCCTCACTGATGAGATCTACTGTCGGCACGTGTACGGGCAGAAGTTCGAGTCGATCACGCAGTTCGAAGAGCTGCGCGACCGTATCGTTCTGGTCGACGGTTTCTCCAAAGCCTACGCGATGACGGGCTGGCGTTTGGGCTACTGCATCGCGCCGCCGCAAGTCGCGAAAGCCGCGACGCTGATGGCCAACAACACGTATGCGTGCACCTCGACGTTCATCCAGAAAGCCGGCATCGCCGCACTGACCGGACCGGACGAACCGGTCGTTGAGATGCGCGACATCTTCCACAAGCGCCGCGACATGGTCATCGCCGGGCTCAACGACATTCCCAACGTGACCGCGTGCATGCCGCCCGGCGCGTTCTACGCGTTTCCGAACATCAGCAAGGTCACGCCCGACGACAAACGCCTGGCGTCTTACTTGCTCGAAGAGGCCGGTGTCGCGTTACTCGGCGGCTCGTGCTTCGGCGACGCCGGCGCGGGATGTCTGCGCATCTCCTACGCGAGCTCGATCGACAACCTCGAAGAAGCGCTGCGCCGGATGCGCGTCGCACTCCCCAAATTCCCCGGCTAGGATTCACGTCCCGTGAATCCTTATAGAGCTCCCATTGCGCGTTTCACGTTATCGACGGTGGCGCGAGCGATCGGGCGGACGGCGTCCGCGCCCTGCTTGAGTAATTCAGTCACGGTCGCCGGATCGGCGGAGAGTTCGGCGTAGCGTTCGCGCAACGGACGCAGCGTCTCGACGAGGATCTCGACGAGCTCTTTCTTCACATCGCCGTAACCGCGCGCGTTCGCGAAGTGCGCCTCCGCCGCTTCGATCGTCACGCCGGTCGCGGCAGCGTAAATCGCCAACAGGTTCGTGATGCCGGGCCGTGCGGGATCGGCACGGACCTCGCGACCGCTATCCGTTTGCGCCGACATCACCGCTTTCTTGATCTGCTCGGGTGAGTCGAGCACGCCGACCGCGTGGTACGATCCGGCTGCGCTCTTCGACATCTTTTTCGTGGGATCGTCGAGACCCATGATTCGCGCGCCCGCTTTCGGAATGGCCGGCTCCGGGACGACGAAGACGTCGCCGTAGGTCGCGTTGAAGCGCTGCGCGAGGTCGCGCGCCAACTCGACGTGCTGCTTTTGATCGTCGCCGACCGGGACGTGCGTCGTGCGATAGAGCAAGATGTCGGCCGCCATCAGGATCGGGTAGGTGAACAGCCCGACGCGCGCCTCGCCGCGCTGCGCTTCGGACTTCTCTTTGTATTGCGTCATGCGCTGCATCTGACCCATCGATGCCGTGCACGAGAGATACCATGAGAGTTCACCGTGCTCGCGCACGTGGCTTTGCACGAACAGCCGCGACTTCGTCTGATCGATTCCCGCGGCCAGCAGCAACATGGCGAGCTTAAGCGTCTGATCGCGTAAGACGTCCGGATCCTGCGGCACCGTGAGCGCATGCATGTTGACGAGACAGAAGATGTTCTCGGCGTCGTCCTGTCCCGCGACCCACTGTTTGATCGCACCGAAATAGTTACCGATGTGGATCGAGCCGGTGGGTTGAATGCCGGAAAAAACGACAGGACGAGACATGCGCGTTATGATTCGCCGTAATACGCGATGCGCATCCCGGCAAACGTTGCGCCGTGCTCGATCCGTTCGCGCACGTATCCGCGCGCGCGTTCGATCGCAAGCGGTAGCGCATCACCGAACGCGCAGCGCACCGCAATCGCGCTCGCGAGCAGCGAACCCGTGCCGCGCAGCTCGAGCGGTATGCGCGCGCCGCGAAACTCGCGCACCTCACCGGCGCCGGCGAGCAGATCGCAGGCGTCGCCTTCGAGGTGACCGCCCTTGAGCAGCACTGCCAGCGGCCCGAGCGCGAGCAGCGCGGGCAACGCCGCCCGCATCGCGACCGGGTCCGCAACCGGTGTGCCGGTCAGCAGCGCGGCCTCGGCCAGATTCGGCGTGAGCAGCGTACAGCGTCCGAAAAGCACGTCGCGCATGGCCGCGATCGTCGCGTCGGAGGCAAGGCGGTCGCCGCCGCTCGCCGCGATGACCGGGTCACAGATCACCGGCACGCCGGGATAGCGGGCCAGCCCCGCGGCCACCGCGCGCACCGACGGCGCATCGAGGAGCGCGCCGACGCAAAAGGCGCCGATCGGCACGCCGGCAAGCGCATCGAACTGCGCGGCGACCGTGGCCGGGTCGACCGGCGCACGAGCCAGAACGCGCCCCGCATCCTGGGCGCTGACCCCGGCGACGACCGCGACCGGCTGTGCTCCCAACGCACGGATCGCCGCCAGATCGAGCAGCAGGCCGGCGGCGGCGTAGGGGTGGGTGGTGCCGACGGCGGCGACGACCGGGGTCACGGTCCGGTCCAGGCGCGCACGAACGCCCGGGCGGCCGCTTCGGGATCGGGGGCCGCGGCGAGCGCGGAGATGACTGCGGCCATGCTCGCGCCGGTCTCACGCACGCGCGGCAGCAAGGCCAGGCTGATGCCGCCGATGGCGGCCACCGGAAGGGCCGTCGCCTCGACCACGACGCGCACGCCGCTCACCCCGATCGGGCCGCCGGCGTCGTCTTTGGAGGCGGTCGCGAAGATCGGGCCGGCGCCCAGGTAGTCGACCAGGGCCGCCGGAACGGCGCGCGCCTCGGCCGGGCTGCCGCACGAGAGACCGATCGCGCGCGGACCGAGCCGTTCCCGCAAACGCCGCAGGTCGTGCCCGGCCAGGTCTTCCTGACCGAGGTGGACGCCGTCGGCCTCGAGCGCCAGCTCGATGTCGTCGTTGGCGATCGCCGTTCCGCCGGCAGCCCGGATGCGCGCGACGGTTTCCCGGAAGAGCTCGGGCGCGATCCCGCGCTTGGCGCGGATTTGCACGAGCCGGATGCCGCCGCGCAGCAACGCGTCGAGATACGCCATGGGTTCCGCGTGCGCGGCCGGATCGATCAGCGCGTAGATGCCCCGAAAACGCTCCGCCATCGTCATGCCGGCGCCGCGATGTTGGCCACGTCGAGCGCAAACGGCAACGCGGCGCCATCGCGCAGGTTCGGCGCAACCGTCAGCGTGAAACGCAGCGCGCCGTCGGGGAGCCGCGGTGCCGCAAACGACAGCACCCCGGTGACTTCTGCACCGCTCGCAAGCCGCACGCCGAGAAAGAGCCGGCGGTCCGTGTCGGCCCACGATTTCGTGTTCACGATCGGGCGGTAGATGTGGCCGGCGGCATCGCGCAGCACGCTGCGGCCGTACGGTAACAGCGTCAAAAAACCGTTGCCCAGATTGGCAAATGTCACCACGCACGCGATCGCGTGCGCATAGAACGAAACCTTCTTCACGCGCACGCGCAGACCGTCGGAGGTGGCCGATACCGACGTTGCGACCGCGCGCCACGGATGTCCGAGATCCTTGATGCGCGCGCGCGCACCGGTGCCGATGACGCCGTACGCCACGGTTACGTCGGCCGTTGCCGGCGCATCGTGGTCGGGATCGAAGAGATGGATCGCTTCGCGCGCAAAGTAGAGGCGGAATGCGGCGTCGCCGCGCGAGCCGAGCAGCGTGTACGAATCGAGCGCGAAGCCGTCGGCGCTGAAAACGCTCGCGTAATTGCGCGCGCTGCGAAAGTACGCCCGCGCCGGCGCGTCGAGCAGCGCGTAGGCATCGCCGTAGCGTTTTGCCGCCACCGCGTCGACGTAGCGGCGCACGAGGGCCGTTTGCGCACCGGCGGGGACGGGATCGAACCGCGGCGTGGCAGGCGCGGCGGCGAGCAGCACCACGGCCGCGACGGCGGCGGCGATGCTGCGCCGGATCACGCCGAGTCGCCCAGCAGAACGTCGATGATCCGCGTCAGCTCGTCTTCATCGGAGAAGCGGATCTCGATCGAGCCGCCGCGTTCGCGCCGCACGAGCGCGATGTGCGTCGCGAGCTTATAGCGCAGGCGGTCGACGACGGCGGCCGTTTCCGCGTCCAGGGTCTTCGCCGGGGCGCGCGGTTTGACGGCCGGTTCGCGCGCCAGTGCCTCGATGGCGCGGACGGTCAAGCCGTCATCGGCGGCGCGCTTCGCCAGCGCTTCGCGTTGCGTTTCGGGGATGGCCAAGAGCGCGCGCGCGGCGCGCGCGTTGAGCCGGCCGGCGCGCACCAGCGCTTTGATCGGATCGGATAAACTCAGTAGCCGCAAGGCATTTGCGATCGCCGGACGGCTGCGCCCGACGCGTTGCGCAACCGCGTCTTGCGTGAACTCGTACGCTTCCATCAGGTGCGCGAAGCCCATCGCTTCTTCGAGCGGATCGAGGTTCTCGCGCTGCAGGTTCTCGATGATCGCGATCTCGAGCGACTGCTTGTCATCGGCCGTGCGCACGAGCCCCGGGATCGTCGTCAGGCCGGCGGCAACGGCCGCGCGCCAGCGCCGCTCGCCCGCAATCAGTTCGTATTTCTCGCCCTCGAGCCGCCGCACGATGATCGGCACCAGCACGCCGAGTTCGGTGATCGACGTTTGCAATTCCGCCAGCGCCGCGGCGTCGAAGGTCGTACGCGGCTGATACGGATTCGGCGAAACCGCGTTCACCGGCACGTTGATCAAACCGCGTGCGGCGGGCGCTGCGGCCGGAGCCGCAACGGGCGAACCCAACAGCGCGCCGAGCCCGCTACCAAGACCACGTTTCGGCGCGCTCATTTGGAAGGCGCTCCGGCCCTGCCTGCGCGCCCCCCGGTGCGTACGCACCGCGGCGCGGAGCGCCGTTTGGATTCGCTAGCGAATCCCCGCCCCCGATCCGAGCTCGCCGCTACCTGATTGCCCATGCGCGATGCTGCTGCGCTCGCTCCATCAGCGTACATCACACTGTTACCTCGACCGAGCCGATGCCGCCGATCGTTTCGCGCGCGAGCGCAATATAGGCTTGCGCACCGCGGCTTTTCGGGTCGAAGAGCACCGCGGGTTTGCCGTACGACGGCGCTTCGGAAAGCCGGATATTTCGCGGGATTTGCGTGTGAAAAACGCGTTCGGGAAAGAAGCGGTGGACTTCGTCGAGCACTTCGACCGCGAGCCGCGTGCGGCCGTCGAACATCGTGATCAACACACCGAGAATTGCGAGATCCGGATTGAGCGCTTCGCGCGCACGATCGACGATCGTCGTCAACTGCGAGAGACCTTCGAGCGCGTAGTATTCGGCTTGAACCGGGATGATGATCTCCTGCGCTGCGGCGAGCGCGTTGACGGTGAGCAGCCCGAGCGACGGCGGGCAATCGATCATGACGATGTCGTACGCGTCGCCGGTCGCGGCCAACGCGTCCTTCAGCCGATACTCGCGCCGCTCGACCGTGACCAGTTCGATTTCGGCGCCGGCCAAGGCCAGCGTTGCCGGAAGTATCCACAGGTTTTCCACATCGGTGGGTTGGACCGCATCGGCGATCGCAACGCCGTCGAGCAAGACGGAATACGAGTCGAACTCCATGGCACGCTTGTCGATGCCGACACCTGTCGTGGTATTGCCCTGCGGGTCAATATCGACGAGCAGCACGCGGCGCCCCATGAGCGCCAGCGAGGCTCCCAGGTTGACCGCGGTCGTGCTCTTGCCGACGCCGCCTTTTTGGTTGACGACCGCAATGATGCGCGGCGTCCCTTGCCCGTTAGTTGCCAATGCTGTAGCGCTCGTCGATGTAGCGCTTAGCGCGCTCGACCAGCAGGTGCCGCTCGTTCCGAGTCGGATCATCGACGACCTCTTCGAAGAGCGCGGCCAGAACGGCGCCGACGCGGGCGTCGCCGCGAAAGCCGGCCGGGGCCGCACCGTGCTCGATCAAGAGCGCAATCACGTCGTCGCCGGTGATGGCAAGATCGCGAATGGCGAGCGGCGGTTTTTCTTCGAGAATCTGGGCGACGCGCGCTTCGAACAGCTCGTTTTCTTGCGAGCGTTTGGGCAGGCCGCTGCCGATAATATCCGCGTGGCGTAAGGCAAAAAGGCGTTCGAGATGGGCCGGCCCGATGCGCTTGATGAAGCGCCGGATCGCCTTGGGCGCGAGCGTCGGATCGGCGGCGTACATGTGCGAGCGGACGAGATGTTCGACGGTGGCGATCGTCTCGTTCGGAAACCGCCAACGTGCGAGCATCTCAGCCGCCATATCGGCTCCGACGTGCTCGTGACGGTAGAAATGCGGTCCGTCTTTAGTGCGAGGCTTGCCGACATCGTGCAGCAACGCAGCTAGCCGCAACGTAATGTCACCGAACGGCGCCGCATCCGCTGTCTCGAGGTTGTGGCGGTAGACGTCGTAGGCGTGCCACTCGTTCTGATCGACGCCGAGGCCCTCCACGACCTCGGGCCAGAGCTCGGCCAGCACGCCGGTCGTACGGAGGATCTCGATGCCGACCGACGGCCGGCCGGTCGTGCCGAACAACTTCAGCAGCTCTTCGCAGACGCGCTCGGCCGAAATCGTGCCGGCCAGCCCCGCGGCCGCGGTCATGCCGGCGCGCGCGCCATCGCTCAGTTCGAAGCCGAAGCGCGCGGCGAACTGGGCGGCGCGCAGTAGGCGCAACGGGTCCTCGATAAACGTTTGCGGCGAAACGATGTCGATCCGGCGGGCCGCGATGTCGGCGACTCCGCCGAACGGATCGATGATCTTATCGTCGCTGATGCGGCGCGCGATCATGTTCATGCGGAAGTCGCGCCGGCCAAGGTCCTCTTCGATCGTGATGTCCGGTCCGCTCTCGACGAGGAAATCCCGGTGACCGGTTCCGGTCGACTGCTCGCGGCGCGGCAGCGCCAGGTCAGCGTTGCCCTCGAGCGCCGAGAGCTTCACCACCGAGAACGAGGCGCCGACGACATTGACACGCCCCACCGAGCGCAGCCGAGCGACCAGCGCCTCGATGGACAGGCCGGTTACGACGTAGTCGAGGTCTTTCGGCGGCGGAATCGTCGGATCGAACCGGGCACGGAACTCGTCGCGAACGCGCCCGCCCACCGCGTACAGCGCTTTGGCGGGCAAGGCCTCCGCGAGGCGCCGGTCGAGCGGGTGAGCGGTCACGAGCGTCATTCTACCGCACAAGGCTCTTAGGCGCCCGCCATTGTTTCCCCGGGAAACATCGGCGTGGGTTGGCGGCGATGCGGGACGGCGCATTGCTGCCCGGGGGACGTCGTGATTTTCCCGTCCTGGAAAAATCCCGACTCGGATGAGGTGCTGCTCCCGGCATCCTGCCTCCGCATCACCTCAGACGCCCCGCGCAGCAACGCGCCGTCGCACATCGCGGCAAGATAGATCCTGGGCTAGTTGTTTCCCGGGAAACATTGAGGACGCTCCTAGAGACAGAGGGGGCGTTTTTCGGGGACGCCGTTCCGGCGCGGGAAGCGCTGCCCAGTCGGGCGGATTTTTTCCAGGATGAGGATCCGGCGGTCGCCGTCCAGTTCGCGTTCCTCGATGAGGGCGGCGCCGAGCATCGGGGCGGCGTCCTCGAGGGCCTGGCGTTCGTGGGGCTCCATGATCGTGCGCTGGAGCAGCGCGCGACCGCCCAGCCGGAGAAATGGCACGGTAAGCTCTGCCACCGTGGGAGCGCGCGATACGGCCCGCGCGGTGGCAAAGGCGAACTGTTCGCGGAAGCGTTCGTCCCGCGCAACGACTTCCGCCCGTTCCGAGATCGCCTCCCCGTTCAGGCCGCACGCCAGCAGGGCGCGCTCGAGAAAAGCGGCCTTTTTCGCGGTGGGCTCGATCAAGACCACACGGGCGCCGGTGACGATCGCGAGGGGTATTCCCGGCAGCCCCCCGCCGGAGCCGACGTCAACTAGACTCTCGCTAACATCGTCCGCCAGCGTCAGCGCATCGAGCAGGTGCGGAATCAGCGCGGCGGCGTCTTTGGCGCCGGTCAGGTTTACCTTGCGGTTGGCCTCGAGCAAGAGCGCGCCGTAGGCCGCCAACCGCTCGGCGAAATCGCCGCCCACGCCGGCCGCCGCTAGCGCGGCGCGCAGCGCCTCATCTTCCGCGGGCACCTTAGCCTGCAGCAACCGCGGTGCGGGTCTCCGGGCGGCGATGCAGCACCACGCTCAAGACCGCGACGTCGGCCGGGGTGATGCCCGAAACGCGGGCGGCTGCGCCGAGCGTCCGCGGCCGGATGCGCGAGAGTTTGTCGCGCGCTTCCAGCGAGAGCGCCGCCACCGCGCGATAGTCGAAATCATCGGGCAGACGCTGCGCCTCGTCGGCCGCGGCCCGCGCGATCGCGGTCTCCTGACGCCCCACGTAGCCGGCCATCTTGATCTCGGTCTCGAGCCGCTCGCCGATCTCCGGCGAAACCCCGGGCAACTCGGCCGCAAGGTCGCCAAAACGGACGTCGGGGCGGCGCAGGGCGCTCGCCACGGTCGACCCCGGCGGCATGACGCCGCCGCCGATCGTGCGGCCGCCGACCTTCGCGCGGCCGGCCGCGGTACGCGCCGCGGCGATCGCGCCCTGCTCGGCGAGATAGGCGCTCCAGCGCTCGTCGTCGACGAGGCCAATCTCGCGGCCGATCGGCGTCAGCCGCTGATCGGCGTTGTCGTGCCGCAGGATCACGCGGTGCTCGGCGCGCGACGTGAGCATCCGATACGGCTCGTCGACGCCGCGCGTGACGAGATCGTCGATCAGCGTTCCGATGTACGACGTCTCGCGTCCCAAACGCAGCGCATCCTTCCCCGCAGCCCGGCGCGCGGCGTTGATTCCGGCTACCAAACCTTGCGCGGCCGCTTCCTCGTAACCGGACGTTCCGTTGAGTTGGCCGCAGTGAAAAAGTCCAGCAATACGACGGGTTTCCAAGCTATTGTCGAGTTCGGTCGGCGGCACGAAATCGTACTCGACCGCGTAGCCCGCGCGCAGCATACGCACGTTCGCGAGACCCGGCAACGTTTGCAGCATTGCCACCTGCACCTCGGCCGGCAACGACGTCGAGAAGCCGCCGACGTAGAGCGTCGGCTCGTCCCATCCCTCGGGCTCGATGAAGACTTGATGCGTCGGGTTGTGCGCGAATTTGATGACCTTGTCTTCGATCGAGGGACAGTACCGCGGCCCGATGCCGCGGATCAGGTCGAGCCCATACAGCGGCGAGCGGTGTAAGTTCTCCCTGACTATACAATGCGTATCGTCGTTGGTAAGAACGACCCAGCACGAGAGCTGGGGCCCGGCGAACGCCGGCGCGCGCCCGAACGCAAACCCGAGCGGCACGGCGCTCGGGCGCTGCTCGCTCATCGCGGCGAAGTCGACCGACGTCCGATCGATCCGCGGCGGCGTCCCGGTCTTCAGGCGTCCCAGCGGAAAACCCAGCCGCGCCAGCGTGCCCGAGAGCCCCAGCGCCGGCGCTTCGCCGAAGCGCCCCTCGGAGCGCACCTCATCGCCGCGGAACGTCTTCCCGCCGAGGAACGTCCCGGTCGCGAGTACCACGTTGGGCGCGCGCAGCGCGCGCCCGTCGCCCAGCACGACCCCCGCCACGGCGTTGCCGTCGAGCAGCAAGTCCTCGGCCATTCCGCTCACGATCGTCAGATTGGGCGTACGCGCCAGCACCGCGCGCGCGGCGCGCACGTAGCCGGGTTTGTCGGCCAGCACGCGCAACGCGCGCACCGACGGTCCCTTCGACTCGTTGAGAAAGCGGGCGTGCAGTGAAGTTGCATCGGCCACGCGCGCCATCTCGCCGCCGAGCGCATCGATCTCGCGCACGAGCTGGCCCTTCGCGCTGCCGCCGATCGACGGGTTGCACGCGAGCGTGCACACGCGGTCCGGATCGCCCGTAACCAGCAGCGTTTCCGCACCAAGCCGTGCCGCGGCGAGGGCGGCGTCGAACCCCGCGTGACCGCCGCCGACGACGATCACGGCGGCATCGTGACGCGGTGAGTTCATAGCCGTAAACGTTCGCGGGGATCGCAGCGACCACTGCATAAAGCGCGCTGTATGCAGCGGAACGGCTTTCTCTCGGCGTTGGGAGCGCTGTGCGCAGCCGGCTCCCCGCGTGTTGCGCTCGCCGCACCGCCGGTAACGATCCGCGCTGCCGCGACGCTCGACGACGATGCGACGCCGTTCATTTGGGCCACCGAAAACGGGCTCTTTCGCCGCAACGGCATCGAGGCATCGATCACGCGCGGCACGAGCGGCGCAGCCATCGCCGCCGGCGTGATCGGCGGTGCGTACGAGATCGGAAAATCGAGCATCACGACGTTGTGCGCGGCGCACGCGCGCGGCGTTCCGCTGATTTGGATCGCACCCGCCGGCGAGTACGACAGCTCGATGTCGATGCGGCTCGCCATGATCGTCAAAGCCGACGGCCCGATCAAGACCGGCGCCGATCTCAACGGCAAGACGATCGGGGTGTCGGGACTCAACGATATCTTTTCGCTCACCTCGCGCGCGTGGGCCGACAAGAACGGCGGCGACTCATCGACGATCAAGCTCGTCGAGATTCCGATGCCGCAAGCGGGGCTCGCCGTCGAAACCGGCCGGCTCGATTGCGCCGTCGTCGTCCAACCGTTTTTGGATGCGGCGCTCGCCGACGGAAAAGTGCGCGTGCTGGCCGATCCCAACAGCGCGGTCGCGCCGCGTTTCATGCAAGCCGCGTGGTTTACGTCGACCGATTTCGCCGCGAAGAATCCGGCCGCGATCGAAAGCTTCATTCGCGTGATGCGTGAGGCATCGACGTATGCCAACAGCCACCACGCCGAAACCGCCAAGCTGCTGTTGAGCTATCTCAACATCACCGTGCCGTTGAACTCGCGTATCTTGCTCGGCGTTCGCTTCAATCCGGATCTGATCCAAACGCTGATCGATATCCAAGTGCGCTACAAGATGCTGCCCGCACCGGTGGACGCGCGCGACCTGATCTACCCCGCCGCGCTGCGCGCTTAATCCGCCCGAGGATACACCAATGCTCTCTCACGCCGACAACGAACGCCTGACCCGAGTCGGACCCGGCACGCCGATGGGCAACCTCTTCCGCCGTTACTGGCTGCCGGCGCTCTTGGCCGAAGAGCTGCCCGAACGCGACGGCGCACCCGTCCGCGTGCGGCTGCTGGGCGAAGACCTCGTCGCGTTTCGCGACAGCGACGGCGCCGTGGGTTTGATCTCGGCGTACTGCCCGCATCGCCGCGCGCCGATGTTCTTCGGCCGCAACGAAGAGTGCGGGCTGCGCTGCGTCTATCACGGCTGGAAATTCGACCGCAACGGCGCCTGCGTCGACATGCCGTCCGAACCGCCCGATTCGCTGTTCAAGACCAAAGTCACGATCGACGCGTACCCGACGTGGGAAGGCGGCGGGCTGATCTGGGCCTACCTCGGCCCACCGGAGCTGCGCCCCGAACCGCCGGGCCACGAGCTCGTGCGCACGACCCCCGAGCACCGTTACGTCTCCAAGTCGCTCGAAGACTGTAACTTCTTGCAAGCGCTCGAGGGCGGCATCGATCCGACGCACGCGACGATCATGCACAACGGAAACATCGGCGATCGCACGTTCCTCAACGACTACGACAAGCTCGTCGCGGAACTGAACCTCGACCGCACCGACTACGGCTTTACCTACACGGGCGTCCGTCCGCGCGGCACGCACACCTGGGTGCGCGGTTACCATTGGATCATGCCGTCGTTTCATATGCGCGCCCGCGCCGAGGGCAATTTCGGCCGCAAAAAAGACCACGACGAAATTCCCACGATCGACGGCCACATCTGGATCCCGATCGACGATGAGCAAACGTGGGTCTACAACTTCGGCTACTCGCACGATCCCGCCCAGCCGCTCTCACGCGAGCAGGCACACGTGATCGAAACGCGACTCGGACGGGGCGATTATCTCGATGCGAACTACGTCTCGCGCCTCAACCGCACGAACGATTACGGCATCGACCGCCGGCGCCAGAAAACGCAATCGATGACCGGCATCGAGGGTATCAACACCCAGGATTTCGCGCTGCAAGAAGGCATGGGCGCGATCGTCGATCGTTCCAAAGAGCATCTCGGCACGACCGATCGCGCGATCATCACGCTGCGGCAGATTTTGCTCGAATCGCTCGACACGCTCGAACGCGGCGGAGGGCTGCGCGCGATCGATCCGGCAACCTATCGCAACGTGCGCTCCATCGATCGCATGGTCGACAACACCCTCGACTGGCGCCTCGCCACCAAGGAAGACTTCGTTGCAAAATTTTAGGGAAGACTTCGTCGCCAAATTCTAACGCAGCGCCGCTTCTCGCCGTCGCGATCGGCGATCCGTCGGGCGTCGGCACGGAGATCACGGTCAAAGCGCTCGCCACCGGCGAACCGCAGCGGCGCAGCCGCGTCATGCTGATCGGCAACCACGACGGCATCGTCCAAACCGCGCGCACGGCCAAGCTCGACCTGCAGTTCCAGCGCGTCGCCGATCCGGCCGAAGCGCGCGCGTTGGCGGGCGCGGCGATCCCCGTTTTCGACGACGGCGCGGTGACGATGGGCGACTATACCGTCGGCCAACCCAGTGCCGCAGGCGGACGCGCCACGGCCGGCTGGATCGCGCGCAGCGTCGCGTGGGCCGAAGCCCGCGCGATCGACGGCTTCATCATCGGACCGGTCGACAACAGCTCGTTCAAGCTCGCCGGCTACACCAAGTCCCCGCCCGGGATGAACCCGGCCAACTCGTATCTGCTGCGCATGTCGGGCAAACTGCGCTTCATCCCACTCGGCGAGCACGTGATGATACGCGACGTGCCGCCGATGGTCACCACGGCCAAAGTGCTCGAGGTCATCACCCTGATCGGCACCACGCTGCGGAGCTGGGGGGTTGAACGCCCGCGCATCGCCGTGGCCGGACTGAACCCGCACGCCGCGGGCAGCGAAGATGCCGAGCAGATCGCCCCGGCCGTTGCCGCAGCCCAGGCCGCCGGCCTCGACGTGAAGGGGCCACTCTCGCCAGACACGGTCTTCCGGCGCGCGCTGCACGGCGAGTTCGACGTGGTCGTGGCCATGTATCACGACCAGGGCCAGATCGCCATCAAGACCACCGGCTTAGAAGAGGCCTGCGCCATCTTCATCGGCCCCCCGTACGTCCGGGTCGGCACCCCGCACGGCTCCGCCCTCGACATCGCCGGGCAAAACAAGGCCCAGTTCGGCACGATGCTCACCGCGCTCAACGCCGCCGCCTCGCTGGCCGGAGGCCACGGCCTTTAGCCGCGCCATGCCGGTCCCAGCGAGCTTGGAGGGAAGCCTAACTACCCAATTAAACGCCCCTAATTATGAACCAGCCCGGCGAGTCTCCGTCCGCGATCGTCTGGCCCGAGGCCGCCTAATGCTCCGCGTCCGCCCCATCCTTGTCGCCGCGCTCTTCATTTTGTTCACGTGCCTCGCGCAGGCCGGCATCGCTCTCGCCGACTTTGACAACGCGCCGCCGCCGGGGATTAACCCCAGCACCGTCGGCATGCAGCCGCTCGTCGCGCCCTTCCCGGCCGCAACGGCCGCCCCCGGCGAGTCGCCGCTGCGGCGCCGCGAAGACGGATCGTTCGATGCAATTCCCGTCGTGCGCGGCAATCAGAAGACGTTCTCCATCGTGGAGCGCTCCGCACCGTGGACCCTCAAGCCCGGACTGACCGTTCTCGCGACGTCGTACAACGGCGTCGTCCCCGGCCCCGTGCTCGAGGTGAACGAAGGCGACCGCGTCGTCATCAACTACACGAACGCTTCGGCCGCCCCCGATACGATCCACATGCACGGCATCCACGAGATCCCGGTCTCGATGGACGGCGTCGGCGGCATCTCGCAGCCGCTCGTGCAGCCGGGCGGCCACTTCCAATACCGCTTCACCGCCGACACGCCCGGCACGTTCATGTATCACACGCACGGCAACGAGGCGCAGCTCGATCAGGGGCTCTACGGCGCGATCGTCGTGCTGCCGCGTCATCCGCGGCCCGAAGAACAGCATGTCTCCCACGACTTCGTCGAGATGCTCACCGGCTGGCACATCCAGAGCACCGCGGAAAATCACTGGACGATCAACGGCAAAGAATATCCCGCGACGCAACCGATGATCGTGAAGCGCGGCGAGCGTTTCCGCATCCGCTGGATCAGCCTGACCGCGGAAGACACGCACACGATGCACACGCACGGTCACTATCAAGTGATCATCGCGCGCGATGCGCAACCGGTCGAAACGCGCGAGTTGCAAGACACGGTCGCGCTCTCACCCGGCCAGCGCGTCGACGTCGTCGTGACCGCGAATCAGCAGCCGGGCACGTGGCTCGTGCATTGCCACGTCATGGATCATATCGAAGATGCCGACGGCATGCCGTCGGGCTTGATCACGGCGATCCAATACGCCGGTGCGCCGAATCGGTTGCAAGCCATGGGCCCCGCGATGTCGGCCGGCATGCCGATGCCTGCGCAGCGCAAACCGCTCGACTTCACGACTACGGTGATTCTCGGTCTGATCGCGGGCCTGACGATCTTCGTCGGCTTGCCGATCGCGCGCACCTCGAAGCTTTCGCCGTATAAAGTGGGCCTGCTCAACGCGCTCGCGATCGGGATCTTGCTCTACCTCGTCATCGAGATCGCGCAGAACGCGATCATGCCGATCTCGCAAGCCGTCACGTCATGGCATGACGGCGCGGGCGGTTTTCCGGTCGCGCTGCTGGCGGTGTTCGTCGGCGGCTTGTTGATCGGGCTCGTGGGACTGGGCAGCTTGGCGACGATGCTCACCAAACGCGCCGCCCAGCGCGCCGAGAACCCGCTCATCCTCTCCGCGATCATCGCGATCGGCATCGGCGCGCACAACTTCGGTGAAGGGCTCGCCATCGGCGCATCGGCGGCGTCGGGCGCGACGGCGATCGCGATCGGCTTGATCGTCGGCTTCGCGTTGCACAACGCGACCGAAGGTTTCGGTGTCGCAGCGCCGCTGATCGGCAAGTACGTTCCGAGCTGGACGCAGATCGGCATCGCCGGCCTGATCGCCGGCGGCCCGACGTTCCTCGGCACCGTCGTCGGTTACTCGTTCAACTCACCGGTGCTCTCGGTGCTGTTCCTCTCGATCGCCGTGGGCGCGCTGGTGTTCGTCATCGGCGAGTTGTGGTCGGTGCTCAAACACAGCGGCCTCTCGGCGATGGCAACGCTCTGCATGACGATCGGTTTTCTCATCGCGTTTGCCACCGAACTCTATCTCGACGTACAGGGCGGATAGCGCGCCGGCGAGCCCAAACGCGATGCTCATTTCCCGATGCAGAAGCGCGCGAAGATGCCGTCGAGGATCGCTTCGGTCGCGACGGCACCGGTGATCTCGCCCAGCGCGGCGAGCGCGGCGAGCAGCTCGGGCGCGATTAGATCGAGCGCGTCGCCAACGTCGAGCGTCTCGCGCGCGCGCCCGAGGGCTTCGCGGGCGCGCGCGACGGCATCGGCTTGGCGCGCCGAGGCGAGGTGCGCCCGGGTCAGGTCGACGCGTTCCGTGCCCCAGCCGGCGTGCGCGATCGCGCGGCGCAACGCGTCGAGCGTCGGCGCGGCGAGCACGCTGCCGTGTAGCGCATCCGCTTCGGGGGCTTCACGCGCGGCGTAACCGGCGTGACCGAGGTCGCTCTTGTTGAACAAAACCACGCGCGGCCGCGACCGCGTCGCTTCGAGTACCGCTGACGCGTCCGTGTCGAGCAACTGCGAGCCGTCGACCACGACCAGCGCGACCGCCGCGTCTTCGAGCGCGCGCCGCGCACGTTCGATGCCGATCTGCTCGACCGCGTCGTCGCTTGCGCGCATCCCGGCCGTATCGAGAATACGCACCGGTACGCCGTCGATGAAAAAGCGTTCCTCGATCACGTCGCGCGTCGTGCCCGCCGTCGCCGCCACGATCGCGCGCTCTTCGCCGAGCAAGGCATTGAGCAGCGACGACTTGCCGGCATTCGGCGGCCCCACGATCGCGAGCGACAGCCCCTCGCGCACGAGCCGGCCGCGTTCCCAGTCCTCGACGAGCGCGGCCAGCGCCGCTTCGCACGACGCAATGCGCCCGTCGACGTCAGCGCGGACGGGTTCCGGAACTTCATCCGGGTAGTCGATCGCGCCGGCGAGTTCTTCCAGCACGGTTGCGAGCGGCGCGCTCACCGTGTCGATCGCCGCCCGCAAGCCGCCGGTCAGGTTCGCTTGCGCGGCCCGTGCGCCCGCGCGCGACTCCGCATCGATCACGTCGGCGACCGCCTCGGCCGCGCTCAGGTCCAGCTTGCCGTTGAGAAATGCGCGCCGCGTGAACTCGCCGGGGCCCGCCGCGCGCGCACCGGCGGCCAGCAGCGCGCGCAACGTTTCGCGCGCCACGACGGGGCTGCCGTGCACGTGCAGTTCCACGATGTCTTCGCCCGTAACGGTGCGCGGCGCGTCCATCGCGAGCGCCAGACCCCGATCCAAGACGGCCCCCTCGACGTCGAGGATGTCACCGTAGGTCGCAACCCGATCGGCGAGCGGCGTGCGGCTGCGAAAAACGCGCGCCACGATCGTACGCGCGTCGGGCCCGCTGCAGCGGACGATCGCGATCGCACCGCGCCCCGGCGGGGTCGCTATTGCAGCAATAGTGTCCATTACCGAGGGCGGCTTGCGGCGCAGCCGCAAACGCGACGGATTCGCCGCAGCGAATCCACTTACTTGGGGGAGACGACCAGCCGGCGATCGGGGTCGACGCCCTCGGATTCGGTGCGCACGACCGACGATTCCGACAGCGCGAGATGCACGATCTTGCGTTCGCTCGGCAGCATCGGCTCGAGTTTGATCGCTTTGCCTTCGCGAATCACGCGCTCCAGCGTCGCGAGCGCAAGGGTCTTGAGCTGATCGGCTTTGCGCGCACGATAGCCTTCGGCATCGATCGTGTAGTAGCGGCGGTTGTTGCGCACGCCGGCGTTGAGGATGTTGTTGAAGATCAGGTTGAGCGCTTCGAGCGTGTTGCCGTTGCGGCCGATGAGATTCGCCAGGCGCGGTCCGCGAATTTCGAAGTACTCGCCTTCCGAACGCGAGATGTACACGATCGACACGTCGTCGATGCCCATCTTCGCGAGCAACTCTTCGAGCAGCGTGCGGGCCGGCTTCGCTTCGGGCGGCTCGACCGATGCTGCGGTCGTCGAACGGGGCGGTGCCGGCCGGCGATCGAAGCGACCGCCGCCGCCGGAGCGTCCGCGCCCGCGGTCGCCGTATTCGCGCCGCCCGGATCCCTGATCGTTGTCCATGCTCAATCCTTTGTAGTAAAATTAACGTTTGCTGCGGCGCGATGCGCGGCCGCTGGTACTGCCGTTCTTGCCGCCGGTGATTGCCTGGCGGTTCGAGGTCTTGCCGTTGGGGAGCGGTGCCGCTTCGATCGTTTCGACGGCCACTTTTTTGGGGCCGATCAAACCATAGCGGCGATACATGTAAAACTGTTGTGCCATCGTCAACACGTTGAGCGTCAACCAATAGATCAACAGCGCCGACGCCCAGTGATAGCGCCAGCCGAAGTACGCGATCATCGCGGGCGAGACGATCGCCATGATCTTCTGCGTCTGCGCTTGCTGCGGATCGCTCGACGGCGGGCTGCCGTAACGCACGCTCAAGTACATCGAAACGACGTAGAGCACGAGCAGAAAGAAGTCCATCTCGCCGAGGTTCGCGGCGAGCACGCCGTGCGTGAGCTTGTCGATGCCGTCTTGCATCCACAAGAAGTGCGCGGCTTTGAATTCCGCGAGCTGCGAGTTGATGGCGTAGAACAAGCCGAGCAGGATCGGCAACTGGATCAGCATCGGGAAGCAGCCGGCCAGCGGATTGACGCCGTGTTCCTTGTAGAGCGCCATCGTCGCGGCTTGCAGCTCTTGCGGCTTGCCCTTGAATTCGACCTGAATCTTCTTCAGCAGCGGCTGCACTTTTTGCATTTCCGCCATCGACTTGAACTGCTGCTGAGCGAGCGGGAAGAGCGCCAGGCGCACGACCAGGGCTAACAGCACCATATCGAGCCCATACGAGGGAATAACCGAATGGATCGCTTTGAGTAGGCCCAGCATCGCGTTGGTAACCGGCTGGAAGAAATTAAAGGCGAACACGAGGGGCCAGGAACCTTTCAGGACCGTTGCGATGGCGCAACGAGAGCGCGGAGCACTCCACTAAGGTACGGGGTCGAACCCGCCGGGATGCCAGGGCGCGCATCGAACGATGCGCCGAACCGCCAGAAATACCCCGCGAAACGGGCCATGTTTCTCGATTGCGGCCGCCGCGTACTCGGAACACGTGGGCACGAAGCGGCACGCGGGCGGGAGGAGCGGCGAGAGCAAGCGCTGGTACGTTGTGATGAGCGCAACGAGCAGCCGGGTCACCGGAAGAACCGCCCCAGTTCGGCGGCCACCGCCGCGAATTCGGCCTCGCCGGCACCCGGCCGGGCGATCAGCACTACGTCGCGGTGGGGCGGAGCGCCGAACGCGGTCCGGTCGAGAAACGCCTTGACCCGCCGCCGCAGGCGGTTGCGAACCACGGCGTTGCCGATCGCCTTGGAGACCGTGATCCCCACCCGTGAGGGGCCCCGCGTGCCGGCGGTCAGGAAAACGAAAAGGGGCCCAACCTGCCGCTCGCCGCGACGTTGGACCCGTGCGAAGTCGCTCCGCCGGCGGAGCGATTGGTACCGGCGCATCGGGCGGCTGCCCGCGCGCTCAGACCGAGAGGCGGTGGCGACCCTTTTTGCGCCGCGCCGCGAGGACCTTACGGCCGTNNGCGGCTGAAAGGTCCGCTTCACGGTACTGGTGCTCCTAACGAATGGGTAAACTTAAAGCACCGTATTGTATCGGGCTCAAGCCTCCCGCGTCAAGGGAATGGCGAGGATTGCGAATCGTTCTTAAGTTGTCCACAGCTGTGGACAGAGCTGTGGACAAGCCCTAGCAGGAACGGGCCCGAACCCTTGCGGCGTGGGCGTTCCTGCCGCATAAATGGGG
>PLTN01000103.1:0-1384 GCA_003164495.1 Vulcanimicrobiota bacterium
TGTCGTCGGTCGACTGCGTTTCGATTGCGATCGGTCCGAGATCGGGCAGCTCCTGCTCGACCACGGTCTTTACGATGCCCGCGATGTCGGCGATCGAACGGTTCTGGAATCCGGCGTTGAACGTCTCGCCGGCGATCAGTTCGGCCCGTTCGTCGAGCAGGTCGACGTAGAGATCGGTGGTGTCGTCGATGTGGATGTTCGGGCGCATCTGCTTGCCGCCGAACACGAGGATCTTCTTGTTGTTGACCGCGTGGTTGGTAAGGATGTTCACCGACAGATCGAACCGCATCCGCGTCGAGTACCCGCACACCGTTGCCGGGCGCAGCACGACGACCTCGAAGTTCTTGGAGTTGGCGGCCAGCGCGATCGGCTCGCACATCGCCTTGTATTTGCTGTAGTCGGTCAGCGCGAGCAACGGGTGATCCTCGCGCACTTCGGGCGCTTCGCTCACGCCGTAGACGGAGCTCGACGAGACGTAGAGGAAGCGCTTCACGCCGGCCCGTTTGGAGGCATCGACCAGCGGCTCGAACGCGTCGAAGTTGATCGACTTCCCGAGATCCGGATCGAGCTCGAACGAGGGGTCGTTTGAAATGCAGGCGAGGTGGATAACGCTATCGCAGCCCTCGACGGCGCGCGCGACGGCCGCGCGATCGCGCAGGTCGGCTTCGATCTCTTCGAGCCCCTCGGCCCCGCGCAGCAACGCCAGCGGTTCGTGGCCGTAGTAGTAGCAGTCGAGCACGCGCACGGCGAAGCCGCGCGCCAGCAGTTTGGGCACGAGCATCGCGCCGACATACCCGGCACCGCCGGTAACGAGAACGGTCCGTTTCATCGTGATCTAGCCTTTCTTGGCGCCGTAGAACGCGCGCACCGTGTCGATCGTGTACGACACTTCATCCGCGGTGAGGTGCTGGTGGGCCGGCAGTGTGATGCACACGCGCGAATCTTCCTCGGTGACGGGGAAGTCGCCGGCTTTGTAGCCGAGATGCGCGGCAGCCGGCTGCAAGTGCACCGGGACCGGGTAGTGGACTTTGGCTTCCACGCCGTGGTCGTTGAGGTACTTCAGCAGCTCGTCGCGCTGTTGCACCCGCAGCATGTAGAGGTGGAACACATGGTGCACGCGCGGGTCGCGGTACGGTACGCGGATCATCGGCTGCATGTCGGCGAAGGCTTCGTCGTAGCGCTTCGCGTGCGCGCGCTTGCCCTCGGTGATGAAGTCGGTCTGCTCGATTAGCCGGTTGCCGACGACCGCTTGCAGGCTGTCGAGGCGCGAGTTGTGGCCGAAGAAGGCGACCTCGTCGCGGCCGACGAGGCCGTGATTGCGATACAGGCGCAGGCGGTCGTAGAGATCTTTCGAGGTGGTGACGATCACGCCGGCGTCGCCCCA
>PLTN01000103.1:1497-14772 GCA_003164495.1 Vulcanimicrobiota bacterium
GCGATCGCGCCGACGGTGGCAATGAACGTGTTGGGCGAGGTGATCACCTCGTCGCCCGGGCCGATGCCCATCAGCTTCATCGGCAGGATTAGCGAGTCGGTACCGGAGTTCACGCCGATCGCGTACGGCAGGCCGATCATCTTGGCGAAACGCTGCTCGAACTCGGTGACCGGTTTGCCCAGCGTGAAGTCTCCGGTCAACACCAGCTCGCGAATGTCGGCGAGGTAGTCGTCGAGGTTCGCAAACTGACGGTCGAGGTAGGAGAAGGGCACCGTTTGCGGTGCGTTGACGGCCGAACTCATCGGGATTCCTCGTAGAATTCCCGGATCGTCGCCGCAACGCGGTCGAGCTGATCGGGACGGAGCGTGTTGTGAACCGGCAGGCTGAGAATGCGGTCGGCCTGGCGTTCGGTGACCGGGAACGCGCCGCGCTCGTGACCCAGTTCGCGTGCGGCGGTGTGCAGATGAATCGGGACGGGGTAGTGCACCGACGTGCCGATGCCGCGTTCGCTCAGATACGCGCGCAGCGCTTCGCGCCGTTCGGCCTGCACGACGAAGGTGTGATAGACCTGGCGTTCGCGCGGCGAGTCGGTCGGCAGCGTGAGTCCGGGGACGTTCGCGAGCAGGCGGCGATAGCGGGCCGCATTCGCGCGCCGTGCGTCCGTCCAGGCTTCGAGGTGGTCGAGCTTCACGAGCAAGATCGCGGCTTGCAGCGTGTCGAGCCGCGAGTTTACCGACCACTCGGCGCAGTCATCCCGCGTCTGCAAGCCGAGGTTGCGCAGGATGCGGAGCCGCGTCGCGAGTTTCTCGTCGTTCGTCGTCACCACGCCGCCGTCGCCGCAGGCGTTGAGCGTCTTGAGCGGATGCAGGCTGAAGCAGCCGAGGGTGCCGGTCGAGCCGACTTTCTTACCGTCGAATTCCGCCAGGATCGCTTGCGCCGAATCTTCCACGATCGCGAGCTGGTGCTTCGCGGCGATGGCAAGGATGCGTTCCATGTGCGCCGGCCGGCCGGTGAGGTGTACCGGCATGATGGCCTTCGTGCGCGGCGTGATCGCGGCATCGATCTTGTCCGGATCGATGTTGTAGGTCTCGTCGACGTCGACGAACACCGGCATCGCACCGGCGAGGCGAATGCACGACGTCGATGCGACGAAGGAGTTGGGCGGCGTGATCACCTCGTCGCCCGGGCCGATGTCGAGCGCGCGCAGCGAGAGCTGGAGCGCATCGGTACCGTTGCCGCATCCGACGGCGAACCGCACGCCGATCAGCGCCGCGAGGCGCGTCTCGAACGCCTCGACCGCTCCGCCGAGGATGAAGTCACCGCGTTCGAGCACGCCCTCGACCGCGGCCAGGATATCGGCCTTCAGCGGCGCGTGTTGCGCGGCGAGGTCGACATACGGTACCGGATCGGAACTGATCATTTGCGTCATGTTAGAACGGTCCGCGGAACGACGCGTCGGGGACGTCGAGCAGCCGGTCGGGATCGAAGCCGAGCTCGAGGTCCGTCTTCGGTGCCAAACCGTACATCGCGCGCACCGCGTTGACGATCGTCGTGGTGGAGGGATAGAAGGCGTTGGCCAGCGATTGCGTCGTCGGGACGTACGCGTCGGGCGGCGTGATGCGCACCGGCGCGGTCTTGAGGCTGCCGAACGCGTTCTCGGAAACGAGGGCGATCAACTCGCCCGCGATACCGAACGTTTTCCAGCCCGAATCGACCGCGACGAAACGGCCGGTGCGGGCCGCCGATGCGACGATCGTGGCGCTGTCGAGCGGCTTGATCGTGCGCAGGTCGATGACCTCGCAATCAATACCGTCTTGGGCCAGCAGGTCGGCGGCGCGCAGCGATTCGAGCGTCGAGTAGCCGCTGGCGGCGAGCGTGACGTCGTTGCCGCTGCGCGCGATGCGCGCCTTCCCCAGTTCGATCGAGTAGTGACCTTCGGGGACCGCGCCGATCGTATTGCCGAGCCAGCGGTGTTCGAGCACGATCGTCGGATTGTTGTCCTCGATCGCGGCGATCAGCAGGCCCTTCGCATCGTGAGGCGTCGAGGGCATGACGACTTTCAGTCCGGGGAAGTGTCCGTACGTCGCCTGCAAGTTCTGCGAGTGCTGCGGCCCCTGGCCCCAGCCGCGACCCATGATCATGCGGATCGTGAGCGGCACGGAGCCTTGACCGTTGAACATCGTCGACCACTTGGCCGCGCTGTTGGCGATCTGATCGAGTGCGAGCAGCGTGAAGTCGACGCGCTGATGCACCATGATCGGGCGTTTGCCGACGAGCGCCGCGCCGATTGCGACGCCGGTCATGCCGTTCTCGGCCGTCGGCATGTCGAGCACGCGCTCGGCGCCGAACTGGGCTTGCAAACCGGTCGTGGTGCCGAAGATCGCCTTGGGATCGGGCACGCCCAAGCCCATGAGGAACGTCGATGGATCGGCGGCCATCGCGACGGCCGTCCCCTCACGCAGTGCTTCGGCGTAGGTGATCGTGCGCGCGCTCATCAGACGTCTTCTGCGTAGATGTGACGGAACAGGTCGCTCGGCGGCGGGAACGGCGAAGCCTTGGCAAACGCAAACGCGTCGTCGATCTCGGCGCGCAGCTCGCTGACGATCTCGCTTTGCGAGGCCGCGTCGAGCGTGCCGTCGGCGAGCAGCGTGCGTTCGAGCGTGGTCACCGGATCGCGCGCGAGCCAGCCGGCGACGAAGGCCGGATCGCGGTAGCCGAGATCGTCGTCGAAGAACGGGCCGCAGTGTTCGCGGTGCCGGAAAGTATCGAATTCAAGGAACGTCGGGCCGCCGCCGCTGCGCGCGCGGTCGACCGCGACCTTGGTGGCGTCGTAGACCGCGACGACGTCGTTCCCGTCACCCGTCCCGGTTGCGAGGCCGTTGGCGGCCGCGATCGCGACGCGGCTGCGGTTGGGATGCTGGCGCACCGCCAGCGGCGAGTACACGGAATAGCCGTTGTTCTCGCACACGAAGATCACGTTGAGCGCCTTGAGCGCGGCGAAGTTGAGCGCTTCGAGGAACACGCCCTCTTCGGTCGTGCCGTCGCCGAAGTAGACGACGGTGACGCGGTCGCCGCCGTCGAGGCGGGTGGAAAACGCGGTGCCGACCGCGATCGGCAGGCTGCCGCCGACGATCGGCGTCGAGCCGATCATCCCGACGCTGCGGTCGATGATGTGCATCGAGCCGCCGCGTCCGCCCGAGCAGCCCGTTTCGCGGCCGTAGAGTTCGGCGATGAAGGCGCGCAGATCGCCGCCCTTGGCGAGGTAGTGCGCGTGACCGCGATGGGTCGAGATCATGTAGTCATCTCTGCGCAGTGCCGCGCTGACGCCGACCGCGACGCCTTCCTGTCCGATGCTCAAGTGGACCGGGCAGCGCATCTCTTGTTCCGCGTACCGGTCGGCGATCGTTTCCTCGACCAGGCGGATGCGCAGCATCTCGCGGTAGAGCGCGACGAGTCGCTGGTTGCGGCGTCCTTCGGCAATCATTTGAGCAGCGTCTGCACGAACTTGAGCAGTGCTGTGCGGTCGATCGCCGAGCGGTTTCCGACGATCTGGACCTTCATCGCGCCGACCACGTTGGAGAGGAAGCTCACGACTTCCGGTTCCATTTTCGCGGCGACACACATCGAGGTGATCGCCAGCACGGCATCGCCCGAACCGATCCGGTCGACGACGTTCCCGACGAACGCGGGGCTCACGTACTGCTTGGCATCGGCGAAGAGCGTGCTGCCGCGTTTGCCTTGTGTGACCAGCACCTTCGATCCGCCCATCTTGGCGGCCAGCGCCTCGACGAGGGCGCCGAGGGGCGCGCGGCGGCTGCGCGCATCGATCCGCACTTCGCCTTCGTGAATGCAGATGTAATCGGCGCGCGGATACTTCGTGATCGTGTGGAAGCCGATGTTGGCGGCGTTGATTTGCGTATTGACGGCGAGGAAGCGCGCGCGCTCGGCAACGCGCTCGATCGACGCGGGGGTCATCAAGCCGTGTCCGAAGTCGGCCACGATCGTCGCGTCGCCGCTGCTCACGCGTTCGTCGATCAGGGCGCACAAGAGTGCGTCCTCTTGGGGCGTCAGCAGTTCGTCGTTGAGGACGCAGACTTCGAAGAGCTTCGACTGCAGATACGATTCGACATAGCGGCGCTTGATGATCGTCGGGGAGTCGGACTTGTAGACGAAATTCGTGCGGACGTTCGGCAGCAGATGCGTGCGCACGAAGTCCTCGCGCGGATCGCGATCGCCCAAATACGTGATCAGCTCGACCGTATTGCAGAAGTTCGCGGCGTGATTGGCCACCGCGAGCGATCCGCCGGCGAACATTTCGGCCGAGGAGTAGCGCATCGCGAGCACCGGCTCCTTGGCCGACTTGCCCATCTGTTCGCAGTAGACGTATTCGTCGAGGATCGTGTCGCCGACCACGACGGTCTTGAGCGTGCGCAGCGCTTCGATGCGCTCGACGATGTCGCCGGCACGATGGCGCGCGCGGAAGTCGGCCAGGTAGTCGTGCACGTCGTCCGAGTAGGCCGGCATGAAGCGGTTGATCAACGTCGACGAGCTGAAGGAGAGGTCGTCGGTGATGTGAATCCGGCCCCCGTTTTCGCGCACGGCGGCTTCCTCGAGCGCGATGCCGCCGGAGACGTCGTCGGCCGGGTTGCGATAGTCGGGGCCTTTGACGTAAATGTCGGGCCGGATCGTGTGAATCGCCGGGACGGCCGTCGGATGGCGGCTGATCGCCACGTAATCGACGGCTTCGAGCGCCGCGATCGCTTCGGCGCGCAGCCCCTCCGCGAACGCCGGGCGGTTGGGCCCTTTATTGACGTGTTTGTCTTCGGTGAGCGTCACGACGAGCAACGTTCCCTGCGCCCGCGCTTCGGCAAAGTGGCGGATGTGACCGACGTGCAGCAAGTCGAACACGCCGTGGCAGTGGACGACGGTCGAGCCGCCCGTGCGCTCGCGCGCGAGCAGCGCGCCGAGTTCGTCGAGATCGTAGATCTTCGATGCGCGGTCCGTATCGACGCTCATGGTTTCACCGGTTCTTTTTGCAGGAAGCGAAACCAGTCGCGGGTCGCTTCGGCGATGGAGGCGGGTTCCCAGACGGGTGCGTCGCGCCAGTCTTCGGCGTGCTCGAGCATCGTGCGCACGCCGTCGGCAAACGGCACGCTCGCTTTCCAGCCCAGCAGCCGCTCGATCTTGCGCACGTCGGCGAAGGTGCAATCGGGTTCGCCCGGACGCTTGGGCACGTAGGTCACCTCGCCGCCGAGCTGCGCGACGAGTTCGTTCACGCTGTACGTGCCGCCGGAACCGACGTTGAGGATCTCACCGGTGAGCTCGCTCTCGCCGGCGCACTGCACCGCCGCCGCGACATCGGTGACGTAGGTGAAGTCGCGCGTTTGCGTGCCGTCCCCGACGACGGTATAGGGTTTCCCGGCCATCCGTTGCGCGAGGAACACGCCGAACACCGCGCCGTAGGTGCCGGTCGTCCGCGCGCGCGGACCATAGACGTTGAAGAAGCGCAGCGAGAGCGCGGAGACGCCGTACACGAGATTCCAGTGCAGCACGATCTGCTCGCCGAGCAACTTGCTCAAGGCGTACGGGTACTGCGGACGGGTGGGCGCGGTTTCCGGCGTCGGGTAGACGTCGGGGATGCCGTAACACGATGACGACGCTGCGTACACGACGCGGCGCACTCCCGCCGCGCGCGCGGCCTGCACGACGTTGAACGTGCCGTCGACGTTGGTCGTGAAGTAATCCTCGGGCCGTTGAATCGACGGCACGATGTCGGCCAGCGCGGCGAGATGGAAGACGATATCGGCACCCGCGAAGTGCGGCGCGATCGCGGCGGCATCGCGGATGTCGGCGATCCGCACGGTCAGCTGCGGATGCGGCTCGATCGTCTTGAGGTTCTCACGCCGTCCGGTGCTGAGGTTGTCGATGACGGTTACGCGATATCCGCTCGCGAGAAGGCGCTCGGTGAGATGGCTTCCGATGAAGCCGCATCCACCGGTAACGACCGCGGTCTGAGACACGACCGCCTACGCGAACGCTTGCGCTGGAGCCGCGATTAGCTGCGCTTCGATGCGGGCGCGCAACGCCGTCGCGACCGCATGGTTGATGATGAGGTGGCCGTCTTCTTGCTGTCCGATCGACATCGCCGGCACGATCACGCGGTGTTTGGCCAGCACCGCGAGCTTGCCGCCGGGAAAGCCGCACAGGCCGATCGTCGTACCGCGTTCGTTGGCGTACTCGATCGCGCGCAGCACGTTCGGAGAATTGCCGGATCCGGAGATCGCGATGAGCACGTCGCCGTCGTTCATCAGGTTGCGCAACGGCTCGACGAAGACGTCGTCGTAGCTCGCATCGTTGCCCCAGGCCGTCATCAGCGGCACGTTGTCCGTCAGGGCGATGGCGCGAAAGCGTCGCGCTCCCGGCACGAGCGTGAATTTGTTGAGGTCGTTCATCATGTGAGAGGCCGTGGACGCGCTGCCGCCGTTGCCCACCACGAACGTGGTATTGCCCGAAACCCAACAGGCTTCGAGCACGTCGACGACGGCCGTGACGTCATCCCGCGAGATCTCACGGATCGCTTGTTCGATCTCGGAGAGATACTTCTGAATGGCCTCCATGATTAAAGAATCGGCCGTTTTCTACACAAAATTGAGGTGCTGGGGCTGCGGGCCGGCCAGGACCGGCAGGGGGCGGTCGCCCTTCAGGTAGCCGTCGAGCGCCTCGTTGACCTTATGCTGGAGACAGAGGGTGCCGCACATCGATTGGGCGTTGAACTCCGGCCCCGCGAGGAGGTTCATCACTTCCCAGTACTCGTCGCTGGCCCAGATGTCTTTGAAGCGCTTTTCCACGATGTTTCCCATGTGGAACTTCTTGTAGCGCTCGTTGAAGAGCATGCCGCACGGGGCGATCAGGCCCGAGCCCGAGATCTGCAGCATGAACGGCGGTCCGTAGCAGCGCTGGTACGAGCGCTTGCCGTCGGCGTCGATCTTCGACCACTTCACGGCCACCTTGTACTCGTCGTCCGAGAGGGCTTCGGCGCGGCGGAGGGTGTCGTAGAGCGGCCGGTAGCCGTCGTAGTTGACGCCGAGGTCGCCGTCTTCGTTGTCGCTGCAGTGCTTGATGACGAGGTAGTCGGGGCGGAGCTCCTTACCGAGCATCGCTAGCGGAATGATCTGATCTTCATATTCCGGCATCAGGACCATCTGCAGGCCGATCGTCACGGCGAGGTTTTTCTCGCGCTTGATCGCGACCATGTCGCGGATGTTTTGGCAGACCCGGTCGAACCACTCTTCCTTGACGCCCATGATCTGCGCGTAACGCGAACGCTCGCCGGCCGAGATATTGATGCGCAGGTAGGTCAGATGCGGCAGAATCTCTTCGAGCTTGCGCCGGTTGAGCACGAAGCCGTTCGTGCCGACCGCCATCGAGAGGCCGACTTCGCTGCCGTGAACGATCGTGTCGACGAACACCGGCGAGATCGTGCTCTCACCGTCGGAAACGAGGCTGACGCCCTTGACGCCGATCTCGGCGCAGTCGTCGAGGAAGTCGAAGATCACTTTGCGGTCGATGACTTGCCGGTCGTTTTCCTGCAGCATCGCGTAGCAGTAGTGGCAGCCGAAATTGCACGCGCGCGTCAGCGCCATGTCGATCGTGATCGGGGCGATTCGTTCGCCGCGCTCCCAGGCGCGAATGCGGTCCTGGTGCCAGAAGATCTTGGTTCCGTCGAGGATCAGCTCGGTGTGGTCGGTCATGCCGCTCATAGTCGTTCCGATGTTCTTTCCGTAGCGCTACAGGCGGCGCAACACGTTTGCGTCTTTGACTTCGCTCATGAAAACTTGCAGCGACGGTTCGAGCGTTTCGTGGAGAACGTGCTCGAAATCGCGGATAAAACGCGGCTTTTTCTGCACTTCGACACTTTCGCGAAAGGCGATGGTCAGGCGCACTTGCTGCTCGACCGCGATCACCCGCACGTCGTCGTCCAGGAGCCCGAGGCCCTTGATGCGTTCGGCCAGCACGGCGCTTGCCCGAGCGACCTTTTCTTCGTCGGAGAGGTGCAGCCACGCGGAGTCGACGCGCCGCGTGAAGTTGTTTTCGCCGAAAGCTTTGCCGGTTTTCTCGCGATAGACGGCGGCCAGCGAACGGATCAGGCGCGCGGGAAGATCGAACATCTTGTCGGCGTTGCGCGGCAGGACGATACCGGGCACGGGCCGTTGGCGCGCGTTTGCCCGCATGCGGTACTCGAGGCGCACGACGCCGTGCTCGGCGGCTTCTTGCACCGTCAAGCCGGACAATTCTTCGCAGAACACGTCGAGCACGGCCGTGGTCGCGAGCGACGCCGCGCCGTGATGCGCGGCTTCGGCGATGAACGAGCCGGCGTGCAGCCGGATCGTGAGCGTTACGCCGTCGACGGTCGTTTCGAAGATGTCGCCGTGCGCTCCGCCGCTGAGTTCGCTGCCGTGCTTGGGGTCGACGGCTGCGGCTGCCACGGCCGCTTGATACGGCGCTGCGATCGCGGTGTGGGGTACGGCGATCGGTGCGCCCGAGATATCGGTGACGCGCAGGATGGCCTCGCCGGCCCCGCGCTCGACCGAAACCGTGCCGATGAGCGCGGCAGCGGCTTCGAGGGCCGCGAGATCGAGCGTCTTCAGCGTTGCCGCGCCGAGCCGGATCGCGATTTCCGCCGTGCCGGTGAGCTCGGCGGCTTCGATCATGTTGAGTACGCCCTTGAACGGGTTCTCGTCGGGAACCCACGTGTCGAGGTACTCCGCCGAGCGGTGACCGCGCAGAACAAGGAACAGGTTCTTGTTATACTCCTCGACCAACGCTTCGTAGTCGAGGGGCTCGTCCTGGAGCATCATGTGCTGTAAAGTCATCGACCAAGAGGCTTCCGAGCATTAGCGCGGGGCGCACGCTCGGCCGGGACGGCGCCCCAGGGAGACGGTTCTCACTTCTCAGCCGTTGTTCATGAGAGGGCGCAACTGAGCGCCGAGGCTTAGGGTCGGTGGAAAGGTCATATGTCGCCCGAAAAACTGCTTCTGTTCTTGGTGATGCTCTCGGTGCTCGTGGTGTTGCACGAGTACGGTCACTTCTTGCTGGCCCGCCGCAACGGCGTCCGGGTCGACGATTTCGCCCTCGGCATGGGGCCGACACTGCTCAAGTGGACGTCCAAGCGGAGCGGCACCAACTACCGCATCAACCTCTTCCCGATCGGCGGCTACTGCGCCATGAAGGGCGAGGACGGCAAGACGACCGAGGCTGAGCAGCAGCGCGCCTTCCGTAACGACGGCAAGCACGACGACGACAACTTCCAGTCCAAGACGCCCTGGCAGCGGCTGGCGATCGTGGTGGCCGGGCCGATCGCGAACTTTATCGTGGCGCTGGTGCTGCTGTTCGTCAGCGCGGCCGCTTTCGGCGTAGCCGACCGGGCCCCGACGACCAAGGTCTATCAGCTTTTGCCCGGTTACCCCGCCCAGAAGGCCGGCCTGCACCCCGGCGACGTGATCACCCAGATCAACGGCGTGACCATGCGCGACGGCGACGAGCTGGTCCACACGATCTACGCGGCCCCGGGGAAGACCCTGCGCGTGACCTACGTACGCGACGGCAAGACCACCGTCGTCAACATCCTGACCAAGGTCGTGCCCGACGGCCACGGCAAGCCGCAGGGCCGGCTCGGGTTCAGCCCGATGCCAGCGATGCGGCCGGCGTCGATCGTCGAGGCCGGCCAGGCCGCCTGGTGGCAGTTCTCCACCGTCTTTATGGGCACGCTCAACGTGCTCGGGCAACTGGTTACCAACTTTGCCGGGACGGCCGGTCAGCTCCAAGGGCCGATCGGCATCGCGCAGGTATCCGCTCAGGTGGCCGACTTCGGCTGGGGTGCCTACCTGTCGCTGGCGGCGACGCTTTCGATCTCGCTCGGCATCTTCAACCTCTTGCCGATTCCGGCGCTCGACGGCGGCCGCGGCATCTTCATCCTGGTGGAGATGCTGCGCGGGAAACCGGTCGACCCGGAAAAGGAAGCGCTCGTTCACGTCGGCGGGTTCGCCGCGCTGATCGTCGTGATGCTCGCCGTCGCGTATCACGACATCGCACGGATCCTCGCGGGCCAGGCCGCGTTTTAGGGCGAAGAGGAACGACCATGATTCGTCTGCGCCGCCAGTCCAAGCCCGTCTATTTGAAGAACAAAACCGGTGAATCCGACGCCAAGGGCGTGTGGATCGGCGGCGATCATCCCGTCGCGGTACAGTCGATGACGACCACCGACACGGCCGACTACGAGAAGACCCTCGAACAGGTCTACGGCCTGGCGATGGAAGGCTGCGAGATCGTCCGCGTGACCTGTCAGGATCCGCGCGACGCCGCCGGCCTGCCGCACATCGTCAAGCGTTCGCCGGTACCGATCGTCGCCGACATCCACTTCGACCATAAGATGGCCCTCGCGGCCCTCGAAGCCGGCGTNNCGATCGTGGCCGACATCCACTTCGACCACCGCATGGCGCTGGCCGCGCTCGAAGCCGGCGTGGCCAAGCTGCGCCTCAACCCCGGCAACATCACGGATCCGGTCAAGACCCGCGAGGTCGTCCGGCTCGCCATCGAGCGCGAGACCCCGATCCGGATCGGCGTCAACATGGGCTCGCTCGCCCACGACCTGGAACTGAAGCTCGGCCACACGCCCGAGGCGATGGTCGAATCGGCCCTGCGCCACGTCGACATCCTCGAGGATCTTGGGCATACCGACATCGTGATCTCGCTCAAGGCTCACGACGCTCCGATGACGATCTACGCCTACCGCCTCATGGACCAGCGCCTGCGCGAGCGCAAGACCCCCTATGCCCTGCACCTGGGCGTTACCGAGGCCGGTCTGCCGCGTGAGGGGACGATCAAGTCCGCCATCGGCCTCGGCGTGCTGCTGTGGGAAGGCATCGGCGACACGCTGCGCGTTTCGCTGGCGGCCGACCCGATCGAAGAGATCCCGGTCGCGTGGGGCATCCTCAAGGCGCTGGGCCTGCGCGAGAAGGGCTTCGACATCACGGCGTGCCCGTCGTGCGGCCGCGCGGAAATCCAAGTGGTCGAGCTGGCGCGTTCTGTTGAAGCGATCGCCAAAGAGTACACCGCTCCGGTCAAGGTCGCTGTCATGGGCTGCGTCGTGAACGGTCCGGGGGAGTCGAAGATGGCCGACGTCGGCATCGCGGGTGGTAAGGGTAAGGGAGCGATCTACCGCAAGGGCGAGCTGGTGGGCACTTATCCAGAGGGCCAATTGCTTGGCCAATTGCGGCTCGAAATAGAGAAGGTCATCACCGAGCAGTATCCGGATTACATCCACGAGACGAATCGTGAAATTGCACCTGCGTAACGGTTTCGGGGCCGAACTCCCGAGTTGGCGATTACTGGTTGGCACCGCGGGACTCGCGTTGACCGCGTCGCTGGCGCTCGCGCTTTCGCAGCCCGCGATCCTCGACGTTGACGGTCAGCGCGTGGTCTCCGATGTCTCGCCGGTCACCACCGGCGGCGTGGCCTACTTGCCGTTGCGCGCGGTCAGCGAAGCCGCAGGGGCCGAAACCACCTTTGACGCGCACACGAACGAGCTGACGGTCCGCCGCGGCACCGACGTGTTGACGCTCAAGATCGGCGATCGCCACGCCACGCTCGACGGGCGTCCGGTCACGCTGAAGAACGCGCCGTTCACGGTGCGCGGTCGCGCGATGGTGCGCGGCTCCGACGTCGCCCTCGCGCTCGCATCGGCCGTCAAGTACGACGCCGTGCGCGGCCGCATCGACGTCCGCACGCCCGGCGCGGTCGTCGCCGGCGTTCCCGACGACGGTCAGTAACGCCTAAACCGGGCTGATCATGCCATCGGCGTAGAGCGGCACGCAGCGGCTCACGTCGAGCCGCGCGCAGGCTGCAACGTCGGCGGCGAAGCCCTTGTTCACCAGCGCCACGGCGTGCGTGCCGCCGGCGATCGCGGTGGTGAGCCGCTTCGCGTTCGCGCTGAACACCGTCGCGGCGGCGCGTGCCGCGTCGCTGATCGCCAGGGTTTTGCTGCGCCGCACCAGCGCGTCGACGATCGCGCCCGCACAAAGCGTATCCTCGAAGCTCAAGGAACCCTCGTTGCCGGCGCAGAGCAGGAGCGCGTCGCCTTCGGCGGCGATCAGCGCTTCGACGATCGCCTCGCGATTGAGCAGCGCGGCGCAGTACACGGTCGCGTTACCGCGCGCCGCTTCGAGCAGCGCCCGCGTGCCGTTGGTGGTCGTGAAAACGAGCGTCTTGCCTTCGACGCGCTCGCGCGTGTACGATGCGGGCGAGTTGTCGAGATCGAACCCGGCGATCAGGCGTGAATCACGTTCGCCGCAGAGCAGCGAGCGTTCGTGGCCGAGACGGCGCATGACGACGATCGCTTCGTCCGCTTCGCGCACGGGTACGATGCCGGCCGCACCGTTCTCGAGTGCCGTGACGATCGTCGAGGTCGCGCGCAGCACGTCGATGACCACGACGGTCTCTGCCGGCTTTCGCGAGGTGACGGAAGCGGGCGTAACGCCAACGTCGAGCGTGCGAATCATCTGTCTCCCCTGATGACATTATCACCTGGTACGGGCTGGCGAAAACCGTAGCAGAAGTAAATCACGAGACCTACGAGGAGCCATACGACAAAGCGCAGCCAGGTGAATGGACCGAGGCCGACGCTGGAGAGAAAGATCGAGAGCGCGATGCCGCAGAGCGGGAAGAACGGCACGAGCGGCGAGCGGAACGGTCGCGGCAAATCCGGCCGTTTGTAGCGCAGCCAGATCACGCCGGCGCACACGATGATGAACGCGCTGAAGGTGCCGATGTTGACGAGTTCGAGCAACGCGTCGAGCGGAACGCAAAACGCCAGCAGCGCGACGATGACGCCGGTGATGATCGTCATGCGAGCCGGCGTCTTGAAGCGCGGATGCACGGCCGCGACGGCCGGCGGCAGCATGCGGTCGCGGGCCATCACGTAAAAGATGCGGCTCTGACCGAGCAGCGACGTGAGCGCCACCGAGGTCGTGCCCGCGATGACGCCGATCGTGATGATCGCATCGAGAATCGGGCTGTGCAGCGGCGCGAGTGCCGCCAGGAGCGCCGCACTCTGATCGACGTGCTGCCACGGTACGACGCCCACCAGCACGAGCGCGACCGTGCAGTAGATGACCGTTCCGATTGCGAGCGAGCCGAGCACGCCGACGGGCACGTCGACTTTGGGATTGCGCGTTTCTTCGGCGGTGGTCGTGGCCGTGTCGAACCCGATGTAGGTGA
>PLTN01000074.1 GCA_003164495.1 Vulcanimicrobiota bacterium
GCCTTCACGCGGATGCCGGCCGCAACGCGCCGAGCGTGAGATCCGCACAGCGCTCCCACGTAAACTTTGCCGCTTGCGCCGGGCCGCGTTCCGCCAGGGTCGCCAAGTGCTCGGGCGCACGCGTAAGCCCGCGAAACGTGAACGCCCACTTATCGACATCGTCGGGATCGTCGACCCACGCCACCGCGTCGCCGCCGACTTCGGGCAACGCGGCAACGCGCGAGGCGACCGCCGGAGCACCGCACGCCAGCGCCTCTAGGAGCGGCAACCCGAAACCCTCGTCGAGCGAGGGTACCGCGACGAGCAAGGCACCGCGATAGAACGCGGCCAGCTGCGCATCCGAAGCCGCATCAACCACCACGGCACCGGGCGGCAAGATCTCGGGCTTGCGCGTAAACGCGAGCGCAACGTCGGCGGTGGGAAACGCCGCTTGCCACGCCGCGACGAGCGTGCGCACGTTCTTGCGCATGTCGTGCGCGCCGACGTGCAGCACGTAGGGCCGCCCATCGTCCAGCACGCCGCGCTCGCCGGCGGCAACGAACGGCGCGCTGACGCCGAGCGGGGCGACGACGATGCGGTCGGGATCGACCTTCATGCGTACGGCGATCTCGCCCGCGATGTAGCGCGAATCGGCGATGATCGTACGCGCGCGTTCGGCGGTCCGCCGCAGCGGCGCCTGCTCGCGCTCGCGCACCTTGAACCCTTCGGCCGGAAACATGAACGGGACGACGTCGTGCACCGTCGTCACGCACGGCACGGCCGTCACGAGATCGGTGCCGTTCGAGGGACTCCAGAGGACGTCGGCATCCGCCGGCACCGCCGAAACGACGGCAGTGCGCTCGACCCCGAGCGCCGCCGCGATACGGCGCCGCGGCGCCAGCAGACCGGGCGCAACAAACGACAACCGCACGCCGGGCCAAGCGAGAAACTGCGCGATCAGCGAACGGGTGTAGCGTCCGATGCCGCGCTCGTCGAGGACGGCAAAACGGGCATCGACCGCAACGTGCAACGCGTTCATACCGGCGCGAGCTTCAGGCGGCGCATGATCGGCGCGAGCGCCAGACCCTGTACGAGGATCGTAACGGCGACGACGCCGTAGACCGCGTCGACGATGTCGTCGCGAAAGGCCAGCGCAGGCGGGAGCGAGAGCGCGAGCGCGATCGAGATGCCGCCGCGAATCCCCGCGAGCGCGATCACATGCTGCCACGCCCGCCGCGGTACCCCGAGGAACGGCAGCGCGCCGTACACCACGGCCAGACGCGAGGCGAGTACGAGCGCGAGCGTCCCGACGACGATGAACGGATGCGCGAGCACGCGCCCGACTTCGATGCGCGCGCCGACGAGCATGAACACGATGGTGTTGGCAAAGAACGCGGCGATGGTCCAGAACGTGTGGACGTGTTCGACGATTGCATCATCGTTGTTGCGATGTTCGAACCAGCGATACGCGATGCCGCCGCAGAGCGCGGCGAAGATTCCCGACACGTGCAGTTGCTCGGCGCCCATGTAGGCGCCGTACGCCACCAGCAGGCTGCCGATCACGTGCAAGTCGCGATCGATGCTCCATCGCACGACGACATACGCGATGCCGGCCACCGCGATCCCGATCACCCCGCCGCCGGCGGAAACCGCGACGACGTTCCATGCCAGCGTGAACGGCGCGATCGCGGTGCCGTGTTCGAGGGCGGCGGCGAGCGCGGCGTACATCACGACCGCAACGCCGTCGTTGAAGAGCGACTCGCCCTCGACGGTCACGGAAAGTTGCGCCGGCACCTGCAGTCGCTTGAACGTCGCAATCACGGCGATCGGGTCGGTCGGTGCAACGATCGCCCCGAGCAAAAGCGCGGGTACGATGGGCAAGATTCCGAGCAGCGCGAGCCCCCCGCCGACCGCGCCGATCGTGACGAGCACGCCCGGGACGGCCATCCACGCGATCGCTCGCCACGCGATCCGCAATTCTTCGACGTTGAGGTTCCACGCTGCGTCGAAGATCAGCGTCGGCAATAGCACCACTAAAAACGCTTCGGCGAAGTGCTCGTCCGATTGCAGCGGCGGGAGCGGCAGCGTCACGATGAGCAGCGCCACGATGTACGGAATGCGCAGCCGCTCGGCCGCCACGCCGACGGCCAGCGCCACGCCGAGTATCGCAATGGCGGTCAGGACACCGGCATGCACGTCCACCTATCGTGCGGCGACCGCCTCGCGCCACGCGATCGGCACGGCGTCTTTCGAGCCGGCGATCGCGCCGAAGCGCACGGTTGCGGCGTCGCGGTTGACCAGACGATGTTTCGTGCCCGGCGCAATCAACGCGAGGTCGCGAGCACCGAGCCGCGCTACCGTTGCATTGCCGGCCGCATCGAACGTCTCGACGTCGAGCACACCGTCGAGCACCATGAACGCCTCTTCGACCGCGAGCGCGTACGCCGGGGTCGCCGCGCCGCGCGTGAGCGTATCGACGGCGTAGGTGAAGTGCGTGGGCGCAACGAGGCCGCCCGACGCCGCCGACATCACGTACGGCGAGGCCGTGAACGTGCCGCCTTCGACCTGCGCAACCTGGGGTACGACCGCCGATGCGCGCGAGAGATAGCGTTCCACCTCTTGCAGATACTCGGCGCGCTTTTCGGGCGCGGCCGGACGCAACGGGCTCACCGAATGTTCGGCCGGATGATCCGTATAGGTCGGGTTCATCGGTGCGGCGGTGGCGACCATGATCTGCATGACGCAGTCCTCGGTGCCTTCATTGCGAAAGCCGTGCGGCCGGCTCGTCGGGTTGAGCACCGCATCGCCGGGGCCGACGACGAAATCGACGACTTCATCACCGAATTGCCACGACATCGTCAGGTTGCCGCGATGCACGAAGAACAGTTCTTCGATCCTATGATGATGCGTGGATGCCTTGCGCCCCGGTTCCTGAAAGATCAGGCTGCAGGTGAACGCGCCGGGTGGGAGCGTACTGCGGTCGTCGGTCTTGGGCGAACCGCCGGCGCCGATGTAACGCATCTGCGCGCGCTCCAGCTCCGGGTAACCGGTATTGGCCGGGAAGGCATCCCAATCCCAAGACTTCTCGAGGTAGCGTCCGATGCGGGCTTGGTCGGCGTTGGACACGGCTGGTCTCCCTTGACGTAGCGAGCTCGACCAGAGTATAACAGAGTAGTTCGTATTTGAAAACCTGTTTCGTATAGGAGACACGCTACGCCAACGTTGGAGTCTCTCCACGCGGTGCGCGCCGGCGCCGGGCCCACGCTCTTGCTCCTGCACGGGATCGGCTCGTCGGCGACCTCGTGGCAGCGCCAGTTCGACCGCCTCGCCGGCGACTATACGCTGATCGCCCCCGACCTGCGGGGTTACGGCGACTCGCCCGACCCGGCCGGTCCGCCCTCCCTCGACGCGGTGGCCGACGATCTGGCCGCGCTGCTCGATCGCGAGCCGGCTCACGTCGTGGGGGTATCGTTCGGCGCTCTCGCCGCGCTGGCGCTGGCACGCCGGCATCCGAACCTCGTGCGATCGCTGGTGCTCTCCGACACCACGCTCGGCCGCAACACGCTCGCGCCGGACGAACGCACGCGCTGGGTCGAAGGACGCTATGCGCTCGCGGCCGAGCTGCAAGTGCGCGCCGACGAACGCGCCGGTGAAATCGCCGGCCCCGAAGCGCCGGCCGACGTGCTGGCCGAGATCGCACGCAACATGCGTCGCGCCCGTCCGGCCGGCTATCGGTACGTCACCGACGTCATCGCCGCCACCGACGCCCTGCCGTGGCTCGACACGATCGACGTCCCGTCGCTGATCGTCTGCGGCGAACACGACAGCGTCGTCGGCCTCACGCTCTCGCAGACGATCGCCGAACGCATCCCCGACGCGCGGCTCGCCATCATCGCGGGCGCCGGTCACGCACCGAACATCGAACGTCCCGACGCGTTCGCCGCGGCCGTGCGCGCGTTCATCGACGGCGTGGAAATGCCCGCGCGCGTCGTGCGCGTCGCCGTCGCCGGTGCGGGCGCGATCGCGACGGTGCTGATCGACGGCATCGCGCGCGGCAGCGGCGGCATGGCCCGCGTCACCGCCATCGGCCGGCTCGATACGGAGGCTGCTCGCGTCGATGCGTACGCACGCCGCCAATCCGCGCTCGCCTTCGCCGATTTGGAACGCTTGCCCGAACACGCATCGCTCGTGATCGAAGCCGCCGGCCCCGACGTCGTGCGGCGCTACGCAGCCGGTTGGCTCGCAAACGGTGCCGACGTGATGGTGCTCAGCGCGGGCGCGCTCGTGGACCCGGTGTTTGCGCGCGAACTGCATGCCGTGGCGCGCGCGCACGGGCGGCGCATCCTCGTTCCGTCGGGCGCCGTCGCGGGCATCGACGGCATCCGCGCCGGCGCGCTCGGCGGCTTGCGCAGTCTCCGCCTGCGCACGACCAAACCGCCGCGCGGTCTGGCCGGCGCACCGCACGTCGTCGCGAACGGCATCGACCTCGACGCGTTGACCGTCGCGACGACCATTTTCGAGGGCAGCGTGGCGGATGCCGTGCGCGGCTTCCCGAGCAACGTCAACGTCGCCGCCGTGCTCGCGCTGGCGGCCGAAGGCATTGCGGTGAGCGTGAGCGTCGTTTCCGACCCCGCCTCGACGACCAACACGCACGAGATCGAAGCGAGCGGCGACTTCGGCACGTTCACCGTACGGCTCGACAACTTGCCGAGTCCGGAGAACCCGAAAACGAGCGCGCTCGCACCCTTGAGCGCGCTCGCGATGCTGCGCCGCCTTTCGCAGAGCCTCTGGGTGGGCGCGTGATGGTGGCCGGCGACGATCGTTACCTCGTCGGCGGCTTGATGCGCGGGCTCGACGTCCTGCGCTGCTTCGATCGCGAACACCCCACGCTCTCACTCGGCGACGTCGCACGGCAGCTGGGCTGGCGGCGTACCGAACCGTTCCGCTTTCTGCACACGCTCGAATCGCTCGGCTATTTGCGCCGCGATCCGGTCACCAAGCGTTACGAGTTGACACCGAAGGTGCTCGAGATCGGTTTCTCGGCGCTCGCCAACCTGCAATTACCCGAACTCGCGCAGCCGTATCTGGAACGCTTGCGCGATCGCACGAACGGTTCGGCGCACGTCGGCATTCTCGACGGCAAAGACGTGGTGTACGTCGGCCGCGCCGCGTCGCGATCGCTCCTCTCGAGCGCGATCCACGTCGGTTCGCGTCTGCCCGCTCACGCTACCGCGATGGGCAAGACGTTGCTCGCCGCCAAGAGCGACGCCTGGATCACCGAATGGCTCGCGGCCAACGGCCTCAAGAGCTACACCGACCACACGTTGGCTGAGAAACGCGCGTTCCTCGATGAGATCGCTCAGATCCGCCACCGCGGCTACGCGACGTCCAATCAAGAATTCGAATTCGGCATCCGCTCCGTGGCCGCGCCGATCCGCAACGGCGCGGGCGACACGATCGCCGCGATCAACGTCTCCGCTGCGGCTGAATCGCTCACCGCGGCGAACGTCAACGATATCGTCGTTCCCGCCGTGCGCGAAACGGCGCTCGAACTTTCCCAAGCCTACGGCTGGCGCTCAGATACCGCTCCGGGAGATCCGTCCACATGAACATCACGCACCTGCGTTACGTTGCCCTGGCGATGCCGGAGTTCGAGCGCTCGCGCGCATTCTTCACCGAAGCGTGGGGCCTGCGCGATAGCGGCGCGGTGCTCGACGGCGCCGCGTTCTTGCAAACGCAATTGGACGAGCCGTTTCAGCTCGCGCTCTTCCGGGCGCCCGAACGCAAGGTCGTCCGGATTGCCTTCGGCTTGCCTTCACGCCACGACGTCGATGCCGCCGCAACCGCACTCGAACATGCGGGCGTACCGACCATCGCGTCACCACACCGGCTCTCGACGCCGGGTCACGGCTACGGTTTCCAGTTTCTCGATCCCGACAACCGCTGCATCGAGCTCTCGGCCGACGTCGAGCCGGGCGTAGCCGGCCCGAGCGGTCCCGTGCCGCAGAAACTCGCGCACATCGTGCTCAACACGCCCGATATCGACGGCACAACCGCGTTCTACCGCGACGTCTTGGGCTTTCGGATCTCGGACTGGAGCGAACATCAGATGTCGTTCCTGCGCTGCAATCCCGAGCATCACTCGATCGCATTCAACGCCGCACCGCACGCCGCATACAACCACACGTCGTGGACGATGGGCTCGATCGACGAGCTCTTCCGGGCCCAAGGCCGCGCGCGCACGTCCGGTTCGACGTTGATGTGGGGCACCGGGCGTCACGGCCCCGGCTCGCAAGTCTTCAACTATTTCGTGGAACCGTCGGGCTACGTCGTCGAGCTGATCGCCGACGGCATCGAGATCCCCGACGAGAACGCGTGGCAGCCGCAAGTCTGGCAACGCACGCCCGAAGCGATGGACCTCTGGGGTACGGCCGGCCCGCCGAGCGCTGAGATTCGCGTAGCGATGACCGGCGTGCCGGATGCCGGTCACGAACCGGCACGCGCTTGATCGACGCACGCCGCGTCGCCGTCGTTACCGGCGCCGGACGCGGCCTCGGCCGGGCGATCGCCGAGCGGCTTGCTGCCGGCGGCCGTCACGTCGTCATCGCCGAACTCGACCCGACGCTCGGCGCCGCCGCTGCCGCCGCGATCGAAGGCAGCGGTTTGTCCGCATCGTTCGTGCAAACCGATATCGCCGATGCAGCGTCACTGGTGGCGTTGGCGAAACACGTCGCCGCGTGCGGGCGCATCGACGCGCTGGTGAACAACGCCGCCATCGCGAACTCGGTCGGCGGCAAAACGTACGACGAGATTCCCGAATCCGAGTGGGAGCGGCTCTTTCGCGTAAACGTCAAGGGCACGTGGCTGGCCTGTAAACAGTTCGGTCCGCTGCTCGTCGCGGCCGGCGGCGGCGCGATCGTGAACATGGCGTCGGATACGGCGCTGTGGGGCGCCTCGCGTCTCTTGCACTACGTCGCCACCAAAGGTGCGATCATCGCGATGACGCGCTCGCTCGCAAACGAGCTGGGCCCGGATCGCGTTACCGTCAACGCCGTCGCGCCGGGGCTGATCGAAGTCGAGGCCACCGGCGGCGTTCCTGAAGCACGCTGGAACGATTACCGTTCGCGCCGCGCCCTCAAGTACGACCAAACCCCGAACGACATCGCCGGGACCGTCGCATTCCTGTGCTCCCCCGAAGCCACGTACATCACCGGACAAACGATCGTGGTCGACGGCGGAATGGTGATGCCCTAAGGCGCATCAAGGGCGTATGCCGGGAACCATCGACCCCGTTCTGTTCATCACGGGCTTCATCGTCGGAGCCGGCTGCGTCATCATGCTCGGCGGCTCGTTGATGGCCGAGCACCCCAAACACATCGTCGTACCGGCCACGATCGCCGGCGCGCTCTTGAGCGGCGGCATCCTGGGCTGGTCGTTCAACTACTTCTTCCACT
>PLTN01000035.1 GCA_003164495.1 Vulcanimicrobiota bacterium
ATTGCTGGTCGCGGGCCGCGCGCAGCGCCAGCGGGCTGCCGGCGATGTCGCTGGCCATCGTTGCGTCGAGGCCGAGCTGCCCGCTGCGGGCGGTATAGAACTGCTTGAGAAATTCCGAGAAGAGTTCGGAATCGGAAGCGTCGACCGTGCCGTCGAGGATGAAGTGTTCCTGCCCCAGCAGTTTGCCGTTGCGCACCATGAAGACTTGCATGCAGGCTTGACCGCGGTCGCGCGCGACGGCGATCAGGTCCATGTCGACGCGCGAGCGCCAGACGACTTTTTGCGCTTCGATCGTGCGCCGGACGGCGATGATGCGATCGCGCAGACGGGCGGCGGCTTCGAAGTTGAAGTGTTCGGCCGAGTCGACCATCTCTTGCTGCAGGCGCGCGATCAACGCGTCGTGGTGACCTTCGAGAAACAGCACGACCTCGTCGACGAGCTTGTCGTAGTCGTCTTCCGACTGATACCCGACGCACGGCGCGAGACAGCGCTTGATGTGGTACTGCAGGCACGGACGTTTGCGCTTGCCGTCGATCGGTTCACGGCAGGTCCGTAGCGGAAACACGATGCGCACGAGGTCGATCAGTTCGCGCAAACCCGAGGCGTTGGTGTACGGGCCGAAGTAGCGCGCGCCGTCGTCGCGCACGACGCGCGTGAAGACGACGCGCGGGAACGGCTCGTTCGTCACCTTCAGGTAGGGGAAGCGTTTGTCGTCGCGCAGCCGCACGTTGAACGGCGGCTGGTGGCGCTTGATCAGGTTCGCTTCGAGGATCAGCGATTCGATCTCGTTGGAGACGACTATCGTGCGCACGTCGACGACGCGCTCGACCATCTTCACCGTGCGGTATGCGTGCGCGGCGCTGTCCTGAAAGTACGAGCGGACGCGGTTGCGCAGCGATACGGCCTTGCCGATGTACAAAATCTGCCCGTCGTTCCCGATCATCATGTAGACACCGGGAGCGTCGGGCAGCTGCGCAAGCGTTCGCTCGAGCGTCGACTCCATCACACGGAGATTCGTTGCCGCACGAGGACTACCCGGCGACGGCGCCCTGGTGCGTCAGGGCGATCTCGCGCCGTTCGGTGCTTGAATCGAGCAGCGCCGTACAGACCTCCAGGGTCGCGAGACCCCAGCGGCCATCGTGGACGATCGGCTTGCCGTCGAACAGGCACGCGACCATCTCGTCCATCTCGAGGACGCCCATCAGCCCGTCGCCCGCGGCGACGACCTCACGCCGGCCGCCGTCGCCGTACACGTAAACGCCATTGGGCGACTGACGCACGTCGCCGCGCTCGCAGCTGGCGACGGTAATGCCGAACCAGCTGAGCCCGCGCGCAGGCAGCTCGCGAACGCCGAAGCGGATCTTCGCCTTGTCTTGCTCGGCGGACGCGCCGGCGCTCAGCGCGCTCCGGACGGCCACGCGTTCGGCATCCGCGTACATGCGCGTGCCGCGGCCCCAGGTCAGTTCGGAGGTATCAAAATACCCGTAGCCGTTGTAGCTCACCGTCGCCGGCGTGCCGTCCTCGAACTCGAGATACGCGGAGAAATTCCCGGCGCACGGCCGGTCGTGCATCCAGCGTCCGACGTGGCCGCGCACGCTGCGCACCAAACCACCGCCGATCAGCCGCACCGTATCGATCAAGTGCGGACCATGGCGGTAGACCACGCCCCCGCCGCGCGCTTCGTCGAGCTCTTCGGGCAGCCGCGGCTTCAGCAGCCAGTCGGTAGAGAGCCACGTGTTGACTGCAATCAGACGGCCGATTTCGCCCGAAGTAACGATCTCGCGCATCGCGTGGATGCTCGGATGCATGCTGAACGTTTGACCGCACAGCAGCTCCACGCCGTTGGCGCTCGCCGCCGCGCACATCGCGACACATTCGGCGACCGACAACGCCATCGGTTTCGTGCAGATGACGTGCTTACCGCTCTCAGCCGCGAGGATGCAATGCCGCGCGTGAAACTCGTTCGGCGTCGCGACCCAGATCACGTCGATGTCCGAATCGGCGCAGAGCGCCTCGATGCTCGCGTACGTACGCCCGCCGTAGCGTTCGCGAAACGCGGCGAGCGCGCTTTCGCGCAGATCCGCCGCCGCGACGATCTCGGTGCGCGGATGCAGTTCGACGCCGGGCAAGAACAGCGTGCTGGCGACGCCGAGACCGGCGACGCCGAGGCGCAGTCTAGCCAGCGGCTCCGGCCTCCGCGTTCTGCCAAAGCGCCGGTTCCATGTCGTCGCGGATCTTGAACGCCTTATCGTGCTCGCGGCTACGTTTTATCTCGATCATCGGCTCGTTCTCTGCGGGGTCGCGAATCGTGCCCATCGGATCTTCACCGCGCGCCACCCGGTCGATATTTTCGTTGAGCATCTTGTGATAGAGAATGATGCCCTTATCGCCCGGCGAGAGGTGCTCTTGAGTCCGATCGGTCACGGCGCCCTGGGCAACCCACGCAACGATATCTTGCTTGATCGTGCGATCGATCGCGTCGACGAGCTCGCGGTTCTCATCGAAGAGCACTTCGTAGTTGACGGTCATCGGTCGCGCGCTCTCGCCCGGCTTGCGGCGCCGGGTCGAATACAGGAACTGGGTCGTATGCGTGTCGTCGGTCGGCACGCGCCAATGGAGGCCGCTGCGGTTGTTGTCGCCGATCGACAGCAGCACCGGAAAGATCACCGGATGACCGATCGTCCAATCGGCGGAATCGAGCGCCTGACCCTCGAGCAGCCGGCGCTTATAGACCCCGTACTCGAAGACGTCGAAGGCGATATCGAGATGCTTCGCCGGGGTCATCGCGGGCGGAAGACCGAGGCGCTTGAAGTGATAGTTGCCGAAGCCGGCATGCAGAAACTCGAAGTGCAGCGGGTCGAACGAATTGTCCATGCACTGCAGAAAATTGCACGGGATCGGCTGAATGTCGAGCCCGCGATCGACGTCGTCAAGCACCAGCAAATCCCAACGCGGCAGCAACGGCGCGGGCTGCGGCCCGAGGTAAGCGAAGATCAAACCGCCCAGTTCTTGCACGGGATAGGCTTTGATCTTGATCTTGTCACGGAAGCGCGCTTCCGGCTGAATACGGTCTTCCCACGGTTGTTCCAGACAGTTGCCCTGCGCGTCGAAGAGCCAGGCGTGGTAGCCGCAGCGCAATCCGCGCTCGTCCGGCACGCCGAATGACATCGCCATGCAGCGGTGTGGACAACGGTCGCCGACGAGGCCGAACTCGCCCGACTCGGAGCGGAACAACGTGAGATCCTCTCCCAGCAGGCGCACCTTGCGCACCGGGTTCTCATCGAGTTGCACCGTCGCGCCGACCGGATGCCAATAGCGCCGCAGCAATTCGCCCATCGGCGTTCCCGGTCCGACCTGGGTCAGACGATCGTTCTGTGCAGCGGTCTTAGCCAATGGACTTCTCCTCGGAAAGCGTTCGCAGCAAACCGATGCGCTCGAGTAGCGGTTCGTCGCTCACGCAAAACAGCACGGCGTCGCCGTCGGCCTCGTGGTACTGTGACTTGCCCGACGGTGCGGCCACGATATCGCCGCGCTCCCATTCGAAGGCGCGGCCGTCGATCACCGAACGTCCGCGGCCCTCAACCGCGGTGTAAAGGTTGTTGGCCGAGGTCGAGAACGCGACCGTGCGCGTTCCGGCATCGAGCGCGTGCATGCTCAAGCGCATCGTGTCGAGCGGAGTGCGGTCGAGCACGACGCATCGGCCGTAGCGTCCGGATGGATCGACTGCAGCAGCGGCGAGCGCGGCTTTCGTTTCGTGCCAGGGATAAACGTACGGTGACGTGATCGCGGTCTCGGTGACGTCTTCGTAGCCACCCGGAAACGGCTCGAACACGTACTGATCGATCGACCGGCAGAACGGCGAATCGAGATAGTCGAGCCAGTACGCCGGCTGGTCGCCGTCGTTGCGGTGCCCGTGCCAGCACCAACTCGGCGTCAGCACGACATCGTTCGGGTGCATGTCGAGACGAACGCCGTCGACGATCGTATACACGCCGGCGCCGACATCGAGCCCAAGCCGCAATGCACCGGCCGTGTGGCGGTGCGAACGCGCCCGTTCGCCCGGAAGAACGAGTTGGTAGGCGCAAACCAGCGTCACCAGCGTACTATCCGGGCCGCCCGAATTCGTCAGCAAGATGTTGCGGCGTTCGGAGAGGTCGGGGCTGATCAGGCGACCGGCGGACTCGAGCGCGCCGTGGCCGTCGCGATAGCGCCACCGCCCCGGCTCGAACGTCCCGGACGCTCGCGCGCCCGGCGTGCGCCGCCAACCGGCATCCATCGAAAGCGGCTCGATCGCGGCGTAGAGTTCGTCGAGTGTTTCGACCGTCGCAGTACCGGCGGGTGAACTAAGCATCGGGTCTTAAAAGGTTCGTCCATGCGAGGTAAGAGCCTGTTCGTTGCCCTTGTGAGCGTGGCGGTCATCGCGTTTGCCGCTCGAGCCGTGTGGGCTGCGCCCGATGCACCGTTCACGATCCCGGCTATTCTTTCGCTGACGGGTTCGGCCACGGCAACCGGATCGGAAGAGGCCACGGCCTTGCGTTTGCTGGCCGATTCGGTCAACAGCAGCGGCGGCGTGCGGGGACGCCCGATCGCCTTCGATATTCATGACGATCAATCGAACGCCCAAGTCGCGGTTCAGCTGATGAGCGCGATCGTCGCCAAGAACCCGCCGATCGTGCTCGGTCCGACGCTGACCGGCGGCTGCAACGCGGTGCTCGCGCTCGTGCAGGCACACGGGCCGCTGACGTACTGCCTGTCGTCGGGCGTGTATCCGCCCAAAGATTCGTTCATGTTCACGCAAGGCGTGCCGACCAAAGAAGCGGTGCGACTGCAGATCAAGTATTATCGCGACCGCGGCTGGAACCGGCTCGCCGTCATCTTCACGACCGACGCGAGCGGGCAAGACTTCGAACACAACCTCGACGCGGCGCTCGCGCTGCCCGAAAACCGCGGCGTCACCATCGTCGCGCGCGAGCGTTTCGGCGTCGCCGACGTCAGCGTGAGCGCGCAAGTCGCGGTAATCAAAGCCGCCGATCCGCAAGCGGTGATCGCCTGGGCCGTCGGAACGCCCTTCGGGACGGTCCTTCACGCGATGGTCGATAACGGTCTCGACATCCCGACCGGCAGCAGCGGCGCGAACCTCAACTACGACACCATGAAGCGCTTCAGCTCGACGCTGCCCACGAACCTCTATTTCATCAACGTGCCCGGTATCGCACCCGACGCTGTGCCGCCGGGGCCGTTGAAGACGGCTGCCGCATCGTACTACAACACGTTAAAGGCCGCCGGTCTCGCTGCCGACGCCGGTTATCTGCTGTCCTGGGATCCCGGCGTGGTCGTGATCGGCATGCTCAAAGCCGTCGGCTTCGATGCGACGCCGGACGTCTACAAGCAATACCTCGAGAACCTGCACGGCTTTTACGGCGCATCGGGCCTGTACGATTTCCGCGACGGCAGCCAACGAGGCCTCGACGGACGCAGCGACATCGTCTTGCGATACGACAAGAGCAAGGCGCAGTTCGTCGCCGTGGGCCGTATTTAGTAACGCTCCCGTGAGCGCGAGCCGTGGACGCTTCATCGCCGCTACCGCCGCCGTGCTTGCCGGCGCGATGCGGCCCGCGTCCGCGCAGCAACCGCCCACGCTCGTCACGTTGCGCGGGATCGTCGTGCCCAACGACGATCTCGCGCCGATCCTCTACGCCCAGCAGAGCGGAATGTTCCGCAAGATCGGGCTCGACGTCCAGCTCGAGCGCAGCACCTCGGGTGCGGCGGTTGCCGCCGCGGTTGCCGGCGGCAGCTTCGACTTCGGCGTCGCGAGCTTGACCGCATTGATCAGCGGACACGCGCGCGGCCTGCCGTTCGTGATGATCGCGCCCTCGCACGTCATCGTGGCCGGGGACGGAACGCAGGAGATGATCATACTCAAGGACTCGCCGATCCGCCGCTATCGCGACCTGGACGGCAGAGTGCTCGCGGTGCCGAGCATCGCCGATGCAAACTGGATCTCATCGCATGCGGCGGTCGATGCCGACGGCGGCGATTCCGGGACCATCAAGTTCGTCGAGCTGCCGCAGACCGCGATCCCGCCGGCGCTCGAACAAAAACGCGTCGACGCCGCGATCGTTCAAGAACCGGTGCTCGATCAAGCGCTGGCGACCGGTCTGTTTCGTTCGATGGGCGATCCGACGCTCACGATCGCCAAGCGCTGGATGGTGACCGCCACGTTCGCGCTGGCCGACTTCGCGAACAAGAATCACGACCTCGTCGCTCGCTTCGGCGAAGCGCTGCGCGCGGCCATCGTCTTCGCCAACACGCATCATGCCGACACCGCGCCGCTCGTCGCGGCGTTCACCGGCGCCGACCCGGCCGCCACCCTGCAGATGCATCGAAACGTCTTCTCCGAATATCTCGATCCCCGCGAAATCCAGCCTGCGATCGACGCTGCCGCACGCTACAAGATCATCGGACATGTCTTCCCGGCGCAGGAGCTCATCAGCCCCTACGCACTCAAGCCGCCGGCCTCGCCGTCATGAAGAGAAAGAAACCATGATAGAAACCAGCACCAACCCGCGCTTCGGCATCAATTCCTACCTCGAGTGGGTAGAACGCGAGGGCCTCCGCGTCGCGCACGGCCTCTCCCTCGATCTGTTCGAAGTAGAAACGGCCGATTGGCCGCGCTTGGGGGCAAAGGCCTCGGCCGCGCACTTCGACGGCAGCGGCGACTACTGCAACATGATCGTCATCGATATCCCGGCCGGCGGCTCGACGCTGCCGCAGCAGCACCTCTACGAAGAGGCCTATTACATTCTCGAAGGCCGGGGCAGCACGGAACTCGAGTTCGCGGACGGGAGCAAGCGCAGCTTCGAATGGGGACCGCGCAGTTTCTTCGGAATCCCGCTCAACGCGAAGTACCGGCACTTCAACGCCAGCGGAACGCAGCGCGCCCTGATGGTCGAGACGACGACGTTGCCGATGATCATGAACATCTTTCACAACGAAGAGTTCATCTTCAACACCCCGAGCGCGTTTCAAGACCGCATCGGTGCGGACAAGTACTACGTCGGCGAAGGCGATCTCTATCGCGGGCGCCCCGGGAACGACGTGTGGGAGACGAATTTCGTGCCCGACCTCGGCAGCCTGGAATTGGTGGCATGGGAAGATCGCGGCAAGGGATCATCCAACATCAAGATTCTGCTCGCCGACGGCATCATGCACGTGCACATCTCCGAGATCGCGCCGGCAACCTACAAGAAAGGCCACCGGCACGATGCGGGCACGCACGTGCTCACGCTTACCGGCGGGGGCTACTCGCTGTTGTGGGATGAAGGTTCGACCGATTTCACGCGCGTCGAATGGAAGCATGGCGTCGTGTTCCCGCCGTGCGAGGGCCAGTTCCACCAGCACTTCGTCACCAGCAACCACGCATCGCGGTACGTGGCGACCGGCCTCGGCAACTTGCGCTACCCGCTCACGAGCAAGAAGCGCCGGCAGTCATTCGCCACCGCCGATCGCAAACAGGCGACCTCACGCAGCATCAAAGACGGCGGGAATCAAATCGAATACGAAGATCAAGATCCGCGCATCCATCAGATCTGGCTCGAAGAGATGCGCAAGCACGGGATCACACCGCAGCTGACGCTTTAGTTCTCTCCGGCCGCAGCCTCCCCGGTGATCGCGAGCGGAATCTCGGCGCTCGTCGTGAGTAGACCCGACGCGGCATAACCCAAGAGCTTGGCGCGCGTGTCGGTGATGTCGAGGTTGCGCATCGCGAGCTGGCCGATCCGGTCGCGCGGCGAGAACGCCGTTTCGCCCTTCTCCATCGTAAGCCGCTCGGGCTTGAAGGTCAGATTCGGCGAGACCGTATTCAGAATGGAATAATCATTGCCGCGGCGGAGCTCGAGCGTGACCTCCCCGCTCACGGCCGTCGCCACCCAGCGCTGCGCGCTTTCGCGCAGCATGATCGCCTGCGGATCGAACCAGCGGCCCTGATAGAGCAAGCGGCCGAGTTTGCGTCCGTTTTCACGGTACTGCTCGATCGTGTCTTCGTTGTGGATGCCGGTGATCAACCGCTCGTAGGCGATGTAGAGCAACGCGACGCCGGGGGCCTCATAGATGCCGCGGCTCTTCGCTTCGATGATCCGGTTTTCGATCTGATCGCTCATCCCGAGTCCGTGACGTCCACCGATGCGATTGGCCTCGAGCATGAGCTCGACCAGATCCGTGAATTCAACACCGTTCAGCGCAACCGGCCAGCCCTCGTGGAATTTGACCGTGACCTCTTCGCGCTTGACCTCGACGTCGTCGCGCCAGAATGCAGTGCCCATGATCGGCTCGACGATCTTCATGCTGCTGTGCAGCTGCTCGAGATCTTTCGCCTCATGCGTGGCACCCAGCATATTCGAATCGGTCGAATACGCTTTTTCCGCCGACATCTTGTAGTCGAAGCCGGACTTGCGCATGAACTCCGACATCTCGGCGCGGCCGCCGAGCTCGTCGATGAACGCCGCGTCCAGCCACGGTTTGTATACCTTCAAGTCCGGGTTGACCAACAGGCCGTAGCGGTAGAAACGCTCGATATCGTTGCCTTTGAAGGTGCTGCCGTCGCCCCAAATGCCGACGTCGTCTTCCTTCATCGCGTTGACCAGCATCGTTCCGGTGACGGCGCGCCCGATGGGCGTCGTGTTGAAATAGGTCACGCCCGCGGTCGTGATATGGAAGGCGCCGCTCTGCAGCGCGGCCAGGCCTTCGCGCACCAGTTGCACGCGGCAGTCGATCAGCCGAGCCTTCTCGGCGCCGTAAGATAGTGCCGCACGCGGAATCTGCTCGTAGTCCGACTCGTCCGGCTGGCCGAGATTTGCCGTGTAGGCGTAGGGCAGCGCACCCTTTTGCTTCATCCAATGAAGCGCCGCGCTCGTGTCGAGCCCGCCGGAAAACGCAATTCCGACCTTCTGGCCGATCGGGAGATGTTCGAGAATGGTAGACATTAGCGACGTAGTTGTTCGTGCGCCCAGGCAGCCCATTCGGCCAGTGCCGTTTCGGCGCGGATCCCGGCCTCGAGCGCAATGCGGTCCCAGCGGATGCCGTTGTCGTCGTCGAGCGGACACTCGGCCGCGAACGCCAGATAGCCCGCGAGCTTGGCCCGGTGACGGCGTTCTTCCTCAGCCAAGTAGGCGGCGGCGCGTTCCTTCGGGAGCATACCGAGGAAGAACACCCGCGCCAGTCGCTCCGATCGCGGCGAGTCCGCCGGCTCGGTATCAGCCAGCCAGGCCGTCACCGTCGACCGGCCGGTTTCGGTGATGGCATAGCGCTGACTGCCGCGCGGGCCCGCCTCGGTCTTGCGGATCAGGCCGCCGCCCTCGAGCTTCGCCAGCTCCGGATAGATCTGGCTATGGCTCGCCGCCCAGACGTTGGCGAGGCTCGTATCGAAGTCGCGGGTGAGCTCCCAGCCCGTCCGCTCACCGCCGGCTAGAAGCCCGAGCAGCAGGTGCCCCAAGACGCCGATCTTCATGCTGTAAGGCTTGACATGTAATCTTTTACATGTAATATCTGACACATCAGTCGAGTATAGCACGAACGCGTCCGTTGGAAAGGGCCCACATGACCGTCGCCGCCGCTCCGGCCACCTACCGCACCCCCGTCTCCGAGGAGATCGACGCCTTCGATCTCGAGGTCGAGGGAGCGCTGCCGCCCGAGCTGAGCGGCGACTACATCCGCAACGGGCCGAACCCCCGCCCGGGCGAGACGCCCCGGCACCTCTTCTTCGGCGACGGGATGCTGCACGGCATCCGCATCGCCGGCGGGAAGGCCGTGGCCTACCGCAATCGCTGGGTGCGGACGCGCGCCTTCGTCGAGAACGCGCCGTTCGTCCGCCGCGGCAAGATCGACCTCACGGTCGCCGTTGCCAACACCAACATCGTCGCGCACGGCAGCAAGCTGCTGGCGCTGGTCGAGTCGTCGTTTCCGACGACCGTGCATCGCGACCTCACGACCGGCGGTCCCTACGACTTCGACGGCGCGTTGAAGACGCCGTTCACCGCCCACCCGAAGGCCTGCCCGCAAACGGGCGAGCTGCACGCCTTCGGGATCGGGCTCATGCCGGGCGCGCTCACCTATCATCGTATCGACGCCGCCGGCGCGCTCGTGGAGAGCCGCCCGATCCCCGTGAAGGGACCGACGATGATGCACGACTTCGCGCTGACCCGATCGCACGCGGTGTTCATGGATCTGCCGATCGTGTTCGACGTCGTCCGCGCCTTGCTCGGCAAGACGCCATACGTGTGGAAACCGAAATACGGCGCGCGCCTCGGCATCGTCAAACGCAATGATCCCTCGGTGCCCGTGCGCTGGATCGAAATCGATCCGTGCTATGTGTTTCACGTCGCGAACGCCTACGACGACGGCGAGGGGATCGTGATGGACGTCGTGCACTACAAAGAGCTTTGGGCGAAGGATGCCGGCAGCTTCGATCCGACGACCTTGCGCCGCTGGACGATCGATACCGTCGCCGGCCGCGTGCGCGAAACGCTGCTCGACCAGCGATCGATCGAATTCCCGCGCATCGACGAGCGCCTCACCGGCGCGCCACACCGCTACATCTACGCGGTGGGCGTCGGCGCGACCGGCGAGGGGCGCACCGCGATCGATAAATTCGACGTCGTCTCCGGCAGCGTCACGACGCACGATTTCGGCCCCGGACACGTGCCCGGCGAAGCGGTGTTCGTGCCGGCGGCGAGCGGCGAAGACGCCGGCTGGCTGATGTGTTACGTCTACGACGCCGCACGCGATCGCAGCGACTTCGTCGTTCTCGACGCGAGCGACATGAGCGCACAGCCCGTTGCGACCGTGCACCTGCGGGTGCGGGTGCCGCTCGGCTTCCATGGGAACTGGATTTCGGACGATGCAAACATCGCCTAAGTTCGGCGGGCTCTACCGCACGCTGGGCATTTCCCTCGTCATTCCGCTGATCGTGATCCAGGTGCTGCTGCACCTCGGCGTGACGCCACTGATCGCGCTCGCAGCCGCGACGGTGTTCCCGCTCGGCGAGATGATCTACGAGGCGGTTTCGGTCAAACGCGTGGGATCGATCGCGATCGTCTCGCTGGCGCTGCTGACGGGCGTGTTCGGTCTGCTCTTCCTCGGCTCGCTGGCCACCTCGCGTCCCTTGATCTACCGGCTGAACCTCGATCTCGCCGGCGCGGACCCCGGCGCCCGCGCCGCCGCCGAAGCCCTGTGGGAGCGGCCGGCGGCACAACGCTCCTTCCGGCTCATCACCGTCGTCTGGGGCCTCGGGCTGCTGCTCGACGCCGCGGCGCGAGTCGTTGCAGCCCTGACGCTGCCGATCGCCTCGGCGACGGCGCTCTCGCCCATCATCTCCGTAGTCTGCATCGGGGCGATCCTCATCTGGACGGTACGCTACGTACGTGCGCGGCGCGCCGCCGCGGCCCAGGCCGCCGCGTCGGGGTAGAACGCCGCCCGCCGGGGTAAGATGCCTCCTGGTGGAGTCTCCGCAACCGTCTCTCTGGTACAAAGATGCCGTTATCTACCAATTGCACGTCAAGGCCTACGCCGACGGCGACGGTGACGGCATCGGCGATTTCGCCGGCCTGATCGAGAAGCTGCCCTACATCAAGTCGCTCGGGGCAACGGCGATCTGGCTCTTGCCCTTCTATCCCTCGCCGCTGCGCGACGACGGCTACGACATCGCCGAGTACAAGGGCGTGAACCCGTCGTACGGCACGCTGCGCGACGTGCGAACCTTCATCAAAGCCGCGCACAAGCTCGGGCTGAAGATCATCACGGAACTGGTGGTCAACCACACCTCCGACCAGCATCCGTGGTTCCAGCGCGCGCGGAAGGCGCCGCGCGATTCGGCCCACCGGAAGTTCTACGTCTGGAACGATTCGCCGGAGACCTACGCCGGCACGCGCATCATCTTCACCGACACCGAAACCTCCAACTGGCAGTGGGACCCGGTGGCCGGGCAGTACTACTGGCATCGCTTCTTCAGCCACCAGCCCGACCTGAATTTCGATCATCCGCCGGTGTTCGATGCAATCTCCGACGTGATGCGGTTCTGGTTCGGCATCGGGGTTGACGGCATGCGCCTCGACGCGGTGCCGTACTTGTGCGAGCGCGAGGGAACGAGCAGCGAGAACCTGCCCGAGACGCACGCGGTGCTCAAGCGCCTGCGCGCGATCGTCGATGCCGAATTTCCCGACCGGTTGTTGCTCGCGGAAGCGAATCAGTGGCCCGAGGACGTCAGCGCGTACTTCGGCGACGGCGACGAGTGTCAGATGGCGTTTCACTTCCCGCTGATGCCGCGCATGTTCATGTCGATCGCGGAAGAGGACCGCTACCCGCTTTACGACATCATGCGCCAGACCCCGCAGATTCCGCCGAACTGCCAGTGGGCGATTTTCTTGCGCAATCACGATGAGCTGACGCTCGAAATGGTGACCGACGATGAGCGCGATTATCTTTACGACGAATACGCCAAGGATAGAATTGCGCGGCTTAACCTTGGAATTCGGCGGCGTCTCGCGCCGTTATTAGAAAATGACCGGCGGCGCATCGAACTGATGAATGGCATGCTGATGTCTCTGCCGGGAACTCCCATCATTTATTACGGGGATGAAATCGGCATGGGTGATAATTTTCACCTCGGTGACCGGGACGGGGTGCGGACGCCGATGCAGTGGAGCGCGGATAAAAACGCGGGATTCTCGCGGGCCAATCCGCAGAGCCTGTACCTGCCGATCAATCTGGACCCTGAAAACCATTACGAAGCGGTCAACGTGGAAGTGCAGTTGGGCAATCCTCATTCCCTCCTCTGGTGGATGCGGCGGATGCTGGCCCTGCGCAAGCGCTGGCGCGCCTTGGGCGAGGGGAAATGCGAGTTCCTGCAAACGGAGAACCGCAAAGTTCTCAGTTATATACTGCGCTACAAAAACGAGACGCTGCTCGTCGTCGCCAATCTCTCCCGCTTTTGCCAACCGCTGGAGATGGACCTTTCCGCTTTCCAGAATATGGCGCTGATTGAACTTTTTGGCCGGACGGAATTTCCGATGATCACGGACCGGCCTTATTTTGTTTCGCTCGGACCGCACTCGTTTTATTGGTTTTCGATCGAACCGAAGTTTGCTCGCGTCCAGGCTCCCGCCGCCGACGCTCCCGTCAAGCTGCCGGTGCTGGCCGTGTCTCATCACTGGACGGAAATCCTGGAGGAAAGCTACAGCTTTTCTTTAAAGGAAATCCTGCCCGATTACTTTCAAACGCAGCCGTGGTTCAAAGGCAGGTCCAGGACTGTCAAATTAATCGCCATCAAGGAGAACATTCCCGTGAAAATGGCCAGCGGGGCCGAGGCCAGGCTGGCCTTTCTGGAAGTGGATTACCTGGACGGTGACGTGGACCTTTATTCCGTTCCGCTGGCTTTTGCAGCCGGGGCCGAGGCGGAGGATTTGCGGCAACACGCCCCGCAACAGATCATCGCCGAGCTGAAAGTGAGCGGGAGCGACCAGGCGGGAATTCTCTATGACGCTTTCGGCAGCGGCGAATTTTGCACGGCGCTGCTCGAGGTCATCCGGCGGCCCCGCAGGCTGAAAGGGGCGCGCGGGGAAATCGAAGTGCTGCGGATGGCGGCCTTGCGCAAAATCATCGGGGACGCCCCGTCGCTCAAGCCTTCGGCCGTGCGCAACGAACAAAGCAATTCCTGCGTCGCTTTCGAAGATAAGCTGATGTTCAAACTTTTTCGCCGCTTGGAACCAGGCATCAACCCGGAACTGGAAATTGGCCGTTTCCTCAACAGCCATGAGTTTCCTTACTGCCGCACCGTGGCGGGAGGACTGGAGTATCTCGGCGCGGCCGGCGTTCACTACAGTTTGGCGGTCGTGCATGCCTTCATCCCTTCGGCGAGCAACGCCTGGGATTTCACATTGGATTCAATCGGACGCTACTATGACCGCGTCGTAACTTGGGTGGCCCAAGGGGAATCAGCTGCCGTGCCGCTGGCCACGCCCATGCAACTTTTGCAGCCGGACTTTCCCGCCGAGGTCGGCGAAACGATTGGCACTTACCTGGAGTCAGCGCGCCTCTTGGGCGTCCGGACGGCCGAACTGCACCGTGTCCTGGCTTCCGATACGGTCAATCCTGCTTTTGCGCCGGAGCCCTCCACGTCGCACCATCGGCGCTCGGTTTTCCAATCGATGCGCAACACGGCGTCGCAAAACCTGCGAGGGCTGCGCCAGCAGAAGGATTTGCCGCCGGAGATAGCGCCTCTCGCGCAAAAGGTCGCCGAGTTGGAGCCCGCCATCCTGGACAGCTACCGCGCGCTGGCCAATCAGCGTCTGGCCGGGCAGCGCTTGCGGCTGCACGGCGACTGCCGCCTCTCTGAAGTGCTTTGGACAGGGAAGGATTTTGTTTTTATCGACTTCGAGGGCGACCCCACGCTGCCGATCAGCGAACGGCGTCTGAAACGTTCGCCCATCCGCGATGTGGCGACGATGCTGCGCTCCTTCCATTACGCCGCCGCGTTTGGGCTCGAGCAACACATCAAGCGAGGCAGCATCCCGCCGGAGAACATGGTCCGTTTCCAATCATGGCTGCGCTATTGGAACATGTGGGTGAGCGCGGTCTTCTTGAAGGCGTATTTCCAAGCCATCGCGGGAGCGCATATTGTTCCGGAGGAGGAGGAGGCTGTCCGGGCGATGTTGCGGGCCTATCTCTTGGATTGCATGATGAGCGAACTCGGCCGGCAGGGGAAGGAAGGTCGCGAACGCCTGGATGTTCCCCTTTCCGGGGTGCTCTTTCTTCTGAGAGTGCCTCTGCCACAGCTTCCCGCCGCCAAGCGGCCACAACCGCAGAGCGTGTTTTAGAAAACACGCTTTGTAAGGAATTCCCCTAGGGACGATTAGTGTTTTGTCGGGTGCGACAAACGTGAACAGTTCCATTGTGCGCCAGACTTCCACTGTGCTTGTCTTGGAGCAACGC
>PLTN01000241.1 GCA_003164495.1 Vulcanimicrobiota bacterium
CGCAACATCGGCTACTTGCCGAAACTGTTGTGCGAGGGCCGATGCAAGATCGGCGTTCGAGAGCGGCGGTCCCGTCGCTGTTGGCGGGGAGAGCGCCGTCGTGAATGCCTGTTGCAGTTGGCTTTGGATCGCCGCCGGATCGCCGCCGAATTGCTGCGCAAACGTATTTGCGAGCGAGGATGCGAGCTGTTGGACGATTTCCGAAACCGATTCCCCCTTTGCGAGCAAGTCAGCGATCTTCTTCTGAAGCGCTTCTTGCAGCATGTCGGCAGCCACGGCAGTTTGCACCGTTGAACCGGCGGTCGAAGCTTGCGCTCCGGCTGTGGCGGCGGTGGTTCCTTGCGTGGTTGACCCGGCATTCGTCAACGCCGCGACAGCTTGATCGAACTGCGACTTGAATTGCGCGGCCGATCCGGCATCCGTGGACGATGGCGTTTGTGTCGACGTCGACGCTGTCGACGCAGACGTTCCCGAGCTTCCGGTTGAGGGGGGGAGTAGGGCTGCTAAGATTGGATTCATTCTTCACCTCCTTTCATCTGTGGAGAGTCCGGTCAGGGAACGGCAAAAGGCCGTACGAGGCCGGCTATCCTGTTTATCGGCCCGGTTGAGCCGAAATCTGAGGGTTGGTACCGCTTTCGACGATCAGGGCGGCTACCTTGGGGGGCAGGGCGTCCATGATGGGGCCGACCGAGTCCGGCGACATCTGGGCGAAAACGGTCGAGACGAAACCGGTCGGCAGCTTCTGGACGAGGGCGGCGGCCGTCTCCGGGTCCATGGCCGACCATTGCTGCGCATCCCGGCGGATCGCATCGGAGACCGTCGACTGGGCCGGCGCGGCGCCGGCGGCTGCGGGGGCTCCGGCCGGCTGAGCCGCAATCGGGCCGGCCGCTGCCGGGGTGGGCTCGGCGGGTTCGGCGTTGGCAGCCGCGATCTGCTTCTGGAGCTGCGCGATCTGGGCGTCCTTGTCGTCCTGGGCCTTTCGATCCGCCTCGAGTTTGTCGTTGAGATCCTTGATCGACTGGTTACGATCGGTGATCTGCTGCTGCTGATACGCAAAGCTCAACGGCCGGGACACGACGCCCCAGACGCCGTCGAACACGGTCGCGACCGGCTTGAGCGGTCCGTTGGTGATGAAGTTGCGCGACGGCGGCCAAGTCAGCGCGATCGCCAGCATAGCGATCGCGGCGATCGGCAGCAGGATCGGCAGGTTGCTCTGCTTCTTCTTTCGCTGGCGCGTGACGATCATGACGGAATCTCCCCGGCGGTGGTGGTGAGGCGGTCGTAGTAGCGGGAGTTGATCTCGTCGTTCTCCCGCTGATCGGCCGCTGCGACTTCGGAGTCGAAGGTCTCGCGGCGCCGGTCTTTCAGCACCGAGAGCACTTTTTTGTCTTTGGTCTTGACGACGAGTTTGGCGCGTTCGAGGTCGGCCTTGGTCTTGGCTTCCGCGACCACGCGCTGCTGCGCGACGATCGAACGGTCGAGGTAATCGCAGTGCGCGTAGGTCGCGCGCAGTTCCACGCTCTCCATCTCGCTGTGGTGCAAGAGCAGGCGCGTGCGCATCTCGGCGCGGCGGTTCATGTAGTCATCGCGGACCGCTTCGGCCGACCGCAGGGCGGAAATCGCCGCGGCCAGCATGACCTGCTGCTCGTCTTCCAGCCGCTGCCGGTAGTCGAGCACGGGATCGAGGCGAAAGACAAACTTCGGCATCGCGTACTACCCGAGCGCCGTCACGGCGCGTTGCGCCTCGTCGAGCGTCGAGACTTCGTAGATGCCTTGACGGGTGAACGAGCGGATCGTCTCGTTGCGCGCAATCGCGAGGTCGACGCGCGGGTTCGAGCCCGCGACGTAGGCGCCGATGTTGATCAGATCTTCCGCCTCGCGATAGGTCGCCATCATGTCGCGCACCTTCGATGCGGCGGCGAAGTGCGCGTCGGAAACGACATCCGGCATCACGCGGCTCACGCTGGCGAGCACATCGATGGCCGGGAAATGGTTGGCCGACGCGATCCGTCGCGAGAGCACGATGTGTCCGTCGAGGATCGCGCGCACGGCGTCCGCGACGGGCTCGTTCATGTCGTCGCCCTCGACGAGCACGGTGTAGAGCGCGGTGATCGTACCGGTCTCCGAGGTGCCGGCGCGTTCGAGCAGTTTCGGCAGCGCCGCGAACACCGACGGGGTGTATCCGCGCGTCGTGGTCGGCTCGCCGATCGCGAGGCCGACTTCGCGCTGCGCCATCGCGAAGCGGGTCACGCTGTCCATCATCAACATCACGTCGAGGCCGGCGTCGCGGAAGAACTCGGCGATGCGCGTCGCGACGTAGGCGGCCTTGATGCGCACGAGCGCGGGCTGATCGCTGGTTGCGACGACGACGACCGAACGCTTCAATCCGGCTTCGCCCAGATCGCGCTCGATGAAATCGCGCACTTCCTTACCGCGTTCGCCGACCAGCGCGATCACGTTCACGTCGGCGGTGGTGTTGCGGGCAATCATGCCGAGCAGCGTCGATTTGCCGACGCCGCTTCCGGAAAAGATCCCAATGCGCTGGCCTTTGCCGCAGGTGAGCAATCCGTCGATCGCGCGCACGCCCATGCCGAGAGGCTCGGTGACGCGCCGGCGGCGCAACGCGTTCGGCGGCGTGCCGGTGATTTCGGCCGGCACGGCATCATCGATGCGGCCGAGACCGTCGATCGGGTGGCCCAAGCCGTCGAGCACGCGTCCGAGCAACGCCGAGGTCAAGCCGATCTGCAGCGGATGGCCCAGGGCGACGACGTCGGAACCGGCGGCAATACCGCCCAGCTCGCCGAGCGGCATCAGCAGCACTTTGGAATCGCGGAAGCCCACCGCTTCGGAGAGCACCGGATCCGAAGCCCGGCGATAGATGATGTTTGCGGTTTCCCCGATCGACATCGGCGGGCCGTTCGACTCGATCACAGTGCCGATGACTTGGCGCACCTTGCCGTTCGTGCGCAGCAGATCCGCCGCTCGCAGCATGGTGAGATAGCGATCCGCGTTAAACGGCGCAGTGCCCATAACGGCTTCTTCGGTTTGCACGGTGGGAGCTACGACGCGCGCGCGGCGCGCAAGCTCGATTCGCCATTGGCTGCCGGCGTGACGACGACTTCGTCCTCGATGTGCAGCACGCGCCTCGCTTCGTTGACCTGCGTCGAGATGCGCGCGTCGATCGTCCCGCCGTCGGTCTCAACCACCACGCCGCCGCGGTCGACGCGTTGATCTTCGATAACGCGGAAGTTCTTGATCTCTCCGTTGCTGAGCAGCTCGTCGCGATGCTCGCGCATGCGTTCGAGATCGCCCGGGTTGACGCGCACGGTGACGGATTCTTTTTCGACCAGACGCCCGATCGCCACGCGCGCCATCTCGACGACGACGCCGCGGTCGAGGGCGATCTGCTGGTGCAGCACGCGTTCGGCGATGCCGACGGCGAGGCGCACGAGTTCGGGCTCGGCGCTCTCCATGAGCTTGTGGCGTTCGACACGCGCCATGTCGACGAGATTGCGCATCGTCGCCATCATGTCGCCCATCTCGCGATCCGCTGCCGCGGCGCCTTCGGCATGGCCGGCGGTGCGCGCTTCGGCCTGCACGGTTTCCACCAGCTTGTCGCCGCGTTCGGCGGCCTCAGCCAGCAGCTGCGATGCGCGATCGAACGCGTCTTGCAGCAGCGCCTTGGCACGTTGTTCCGCGGTATCGATGAGCTCGCGGGCTTGCTTCGCGATCGCGTCGACGTCGATCGGGGGCGACTGCGGCGAGGGCAGTTCGAGCAGGTCGGGTTCGTCGACGTGCGGAGGCAGATACAAATCGTCGTCGGAGCCGGCGGGGCGCTCGACTTGCGGAACGGCAACTTGATAGCGCTGCGTGTTGACGCGCGCGTTCTTGACGACGCGGCCCATAACTACGTGGTGCTCGCGGTCGCCATGTTAGACGAGTCGCTCTTCTTTGCCGCCGCGCGAGATGATGATCTGTCCGTTTTCCTCGAGCGTACGGATGACGTCGACGATGTTTTGCTGCGCCTTGCCGACTTCACGCATGCGAACCGGCCCCAGCACTTCGATGTCTTCGCGCAACGTCGACGCGGCGCGCGTCGACATGTTCTTGTAGACGCGCTGCAGCAGTTCGTCGTTCGCGGTCTTGAGCGCGAGAGCGAGATCCTTGGCTTCGACTTCCTTGAGGATGCGCTGGATGGCGCGGTCGTCGAGGTTGATGATGTCTTCGAAGACGAAGAGCAGGTTCTTGACTTCTTCGGCGATCTCGGGATCGCGTTTGGCCAGGCCGTCGAGGATGTTCTTTTCTGTTTCGCGATCGACGAAGCCCATGAGCTGCGCGAGCGATTGAACGCCGCCGGCTTTGGTGAAGTCGGCCCCGGTGACCAGCAACCGCCGGCCGAGCAACTCATCGAGCTGTTCGAGCACTTCGGGAGCGGTCTTCTGCAAGATCGCGATGCGCATCGCGACGTCGGCCTGCAACTCGGGCTCGAGTTGCGAGAGCACGATACCCGCCTGTTCCGGCGCCATGTAGACGAGGATGAGGGCGATCGTCTGCGGATGTTCTTCGCGGATGAACTCGAGCAGTTGGCCCGGTTCGGTCTTCTTGACGAGTTCGAGCGGGTTGCCGTGCTTGAGAGCCGCGAACAACCGGTTCGTCATGTCGTCGGCTTGGCCGGCGCCGAACGAACGCTCGAGAATTTCCTTGGCGTACTCGATGCCGCCCTCGTTGATGTACTTGAGGGCGATGGCACGCTGGTAGGCTTCGGTGATGACCGCGTCGCGTTTGTCGATCGGGACCGTCGAGATCTTCGCGATCTCGAGGACGATCGTTTCCACTTCGTCCTGACGCAAGAACTTGAAGATCGTCGATGAGATCTCCAAGCCCAAGGTGATCATCAGGATGGCGGCCTTTTCCGGCCCCGTCATTTCCGGAACAGCCGGATTCTCGAACTGGTAGGTCGGCTTCGCAGGCGACGCCCCAGCCCCAACGGCCCCGATGATCGGCTTGTCGGTAATCACAGGTTAGCTTACTCCGCCAGCCACAGTTTGACGAGTTTGGCGAGACTGTCCGGGTTTTCTTGCGCGACGGTCGTCACGTATTCGATCATCTGCTCGCGCGTCAGATCGGCTGCGGAGCGGATCGGCGCGGCGACGACCGGCGAGCCCTCGAGCATGGGATGCTCTTCGAAGGACGGCAGCTCGTCGGCAAGCGCCGAGTCGAACGAGGGGAGATCGACCGTCGTGGCCAGCACCGCGCGGCGGCGGAGCGAGAGGGCGACGGCACCGGCACCTGCCAGCAAGAGCACCACGGCGATGGCGATGAGCGCCGAGACCGGGATACCCAGGATGGTGGTCGTGGCCACGACGCCGCCGGTCGGCGGCGGCGCGAACGGAATCGCTTCCACGGAAACGACGTCGCCGCGGGTCGGATCGATGCCCGCGGCAGCGGCGACGACGTTACGGATCTTCGCGACGTCGGCGGCGGAGACGGTGTAGTTGGCGGCCGTGATCGCGGCTGGTCCGCCGCCGGGAGGCGGCGCGAGGGCCGCGTTCGGCACGTTGACCAGCACGGCGACGGACTCGCGCGTCACCTTGCCGGGCGCGTCGATGTGCTTCGCGGTGGTCTTCGTGATCTCGAAGTTGGTCGTCGTCTTCGACTTCGTGTACTTGCTGTTGCCGGTGTTCTGCTGAACGCCCTGATACGTCGGGATCGCGTTCGTGGTCGTGCCGGGAACGCCGATGGGCGGCTGACGAGCGCCGCCGGTACCTTGGAACGCCTCGCGTTCGGTCTGCGTCGAGCGGACCGTGCCTTGCGGCGCGTACGATTCGGTGTCGGTCTGACCGGCATCGAAGTCCATGTCGGTCGCAACGCGCACGGCCGAACGCTTCGGACCGATCGCCGCATCGAGCAACCCTTGAATATTTTCTTGCAGGTTCGTTTCGTAGCGCTGCTTGGCGACGAGCTGATCCGACGTCATCTTCAGGGCGTCGGCCGTCTGCGTTCCGTCCGGACCCGTGGTCGACGGCGAGGGCACGAGCACGGTACCGTCTTGATTGACGATGGTGACGTTTTCGGGATGCAGTCCTTCGACCGCACCGGAGACGAGCTGCGTGATTCCGCGGACTTCCTGCGGCGAGAGCGTCTCACCGGGTTTCGTGCGGACCGCGACCGACGCCGTGGTCGGTTCTTGCGTCGTCGAATAGAGTGTTGCATCGGGTACCGCGAGGTGAACGCGTGCCGATTCAACCGGCGTGAGCCCGCTGATCGTGCGCTGCAGCTCGCCTTCGGTCGCGCGGATCTTCGCGATCTTCTCTTGGGTGTCGGTCATGCCGAGGTTCGTGCGGTCGAACAACTCGAAGCCGGTGCCGCCGCCCTTGACCGTACCATCACCGGCGAGCGACACGCGTTCGTCGGCGACGACGTCGGACGGAACGTAGACCGTCGTACCGTCAGCGGAAAGCTTGTGCGGGATCTTCTGCGCGTCGAGCTTCGCTACGACCGCGCTCGCATCGTCGGGCGCAAGATTCGAGAACAACACCGAATACGATGTTGGACGAAAGCGCGTGAATCCGAAGAACACGATGCCGACGACGATCACAACGCCGAGCGCCCCGATGATCATTCGGCTCGCTGGACCTTGCGACGACCATATATCGCGTACTCGACCGCTAAACGATCCGAACGATGAACCTATACGATCCAATTGACACCTTCGGGACTCTGCGGAATCTCGTGGTTAGGCCGGCCGTGGCAAGTGAAGTTACCGGGCATCCATGACCGGCTTGACGATCCTAGGGATACTATCGGCCTTCACGTGCACCGGCTTTACGTTAACTGCTCCACAAGATAAGCGTGCCCACCCAGGTCACGCCGCAAATGCCGTGCGCTCAGGTCCCACAGAGACCAGAGCGACCGGTACTCCGGTTACATTTGCCAAGCGGTCCAGATATGCCCGTGCGGCACTAGGTAAATTTTTGACCTGCCGGACCTCGCGCACATTTTCGGACCAGCCGGGGTGGTACTCGATCTCCGTTTGGAGACCGGGCTCGCCCATCGATTCGACTCCGGCCGGGGTGCCGTCGGCGTGCCGGTAACCCGTGACGAGACCCACCCGGTCGAGCCCGCTGAGGACGTCGAGCTTGGTCACGATCAGCCGGTCGAGCCCGTTGAGTCGGGCAGCATACCTAGCGGTCACCGCGTCGAACCAGCCGCAGCGCCGCGGACGTCCGGTGACGACCCCGAACTCGCGCCCGGCTTCCCGCAGAGCGTTGGCCTCGGCGTTGGGCAGCTCCGAGGGGAAGGGGCCGCCGCCGACCCGCGTGCAGTACGCTTTCACCACGCCCGTGACCGATCGGACCGCGCCCGGCCCGATGCCGAGGCCGATGCAGGCGCCGCCGGCGATCGTCGACGAGCTGGTAACGTAGGGGTACGAGCCATATGTAACATCCAGCAGCGTACCCTGGGCGCCTTCGGCCAGGATGTTGTCGCCCCGTTCGAGCGCTTCATTGATGTACGCGACGCCGTCGACGACGTGCGGGAGCAGCCGCTTCGCTGCGGCGAGGGTATCGGTGATGATGTCTTCCTCGCGCGGCGCATCCGGTGCGCCGGCTAACAGCGATGCCTTGGCCTGCATCGACTGGCGGATTTTCTCGGTGAGCGCGGCCGGATTGCGGAGATCGCCGACGGTAATGCCGATGCGTCCCACCCGGTCGACGTAGGCCGGACCGATGCCGCGTCCGGTCGTGCCGATGGCCGACCCGCCGCGGGCGCGCTCCATCGCTTGATCGACGGCAGCATGAAACGGGAACACGATCTGCGCGCGATCGGAGACCGAGATGCGCGAGATGTCGACCCCGATCTTGCCGAGCGCGTCGAGCTCGTCGAGCAGGGTGCGCAGCGAGATCACGGTGCCGGCGCCGACGTGTAACTTCGCGCTCGGCACGAGCGCGCCCGAGGGCACGATTCGCAGCGCGAGCTTGCGATCTCCGACCTCGATCGAATGACCGGCGTTGTCGCCGCCGCCGAAGCGCGCAACGACGGCGTAGTCCTTCGCGAGCAAATCGATGACGCGGCCCTTGCCCTCGTCGCCCCACTGGACGCCGAGTACGATGTCGACCGAACCGGCGCGCTTGTGCTCGACGGGCGGCAGCAGCGTGTTGCTATTCGCCACGGAAATCCAAGTCCGCGGTCGAGCCGACCGGTAGCGGAGGAACACCTTCGAAATTCGTCATGACGTACTCACTGAACAGCGCGTTGGGCCAACCGAAGTCGACGCGCGAGTAACGTGCCGGATCGTCCGGATCGAACGATTCGTGCAACAGATGGTCACCGGGGTCTGAGTTGAGAAGCTGATTGAGCACGTCTCGCTTTTCGCTTTCCGTCGTTGCAGTGAAACCTTGCATGAGCATCGCCAGGGGCCACACCCAGCCATCGTTGGTGTGGGGCGAGCCGATCCCACTGGCCAGCTTACCACTATAGTACGTCGGATTGTCTTTTGAGAGCAAAAACCGCCGCGTATTGGCGTAGATGAAACTCGTCGCCTTGGTGTAGCCGATGTAGGGTGCCGAGAGCAAGCTCGGAATGTTCGCGTCGTCCATGAGATTGGCATGATTGAGCCCGTCGACTTCATAGGCGTAGACGTAGCCGTAGTTCGGGGTGAAGACCACGCCGTAGGTCTGGATGCCGGTCTGAACCTCGTCGCGCAGCGCCGACGCGCGGTGCGACTTGAGCAGGTTGTGGTAGACGTCGCGTTCGATCTCGTCGAGCTCGCCCAACGCCACGACCGCCATCATCTCCGATGGGATGAGATAGTTGTAGGTGCACGCGTCGTCGGAGGGACGGAAGCCGGTCCAGATCATGCCCGTGTACTTCACGGGGTTGCCCTTGCCGCCGTTCGGGATCTCTTTTTGCGTGTAGGTCGAGTTCTTGGCATGATCTTGCTCGCGCTCCATCGTCTCGAGCGCCTTGTCGAAACCGAGCGAGAGGTCCGGCGTGAAGATCGACGCGTCGCCCGTTTCTTTCCAGTACGTCCATGCCAGCGTGATCGGATAGGCGAGCGAGTCCAGCTCGAACTTTTGTTCCCACACGCGATAGTCCAGCGTGAACGCGTTGGCGTAGGGGTCGATCTGCAGATATTTGCCCATGCGCGCGATCATCTCGCGCAGCAGTTGCGCGACTTGCGGATCGCTCTTGGCGTAGAACAGATAGGGGCGCACTTGCGCGCTTGCGTCGCGGAGCCATTCAGCCGGAATATCGCCCGTCTTTACGTAGGCGGTACCGTCGCTTGCGATCGTTGCCTGGTGGCTCGTGTTGAGCAGTGCCGCACGATACATGGCTTGGAGCTTCGCATCGGGGTTGGTGTAATTCGCCGCGGCTTTCGCGATCGAATCGAGTTCCAGCGCCGACGCGCTCTGCGCGATCATGGTTACGGCGAAAGCGATGGCCGCAACAAATCGCGCGATTCGAAAACGCATTCGGTTACGACCCTTTAGCCTCCGGCGGATCGACTCCTCGCCCTGACAGAAGTCGCTAGTCGGGCTCTCGGACCAAATCCCCTAGCTCGTCCGCAGCGTGCCGGCGCAGCGTCCGATAGATGAGGCTCGACGGAAATCCAAGCCGCTCGAGTTTCCGCGCGATCGACGGATAAGCAAGCTGTGGGCCGATCCGCCGAATCTTGAGGTACGCGGCCTCGATACGCCCTTCTTCGCCGACTTCGGCGTCGGCGACGACGGTGAGCGCCGCTTCCCGATCGATCCCGCGCTTGACGAGGTCGGCGCACAGCCGTGCATCGCCGACCGCCTTACGCGCACCCTCGACGTAGAGCGATGCGTACAAACGGTCGTCGATGTAGCCGTTGGCCTTGCACGAAGCGACCGCGCCGGCAATTTCCTCATGCTCGTATCCCCGAGCTTCGAGTTTCTTCCAGAGCTGCGCTTCGGTGAGGCGGCGCTGCGCGAGAATCGCAAGCGCCGCCACCCGCGCCGTTCTCGAGCTAGTCGTCGTCCGCGTCGTCAACCGGACCAGCCCCGACCCCGACCGGCTTCGCCGAACCGTTCGGCGATCCGCTGGCCTTGAGGGCTTCGCGGATCTTGAACTCCAGCTCGTCGGCGACGTCGCTGTGTTCTTCGAGGTACGCTTTGGCGTTCTCACGCCCTTGACCGATACGCGACTCGCCGTAGGTGTACCAAGAGCCGCTCTTGCCGACAAGATTACGCTCGAGCGCCACGTCGAGAATCGACCCCATCTTCGAGATCCCGCGCCCATACGTAATGTCGAACTCGGCCTGCCGGAACGGCGGTGCCACCTTGTTTTTCACGACTTTGGCCCGCGTACGCGACCCGACCACCTCTTGCCCAACCTTGATCTGTTCGAGCTTACGAATGTCGATGCGAATCGAGGCATAGAACTTCAGCGCCCGTCCGCCCGAGGTCGTTTCCGGACTGCCGAACATCACGCCGATCTTCTCGCGNNTGATGAAGATCATCACGCACTTCGAACGTGAGATCGCCGAGGTCAGCTTGCGCAGAGCCTGCGACATCAGCCGCGCTTGCAAACCCACGTGGGTATCGCCCATATCGCCTTCGAGCTCAGCCTTGGTGACGAGCGCCGCGACCGAGTCGAGCACGACCACGTCGACCGCATTGGAGCGCACGAGCATCTCAGCGATATCGAGCGCCTGTTCGCCGGCATCCGGCTGCGAGACGAGCAAGTTGTCGAGGTCGATCCCCAGATTCTGCGCGTAAGCCGGATCGAGCGCATGCTCGACGTCGATGAACGCCGCCGTGCCGCCGTTCTTCTGAGCTTCGGCGATCACGTGAAGCGCAAGCGTCGTCTTACCGCTGGATTCCGGCCCGTAGATTTCGATGATGCGCCCGCGGGGAAACCCGCCGACGCCGAGCGCGAGGTCGAGGGCGATCGATCCGGACGAGATGACGTCGAACGCCATCCGTTCTTGGATCTCGCCCATCTTCATGATGGAGCCCTTACCGAATTGCCGCTCGATCTGAGCGAGGGCGTTGGTCAGGGCGGCTGCTTTTTCGTCGGCCATGATGCTCCGTTTCCGATTGCGTGATGAGTACGCAACCGACAGTATCGCGCCTGAGTGCCATCTGCGTGGCACACGGATAATCGGCTTACACCGATCTCGACGCGTCGTTCATTCACCCCGTTCGTCTCGGCCGGCAATCGAACCTGTGTTCGATTAGGCATATTCAAAAGACTTTACTTATTTAAGCTATAACTATATTATTAACCCAATGAACGTCTTCGGCGCCCTGGCGGATCCGACGCGAGCGCGCATCGTCGAGATGTTGGCGGAGCGCGAAATCGCCGCCGGCGAAATCGCCGGGCGCTTCGACATGACGGCGCCCGCCGTTTCGCAGCACCTCAAGATCTTGCGTGCCGCCGGATTGGTGCGCGTGCGCGTTGCCGGTCAGCGCCGCATGTATGCGCTCGATGCCGGGGCATTGCGCGAATTGGATGCCTGGCTCGAACGCTTCCGCCGTTTCTGGTCCACACGCGGCTGACGCGCTCTTCGCGGAATCTTCATCAGCCGTTCGTTTTTGGAGCGCATGCTGCGCTCCATGAAACGCACGCACCTCGACTCGCTCCGCCGGCATTCTTTTCTCGCGCTCGCCGCAACGCTGACGTTCGCGCTCTGCGCGCCGAACGTCGCGCTTGCTGCCGGACCGTCGACGGCCGTCCTCGATTTTGACACGAAGGGTCTGACATCCGATTGGTACGGTGCATTTGAACCGGGCGTCGCGATTTCCGATCTCGTCACCGATCAGCTGGTGAACAGCGGAAAATTCACGATGGTCGACCGCACCCATTTGGACAAGACGCTGGCCGAGCACCAGCTCACGGCCGCCGGCGAAGTTTCGCCCGCCACGGCGATCCAAAGCGGACAACTCATCGGCGCGCGCTATCTCGTCAGCGGTAACGTTCTGCAGTTCGCAAAAACGAGTCAGAGCGGCGCAAACGTCGGCGGCCTGTTCGGCGGTATTGCGGGCGGCGCCATCGGCTCCGTGAGCACGGAACGCGTCACGCTTCAAGTTTCCGTGCACGTGGTCGATGCTCTGACGGGACAGATCCTGCAAACCTTCACCAGCGAGCAATCGAAGTCGGGCACGTCATGGGGCACCGGTGCCTTCAGCGGCTATGTCGGCGGCTCGTATAGCAACCAGCAGTTTCTCAGTTCGACGATGGGTCAGCTGATGAACTCGGTGGCGATCGACATCGCCAACCGGCTCGATCCGGCGAAGTTCAGCAGCGGTCCGGCCGGACCGTCGCTGACGGGCAAGGTCCTTGCATCAGACGGCAAGTCCCTCATTATCAACCTCGGCTCGACCGAGGGCGTCACCGTCGGCATGTACTTCGACGTGATGACCGTGCGTCAGCTCCGCGATCCCGATAGCGGTAAGGTGCTGACCTCACACCAGACGACCGGAAAGATTCAGATCACGTCGGTCGATACGAACACGGCGGTGGGTCAAACCGTTACGGGAGCCGGCGCCGTCGGCGCGACGGTCCAAAGCGGACCGTAGAAATTAGGCCGCCGGTTCGAACAGCGCTTTGGTGAACTCGTCGGGATTGAACGGCTGCAGGGCGTCGGCCGTTTCTCCGAGGCCGATGTATTTGATCGGCACCGTGAGCTGATCGACGATGCCGACGAGCACGCCGCCCTTCGCCGTCGAGTCGAGTTTCGTGACGATCACGCCCGTCAGTTGCGTAGCCTCGTTGAAGAGCTTCGCCTGCGAGAGCGCGTTTTGCCCCGTGGTGCCGTCGAGGACGAGGAGCGTTTCGGCCGGCGGCGCACCGGTCTCGCGTTCGATCACGCGGCGCATCTTCTTCAATTCTTCCATCAGGTTCGTCTTCGTTTGCAGCCGCCCGGCCGTATCCACCAGCACGACATCGGCGCCGCGTGACTTCGCCGCGACCATCCCGTCGAAGACGACCGACGACGGATCCGCGCCTTCGTTACCGCGCACGATCTCCACGCCCGCACGTTCCGCCCAAATCGTCAACTGCTCGGCCGCCGCCGCCCGGAACGTATCGGCCGCCACCAGCAGCACCTTGCGCCGATTGCGTTTCAGCGCGGTTGCCAGCTTACCGATCGTGGTCGTCTTACCGCTACCGTTCACGCCGACGATCAGGATCACGGCGGGCTTACGGTCGAGCTGCAAGCCCATGTCCGGCAAAGTGAGGAAATTCTTCACGTCGCGCTTGAAGCGCGCGATCACCTGATCGCTGGTTTGATAGCGATCTTGCTTCGCGACGCCCTGCAACGCCAGGACGATCTTCTCGGTCGTCGCGAAACCGAAATCCGCCCCGATCAGGATCTCTTCGAATTCATCCCAAAAGGATGCATCGAGCGGACGCTTCGCGAGCGCCATCGTTTCCAGACCGAGCAGCGCATCGCGCGAGCGCACGACGCTTGCCTTGAGCTTATCGAACCACGACATGACTGAGCCGCAGGTTCGCCGTTAGCGCGTTGCTGCCTCGGTATCGACGGAATAGACGAAGGCCAGCACTTCGGCAACCACGGCATAGAGTTCGCGCGGGATCATCGTGCCGATGTCGAGCTTGGAGAGCGCTTCGACCAAACCCGGATCCTGGTGCAGGGGGATACCGTGCTCGCGAGCGACGTTCACGATTTCCTCGGCCATCATCCCTTGGCCGGTGGCGATGATTTCCGGCGGCGCGCTGCCGGCCGGATCGTAGTACATCGCCGCCGCGGCCGGACGTTCGGGCGCGTTGCGGCGGGAGTTGTAATACGCGCTGTTGTTGTTCATGCGCGCACGTTCACGTCGCTGCCGACGCCTCCGTCATCCTGAGGCTGATCAACCTCAGCGGTCGCCGCGGCGGCGGCTTGCGCGCCGCGCGCGGCAACGGTGGCTTCGGCGGAATTCACGCGGTAGCGCAGCTTCTCCAACCGGTCGGTGAGCGTGGGCAGCGACTCGGCAAAGCGTTTGGCCGACCCCTCGCTTTCCGTTTTCACCGCCAGCGAAAACGCGCGCCCGACGGTCTGCAAGTCGACCGTGACGGTGCCGAGGTTCTTCGTGTCGAGAACGAACGCGATGTGAAAGTTGTCGCCGTCGAGATTGCGGTTGCCGGGCTCGGGAGCGTCGCGATCGATCGCGATGTGCGCTTGCGCGTAGCCGCTGCCCAGCCACATCGGCAAGGTGAACGCCATCGTCTGCGGGCTCGCGTTCATCGCTTGCGCGGCGTTCATCTGGACCGCGGTGATCGCGGTCAGGGCGCTCGATGCGGCCGGCACGAGCACGCCGGATTCTTCGCTCCCGGCCGGCGGCGCATTGATCACCGCCAGCAATTGCGTTTTCAAATCGGCAGTCAGCGCGGCGCCGCGCTCGGCAATTTGCGCGAGCGCAATCACCGGCAACGTGGGCTGCTGCACGATCGGCGGCAGCGCGGCGGCTTGCGCCGAACCCGGCGTTGCGGCCTCCTCGGTAGCGCCGCCCGCGGGCGGCGCCGCAGCGGACTGTTGCTCCGCGGCGAGCTGCGCGTTCAAGAGCTGCACGAGCTTCGGTTCGTTGCCGGTGACCACGTTGTCGATGTAGGCCGAGATCTGCTGCGCCAGTTGCGGCGATGACGGCTCCATGCGCGTAACGAAGGCGGTGAGCGTGCGCAGCGTCGCGANNCGGCAACGCGCTCTCGAGCGTGGCCAACGCCGCCGGCAACCGCTGCGGCGTGTTGATCGCAAGCTGCGCCGCGCCCATGTTCGTCGCCGTCACCGGCAAGTTGAGGGCGCGCAGGAGCGCGGCCGGATCGCGGAAGGCGGCAAGTCCCGCCGGCGCCGGAGCCTGCGGCGGCGGTGCGGCGGCCGGGGCGCCGGTTGCGGCTTGCGGTGCCGGTTCGGAAAAGCGGGCCGA
>PLTN01000062.1:0-3884 GCA_003164495.1 Vulcanimicrobiota bacterium
GACGACGAGGCCGCTGGCGATCCAGAGGCCGCCGGTGACGGGCCGGAAGCCGCGGCGGAAGCGGACGATCCATTCGTTTTCGTGCTGGTGCAGTAGGCGGCCGACGAAAAACGAGATCAGGACCGGGAAGAAGAGAAAGCCGCTGATGCTCACGATCGCGCCGGGCCAGCCGGCGACGCGGAAGCCGATCAGCGGGACGAGCAAGAAGTTCGGGCCGGGTGCGGCTTGTGCGACGGCGAGCAGTTCGAGGAACGAGCGATCGCTCAGCCAGTGAAACTGCTGCACGAACTCCGCATGCATCTGCGGGACGAGCATGCTCACGCCGCCGCCGACCGCGAAGAACGAGATCAGCGCGAAGTGCCACGCAAGCGTGACCAGCTGCTGTAGACCGCCGATCACGGGAGTGCTTCAGCGATCACGGTTGTGCCGATCACGCCTGCGACTCGTCGATGTCGCTGAGTGTCGGTCCCTCTCCTGAGCTTGTCGAAGGATCGGGATGACGTGGGGGCATAGTGCTTGTGAGGATGTTGTAGACTCGCCACTCCAGCAGCATGCTCAGGGCCAGTAGTACCAGCATCGTCAACGGGATGAAGACGTGGAAGCCGGCGACCATCACGATGCCGAGCGCGGCGATCGCGACGCGTGCGCAACGCCACACCGCTTGCAGGTCGGGTGTCTCGCTCCACAACTGCGCGATGACGCGCAGTCCGTTCGAAATAAAGATGCCGGCAACGGCGGCGGTAACGGCAACCTCCGCCGCCGCGAACCGGACGTTGACGGCCGCGAGCTGCGTGGCGATTCCCGCCAAGCCGATCGCGATCACGAGCGAGGGAACGATGAGCCCGAACAGTGCGGCAAGCGGACCGAGCGGGCCGACCGCGCGGTCGCTGAACATCACCGCGATGTTCACGGCCGTCGCGCCCGGCAGCGCCTGCGCCACGCCGAAGAGTTCGGCCAGCGCGCCTTCGGAAAGCCAGCGGCGCTGCTTGACGATGACATAGCGCAGCGGTCCGCCGGCGCCNNGGCGAATCGCTCACGTTCGCGCCGTACGCCCTCGATGTGATACAATCCGCTCTTGTGACGCCCACCGTAAAGCCGCTGGAGATCGGCTCGATCAGCATCTGGCCACCGATCGTTCTCGCCCCGATGTCCGGGGTGACGAACCGGACGCTGCGCGCCCTCTACAAGCCGTTCGGCTTCGGTTTGACCGTCACGGAGTTCGTCTCGTCGAACGCGTTGCAGTACAAGAACGAGCGCACGATGGACATGATCGACCAGCACGGNNGCGGCGCCGACATCGTCGACATCAACTTCGGCTGCCCCGCGCCGAAAGTCACGAAGACCGAAGGCGGCAGCGCTTGCTTGCGCGACGTCGATCGCTGCGAGGCGATCATGCGCGCGGTCGTCGGGGCCGTCGATTGTCCGGTCACGATGAAGATGCGGCTCGGCTGGAGCGAGACGGATCTGGTCTACATCGAAGTCGCGAAGCGCGCGCAAGCCGTGGGCGTCAAAGCCGTCACGCTGCACGCGCGCACCGCGAAGCAGTTCTACAAAGGCGAAGCGGACTGGGCGCACATCGCGGCGCTCAAACGCGCCATCGACATCCCGGTGATCGGGAACGGCGATCTCTCCGACGCACGCGACGCGTTTGCGAAAATGCGCGCGAGCGGCGTCGACGCCGTGATGCTGGGCCGCGCGACGCTCGGCAATCCGTGGCTTGTCGGGCAACTGCGCGCGTTGATGGAAGGCCGCGAACCCGATGCGACGCCCGCCGCGCCGGAACGCTTGCGCTTTGCCGTGCGCCACTATCATGCGATGCTCGAGGAGTGGGGCGAGTCGCGCGCGGTGCCGCAGATGCGCAAGCACCTGGGCTACTACCTCAAAGGCTTCCCCGGCGCAAGCGCGCTCCGCGAACGGTTGATGCGCACGGAGACCGCGGTTGAAACGCTGCGCATCGTGGCCGAGACGATCGTCGCGCTTGAAGCACCGCCGCGCGAACTCGCCGTTGCGTCGTGACCGATAGCGCGGCAGCGCGAGCGCTGTACGACGAAACCTACGAGAACTACCGCGACTACGTAAATCCGCCGCTGGCGCGGGTGATGAAGCTCTCCGGCAGCCCGGTCGAAGTGTCGGCCGAAGGCGTGACGATCGTCGATCACAACGGCAAGAGCTACCTCGATTTTGCGGGCGGTTACGGCGTGTTCACGCTCGGCTACCGGCATCCGCGCGTCGTCGCGGCGGTGCGCGCGCAACTCGATGCGATGGCGCTCTCCGGCCGCACGATGTTCAACCCGCTCTTAGGGCGGCTGGCGAAGCGGCTGGCCGAGCTGACGCCGGGCGATCTGAAGATCTCGTTTTTCGCCAACAGCGGAACGGAAGCAGTCGAAGGCGCGCTCAAGCTCGCACGGGCGGCAACGAAGCGCGCGAAGTTCGTCGGCACGCAGGGCGCGTTTCACGGTAAGACCTTCGGCGCGCTGTCGGTGAGCGGACGCGAGGCGTTTCGCGCGCCGTTCGCGCCGCTGCTCGCCGACGTCGTGTTCGCGCCGTTCGGCGATCTCACGGCGCTGGCGGCGCTCGTCGACGATGCTGCGGCCGTGATCGTCGAACCGGTACAAGGCGAAGGCGGGGTCAACGTGCCGCCGCCGGAGTATCTGCGCGGCGTGCGCGAGCTCTGCGACCGTTCGGGCGCGCTGTTCATCGCCGATGAAGTGCAGACCGGACTCGGCCGGTGCGGCGCGCTCTTCGCCTGCGATCTGGCGGGCGTCGTGCCCGATGTGATGACGCTCGCCAAAGGCCTCTCGGGCGGCGTGATGCCGATCGGTGCGTACGTTGCACGCCCGGGCGTCTGGAACGCCGCCTACGCGAAGGACCCGCTGCTGCACACCTCCACCTTCGGCGGCAATCCGCTCGCCTGCGCCGCCGCGCTCGCCGCGCTCGACGTGCTGGTCGAGGACGATCTCGCGGCCAATGCGCGTGCACGCGGCGCCGAGCTGCTCGCGGGCGCCCGCGAGATCGCCGCCCGCTACCCCGATGCCATCGCGGAGGTCCGCGGTGTAGGATTGCTGGTCGGTGTCGAACTACGCAACGAAGGGTATGGCGGTACGATCATTCCCGAACTGCTCAAGCGCGGCGTCACGGCGGCTTGGACGCTCAACCAGCAGCGCGTCATCCGCCTCGAGCCCCCGTTGATCGTCACCGCGGCCCAAATCGCGACGGCGCTGCGGGCGTTCGATGAGGCCGTTGCGGTAGCGGTCGAACGTCTCGGAGTTCTCGTTTGCCCTACGTAACCACCTCGATTGCGATCGATGCGCCCGCCGCCCTGATCTACGAGCTTGCCAAGGATCAGGAACGTTTTCCGCAATTCATGCCCGACGTCGAGTCGGTGACGGTCGTCGAGCGGCACGCCGATCGCGTGCTGACGCGCTGGAAGACGCTAATCGAAGATGCGCCGATCGAGTGGCTCGAAGAAGACCGCTTCGACGACGCCGCGCTGCGCATCGACTACAAGCTGCTCGAAGGCGACCTCGACACGTTCGAGGGCACGTGGACGTTCGTTGCGGAGGGCAGCGGCACGGTCGTTGCGCTCGACGTCACCTACGACTTCGGCGTGCCGACCTTGGCCGAACTGATCGGTCCCACGCTCGAGAAAAAAGTGCGCGAGAACGCCGAGATGATGCTCGCCGCGCTGAAGACGGAGGCGGAAGCGTCGAGCAGAGCCTCGCTCGTTACGGGCCAGCTTCGAACGACAAAGTAAGCGAACGAACGTATAACGAGCACGCGTTTCGTGAATCTTCTGTCATCCCGAGCGAAGTCGAGGGACCGTCCCAATCCGTGCTACCGAGTGTGAGCGCGAAGGCGCGAACAGTGGAGTGAAAAAACGAGCA
>PLTN01000062.1:3911-10193 GCA_003164495.1 Vulcanimicrobiota bacterium
CCCCCACGGCCTTCATGAAGTTTCCGTCCACATTCATGAGCGCCGAATCTAGGGTGCGGCGCGTCTTTCGCTAAGAATAGCGGGACATGGTCCCCTTTTGCTTCGTGATTCATCCGCTGTCGTTCGAGGACGTGATCCGTTACGAGCCCGGCGCAGCCGGCAAGGGGAAGCCTCTCGTGGCGAAGATCCTGGAGTGGATGCCGGCCTACGCGGCGGCCCACCTGACTGGGATCCGAACGCCGGATGGGCGTGAAACCGAAGGCTGGTTCGTTGCCGCGCCGTTGCTGCCCGAGCAGATGCTCGCCTTTCCGCGCGATGACGTGTACGCACGGATCCTGGCTGCGATCGACGTTGGCGTTTCGCTCGGCGCGAAAGTCGCCGGCCTCGGCGCATTTACGGGTGTGGTCGGTGACGGCGGCGTGACGATCGCCGAACGCTCCCCGATTCCGGTCACTACCGGCAACTCGCTGACGATCGCGGCCGCCGTTCGCGGGCTCTTTCGCGGCGCCGATGAGATGGGCATCGATGCCGCGTCATCGACGGCCGTCGTCGTTGGCGCAACGGGCTCGATCGGTGCGGCGTGCGTGCAACTGATTGCGGCGCGCGTGCGCACGGTGATTTGCGTGGCGCGCAACGAAACGCGGCTGCGCGCTCTCGTCGCCGAGCTGCAGCCGAGGGTTCCGTGCGAGTTGCGCTACACCGTCGACCTCGCGGCCGCGCTGCGCGAATCCGATCTGATCTTGACCGCAACGTCGTCGACGCAAGACGTGATCGAGCCGGAAGAACTTGCGGGCCGGGCGCGGTGGTGTGCGAGGTTTCGCTCCCGCACGACGTCAGCCGCCGCGTGGCGCTCGAGCGGCCCGACGTGCTGGTGGTCGAAGGCGGCAACATGCGCGTGCCCGGCTCCTTCCGCGCCGAACGCGTGCGCGAGCCCGGCACCGACTTCGACCTCGCGCTATCGCCAGGCACGGCGCTCGCGTGCATGTCCGAGACGATGGTGCTGGCGCTCGAAAACCGTTGTGAATCCTACACGCTCGGGCCGCGGGGTCGACCTCGAAAAAGTGCGCGAAATCGACGCGCTCGCGGCGCGTGCCGGCTTCGAACTCGCCGACATGCGCGCGTTCGACAAAGTGATCCCGCCCGAAGCCATCGCGGCGACCCGCGCCGCCGCCAACGCCCGCCGATCCGCGCCGGCGTGAAAACAATCGTTTCGGTTAGCCTCGGTTCGTCTTCGCGCGACCACCGCGCACAAATCGAGCTTCTGGGCGAGCAGTTCGATATTTCGCGCGAAGGGATGGACGGTTCGATCGACCGCGCGCTGAAGCGTTTGCGTCAACTCGACGGCACGGTCGATGCGATCGGTCTCGGCGGCATCGACGTGTACCTCTACGCGGGGACGCAGCGGTTTGCGCTGCGCGACGGCTTGCGGTTGCTCAACGCGGTGAAGACGACGCCGGTCGTCGACGGCAGCGGGTTGAAGAACACGCTCGAGCGTGAGGCGATCGAATATCTGCAGCGCGAGCTGGGTTTCGAGCTGAAGGGGAAGCGCGTGCTGATGGTCAGCGCGCTCGACCGCTTCGGCATGGCGCAGGCGCTGGTGGCGGCCGGCGCCGACATGATCTTCGGTGACTTCATCTTCGCGCTCGATCTCGACCGGCCGGTGCGCGGCCTCGATGAGTTCGAGGAAATGGCGCGCAAGTATCTGCCCGATGCCTGCAAGCTGCCGTTTCAGTTCTTCTATCCGACCGGGAAGAAGCAAGACCGCAAGCCGGAACCCAAATATCCCGAATACTATGACGACGCCGATATCATCGCGGGCGATTTCCACTTCATGCGGCAGTACATGCCCGACCGCCTCGACGGCAAGATGGTGCTGACCAACACGCTCACCGCCAACGACGTGGAAGAACTGCGCACGCGCGGCGTGGCCACGCTGGTAACGACGACCCCGGATTTTTCCGGCCGCTCGTTCGGCACGAATGTCGTCGAGGCGGCCCTGCTCGCGCTGCTCGGAAAAACGTGGAGCGAGGTGACGGCCGCGGACTACGAGCGCGTGCTGAGCGAGTTGAAGTTACGCCCGCGCGTCGTCAACCTCGCCGCCCCGTGAACGTATGGCGGCGGCTCGCCGCAACGCAGCCTCACGATCGCATCTCGCCTAACGACGGCGGCGGCGTTCCGTTACGGCGCGCGCTCGGCGTGGCGGGACTCATCGGCGTCGGGCTCGGCACGATGCTCGGCGGCATCTTCACGACGATCGGGTCCGGCGCGCAAGCGGCCGGCGCCGGCGGCGTGCTCGCGTCGTTCGCGCTGACCGGCATCGCCTGTGTGTTCGTCGCGCTGTGTTACGCGGAACTCGCGGCGATGGTCCCGATCGCCGGCAGCGCCTACACCTACGCCTACGCGACGCTCGGTGAATTCGTGGCCTGGATCATCGGCTGGGACCTGATCCTCGAATACGGGATCAGCGTGGCGCCGACCGCCGCCGCGTGGTCGGGTTCGGTGCAAAGCTTCCTCAGCACGTTTCACATCACGCTGCCGCCGGCGCTGCAGGTGGCGCACGTGGTCTTCGTGCCGGGCGGGATCGACTTCGCGCACTCGCAGATCGATCTGCTCGCCATTCTCGTGGTGCTGGGTATCTCGGCGCTGCTCGCGATCGGGATTCGCGAATCGACGCGCACCAACACGCTCTTCGTCGGGATTCAGGTCATTGCGCTGATCGTGTTCGTGCTGGCGCTCTTCGGTGCGGTCTCCCCGGCGCATTTCATGCCGCCGTTTCCGCTCGGCGGCAGCGGGGTCATCGCGGGTGCCGCGCTGGTGTTCTTCGCCTACATCGGCTTCGACACGGTGACGGTCGCGTCGGAAGAAGCGAAGAACCCGGTGCGCGACGTGCCGCGCGCGGTGATCTGGTCCTTGATCATCGGCATCGTGATCTACATGTTCGCGGCCTACGTCACGGTCGGCATCGTGCCGTGGAAAACCGTCGATCCGAACGCCGCGATGTCCGATGCGGTGCACCATGCGGGCAACGCCGGCTGGCTGAACGCGGTCGTGTTCGCGGGCGCGTTCGCCGGCACCACGACCGTCATGCTCACCTCGCTGCTCGGACAGATCCGGATCTTCTTCGTGATGGCGCGCGATCGTATGCTGCCGCCGATCGTCGCGCGCGTCGACGCGCGGACGTGTACGCCGATCATCACGACGATGACGACCGGCGTGCTGGTCGCGATCCTGGCCGGCATCTTGCCGATCGCGGAATTGCTGGCGCTCGTCAACGTCGGCACGCTCTCCGCGTTCACGATCGTGTGCGTCGGCGTGTTCGTGCTGCGCATGCGCAAGCCGGACGCGGTGCGGCCGTTCCGCGCGCCGTTCGGGCTCGTCACGGCGGCGCTCGGCGCGATCCTGTGCCTGCTCGTAATGACCGGTCTCGGAACGCTAACGTGGATCCGTTTCGTCGTGTGGTTTCTCGTCGGCGTCGGCGTGTACGCGGCCTACGGTTACCGGCACTCGCGGCTGCACGAAACCTAACGCGTGCGCCGCGTCCTCGGCTTCGGCGATCTGCTGCTGATCGCCGCCGCGGCGATCGGCCCGGCGTTCTCGCTCGCGACGGCGTTCGGTCCGATGGTCGCGGCCGGCGGCAGCGCGACGCCGCTCGCGCTCGCCGTCGTCACCGTCATCATGGTGTGTGTGGCGATTTCCTACCGGCGGCTGGGCTCGCGCTATCCCGACGCCGGCTCCGCGTACACGTGGGTGCGGCTCGCGTTTGGGCGGCACGTGGGCGCGTATGCGGCCTGGGTGCTGGTCGTCGCCAACCTGTTCGCGATCGTCGCAACGGCGCTGCCGGCCGGTGCGTATACGCTGTCGCTGCTTTCGTTGTTCGTACCGAGTCTGCAGAGCACGCCGGTGGCCGACGGTCTCGCCGGCGCACTGTGGGTTCTCGGTGCCGGGCTGCTGCTCTACGGCGGCCTGCGTCCCACTTCGCGCACCGCGAATGCGCTGGCGATCGCGGAACTCGTGCTTCTCGCCGCCGCTGCGACGGTTGCGGCGCTCCATGCGCCGGCCGTGCACGCCGCGAGCTTCGCGCCGCCGCCGCCGGTGGGCGCGCTGATCGGCGCGGTGGCGATCGGCATCTGGATGATCGACGGCTGGGAAGTCTCCGCCTCGACCGCCGAGGAGGCGTACGACGGCAACACGGCGCCGGGCGCGGGCGGGCTCGCCGGGCTGCTGCTCACCGCCGCCGTGCTGTGGGTCTGCATGACGGCATTTCTGCGCGTCGGCACGCTCGACGGTTTCGCCGCGCACGAGGGCGACGCGATGGCCTACGTCGGCGATGCGATCGGCGGGGGCGCGTGGCGCATCGCGATCACGGTGACGGTGCTCGTCTCGCTGGCAGCGTCGCTGCAGACGACGCTGGTCTATCTCAGCCGCAGCTTCTATGCGATGGGGCGCGACGGCGTGCTGCCGGAACGTTTCGGCACGCTCGACCTGCGCGCGCAGCCGGCGTTCGCGGTCGGCTTGCTGACCGCGGTGGGTGTCGCCGGATTGGTCGCGTGCGCGTTCTTTCCGAGCGTTCGCGCGGCGTTCGACTTCATTCTGAGCGGCACGACGGTGTTTCTGGGAGTGCTGTTCTTGCTCAGCGCGGCCGCGGCGGTCCGGATCTTTGCCATGGCGCGGATGGCCTGGTTTGACGGCGTGGTGCTGCCTGCGCTTGCCACGCTGGCGCTCATGGGCGTGCTTACCGTGTCGGTGGTAGAAGGCGACCGGCCGACCCAACTGTTCCTGTTGGTGACGGCCATCCTGGGGCTCCCGTTCGCCCTTTGGCGCAGCCCTTCGATCAGCTCCGGGTGACATAGGGGAAGGTCCTCCGCTCCTCAGGTTTGAACTGCCGCGGTCGATATTTCCTTAAGAGTCGCAGCGTTTTGTTGCGCTCGGGCGCATAGTCCCAGGAGTCGGTTTTGAACGACAAAGAAATCATTTTGACGCGCGACGGACTCAAGAAGCTTGAAGACGAGCTCGACGAGCTCAAGACCGTCCACCGCCGGGAAGTCAACGAGCGCATCCGCCAAGCCAAAGAGTTCGGCGACATCTCGGAAAACGCCGAGTACGAGGACGCAAAGCAGGAACAAGCCTTCGTCGAAGGCCGCGTCCTCAAACTCGAGTCGATGATCCGTAACGCCCGCATCATCGACCAGAGCGACTTCGTCGCCGACGCCGTCCACCTCGGTGCGACGATCAAGGTGAAAGAGCTGGTCTCTGGCCGCTCGCACGAGTTCACGATCGTCGGTTCGGCCGAAGCCGATCCGAAGAACGCTCGCCTCTCGAACGAATCGCCGGTCGGTGCCGCGCTGATGGGTCACAAGAACGGCGAGACCGTCGACGTGACGACGCCCCGCGGCTCGATGAAATACAAGATCGAAGCGATCAACAAAGCAACGAAGAAAGTGGCGAAAAAAGCATCGTAGACGATTCGACCGATCCCGGCGAGCACGGGAAACGCGAAGCGGAACTGATAGCGGCCAGGCGTGCAAACCTGGCCGCCCTTCGTTCACGCGGTGTCGACCCATTCGCCGCAACGCGTTACGACGTCACGGCACACGCCGGCGACCTCGCGGAAAAATATGGAAAGCTCGGACCCGAAGAGCACGCCGAAGCGGACATCTGGCAAATCGCCGGTCGCGTGATGTCGCTGCGCGGGCCGTTCGCCGACGTCTCCGACCGCACCGGACGCTTTCAGCTCTATTTCGCGAAGAAAGAACTCGGCGACGCGTTCACGTTGCTCAAAGCGCTCGATCGCGGCGACTTCATCGGCGCGCGCGGGTTCGTGTTCCGCACGAAGATGGGCGACCTCGCGCTGCACGTGCAGTCGTTCGAGGTGCTGAGCAAAGGGCTCGCCCCGCTGCCGGACAAGTGGCACGGTCTCGTCGACATCGAGAAGCGTTACCGCCAGCGTTACGTCGACCTGATCGTCAACCCGCACGTGCGCGACGTCTTCATGCAGCGCAGCAAGATCATCGCCGCGATGCGCCGTTTCATCGACGCGCAGGGCTTCTACGAGTGCGAGACGCCGACGCTGCTCAACATCGCCGGCGGTGCCGCAGCGCGACCGTTCATCACGCACGTCAACGCGCTCGACATCGAGATGACGCTGCGCATCGCGACCGAGCTCAACCTCAAGCGCTTGATCGTCGGCGGCCTCGAACGCGTCTACGAGATCGGCCGGATCTTCCGCAACGAGGGCATCGACACCACGCACAACCCCGAGTTCACGATGCTCGAACTCTACGC
>PLTN01000023.1:0-18012 GCA_003164495.1 Vulcanimicrobiota bacterium
GTGAGCTATAACGGCGGACGCGGCGGTGTCTCCGCGCGTCCGAGTGCGAACCAGCTCGCCGTCCGCGACCATCGTGCGTCCGGTCCGACCAACGTGCAGATGCAGCACGCACGCTTTGCTGCAACGAATCGCGCGAACTTCTCGGCCGTGAATCACGGGCGCCCGGCAACGGCCGCCATGGTACGTCCGTACTCGCGTCCCATGACGGCGTCCCGCCCGATGAATGCGGCGCGCCCAATGAGCGCAGCTCGCCCGATGACGGCGGGTCGTCCCGAAGCGCAACATGGAACTGCTCCGCAGCACGCGACCGCGATGCAAGAACATCGCGCCGCACCAGTGCAGCACGCCTACGCGCCGCAACACGCCGCTGCCCCCGTGCAGCATGCATACGCGCAACACGCTGCCCCGGTACAGCATAGCTACGTCGCCCCGGCACATCACGCATATGCAGCTTCGATGCAACACGCCGCACCTGTGCAGCACTATGCGGCTCCAGTGCAGCATTCGTATGCGGCTCCGGTCCAACGTGCCGCACCCGTGCAGCACTACGCAGCGCCGGCCCAGCATGCATATGCTCCGGCGATGCAGCGCTCGGCTCCGCAGATGCAGCGCTCGGCTCCGCAGATGCAGCGTGCGGCTCCCGCGATGCATGCCGCCCCGGCGGCACCGCGTGCCGCAGGGCCCGCACGGCCGGCGCAAGACGACAAAAACCACGGTTAACTGAGCCCCCATGTCATCCCGAGCTTGTCGAGGGACCGCCACTCAGCGACGACGATTGAGGCGGCCCTTCGACAAGCTCAGGGTGACACTTAGCGCGCGGAGCGTCTAGACTCCGGGTGCCCGTAGTTCTGCTGCGGGGAAGGCCTTCGGAATGAAGCCGTACTTCGCCATCACATCGATCACGGGCTGAATGAGTCCGGGATCGTATTTTGTTGCGTAGGGGATGCGCGGATAGGAGTTGATCGCGGCCGGATCGACTTTGGTGAGCTGCGAGAGCAGCGCGACTTCCTCGGCGGGATTCTTGTTGGCCCAATCGGCGGTGTGCAGAATCACTTGCACGAGGCGGCGTGCCAGATCCGGATTCGCATCGACCCAAGCCTTATTGCCGATGAGCCCCGCGGTCTGAAACGGTTTGCCGTTGTTCAACGCCTCGTAGGGCAGCCCGATCACCTTCACCGTGTCTTTCGCGGCGGTATACGCGGGTTCGACCATGATCGCGGCATCGATCCGTCCGGCCGCGATCGCCGCGCCCATCTCGGGCGTCTTGATCTCGAACCACTTGGCCGAGTGCGAATCGCCGCCGTGTTTGTCGATCCACAGCATCGCGATGGCCTGCACCATGTCGTTGAGCGTCGACACGCCGATCGTCTTGCCGCTCAGACCCGCGGCATCGGCGATCGCTGAGTTCTTCCCGACGACGACGTGCGCGATCGGCGACGCCGGGCTGTAGATGCCGCCCGGGCAGAGCCAGTAGACCGGCAGACCGCGCACGTGCGCGGACGACATCGAGCCGCTGTTCGTAATGCCGGCATCGATCGCGCCGCCGACGACGGCCTGCGTCGTCAAGCCGCCGCCCGGAATCACGGTCAGCTCGACGTTCAAGCCCGCATCGCGGAAGAAGCCCTTTTGCACGGCGAAAAACGGCTGCGCGAACTCTTCGACGGCACCGGCGCTCACCCGAATCGTCGGACCGGCGGCTCGCGCGACACGTGGGCCCAGCGCAAGGGCGGTGCCGGCGACGGCGACAAACTGCGCGCGATTCATGGGCGAGGCCTCCTAGACCGTGACCATCACATCGGCAGCCGGAACGCGGCTGGTGAGGAGATGGTAGCGCGCCGCGATGTCGAGGACGGGCTGGTAGAGCCGCGCTTCGAACGTCGTTGCAAACGTATTGCGTGCCATCGTGCTTAGCAGTTCGGGGTCGATCTTCATCCAGCGGGCTTCGATAGCGGCGCTTTCTTGCCGATGCGCGTTGGTCCAGCGTGCGGCTGCGTAGAGAGCGCCGGCCAGACGGCGCGCCGTATCGCGGTTCGCTGTGAGCCAGCTGCGGGTTGCGAAGTACGTGTTGATGTAGAAGGTCTTGGCGATCGCCTCAAACGGGGCGCCCAGCGTGTAGAGGTCGCTCTTTGCGGCGCTCAGATACGGCTCGCCGAGAAACGCTGCCGCAACGAGCCCGCGGCTCAACGCGGGCATCATTTGGGCCAGCGGCATCTCGTACAGCTTAACCTGTGCGATATCTGCGCCATGCATGCGCAGCCATTCCGTCGTTGCGACGGAACTCTGAGATTGCAACTGTACGACGGCGACGGTCTGACCGTTGAGATCCTTGGCGTTCCGAATCGTCCCGCTCTTGAGGCTCACGAGCGTTAGCGTCGGCGCGTCGACCGTGAACACGGCGCCACCGGCGAATCCGGCGATGAGAATGCCGTGCAGCGCCGCGTTTCCGAGCTGAATGTCGTCGCAGATCCCCACATCGAGCGCGCCCGCAATCACTCCCGACATCACGAGGCCACCGTTTCCGAGCGTCTGCACGTCGACGTCGAGCCCCGTATCATGGAAGATCCCCATCTCGACGCCGCACTCGACCGCAAGTTGCGCGTCACTGCGCGTCAAACCGAGGCGCAACGGCGTGAGCTGCGCGCTGACCGCACGCGGACCGGCCGCAAGCGCGGCGGCAGCGGTTGCAAGCGCGGTCCGGCGCGTGACGATCACGGGGGCGTCTACACCTGATCCCAGTATGCGAACGCGACGCCGATCGGTGACGCGTAGATCGGCACGTAATCCACCACCGTGCCCGGCTTGCCGTCGGCAACCGCGGCGGCCGTGATCCAATTGCGCACTTCGCCCGACCCGTGTCCGATGCCGAGCACCATGCCGCTGCCGTTGCTCGCGTACCGCACGGCGCCGGGATCGGCCGGATCCACCGGTTGCGCGTAGCCGTCGAGCATCGCGGCGATCGCGCGCGCGTTGCCGCTGCGCACGCCGTCGAGAACGGCGCCGTCGAACGCTTCGTCGAGAATCGGCTCGGGTGCGCGCAGCATGTGCCACAAGCCGCCCGAGCCGACGACGGCCACGCTGAGGTCGAGCGGCATCGCCTCGATCGCCTCGCGGAGCGCGCGGCCGAGTTCGTAGCAGCGCTTGCCGCGCGGCGCCGGACCGTAGCAGCAGTTCACCAGAAACGGAATGACCGGGATGTCGTATGCGGGAGTGAGCACGGTGGCGGCGCGCATGATCGCGTGCCCCATGCCCTCTTCGGGATCGTTCATCTCGAGCGAATAGGAAACGTCGAAGCCGCGGTCCATCAGGCCGACGGTCAGCGCTTTCGCGAGTTCGGGATGACCGTCGATCGCGGTCCAGTTTTCGGCGGTCTTCGGGCGCGCCTCGCGCTGCTTGCCGTGCTTGGGCATCCCGAGGTAATGCGAGATCTTCCAGCCTTCGAATTGCGCGCCGAGAAACACGTTGAACGCCGGCAAGTTCTTGAAGTCGAACTGCTCGGTTTGATCGTCGCCGAAGATGATCAGCACGTCGGGCCGTTTCGCGGCGACGTGCTTGCGCAGCACCTCGAACGCGCGCATGCAGCGCGCGTGTTTCTCCGCCGTCACCTCGGGCGAGTCGGTCGGAACCTTGGGCTTTTGCTTGCCGTCGGCGTAGCGCTCGGCGCCCTGGCTGATCCAGTCGTCGGGCCCGGCAAAGAGCCACGGGCTGTGCGAGGTGCAGACGACGGTGGAGATGTGAGCCATGAGCAGCCCGGTTTCAATGCAGGAAGATTGTTGCCCCGCTATATACGATACAGGCGGTGTCTGTATTGAAACCGGTCCCCGCCGGCCCCGCCAAACCCGGCCGGCCGCTCAGCGTCGAGACGGGCCGGGCGATCCTGGCCGCGAGCGAGGCCTTGCTCGTCGAGGCCGGCTACAGCGGCCTGAGCATCGAGCGGGTCGCCCAGCGGGCGCGGGTCACGCGCCAGACGATCTACCGCCGCTGGACCTCCAAGATCGACCTCGTGGCCGCCGTGCTGGCCCAGCGCGGCGAAAGCGAGGCCGGGGGCATTCCCGATACGGGCAGCGTGCGCGAGGATCTGACCGTGCTGGCCCACCGCTTCGCGATCCGCCAACGCCCCGGAGCACCGTTCTTGCAGTCGCTCGTTGTGGAGGCGCAGTACGACGAGAAGCTCGCCGAGGTCGTCGATGCGTATCTCGGATCGCGCCGGGAGCAGGCCGAGACCGTGATCCGCCGCGCGCGCGATCGTGGTGAACTGCGCCCCGACATCGACGTTGAAGCGCTGGCCGACCTGTTCTACGGCTTTGCCTGGTATCGCCGTTTGATCAAGCGCGTCACGATCGGCGACGCCGACTACGCCCGCGTGATCGACACGCTGCTGCAATCTTCATGGAAGGACATACCGTAACATGTTCCGCGATCAGCTCGTCATCGACGTTCACGGGCACCTCTCGTCGCCGCCGCAAGTGCGCGCGTACGCCTATAACCTGATCGCGTTGCGCAATCGGCCGAGCAAATTCGACCTTTCGGATGAAGCGGTGAAACCCGCGATGGACCGCCATCTGCGGATGCTCGATTCGCACGATATCGACGTGCAGCTGCTCTCGCCGCGACCGGTGGCGATGATGCACTGGGAGCGCCCGTTTCTGGTCGAACCCTGGACGCGCACCGTCAACGATCTGATCGCGCAGCAGATGCGGATCGCTCCCGACCGCTTCATCGGCGTGGCCGGGTTGCCGCAAAACTCCGAGACCGACACGTCCAACTGCATTCCCGAACTCGAGCGCGCGATCAACGAGCTCGGCTTTGTGGGCGCGATCGTCAACCCCGACCCGGCCGGCGACGGCAAGACCCCCGGCATGGACAAGCCGTACTGGTTCCCGCTCTACGCGAAGGCCGAAGAACTCGACGCCACGCTGGTCGTGCATCCGTGTGGAAGCCGCGACCCGCGGCTCGAGTCGGTCGCGCGCTCGTATCAGTTCAGCAACCTGGTGGAAGAGACGCTCGCCACGCAGTTGCTCGAACAGAACGACGTCTTTGCGCGCTTTCCGCGTCTGCGCGTGGTCGTCTGTCACTGCGGCGGTGCGCTGAACCGTCTGCTCAGCACCAACAAACCGGTCGACTACGTGGCCTACGCCCGCGGCGAGAACAACCTCGTGCGCGACAGCGGCGAAAAGTCGGGCGGCCAGGTCGGCATTCCGGTGACGTGGAGCTACGCGGGCAGCAGCAAGCCGGTCGCCTCGAGCCTGGTTGACAATCTGTTTTTCGATAGCTGCGCGTATGATCCGTACTTCGTGCAGACCGCGATTCGTCAGCGCGGCGTGGACCGGATGCTGCTCGGCACGGAGTCGCCGGGCGCGGGTTCGCATCAAATCAACCCGCAGACGAACGCACCGGCCGACGATCTCGTGAAGATGATCGACGGCTTCGACTTCCTCACCGACGACGACAAGATCGCGATCTTCACGAATAATGCGCTGCGCGCGTTCCCGCGGCTGAAACTGCCGGCCCGCGCACCGGCCGGGAGGTAAGCGATGCTGACCGCCGAGCAGAACGAACTCGTCACGCGAACCGGACCCGGAACGCCCGGCGGCGCGATGATGCGACGGTATTGGCAGCCCGTTGCGCTCTCCGAAGAACTCTCCGGTCACGGCGATCCGATTCCGGTGCGCATTCTCTCCGAAGACTTGGTGCTGTTCCGCGATGAAGCGGGCGCGCCCGCGCTAATGGGCTTGCGCTGTCCGCACCGACAAACGGATTTGAGCTACGGCCGCGTCGAGGACGGCGGTTTGCGCTGCGTCTATCACGGCTGGCTCTTTGCGAAAGACGGCCGTTGTCTCGAACAGCCCGGCGAGCCCGCTGACAGCACGTACGCGAGCCGCGTGCGCCACACGGCCTATCCGTGCGTCGAAGCGGGCGGCGTTATCCTCACCTACATGGGTCCGGGTGAGCCGCCGCCGCTGCCGGGGCTGCCGTTCTTGCGCGCGCCCGCCGAGCACTCGTACGCCACCAAAGTGCTGCACGAGTGTAACTATCTGCAGGGGAACGAGGGCAACATCGACCCGCAACACGTCTCGTTTCTCCACCGTCTCAAGTCTCCACGGCGGGCGAACGATCGCGCCGTGAACGTGATCTACAACGACGTTGCGCCCACGATCACGATCGAAGAATCGCCGTTCGGCTTTCGTACCTATGCGCGCCGTCACGTCGACGAGCTCACGGACATGGTTCGCGTGACGAACTTCATCATGCCCAACCTTTCCGCGTTTGTCGGCACCCCGCGCATCGACCCCGCCGTGCAGCCGCGCGACGAGAACGACGGCTGCCAGCACCACTGGCACGTTCCGATCGACGACACGCACCATTGGAAGTACGTGATCGTGCACCGCTATGCCGGGCCGATCGACCGGGACTACTGTGCGCGCGAATGCAACACGCAGGGAGACGAGCGGTATATCCCACGCCGCAACCAGAGGAATCGCTACGGCCAAGACCGCGACGATATGCGCCGCGGCGACACGTTCATCGGGATGGGAATGCGCTTCCAAGACCACGACAAGTTCGCGACCGAGAGCCAGGGCGCGATCTGCGACCGCTCGCTCGAGCACTTGGCGACGACCGACCGCGGCGTGATCACGATGCGGCGCCAGCTGCTCGAAGCGATCGCGGCTGTCCAGGGAGGCGAGGAGCCGCTGATGATCGAGCGCGTTACCGGTGCCGATCCGTTAGCCGAGATGGTCGTGCGCGCGGCATTCGTCCCGAAGGAGAGCGAAACGGTCGGCTTCTGGCGGAGCCCGAGCCCGGTATGAGGCGCGCGCTCACCGCTCTTGCGGCACTGGTGCTGCTGCTCGCGCCGGCTGCGTCGCGCGCGACCGAAGGACCGCCGGTCGAGATCGATGCGATGCTCTCGATGACCGGCGCCGGCGCGTTCTTCGCCACGTCGGCGGCGAAAACGCTCACGATCATCGAAACGCTCGTGAACAGCACCGGCGGCATTGCGGGACGCCCGCTCACGTTCAAGGTGTTCGACGACGGGTCGAACCCGCAGACCGCGGTCGAGCTCGCGACGCAATTGGCAGCCAAGAAAATTCCGGCGATGCTTGGCCCCTCGCTCACCGCAACGTGTTCGGCCATGCTGCCGATCATCGCCAAGAGCGGTCCGGTCGCGTACTGCATCTCGCCGTCGATCCGGCCCGATCCGGGCAGCTACATGTTCTCCAACGGCCCGACGGGCGAAGACGGGGCGGCCGTGCTGCTGCGCTTCATTCGCGAGCAGGGCATGACGCGCATCGCGATACTCAACTCGACCGATGCGAGCGGCCAGGCGGTCGACAAGTCGCTCGAGATGGCGCTGGCGCTGCCGGAAAACCATTCGCTCCAGGTTGTCGCGCACGCGCACTTCGCGCCGCTCGACGTCAGCGTGGCCGCCCAGATTTCGCAGATCAAAGCGGCGAATCCGCAGGCGTTGATCTCGTGGGCCGTCGGTACGCCGTTCGGCACGGTTTTGCGCAGCGCAACCGACGGCGGGCTCGACGTTCCGATCCTCACCGGCGCCGGCAATCAAACCGCCGACCAGATGAAGCAGTACGCGCACATCCTGCCCAAAGCGATCTACTTCGAGAGCATGCTCGATATGGCGACGGGCGCCGTGGTGCCGCCGCCGATCGCGAAGATGCAAGCGATCTACTTCAAGGCGTTCAACACCGCCGGCGTGCAAACCGACGGCGGTTACGGCGGCATCTGGGACATGGCGATGATCTACGTCGATGCGTTCCGGCATTACAACGGCAACCCGACGGCCGATCAGGTCCACGACTTCATCGAACGTCAGCGGGCGTATCCCGGCGTCAGCGGCGTCTATGACTATAGCAAATACGCGCAGCGCGGTGTCGGCCAAGATGCCGACATGATTTCCACCTGGAATCCGGGCACGCAATCGTTCGTCGCCGCGAGCAAACCAGGGGGCCGAAAGTAGGCACAGAAGCCTCCGCTTCATGACGCAAACACTCGATCCGGCCTCGACCAAATACGGCGACCTCATTGCCCGTGCGGTGCGTATTTGCAACGCCGCCTTAGTAATGGATCGCAACGGCCACGTCAGCCAGCGCGACGAGAACGATCCGAACGTTTTCTGGATCAACAACCGGCATGCGAGCCGCTCGTCGCTGACCGCNNATCGAGCCGCCGAGCGAGTGGCACATCCATCGCGAGATCTACCGGCGTCGTCCCGAGGTCGGCGGCATCGTGCATTCGCACCCGCCGTTCATTTTCGCGCTCTCGGCCATTGGACAGAAGCTGCGGCCGCTCACGCCGGCCGGCGGCTTCATTCCCGAAGCGGGCGCGCCGCTCTTCGATTCGGCCGTGCTGATCAACACGGAAACGCGCGGCAAGGGTATGGCCGATGCGATGGGCGCGGAACTTATCGTCGTGCTGCGTCAGCACGGCACCATCGTGATCGGCGGTTCGGCGGAAGAAGCCGTCGTGCGCATGATCAACGCGGAAGAGAACGCGCACGCCCAGCATCAGGCGCTGCAGATCGGCACGCCCACCTATTTCGCCGGCGAAGAGCTGAAGGTGATGCGCAGCGAGCAAGGCGGACCGCACGGCAATCGCAAGTCGTATCACTACTGGGAGGAAACGGCGCGCAAGATGGGCGCGCTCGACGGGCTCGACTAGCGTGCGCGGCTTCGGCCGTTTGATTAGGTTGGGAGATGTTATTGTAGGGAGATACACACCTCGGCCCTACGGCCATCGGCTGCGCACGCAAACGATGTCATCCAAGTGAAGCGTCCCTGACACAAAAAGGGTTTGCCTTCGTGTCCGGGCTCGATTAACGGATGCCGTGCCGGTAGGGTTGGGCGTTACAGGTCGAGCGTGTTCGGTGAGAACATCTCTTCGAGGCCGACTTTGCGCTTCACCAAGCCGTCGTCGAGGTTCGTTTGGGTGATCGTCTCGAGCACGTGACGGTTTGCCTTGATGCCGTAGGGCATGATGTCTTTGTGCAGCGTTGCCTTCTCGGCGGCATCGATCAGTCCGGCCTCGTAGTACGGTTCGAGCGTCGCGTCGAGCGAGCGCGCGTTGCGAGCTTTCACTTCCTGGAACATGCTGTAGAGGTTGAGGATCACCCACGGATACTTCTCGACGATCGAGCGGCGCACGACCACGCAGTGGTTGATCGGGTAGATGTTCGTCTTCTCGTAGTAGCGCTTGGCCTCGACCTCGGGCGGATCGAAGAGGTAGCGCACGTTCGGGCTCGAGAGCGGGTCGGCGTGGCTGCGGTCGATGAGGTTGTGCGCGTTGATCCAGCGTCCGGCGTCGAGTTCGCCGTCGATGAGCATCTGGCCGATGTCTTTGGTCTTCGGGATGTACTGCAAATCGATGCCTTCCGGCGGGACGAAGCCGGTCGCGCCGCCGTGGCTCTGATCGGGGTTGCGTTCCATGTACCAGTGCAGGCTGCGCGGATCGACGCCGAACTCCGAACGCAGCGCCGCTCGCGTCCAGACCGCTGCGGTCTGCTGGAACTCCGCGACGCCGATGCGCTTGCCGGCGAGATCTTGCGGCTTCTCGATGCCGCGATCCGTGCGGATCATGAGGTTCGTGTGGAAGAATTGGCGCGAGGTGAAGACGGGGATGCCGACCCACTGCGTCGGACCCTGCGCGGTCATGATCGACAGCGACGAGTTCGACATCTCCGAGACGTCGAACTCGGCGTACTTGAGCTGCCGGAAGAACATCTCGGACGGATGGAGCGTCGTCACCTCGAGTTCGATGCCCTCGGCCGCGAACTGCCCCTCGGCAATGCCCTTCGTGCGCGGATTCGCGGAGAGGGCGCAGGTGAGCTTCAGTTTTGCCATATCACCATCCGCGTTGGAGAACGAGGATCAGTTCCCCTCGGTCGGGTCCACGAAGCGCGGGCGACCGGCGAGCATGCCGGCGATCATCGTTGCGGCGGCCAGCACGAGGAGCCAGATCGTCGATGCGAGACGTGCATCGGCCGAGTGGTTGACCAAGCCCAGGACGAGCGGCCCCACCGACGCGATCAGGTAACCGGCGCACTGCGCCATCGACGAGAGACGCGCGGCGTTGTCGGTCGAGCGCGCGCGGATCACTTGGAACGTTAGGGCGATGCCGAACATCGCGCCGGTCCCGACGCCCAGCAGCCCGCAGAACGTCAGGATCGTGGCCGGCGGACCGTAGAAGATGCAGACGATGACGATCCCGTTCCAAAGCGCGACGACGGCGGCGAGGAGGTCTTGCCGCCGCGATTTGGTCAGCAGCACGGGCATGAGGAACGCCGCCAAGAACTGCGTGAAGTAGAAGACCGTGAGGTCCGTTGCGACCGCGGACATCGACTGACCGCGCGCGCCGATCAGGGCGCCCATCCACAACGCGATCGCGTAAAACATCGCCGATTGCAGGCCCATGTACGCCGAAACCGACCAGGCCAAGCCGTTACGCCAGAGTCCCATGCCGGGAATGTGCTCTTGCGGGCGCAGGTTGTCGACCAGCGGGGGCAGCGCGACCAGCGCGGCGGCGAACGCCGGAATGGCCCACACCGCCAGCGTCGGACGCCAATCACCGAAGTGCGCGAAGATCGCCGGCGTGAGCGACACGCTGATCAGCGCGCCGGTCGTCAGCATCATCGTGTACATTCCCATCGCGAGGCCGATGCGCGATGACAGCCGTGCCTTCACGAGCGTCGGCACGTACACGTTGCCCAGGCCAATGCCGATGCCGAGGACGAGCGCGCCCGCGTAGAGCGTCACGTCGGTGCCGACGCTGCGCAAAAGCGTTCCCGCGCCGACGAGCAGCAGCGCGAAGATCAGGCCGCCGCTCCACCCCAGACGCCGGCCGACCGGCACCGCGCTCGCCGACGCGAGGCCGAGCGCGAAGATCGGCAGCGCGGTGAGCGCGCCGGCACCGAACGGCGAAAGCGCGAGCGAATGCTGCACCGCCGGCAGCACGAGGCCGAGCGTCAGCAGCGCCGGACGGAGGTTCAGCGTTGCCGCAACGATGACGATCGGCAGGTACCAGCGCAGCGCCGCCTTCACGGTTGGCGTAACGCTGCTTGTACCTGCGGTTCGCGGTGATGGGTCAGCCAGTCGATCACGCCTTCGCGCGTGACGAACCCGAGAAACAAACCATCGACGTCGACGACCGGCAATTGGTGGAAGCCCGTTTTGCCCATGATCGCCAGCGCCTCCGAAGCGTCGGCGTTCGGTGCGATCGTCGTGACGTCGTGCTCGCGTTTCATCAGCGCGGTGACGTAGGTGTTTTCGAGCGCCGAGCTGTCGGCATGGGTGAAGTCGCCGAGCGTCACGAGCCCGACGAAGCGCTCGCCGAGCACGACCGGTAAGGCGCGGACGCCCTTGCTCAGCATCAGCTTGAGCGCGGTGTCGGCATGTGTATCGGCGGAAAGCGTTGCGGCGGCCGGAACCGCGAGCTGCATCGCGGAGTGACCGCGCAACGCGACCTGCAGCCGCGCTTGCCGTTCCTCGCCTTGCGCCGAGAGCAGCAGGAACCAGCCGATGAACGTGAACCACAATCCGCCGCCGAAGCCCTGGACGAGCACGTCGGTGATGCCGTACGCGATCGTTGCCCACGCGAAGATGATGCCTACGCGGCCCGCGATGCGCGTGGCGCGCATGCGGTCGTGCGTGATCGCCCAGAGCAGCGCTTGCAGCACGCGCCCGCCGTCCATCGGGAACGCCGGCAGCAGATTGAATATGCCGACGATCAGGTTCGCGGTCGCCAGATACGCGAACACGATGCCGGCCGGTTCGGTCATGCCGATGGCGGTTGCGGCGAAGGCGCAGACCAGCGCGAGCACGAGGCTCATCAACGGCCCGGCGAATGCGAGCCACGCCGCCTGCAGCGGCGCCTTCGGTTCCTCGGTGAGGTTCGACGCGCCGCCGAAGATGAACAGCCGGATTTCTTTGACCGGAATGCCTTGCGAACGCGCGACCAGCGAGTGCGCGAGCTCGTGCAGCAGGACGCTGGCGAAGAAGAGCAGCGCCGTGAGGATCGCGAGGACCGCGCGCACGCCGGCCGTTACGGCGATGGCATGGAACGGTCCGCTCGAGCTGCCCAGCGCCCACGAGACGATCGCGAAGATGAACAGCCACGACACGTCGACGACGATGTTGACGCCGAAGAGCCGTCCGATGCTCATGCTAGTGGCGGTATTCGTTGGGCAGATCGGCCACGATCGGATTGCGCAGCACGCCGAGTCCGGTGATCTCGACTTCCACCGTATCACCGGCCTTCATGTGCACGGTGCCCGGAATCGGGTTCTTGCGCACTTGCGCCGACAAATCGTTGCCGGCCGCGTCGTCGGGGGCCGGCGGCAGCGCGCCGCTCGTGCCCATCGCGATCACGTCGCCCGGCTGCAGCGTGTAGCCGACCGACAAATAGTTGATCACCTGCGCCACCGAGAAGAGCATGTCGTCGAGCGGCGCCTGTTGGCGGACGACGCCGTTGAGGCGCGTGATGAGGCTATGCGTCGCCGGATCGCCGAACTCATCGGCCGTCATCAGCCACGGACCGTAGGAACCCGAGTGCTCGAAGTTCTTGCCCAGGCCGAACTGCCGGTTGTGGCGCTGGAATTCGCGCACCGAGCCCTCATTGCACGCGCAGTAGCCGGCGACGTGCTCGAGTGCGCGCTCGATCGGGATGTGCCGTCCGCTCTTACCGATGACGACGGCGAGTTCGCCTTCGTAGTCGAACGCGCGGGCAACGTCGGGCGGCGGCGCGACCAGCGGCGCGTTCGGCGGAACGAACGACCACGGCACGCGCAAAAAGATCTGCGGATGCACGTCCGAAGTCGTGAGGCCGGTTTCCTGAATGTGCGTCTTGAAATTCAGCGCCAGCGCCCAGAAGGCGTGCGGCTGCTGTAAGAGCATCGCGAGTTTCGCGTCGGCCAGCTTGTGTTTCCCCGTCGCGCCCTTTGCCGCGTCCGCGAGCTTCGCGAGCCCCTTTTTCTTCGCCAGCAGCGCGTCGAGCGTGCGCGGCAACTTCGAATCGAGTTCGTGGACGGCGGCAAACGTGGTGTCGCTGGTGAGTACGCCGAGGCTCGGCGTTCCGCCGTCGAGATAGGAGATGATACGCATGGTTGTTCTTGCTTCCGATCAGGAGTGAGCGCGGTAGGGTCCGAGGATCTTCAAGGCTGCGTCGCTGAACGACGTATCGACGACTTGTTCGACCGTCGTGTCATTGTCGATGTAGCCGGCGCCGTGGAATGCGGCGAGGTCGAAGCGCAGGTTGGAAAGGTTGAGGCTGCCGTTTACGTCGACAGCGTTCGGCACGATCTCGCGAAACACCGCGGGGTCGTGGATCGCGGAGTATTTGACGAGGGCATCGATCACTTCGCCGGCGTTGGGCCCATTCAGGCGGCCCCTGTTCAGCGCGCCGTTGACGAAGCGCAGGCCCTTGATGTAGGCGACCATGAACTTCACCGCGGTGTCGCGCGAATTGCGGATGAAGTTGCCGCTGTAGAAGATGCAGCCGTTCATGCCGTTGGGGATCAAGACGTCGCTGGCGGAGAACCGCACGGCATAACCGCCTTGGATCGCTTTGGTCGCGAACGGCTCGATCGTGCACGCGGCATCGATCGACTTGTTGGCAAAGGCCGTGATTTGTTCGGGGAAGCCGATGTACACTTCGTGCACGTCTTTGTAGGTGAGCCCGCCGCGCCGCAACGCTTCGCTCATCGTGACGAACGCCGCGGTGCCTTGCCCGACTTCCGCGAATGTCAGGCCCTTGAGATCCTTGAACGACTTCACGCGGCCGCTGTCGATGAGATCCTTGCGCACGAGGATCGCGATCACGCCGTAGCCCGGCGCCGAGATCGCTTCGCTGGCCACGCATTTCAGATCGATGCCGTGACCGACCGCGTTGAACAGAGCGGCCGTCGGCGCGCCGGTCGCCACGTCGAGTTGACCCGCGCCGAGCGGCGCCATCATCATCGCGGCCGTTTGCAGTTGCGAGATCTGCACGTCGAGGCCTTGCTCGGCGAAGTAGCCCTTGGCCATCGCAACACAAATCGGCGCATCGCTTTGCGAGAGCGTCGCACCGACACGAACGGCCGTGGACGTTGCGCCGAGCGCGCGCGCGGGCGAAACCAGCGCCGCGGAAACGAGCGCCAGCGCCGCTTCGCGCCGGGTCAGCACGCTCACGCCGTCTTCCAGCCGGCCTCCGAGAGATCGACCCGCGTGCCGACCGGATCCATGATGAACGCTTCGTTGAAACGCCCATCCACCGGAACGCGCGTCGGTGCTTTCGCACCGCCGTCGACCGCGACTTTCGCGACCGCTTCGAGATCGTCGACCTCGAAGCCGAAGTGGAAGATGCCCTCGGGCCGTCCGCGCGCCGAAATCAACGCGAGGTTGATATAGCCGTCGGAAACGTAGATCGCGCCGCCGTCGCCGCCGCCGACTGCTTTCATCCCGAACGTTTTCATATAGAACTCGGCCAGCGCTTCGTTGTCGTTGGCGAGGATCGCGATGTGCTTGATGCGTGCCACGGGGTGACCTCCGTACGGTGGGGGAGCGAGAAAACGGCTTCCCAGCGCACCCTGGAATCCCCCGCGCGCGCTTGCTTGCCTTCTTGACACCAAAGATGGACGGTCCCCGCTTCCGGCGCACCCTCGAACATGCGCGCGTTCATCACCGCCTTCATCATGGTCAGCATGGTCCCCGGGTCGACGGCCATCAGCGCGATCGCGTTCAATCTCCGCGGTGGCTTGAACGGCTCGTACGTTCCGGGCCTGGTGCTCGCCATCGCGCTGTTCGCGCTGATCCGGTTCGTCGCCGAGCGCGTCACGGATCCCACCACCGCGCAGCCGGTCGACGTACCGTATTCGCCGGCGGCCGTAGCGGGCGCGCTGCGCTTCGCTCTGCCGGTCGCGTTTGTCTCGTGGGCCGGACTCTCGCTCTTTCTCTCGCTCGTCCCGTCGTATCTCGCAAATGCGCTGCACGCCACCAATCCCGCCGTCGGTGCGGGTCCGGTGTTGGCCTCGCAGTTGGCTTCGCTGCCACCGCGGCCTAATCCGGGCGCTTAATCGAGGGACGGGAGATCGAGGCTCGCTCAGGAATAGGCGATCAGCCATGCAGGGCGTCGACTTTCGCGCCGTTTTCAGGACGGCGCCAAATCTTTATCTCCTGCTCTCGACGGACTTGATGATCGTCGACGCTACCGATGCGTATTTGCGCGCGACGATGACGAAGCGTGAGGAGATCGTGGGGCGAAACGTCTTCGACGTCTTCCCGGACAACCCGGCCGACACGACGGCGACGGGCGTGACCAACCTGCGTTCCTCGCTGCAGCGCGTACTGCAAGAAAAGAAGCCGCACCGCATGCTGATGCAAAAGTACGATGTGCGGAAGCCGCAATCGGATGGCGTGGAGTTTGAGGAACGGTATTGGAGTCCGCTCAACGTCCCCGTCCTGGACGACGCCGGGAACGTCCTCTGCATCATCCATACGGTTGAAGATATCACGCAGTACGTGCGTTCTCAACGCGTGAACAGTTAGGCAAAATCCGCCCTAACCGGCTACTGCCCGGCCGCAACCGCGAGTACGGGCCGCGGCTCGGGCACATGGTTATTTGCCGTGATTGATCGTTTGCACGACGTATGCGGAGACGTCGACGATTTGCTGCGGCGTCAGCGTGGCTTGGAACGCCGGCATACCGCCGCCGCCGTTCGTCACCTGCTGCACGGCCTTCGTCATGTCTTTCGCGTCGGGTAGCGACGAGAGATCCGGACCGACGTTGCCGCCGGTGCCGCTCGCACCGTGACAGATCGCGCAGTTCGCGGTGAACACCGTCGCGCCGTTGGCGGCGTTCGCCGGCGCGAGCGGCACCGGTGTGCCTTCACCTGCGTGTTGCACGCCGGTGCCCGCGCCCGGCGGCGGCGCCTCTCCCATCGTGCCGTCCAATCCGAAGAGCCAGAGGTTGTCGCCGTGCGGCGTCGCGCCGAGCGCGTTGCCGCCGGCAAAGAACGCCAGATACTCTTTGCCATTGTGGCGGAACACCGTTGCGACGTCGTTCGCGCCGGCGCCGGTTTGGAAATGCCACAACAACGTGCCCGTCTTCGCGCTGTAGGCTTGGAGTTCGCCGCCGTTGCGGCCGACGAAGACGAGATTGCCGGCCGTCGCGACCGAGCCGGAGTAGCACGCGTCGGCGAAGTGCTGCTTCCAGACGATCTTCCCGGTCGTGACGTCGACCGCATCGAAGTAGCCGGTATTGGGGCCGCCGACCGTCCAGATCGAGCCGACGTCGTGGACGAGGGCGCCGTTGGGGTTCGGCGACGGCGGGGGACCGTCACCGGCGGTCATGCCGGCGACGCCGTTCTGGCCGCACACATAGAAGCGGTGCGTTGCCGGATCGTAGCTCGACGGCGCCCAATTCGTGCCGCCCGCCGGCCCCGGTGCCGTGACCATCATCGTGTTCTTATATGGCGTGTACAGCTGCTTCGCGATGGCCATCGGCGCGCCGTTCGCGCGCTTCTGGATTTCCGCGACTTGATCGGGCGTGGGCACTTGAATCGCCATCGGCGACGGCAGCGAGGGGAACGGCTGCGTCGGATACGTCGCCTGATCGGCTTCTTGCGGTACCGGTTTCTCCGCTATCGGAAAGATCGGCTTGCCGTTGGTGCGATCGAGCAGATAGAGCCAGCCCGTTTTCGGCGCTTCGCCGATGCCGCGGACGAGTTTGCCATGGATCGTCGCATCGAACAGCACGGTCGGGCTCGGCGCGTCGTAGTCCCACAGATCGTGGTGGACCATCTGATAGTACCAGCGCAACTTGCCGGTCTTGATGTCGAGCGCGACGATCGAGACGGAGAACAAGTTCGCGCCGGGGCGGATGGCGCCGTCGTCATCCGGGCTCGCGTTGCCGGTCGAGAAATACAGCATGCCGAGCTTCGGATCGGCCGACGGCGTTTGCCAAACGGCTGCGCCTCCGCCCTTCCAGGCATCGCCCGTCTGCGGCCACGTCTCGAACCCGCGCTGGCCCGGACTCGGCACCGTGTAGAAGCGCCAGACTTCCTTGCCGGTCGTTGCGTTGAAGGCCATGAGATGGCCGCGCGCCTTGAACTCACCGCCCGAGACGCCGGTAATCACGAGCCCGTCGACGTAGAGCGGCGCGGCGGTGATCCCCGTCCCGGCTTTCCAATCGGCGGCCTGCGTCGACCACGCGACGTTGCCGGTCGCCTGATCGATCGCCACGAGCTTGCCGTCGAGCTGGCCGATGAAGATCTTGCCGTCGCCGAGCGCGACGCCGCGGCTCACCCAACCGCAGCACACCGTCGAGATCGTCGGATCGAGATGGGCTTGGTACTGCCAGAGCACTTTCCCGGTCTCGACACTGACCGCGTACACGTCGTCGGTGCCGACCGGCATGTAGATCACGCCGTTGTATTCGAGCGGTTGCGCCTCGGCCGAATACTTCGCAGCCGTTGCGCCGGGCAGCTGCGTCATCCATACGCCCTTGAGCTGCGCGACGTTCGATGCGTTGATCTGCTTCAGCGGCGAATAGCGCTCGTTGCTGAGCGTGCCGCCGTTGGTGATCCAGTTGTCGACGGGCGGCTGCGAGAGCTGCTGCGCCGTGAACGCCGGCGCAAGCGCGCCGGCCGCGGACGCGATCGACGTGCTGCCGAAGCGCGCCGCGACGACGGCTGCTGCGACCAACGCGGTCATGGCGAAGAGACTGAGAAGGCGTCGAATCATTGGTGTTTTGTCCTACCGGGAAGTCCGGTGAAAGTTAACGAGCCGTACTTCACCGCGGTGTCGATCACCCGCTGGATGGGGCGCCGATGGAGCGCGTTGCTGCCACGTTGTCATCCCGAGCGGAGCGCCGCAGGGCGCGCAGTCGAGGGACAGCGAGCATCCTTCTCATCAGCCAGGGCAATGCCGGCAACGTTGCATGACCACTCGTCCGCCCTACGGCGTCCGCGCTCGGCGACGACGGTTATCGCTGTCCCTCGACTCCGCGCCCTGCGGCGCTCCGCTCGGGATG
>PLTN01000023.1:18078-22879 GCA_003164495.1 Vulcanimicrobiota bacterium
CCGGCGATCGTGTCGAGGAACTCCTCGATCACCGGATCGCGCGTCGTGCGATCGAGCCGCAGCGGGCGTTCTTCGCGACCGCGTTCGGTGTACACGTAGAGGCCGGTGGCGGATTGGCGGATGTCGCCGCCTTCGCAGCTCACGAGCGTCCAGCCGAAGAACGGCTGATTCGGGGCGGGCGCGGTTTCGGGCGGCGTTGCCGCGCGCGAGCGCTTGAGCGTCGCCTCGGTTGCTGCCGACGCTGCCTTCATTTGCGCGCGGCGCGAACCGGGCGCCTCGGTTTGCGGATAGCCGATCTCGCCCGCATCGAACGTGATTTCGCTCGACAGAAACGCGCCATAGCCGTTGTAGATGGCGGTTGCGACCGTGCCGTCCTCGAAGGTGAGGAACACGGTGTGCGCGCCGATCACCGGGCGCTGCGGATCCCAGTCAAAGGTTTGCGCGCGCACGCTCTTCACGAGGCCGCCGCCGATCAAGCGCAGGATGTCGAACTGATGCGCGCCTTGCCGGAACGTGATGCCGCCGCCGAGCGTCTCATCGAGCTCTTCCGGGCGGCGCGGACGGTAGACCCAATCGCTGTAGTAGATGTTGTGGAGCAACCGCGCGCGTCCGAGTTCGCCGCTCGCGACCAGCTCGCGCATCGCCCGGTACGGTTCGTCGTAGCTGTGTGAATGGCCGACGTTGAACGTGACGCCGGCGCGATCGGCGGCGTCGATCATCGCCTGCGCCTGTGCGAGCGAGGTGGCCATCGGTTTTTCGCAGAGCACGTGTTTGCCGGCCTCGGCGGCCGCGATGACGTGTTGCGCGTGCAGATCGGTCGGCGTTGCGACGTAGACCGCGTCGACGTCGTCGAGTGCGAGTAGCGCTTCGATATCCGCGACCGCGTGTGCGCCGTAACGCTGCGCGATCGGCTCGCGAACCTCGGGGAGCGGGTCACAAATCGCCGTCAGGCGGATCCCCGCGGCTTTGTCGACCGACGGAAGGAGCTGGCGTGCCGCGCCTCCCATACCGATGATCCCGAGTCGAAGCTCCATGCTGAGCCTGGGGATTCTCACTCGGGACGCGAAAACATGGCCCATGCTGACCGTGCAGGAAAACGACCGCTTGACTCGGGTTGGAGCGGGGACGCCCATGGGCGAACTGCAGCGGCGCTACTGGCACCCGATCGGCGCCACGGAAGAGCTGGAAACCGCGTTCACCAAGCGCGTGCGGTTGCTCGGCGAAGACCTCGTGCTCTATCGCGACCGCAACGGGAAGCTGGGTCTGATCGGCGAGTTCTGCCCGCATCGCCACGCATCGTTTTACAACGGCATTCCCGACGTCGAGGGCATTCGCTGTTCCTATCACGGCTGGAAGTTCAACGGGGCGGGCGCCTGTGTCGATCAGCCCAACGAGCCGGCCGAGAGCACGTTCAAAGACAAAGTGAGCGTCCCCGGTTACCCGGTCGAAGCGATGGGCGGGATGATCTTTGCCTATCTCGGACCGCTGCCCGCGCCGCTCTTGCCGCGCTGGGACGGGTTCGACAACCCGAAGGCGATCCGCACGATCGGCTGGTGCCACGTTCCGTGCAACTGGCTGCAGATCATGGAGAACTCGGTCGATCCGGTGCACACGGAATGGCAGCACGGCAAGTACCAGGAGTTCATCGAGGAGCAGCGCGGCGTAAAATACGCGATCTCGAAGCATCACCTGAAGATCGATTTTGCGGAGTTCGAGCTCGGCCTGTACAAGCGCCGTCTGCTCGAAGGCGCGAGCGAAGATTCCGACGATTGGAGAATCGGGCATCCGGTGCTCTTCCCGAACATCCTCGCGGTGGGCAGCGGCGGCGGCAAACTCTGGAAGATGCAGACCTATCAGATGCGCGTGCCGATCGACGACGAGAACACGATGCACTACTGGTATACGTCCTACGACGTGCCCGCCGGCCATGACGTGCCGTCCAAGCTGCGCGAACGGATCCCGTACTTCCAGGTGCGCTATCTCGACGACAACGGCGACAACATTCACGACAACATCGACGCGCAAGACGTGATGGCGTGGATCTCGCAAGGCAAGATCTCCGACCGTTCGACCGAGGCGCTCGGCACGACCGACCGCGGCGTGATCCTCTACCGCAAGATGCTCGAGCGTGAGATGAAGAAGGTCGAAGCCGGAGAGGATCCGATGAACGTCTTCCGCACGGCGGACGCGTCGCTCGAGTTTCATCTCGAACGCGACAAAGCGCACTTCAGCGACGGTTTCGAGAACCTGCAGTACCGTCAGTACGCGCGCTGGTCGCCGTGGTTCCGCGATCTGTGCGATCTCTTCGCGTCCTACAATGCCAAGCTGCTGCGCGAGGCGCTGCCGGCTTTCCCGTTGGAACACGGAGCGGCGACGACGGGCGAATAGTGTCATGGCGGGTCACGTTCTGGTCGATGGTCGCGATTCAGACCATCAGCGCCGGCGCGTTTTCTATTTCCTTACCGTTCTTGCCGCTGTTCATTCAGACGCTCGGGGTGCATCCGCTCTCCAACGTCGAGGAATGGGCCGGCATCATCGGTTCCGCGAATTTCCTGACGGCCGCGCTGTGTGCGCCGCTGTGGGGCGCGCTCGCCGATAAGTTCGGCCGCCGCGCGATGGTGATCCGCTCGAGCGTGGGCGGTGCGATCGCGACGGCGCTGATGGGGCTCTCCGGCAACGTGTGGCAGTTGGTCGGCGCGCGCGGCGTCATGGGCGCGTTCGGCGGTTTCAGCAGCGCTGCGACGGCGCTCGTCGCCTCGAAGGTGCCCAGCTCGTCGCTCGGCTTCGCGCTCGGCTGGATGGCCACGGCGCAGATGACGGGGATCATGATCGGCCCGATCATCGGCGGCGCGATCGCCGATTACACGCAAAATTATCGCGCGGTGTTTTTCTGGTCGGCGGGAGGCGTTGCGCTGGCGGCGCTCGTGACCACGCTCTTCGTGCAGGAAGATTTCCAGAAAAAACCCGCGACCGGCACGGAGAAGCTGCCGTCCAGCCGGCAGCAGTTCATGGAGATGGTGCGTCATCCGGAACTGGCGGCGCTCTTGGTGCTGCTGGCGCTCTCGCAGATGACGGCCGTCGCGCTTTCACCGATCGTGCCGCTCTTCGTGCAGAACATGGTCGGCGCGTCGCCGTACCTCGCCACGTTTGCAGGCGCCGCATTCGCGGTGACCGGCGTCGGCGATCTCGTCGCCTCGCCGTTCCTCGGCAAGCGCAGCGATCAGATCGGCTATCGGCGCATCGTGCTGCTGTGCCTCGTCGGGGCCGGCGTGTTTACGATTCCGCAAGCGTTCGTGCACAACATCTGGGTGTTCTTGGCGCTGCGCTTCGGTGTGGGCGTGTTCCTCGGCGGCATCGTGCCGACCGCGAACGCCTGGATCGGGCGGTTGTTTCCAGCCGAGAAGCGCGGCATGGTGTATGGGCTCAGCTATAGCGCATCGTTCGGCGGCATGTTCATCGGACCGCTCTTCGGCGGCTTCTTGGCCGCGCGCTTGGGTTTCGGTTCGGTGTTTCTCGTAACCGGCGGACTGATGCTCGCAAACGTCTTCTGGGTGCTCTTCGGCGTGCGCCCCGTAGAAGCCGCACGCGACTGGCGCTAACCCCGATGTCATCCCGAGCGGAGCGCCGCAGGGCGCGTAGTCGAGGGACCGCCGCGACCTAGCCGAGAAGCGCTTCTCGTGACCCCTCGTCCGGCATCGTCCCGCTATCCCATCGTCATCGCCGCGGTGTCGTTCCTCGTCCTCATCGTGGTGGCCGGGATCCGTTCCGCATCGGGCGTGCTGCTCGTTCCGCTCGAGCATGCGATGGGCTGGTCGGTGGCCGCGATCTCGGTCGCCATCGCGATCAACGTTACGCTCTATGGTGCGGTTGGTCCGTTTGCCGCCGCGTTCATGGAACGGCTCGGTGTCCGCCGTATGATCCTCATCGCGCTCGCGCTGATGGCAATCTCCACGACGGCGTCGACGTTCGTGATGACGCCGGCGCAACTCGCGCTGACGTGGGGCGTCGGCGTGGGCCTCGGCATCGGCGTCATATCGATGGTTTTCGCGGCGGTCATCTCGACGCGCTGGTTTGCCAAGGGCCGCGGCTTGGTTTACGGTGCGCTCACCGGTGCGGCCGCCGCAGGCCAGCTCATCTTTCTGCCGATCCTCGCCTGGACGGCGCAAACGTACGGTTGGCGCAGCGTCGGTTTCGTGTGCGCGGGCATCGCGCTGCTGGTCGCGATACCGGTCGCGATCCTGATGCGCGACCGCCCTGAAACGATCGGCATCGCGCGCTACGGCGAAGACGCGACGACGATGGTCGACAAAGCGGGGCTGCGTCACGGCACCAACCCGTTGCGGAACACCTTCGCCGTTTTCGGACGCGCGTCGCACTCGCGCGACTTCTGGCTCGTGGCCGGGACGTTCTTCATTTGCGGCGCGACGACCAACGGCTACATCGGCACGCATTTCATGGCGATCTGCGGTGACGTCGGCATCTCGCAAGTGCACGCGGCCGGCCTGGTCGCCGTGATCGGCGTGTTCAGCATGCTCGGGTCGACCGGGGCCGGCTGGCTCTCCGATCGTTACGCCAGCCGCTATTTGCTCTTCACGTTCTACGGTCTGCGTGGGATCTCGCTGTTTCTGTTGCCGCTTGCGATCAGCGGCGTCAACCAGGCGTACGTCCTACCGGCGTTCATCGCATTCTATGGTCTCGATTGGCTCGCAACCGGCGCGCCGAACATGCGCGCGCTCACCGAAGCGCTGGGCAAAGAAGACACGCCGATCGCGTTCGGCTGGATCGGCGTCTCACATCAAAT
>PLTN01000171.1 GCA_003164495.1 Vulcanimicrobiota bacterium
GCATCGTGCTCGCGGCGGTCCGTCGTGCCGGTGGTCGACGATGCGTCGACGGCGAGCCGCTCGAACGTCGCACCGGCATCGACCATGACGCGTTGCCCGTGACCGCGCACGCGAAAGCAATAGTCCAGTACCGCGAACTCGGCACCGAACGATTCGGTGAAACCGCCGAGCTCGAGGAAGAGCGCGCGCGGTGTGAGCAAACACGCCGGCGCCAGCGCGTCGCATTCGGTCCGCGAACCGAGGCCGCGCATCGGCTCGACGGTGAACCCGAATGGGCCGAAGCGATCCGGACGCAAGAGGCGTCCGGTTTCTTCCGTGCCCGCAGCATCGATCAGGCGCGGACCGACGGCGCCCGTTCCGGCGCGTTCCATAGCGCCCGTCAGCCGCGCGAGCCAGCGCGCCGACGCAGGCTTCGCGTCGTTGACGAAGAGCAACATTTCGCCGCCGGCCGAACGTGCCGCGGAATTTGCTTCCGCCGCAAAGCCGTGCGGGCGGATGGTGAGCACCTCGCCGTCACCGGATTCGCGTATACCGGGGGGCAGCGCGTCGATCGGCTCGCTCTCCACGGGCTCGGATGCACGCAGCGTAACGATCGCGGAAATACGCAGCGGAGCGCCCATCGGTGCAGCCCTTTCTCGCCGGCATGCTGCATTACTCTAAGAGGACGCGGGTCGGAGTCTGAGAATCGTGTTAGGTCGTGCCCGAACTCGTCCGTGATATCCCACCCAAAGCCGCCGACCTCTCCGAGTGGTACCAGGCCATCTGCTACCGCGCCGAATTGGTCTCGCAGGCGCCCGTACGGGGTTGCCTCGTCCTGCGACCCTATGGCTATGGTCTGTGGGAGCGGTTGCAAGCCGAGCTCGATCGGCGTTTCAAAGAAACGGGCCACGAAAACGCGTACTTTCCGCTCCTGATCCCGGAGTCTCTGCTCGTGCGTGAAGCCGAGCACATCGAGGGCTTTGCGCCGGAAGTCGCCTGGGTCACCGAAGGCGGCGGCGAAAAGCTCGCCGAGCGTCTCGCCATCCGCCCGACGTCCGAAGTGATCATCGGGACGATGTANNCGCACGCTCGAGTTCTTGTGGCAAGAAGGCCACACGGCGCACGCGACCGAGCAAGAAGCGGCGGAAGAAGTTGCGCGCATGCTCGACGTCTACCGTGACGTGGCCGAGAACGTCGCGGCCGTACCGGTGTATCTCGGTGAGAAGAGCGCGAGCGAACGGTTCGCCGGGGCCAACCACACGTATTCGATCGAAGCGCTGATGCCCGACGGCAAGGCACTCCAAGCCGGAACCTCGCACGAGCTCGGCCAGAACTTTTCGCGCGCCTACGATATCTCGTTCCAGGCCGAAGACCAGACGCAGCAGTTCGCTTGGACGACGTCGTGGGGGATGTCNNTGGCGCATGCTCGGCGCGCTGATCATGGTGCACGGCGACGATCGCGGCTTGCGCATTCCGCCGAAGATGGCACCGATCGAGGTTGTGATCGTGCCGATCGTCCGCGGTGACGGAACGGCGGTGCTCGATGCGGCGCGCGGCTTGTTCACGGCGTGCAAGAAAGCGGGCTTGCGCGTCAAGCTCGACGATCGCGAGGGGCAGTCGCCCGGCTTCAAGTTCAACGAGTGGGACATGCGCGGCGTGCCGTTGCGCATCGAGCTCGGCGCGCGCGATCTCGAGGGCGGCGTCGCTACGCTGGTCCGCCGCGACCGCGCGTTCAAAGAAGAGGGCCAGAAGCGCACGGTGCCGCTCGATGCGATCGTGGCGGCGATCCCGTCCGTGCTCGATGAGATCCAAGCCTCGCTCTTCGCCCAAGCCAAGGCGTACTTGGAATCGCACACGGTCTCGACCGGCGATCGTGCCGAGTTCTTGCGGCTGCTCGAGGAGCGCGCCGGGATGATCGACATCGCGTGGTGCGAGCGGCCGGAGTGTGAGGCGGCGATCAAAGAAGCGACGAGCGCGACCTCGCGCAACCTGCGCCGGCCGGCGCGCAGCGCCACGTGCGTCGCGTGCGGCGAGCCGGCGACCGCTCAGGCCTACTTTGCGCAAAGCTACTAGACTCGGCATCGCGTTGGCAGCGCTGGTCTGCGGGCTGAGCGCGCCGGTGGGAGCCGCGACGGATTATCGGGCCGTAGGCCGTGCGGCCGGGGGCGATCGCCCGTTGGCGTTGCGCATCGCGCACGTGCTCTTGGCGCGGCCACTGGCTCTCCAGCTCACGCGCGTGCGATGCGAGCGCGCCGCCGGCGCGAGCTTCTGCGGACTGACGCTCTCGGGCGTGAAGTTTCACCGGCGCGTCGACACCGCGGCGTTTCGCGCCGAGATCGATGCGCTCGTCAGCGGCGCGTTCGCCGTCGATCCCGCAATCGCGGAAGTCGACCTGTGGGTGACGGTTCCGGCAGATGCGGGCAAAGGGGCGATCGTGAGCGGCGACTTCGCCTTGCCCTCATCGGCGACGGTGTTCGCGACGACCGTGCCGCGTACGTCGGCGGGCTCGCCCAGCGGTAACGCCAACGTCTTCTGGGATCCGAAGTTTCGCAGCGAGCTCGTGCGCGGGTCGAACGGGTGATTCGCGAGAGCGTGCTGCCGGGCGGCGTTCGGTTCCTGACCGAGACGATGCCGCAAGTGCGATCGGCAACGCTCGGCATCTTTGCAGAAGTCGGCTCGTCGGAAGAGCCGCCCGAGAAGCGCGGCATTTCACACTTGCTGGAACACATGCTCTTCAAAGGAACGACGCGCCGCAGTGCGCGCCGGATCGCCGAAGAGATGGACGCCGTCGGCGGCAACCTCAACGCAGCGACCGACAAAGAACTCACCGTGTTCTATGCCCACGTCATGGACAAACATCTCCCGGTGGCCGTCGACGTGCTCTCGGATATGTTCTTGCACTCGCTCTTCGACGCCGAAGAGCTGCGTAAAGAGCGCGACGTGGTGCTCGAAGAGATCAAGATGTATGATGACTCGCCCGACGAGGTCATCAACGACAGGTTCACCAGCACGCTCTGGCGCGGCGCAAATTTGGGCGATCCGACGATCGGTTTCGCGCACACCGTTTCGGCAATCGAGCGCGATGTGCTCGCGGCCTGGCACGGCGAACGCTACGCGCCCGGCACCGTGCTGATCGCAGCGGCGGGGAATCTCGATCATGACGAGCTGGCCGCGCTCCTGGGCGAGGCCTTCGGCGGGTTCAGCGGTTCGGCGAAAGCTCCCGAACCCGAACGGCCGATCTTCCGGCCGGCCGTGAACGTGACGCACGACGATACCGGACAGGCCTACGTCATGCTCGGCATGCCGGGCCTCTCGATGCGCGACGAGCGGCGCTATACGCTCTCGGTCCTCGATACGATCCTCGGCGGCGGGATGTCGAGCCGTCTGTTCCAGGAAGTGCGCGAGGAACGCGGTCTCGCCTATGACGTCTCGTCGTTCCAGCAGTCCTATCGGTCTGCCGGTCTGTTCGGGGTGAGTGCGGGCACCTCGCCCGAGCGAGTTCAGGAGTGCGTCGACGTGATCGTCGATGAGATCGACGGTCTGGTCGAGGGCGGGGTCAGCTCCGATGAAGTGGCGCGCGCGCGCGAACACCTCAAGGGAAACATGACGCTGTCGCTCGAGAGCACGTCGAGCCGCATGTCGCGGCTGGCGCGCAACGCGATCGTGCACGGCCGGCAGATCTCGGCAGAAGAAGTCGAACAGCGTTTCGATGCGGTCGAAGCGGCCGACGTGAATGCGCTCGCGCGCGAGCTTTTTGCGTCCGAGCGGGGGCTGTGCGTGTTGGGCCCGCTCGCGCCGGACGCCGTTCGGCTGCGCCGCCGCAACGCGGTTTGATCGTGCCCGACATCCCGTTGTGGTCGTGGCAACTCATTGGGGCGCTGATTCTCAACGGCTTCGTGCAAATGGCGGCGGTCGGTGCGTTTGCGGCGCGCATCGCGGGGGTTTCGACCAAGCGGATCGCCATCTCGATCTCGCTGTTCTCTCTCTTCGCGACGGCAAGCCGGCTCGCGAATATGTTTTACGCACCGCTGCTCGGAACGATTTCGGATCGCACCGGCAACCTCGTCACCGCCGCAATCCATGCCGGATCGGCGACCCTGGCCGCGCCACAGGTCGCGCAGTTCGAGTTTCAACTGCGCCTCATCGTCTTCGCCGGCACGATCGGTACGCTCGTGGGCGCGATGTTCTTGCCGACCTTCGAATATCTCTTCGTGCGCGGCATCGGTTCGTTTCAGCGGCTGGATTCGGTACCGAACGCGTTGATGCGAATGTTCGATCCGCGCGTGCTCAGCGACGTCGTCCATTCGTTCCGGTTCCCGCGCCCGGCGCATTGGAGCCAGTACAAACTCGCGAGCGTCCCGGCGAAGTTGTTGTTTTGGAACACGGTGTTGTACGCGGTCTATTCGATCGGTGTGGTCGCAGCCGTTTACGCCAGCGTGCGCGAACCCGCCCTCGCCCGCACCGCCACGCTGCTCTCGGGCATCGTCAACGGCATCGGTACCGTGGCGTTTACGTTGTTCGTCGACCCCACCGCCGCGAATATCGTCGACTCAGCGGTACATGGCAAGCGGACCATCGAAGACGTCCGCTCAATGGTATTCTGGTTGACCGTGACCATGGTGCTCGGCACGTTGCTCTCTCAGCTGCTTCTCTATCCCGCGACGTTGGTGATCGACGTGGCGGCTCGTCTCGTCCATCGGTGATGAGGAGGTTCGTCGTGCGTCGTTTTGCCCTATCCGCGATCGCAGCGGTCCTGTTGGCTACAACCGGCTGCGCCGGGAGCATTTCGACCTGGATCGTCCAGACGCGCAATCATCAGGGCGACGTTGCGCTCGATCACGGCAATTCGGCAGACGCGTCGATTGCCTATCAATTGGCGTTGCGCGTTGACCCGACGAATTCGCACGCCCGCTCGGGCCTCGTCAGGGTGCAGGCGCGCATCGCGCAAGGGCTCTTCACGGCGTCGCGTTTCGACGACGCCGTGAAAGCGCTGGACGTTGCCAATCACTTCGCGCCGGGCGACGCGCGGATCGAAGCTCTGCGCGCGCAGATCGAGCAAGCCGAAGTCAAGCGCGACATCGTCGTGTCGAACTACCCTTCGTACCGCGAGGCGGGCTCGGGATTGCGTCGTTCGTTCGTGCTGCTGCGGACGCAGGCGCAGGATATCGCTACGACGCTCAACCGCTTCGACTACACCTACGATTCGAGCGAATTGACCCATGCGATCCAGCAGAGCTACGAGTTGGGCGCGCAGGTCACGCGCCTCACGGACCGCCTGATCCAATACCGCCAGCTGGTCGATTCGGGCGTTCCGGAAAACGCAGACACGGCCATTACGCCGCCGGCCTCGTTGCTGCCGCTCCCCTGAGGCGAGTGCGTTCTACTTCGCCGGTTACTGGTGGGTCGACAACTTCTCGCTGGTTTCAACCTCGCGATTCGTTAGTCCGGCCGCGCAATGGGAACAACACACCATGCGCGGCCGGTTCGAGTTCACGTTTCACACCATCGCCCCGGCGGATGCCGTGAACGGTGACGTCGACCCCAGCCTAGCGCTCCTCGGCTCGCAAGGCTGGGAGATTCGCAGCATCGCAACGCTGAGCAACGGTTCGCTTGCCGTTGCGTTGCAGCGTCCTTACGACGAGGAGTGCTCGCTGCCGGATGCCCCGGCACTGTCGGCGCGCTTAGCCGAACCGTTGGTTGCCCCGACGACCGAACAGCTCGAGCGCGAAGCGTCATAAGTCCCGTCGCGTTCCTCGCGCCGGAATTCTTGCCAGTGGGCTTCGGCACCGGGCAGTACTTTGGCCGGATCGGTCTCGTAGACCGGCCACTTGGCAGTCGGATCGAGCAGCGGAAAACGCTCGAGCCAATGGCAGAGTTCGATATTGCGGGCTAAGCGCTTCGGTTCGACCGCGATGAAGTAGCGGGCACCCTTGCGGATCGCGCTCTGTTCGTCGAACGGCGTCCACAGATAGGGATCTTCCATCCAGCCTTTGCGCTGAATGTAGTACATCAGCGACGGATCGTAGTGACCGATAACGATCAGCGCGCCCGGGGCGAGCGTTTTGTTCAACGCCAGCGAGCGCGTGTAGACGTTCGAACTCCACGCATAGTACGGGGCGATCTCGCGCCGGCCGATGTAGAGCGCGGCGAGCCACATCACACCGAGCACTGCGGCAGTCGCGACGCGCGCGTTCGCCGTCGTTCCGAACCGTTCCACGGCGCGCGCGATCAGGTTTCCGCCGACGAGTGCGCCGAGCGGCACGAGCGGATAGAGGTAGTAGTCGACGCGCTCGACCGTCAGCACGACATAGGTGTAGATGAGTCCGCCGGCGAGCCAGCCCCAAAGGACGGCGTCGGCTTTCGAGCGCAGGCGAATGCAGAAGCCCGCGATGAGCAATAGGATGCCGGCGGGTCCGAGCATGGTCGTCGCGAGCATGCGCAGGGCTTTCACGAAGTCGATCGCCTTGCGCTCGAAGCCGTGCAGCGAGGTGAACGCGCCGATGAACGACGGGATGACGTGCAGGCGCAAGATGCCGCTCGCCCAGTGCCACTCCGCGTGCGAGGCAACGTAGGGGCCGTAGAGCGCGAGCGGGACGAGCGAGAGGGCGAGCACGGCCAAGCCTTGCCAGCGGAAGCGCCCGATCAGCATCGCGGCGGCCGGGATCAGCGCGATCAGCGCAACTTGTTTCGCCAAAAAAGCGAGCGCGAGCAACCCCCCGGCGATGAGGCCGCCACGCCAGGAACGGCCATCATCGTCCGCCATCCAGCGCGACCACGCATAGAGCGCCGCCACGAGGAAGAACACCATCGCGCCGTCGGGCTGGAACGTGCGCGAGTAGTAGATGCTGCCGGGGAAGATCGCATACAGGGCCATCGCAGCGACGCCGGCGAGCGGGTTCGCGAATAGCCAGCGCGCGAAAAAACCCACCACGGCAATCGTGCCGATGCCGAACGCGATCTCGAGCAGCCGGCCGAAGACTTCGTGCACCCCGAAGATCTTGTAACCGATGGCGGCCAGGAACGGCACGATCTGCAGTTCCAGCTCGACGTAGTTGGGGGGCGCGCCGTTGTATTCGGTCTGCGGGTAGAAAATGTTGAAGTCGAGCTGGGCGAAGTTGCGCGCGATCGCGGCCGTATCGCCCTGACGCCAGCCCGGGTGGTCGAGGAGCGGGTTATGCAGCCCCTTGAGCCGGAGGATGAGGCCGATCAGGCAGAACGCGGCAACGCTGAGCCACCACCAGCGGCGCTCGCTCAAACGGCTGAACGAAACGTCCAATATTTGTTGACGAAGAAGTTCACCACGATCGCGGCGACGGTCGAGACGAACCAGGTGATGTGCCCGTGACCGAACGTGCGGCCCGTGAACGGAATCGGCAACGGTGCCAGGGCCGCCGACACGATCAATCCGACGATGAGTGCCATCACGGAAACCGCCATGAACGAGAGCCCCTCGCGGCCGACGTGGCCGGTGGAACGAAACGTCCACACGCGATTGAGAAAGTAATTCGACACGCCGCCGGACAGAAAAGCGACCGAGTAGATCGCGTTATACCACTCGGGCGCTTCGCGGTTGGGGACCACGCGCTGCAGCAGGGTAAAGATGATGAGGTTCACGATGAACCCCGACGCACCGACGACCCCAAACTTCAAGAACTGGCGCACCCCGCGCTTTTGCGTGAGGCGTTCCATGAGTGTCGTTTCGCTCAAGCGACCCAGTACCAATCTGCGAAGAGGACGGTGAACAGCCCGAGCAACGGCAGCGAGAACGCGACGATGATGTTGTTCACCGTCGATTTGGCGCCCCATAAGCCGAAGAGTGCGAACATCGGAAAGAGCACGAGCGCGAAGCGCGGCA
>PLTN01000019.1 GCA_003164495.1 Vulcanimicrobiota bacterium
GGGCAAGAAGAACGCGCCCTGCATCGTCTTCATCGACGAGATCGACGCGGTCGGCCGTCAGCGCGGCGCAGGCCTCGGCGGAGGTCACGACGAGCGCGAACAGACGCTCAACCAGTTGCTCGTCGAGATGGACGGCTTCGATCAAAACACCGGCGTCATTCTGATCGCCGCGACGAACCGTCCCGACGTGCTCGACCCGGCATTGCTTCGTCCCGGCCGCTTCGATCGTCAGATCGTGGTCGACCGCGCCGACGTCAAGGGCCGCGCCGCGATCCTTGCCGTGCACTCGAAGAACAAGCCGCTGTCCAAGGAAATCTCGCTCGACACGTTGGCCAAGCGCACGCCGGGCTTTTCCGGCGCGGATCTCGAGAATCTGCTCAACGAAGCGGCGCTGCTCGCCGCGCGGCGCAACAAGAGCGTCATCGAAATGGCCGAGTGTGAGGAAGCGATCGATCGCGTGCTCGTCGGGCCGGAACGCAAGTCGCTCGTGATGTCGCAGCGCGAAAAAGAGAACACGGCCTTCCACGAGTCGGGTCACGCGGTCGTCGGCGGGCTTACGCCTAACAGCGATCCGGTGCATAAGGTCACGATCATTCCGCGCGGCATGGCGCTCGGACTCACGTGGTCGCTGCCCGATGAAGACCGGCACTCGCAAACCAAGAACGAGTTGTTCGCGATCATCAAGCGGATGCTCGCCGGACGCATCGCCGAAGAGATCAAGTTCGGCGACGTCACCACCGGCGCGTCGGATGACTTCGCCAAAGCGACCGAAATCGCGCGGCGCATGGTCACGCAGTACGGTATGTCCGACACCCTCGGACCGATTCAGTACGGCCGCGGCAACCATCAGGTGTTTCTCGGCCGCGACTTCGGGGAAGATCGCAATTACTCCGAGGAAGTGGCGTTCAAGATCGACACCGAGGTCCGCAAGATCATCGACGATTGCTACGGCGACGCTCGCAGAATTCTCGAAGCAAATTGGGATAAGGTCGAGCGCATGGTAGCGTCACTGCTCGAACACGAGACGGTCGAAACCGAAGAAGTTCTTGCGATCATGAACAACAAGGCGTGGCCGCCGTCGGCTCCGGAAGTCGTTCCGGAACTGCCCGCCGCGGCCAAGACGGCCGATCCCGAGCCGCCCGCGCGCGAAAAACCGAAGCGGTTGCCTCCGACGATTTCGCCGGAGCCGGCGTAACGGTGCGCATCGGTGCCGTCGTGAGGGCCGCGCTGGTAGGCGCGGCCCTCGTTCTTTCTACGGCCGGTGCCGATCCGGATACCGCCACGAAGGCGCTCACCGGCACGCTGGCCGGCGGCGGCACCTATCTGATCCGGCCCGAAGGCGGCGCCGCGGTGGCGGCGGTCGCCCTGTGGTATCGCGCTCCGGCGGCCGGCTTTGAGAGCGATGCCGTGCCGGGTCTCGGCCGCCTCGCGGCTTCGGCCGTCGCGGCCTCGCAGCCGGTTACGGGCACGTCGCTCTCGGCGTTCGTGCATCAAGCCGGCGGACGCCTCACGATCAGCACCTATCCCGAAAGCATCGCCATTTCCGTCCTCGTACCGGCCGATCGCGCGGCCGACGCCGTACGCGCGCTAACGCGCTCGTATTTCTCACCGGTCATGAGCGAGCCCGGACTCGTCATGGCGCGCCGCAGCGTGATCGAAGACGGCACCGTTCGCGCCTACGACCACGGCGCGGCGATCACCGACGCCATCTATGCGGCGCTCTTTGCATCCGGTCCGGCGAAGATTCCGCCCTACGGTTCGAGCGGCTCGTTCTCCACGCTAACGATGGACACGGTGCGGGTCTACGCCGAGCGCGCTTTCCGGCCCGGCAACGCCGTCCTGATCGTGACCGGAGCGGTTGACCTATCGGTACTCAGCGCCGCGCTGCCGGGCCGCGAAGATGCGCAAACCGGGGCCGAAAAGCCCGCCCCGGAAACGCTGGCCGGCGTCAGCGGCCCGATTTCGACGCGCGGTGCGGAGCCGGGCTTCGGCCTGGGCTGGGCCGGGCCGCCGATCAGCAACGAACGCGAGGCGACGGCGTTCGATTTCATCGCCGATTACCTGTTCTATCCCGATACCGGCATCGTGCAGAAGGCCGTCCGCGATTCGGGCAGCAGCGTGGTCGGAACGTTCGTGACCTATCACGATCCCGGCGTGTTTCTCATGACCGCCAGCGGCGGCGATCAAGCCGCCGTGCGGACCGCGGTGGATGCGGCGTTGCAAGCGATACGCCGTCCGCTCAGCAGCGCGGCGTTCGAAGCGGCGCGGCATCAGTTCATCTATCACATCCTGAGCGATGGGGAAACGCCGGCGGAGCTGGCCGACACCTATGGCTGGTATGCGGTCGAAGGCAATGCGAACTACGCGCCGGGTGAAGGCGGAATTTCCGGTGCCTACCTGAGCGCGGCGAACGGGCTGACTCCGGAGTTCGTCGCCGCAACCGCGGCGAAATACCTCGATCGTCCGGGCGTCTCGATCACCGTCGGGCCGCAAGCGGTGAGTGCGCGATGATGCTGCCGCTGCTGCTGGCCGCGACGCTCGCGCTTTCCGCGCCCCCGCACGCCATCGATCTCGGCGCAACGAAGTTCTTCGCGCAAAGCGACGCCGGCGCGCAACTCATCGGGATCGATCTCGTGGTGAGCGCCGGTACCGCGCGTCAAACCGCGGCCCAGAACGGGCTCGCGGCGTTGACCGCACAGACGCTGCTCTTCACGAAAATCGACGGCACGCGCCTGACCGACCGCATCGCGGCCGACGGCGGATCGATCGACTACGCGGTCGATCCCGGCGTCGTGCGGTTTTCGTTTGAAGTGCTGCCGGGCGCGCTGCCGGCCGTGAGCGCGGATCTCGCGCGCGCGTTGACGGCGCTCGACACGTCGGCCGATACGGTCAACGCCGCGCGCACGACGCTCGCCACGCGCATCGCCGACGATGAAAGCAATCCGGTCACGGTCGGCGTGGAAATGCTGCGCAATTCCTACTATCGCGGAACCGCCGGCGCACCGTCGTTCGGTACCAGCGCATCGTTGGCCCAACTCGGGCCCTCGGACGTCGCGGCCTTTTTCGCCGCTCATTACCTGCGCGGAGATGCCTTCGCAACCGCCACCGGCGCGGTCGAGGATGCGTTGAACGCGGCCGTCAACGCCATTATCGGCGCACTGCCGGCCGGCAGCGAACCGCCGGCGACGCTTGCGGCGCAAGCCTTCGGCCCCGAACCCAAGCACCTGGTGACCTCGCGTGAGATCGGTGTCCCCTTCGCGTTCGTCGGCTTTGCCGCACCCGCCATGAACGACCCTGATTTCGGCGCGATGCTGGTGCTGCGCTCGATGCTCAACGACGTTGCCGCGCGCCAGACAACCGAAACGCCGGCCGCGTTTGAACGCGGGATCAATATCGTCTACACCTACGACGTCAAGCCGTCGTCGTTCATCGTGGCGATCAACGGCAGCCAAGTCGATCCCAGCGCGGGCCTGACGGTACTGCAGGCCATTCTGAAAAGCGCCGTGACCAAGCCGCTCGGTGCGGATGTGATCAAGCGCTACAAAGAAATGGCGCGCGGCGATTGGGCCCTCGAGGCCGTAACGCTGAACGACCGAGCGTGGCAGATCGGCGCTGCCGTGAACGAAGGTGCGGATCCGGCGCTCGCGCAGACGATCGGCGCGGAGATCGATCGCGTCACACCGGCCGACCTCGAACGGTTGGCCAAAGTGTATCTGCAACGCTACACGGTCGCGCTCGTCCTCCCGCGCAGCCATCCTTAGTGGATTCACGTCCCGTGAATCCATGTCGTCGCCCTTCAGGCTCCTAGGCCGCTGCGCGTCGCACTCGTTCACGATTACCTCAACCAGCGCGGCGGCGCGGAGCGGGTCTTTGCCCATTTTCTCACCGCCTATCCGGACGCTCCGGTCTACACGTCGATCTATTCGCCCGACCTCGCGGACATCGTTCCGCCGGCTCGCGTGCGCACCTCGTTCTTGCAGAATTTCCCTTTAAAACAAAGGCTTTTTCGTGCTTTTGCGCCGCTGTACCCGCGTGCGTTCGAATCGTTCGACTTGCGTGGTTACGACGCGATCGTCAGCTCGACGACGGCGTGGGCCAAGGGCGTGATCGTGCCGCCGGGCGCGGTGCACGTGTGTTACATCAACACCGTGAGCCGCTTCGTGTTCGATGAGGGGCGCTACGTCGGCGGCTTCACCGGGAACCCGCTTGCGCGCCCGATCGTCGCCGCGCTGGCGAAATGGGACTTGCGCGCAGCCCAGCGGCCGACACGCTTCGTCGCCAACTCGCGCAACGTCGCCGACCGCATCCGCCGCTACTACGGACGCGACGCCGACGTGCTCCCGTGTGCCGTCGATGTCGACCGTTTCACCCCGGGCGCCGGCCGTGGTGACTACTTCGTCGTGATCTCGCGCCTGCTCGCCTACAAGGCGATCGATCGTGCGATCCGCGCGTGCGCGCGGGCCGGCGTTGCGTTGCACGTCGTCGGCACCGGACCGCACGAGGCGGCGCTCCGCGCGCTGGCCGCGGGTACACGCACGACATTTCACGGCTACCTCGACGACGCTGCGGTCAACGTGCTCGCCGGCGACGCGCGCGCGGTGATTCTGCCGGGTGAAGAAGACTTCGGGCTCGTGCCGCTGGAGGCTGCGGCCGCCGGTACGCCCACGATCGCCCTGCGCGCGGGCGGCGCCCTCGAGACGATCGTCGAGGGACGAACCGGCGCGTTCTTCGACGATCCGAGCGATGCATCGCTCGCCGCGGCGATCGCCGTCTTCGATCGCGGACATTTCGACCCGCAAGTCTTGCGCGCGCACGCCGAAACGTTTGCGCCCCCACGGTTCATCGAGCGCCTGCGCGCAATCGTCGACGAGGTACGCGCAGACCCTCATGTCGTTCCTCGACTTCGCTCGGAATGACAACGGGGGAGATACCTTCGGGTTAGATTTAGGACTTGGCGACCGAAATCAGCGCGACGTTGATCAGGTTGAAGAGCGCGTGGGTGAGCATCGACGCGGTCAGGGAACCACTGCGCTCGTAGACGTAGGCCAGCACGACGCCGCTCGCCGCCAGCGGCAGAAGCGCGGTCGGCGAACCGTGCGACGCACCGAAGATGATTCCGCTGAGCGTGGCTGCGGCCCAGACCGGCATGTAGCGCAGCAGCGCGTTGAACAGGAAACCGCGGAACACGAACTCTTCCATGAACGGCGCGACGATTGCGGCCAGGAACGTGAACGTAACGATCAGCGCCGTGTCGTGCGTCGAGGTGAAGAGCGAGATCGCGGTTTCTTCAGGCTTCTGATGGGTGAAGAGAAATTGGACGTTGGCCACGCCGATCGTCACCACGTACATCGCGATCGCTCCGAGCACGCCGGCGATCACGGTCGTGCGGCCGAAGCCGCGCAGCCCGAGCGCGCCGAGTGACCGGCGGCTCAGCCAGGGCATCGCGATCAGCAACACGGCCAAGAGGGGCAGGTAACTGATGTACTGGCCGATCGCGATGCCCCAGGTGAGGTTCGACGTGTTGAAATCATGACGCGTCGATCCTAAATAGACCGCGGTGGTCGCGTCGAGCCGTAGTCCGAGGTAGAAGGCGATGCCGAGGGCCACGAGGACGGCCAGCGATCGCTCCCAGGAAAAGGCGTCAGCCGGCCAGCGCGTCGGCGAGAGCGGCGAAGGTTCGGAGATCGAGGGCTTCTCCACGGATGTCGGCGTCCAGTTCGAGGGCGTTCAACGCCGCTGCGATCTGCTCGCGCGGAAGTGCGAGTGCGAGCAAAAGCGAGTTGGCGAGCGTCTTGCGGCGGTACGCGAACGCGCCGCGCACGACCTGTTCGAAGCGTTGCCGGTCGCGCACGTCGACGAGCGGCGCCTCAAGGCGATGCAAGACCACGACCGACGAGACGACCTTCGGCCGCGGGAAAAACTGTCCAGGCGAAACGTTGAACGCGCGCTCGACGCGCATCGTGACCGACAGCGCCACGGTCAAGCTGCCGTAGGCGGCGGTCCCCGGTTTTGCGAGCAAGCGGTCGGCCACGTCCTTCTGAATCATCGCCACGATGCGCTCGGGCGGACGCTCCATCTGGGCGAGCGCGATCAGAAGCGGCGTGGCGATATTATAGGGGAGGTTGCCGGCGACGCGCCACGGCAGCTCGCCGCCGTACTCCGCATAATCGAATTCCAGCGCGTCGCCGTGCTCGATGTGCGCGGTCGCGAGATCGTCGCGGGAACGCAAGATATCGACGAGGCTATCGTCGAGATCGAAGGCCGTGAGATCGGCCCCGGCGGCCAGCAGCGCCGCGGTGAGCGAACCGGTTCCGGCGCCGACTTCGAGCACCCGGTCGCCGGGTGCGTCGACCGTCAGCCGCGCGATGCGGGCCGACGTGCCGGCGTCCATGAGGAAGTTCTGGCCGAGCGACTTCTTGGGACGCAGCCCGCGAGCACTCAGGAGTGCCCGCGGATTCATGAGCTTCTATCTACGGGTGTAATACGTAGACGGTAACAGACCGGCGGCCGAATTGCATGGCGTCGGAGTCGCTGTTGAAGCCCAGGTCGACGCGATTGCCGTGGATCGCACCACCGGTGTCGCCGGCGATGGCTTGACCGTAGCCCGGAATATACAGGTGGGAGCCGAGCGGGATTACCCGTGGGTCGACCGCCACGATCCCGTGGCCGGCATGTTGCCCGGAGGCGGTCGTGCCGGAACAGCCGTCGCAATTCGCGGTGTAGGCGGTGGCCACCATCGAGATGGCGTCTTTCGCGAGCTTGATCGTTCCGTCGATCCCGCGCTGGGCGAAGGCGGCCAGCGAACTGTAGTCGCCGATACCGGCTGCGATGACCCGCGGCTGGGGCTTGCGGACGATCCGCGACCCGATGATCACGTGGCGCGGCGCCTGGTCGCGCTGGGACTGGCGAGTCACGCGATACGAGATCTCGCGTTCGCCCGGCGTCCCGTTCTTCATGACCTTGACCCGGCCGACCGCCAGCTTGAACGAGATCAGATGCTCGGTCGGCGGAGCGACGGGCTTGGTGACCCGCTCCACCCACGAGCTGATGTGGTTTACGCGGATCGTGTCGTCGGCCGAAACCGAAGTCGGGGCCGCGGGCATGACCCGGTCGTGGAAGTCGAAGACCACCTTTTGCTGGGCCAGGACCTCACCGACCGTGTCGGCGGAGGTCTGGACGGTTTGGGTCTTGCCGTCGAGCACCAGCGTGACCGGTACGGCCGCGCGGTACGAGATCGTCTCGCCGTCCGCAAGCGGCGACGAGGGGTCGACATCGAGAGCATCGTCCGAGGCGCGCTCGATATTTTGTTCGCTTAGGAGTTCCTTGACCGTGACGGCTCGTGTACGAACCGGTTCGGCTTGCCCGTTGCGAACGAGCGTGATGGTTTTGGTCTGGCCTTCGACACTGCTTGTAAGCAGGGCGACGGCCCGGTCGGTGAGAGGTCCTGCGCCTAAGGGCAAAAGTAGCCCGAGCGAGAGGACGCCGATGGCAGCGATCGGCGACGCGGAGTCGCGTCCGATACCCGTCTCCTTTCCTGGTGGAGGCAAACCGCTATCTCTCCTTGCATGCGTGCCGGATAAATAAGGCCGTTTTGCCCTTTAGAGGGAACTCGACGAGCGAGCAAGCTGATAGTGCTCGGTCGGTTTGCCGGCAACCCGAGGGCCGCACGACCTGGGGATGATAACACACGCCGTCAAGGGTCGTCGATTTGACAAGTGCTCCAGATCATGCTTCGTGCGACCTTTGTGATATATGAAGTGTTGATGCCCGCACCGTTACATCCGACCGAAGTCGCATTCTTCACCGAATGTTACCGGCCCATCATCAACGGAGTGGTTGCCAGCATCGACGGGCTGCGCGATGCGCTAGCAAGCGTGAACGTCGGCGTTACGATCGTTGCACCGCATTTTCCGCACGAACGCGATGCGAACGAGGCGATCGTACGTTTGCAATCGCTGCCGCTGCCGACGTCGACCGGCTATCGTTTGTGCGTTCCATATATGTCGCGTGCGGTGCGCGAGCGCATACGCAACGTATCGCTCGTGCACGTGCACTCGCCGTTCGTCACCGGATGGATCGGTTCGAATTTTGCGCGCCGCTCTTGCGTTCCGCTCGTCTTCACGTATCACACGCGCATCGATGAGTACGCGCACTATGCGCCGTTCGAGCCGCACGTCGCGCGCGCTGCGTTGACGACGTTGACGCGCACGTTCGCCAACCGTGCCGACGCGGTGATCGTGCCCACCGCCGCGATGCAGCAGCGTTTGCGCGATTTCGGCGTGCACGTTCCGATCGCCGTCGTGCCGAGTTCGATCGACGTCGAGCAGTTCGCTGCCGGTCGCCGCACGCGCGCCGTGCGCGCAATGCTGGGTGGAAACGATGACGCACGTATCGTGTTGACGGTGTCGCGCATCGCACGCGAAAAACATCTCGAGCTCGCGCTCGATGCGCTCGCACGAACGCGCGACGTGCGCCTTGCGATCGTCGGCGACGGTCCCGATCGTGCGCGTTTGGAGAAGCGCGTGGCGGACCTCGGCGTGCGCGATCGCGTGCAGTTTACGGGAGCGCTTGCGCCGGCAGCGATGCCGGACGTGTATGCATCGAGCGATGCGTTCGTGTTTCCGAGTCCGACCGAAACGCAGGGGCTCGTCCTGGCCGAGGCGCTCGCCGCCGGCCTGCCGGTCGTGGCTGCGGATGGGGCGGTCAACCGCGAAGTCCTCGGCGGGTTCGGCCGGCTCGTTCCGCCCGATCCGCAGGCCTACGCGGATGCCTTGACGGCGGCCGTCGCCGCCCCGCGCGATCCGGCCGGCCTGGAATCAGCCCGCCTGCGCTTCGGACGGGCCCGTCAGGCCGAAGCCGTCATGAATGTGTACCGGTCGGTTTCACTGTGCCGTACATTTGGCACTCCGGTGCGAGAATATGCTCCTGGAAGCGAGAGCTACCGTTGACTCGAACGTATGTTCGATCTACAATGCGAACTAGGAGTACTGAACGTGAATCGCAATTCAGCTGCCGACGTCCTCATCGGCTTCGCTCACGACGGCTCGGGCCGGGGGATCGCGTATGCCGCGATCGCCAACGGCAGCGGCCGGGGCGTGATGCGGGTCCCGTTCAGTGCCACGCCGCTCGCCCTCTACGGCGGCCTCGAGTACGGCTATGCCGCGGTCGCGGCGCTGGCCGGCGAGCTGCGCAAACGGGGCTTTGCCCGCATCCGGGTGCGGGTAGGCGACGAGCGGGTCGTGCGGGACCTCTCTTCGCCGGCCCACGTTCCACCGGCCCTGGGAATGCCGTACGTGCGAGCGCGCTGCGCGCTCAACGGCTTCGCGGCCGCCCGCGTCGAACGCGCCGACCCGCGTGAAATCGCCGATCTCGAAGGGCGCGCCCGCGCCGAACTCCAGCTCCGCACCGCCGCATAGGCGGCTGCGCCGCGCCGACCTTCCGCCGGACACACTGGACCTCGCACGCTTCCTCATCGGGAAGTTGCTGGTTCGCCGGCTCGATGACGGGACGGTGCTTTCGGGCCGGATCGTGGAGACCGAGGCGTATGGGATCGACGATCCGGCATCGCACGCCTATCGCGGCGAGACCAAGCGCAACCGCGCGATGTTCGAGGCGCTCGCGCATCTCTACGTTTACCTCATCTATGGTACGTCGTATTGCGTGAACGTCAGCACCGAAGCGCGGGGGATCGGCGCCGCGGTGTTGATCCGCGCGGTCGAGCCGCTCAGCGGTCTCGCTCGGCTGCGCGCTCAGCGCGGGCGCGACGGGCTGCGCGACGACGAGCTCGCACGCGGGCCGGGCAACGTGTGCCGGGCGTTTGGGATCGGGCCGGCGCTCGACGGGCTCGATCTCGATGCCGATGACCGCGTCGTGCTCGGCGATGACGGCGCCGCACCGGCCATCGGGACCAGCGTGCGGATCGGTATAATGAAGGCGGCCGAGCGCCCGCACCGGTTCTACGCGCGCGGCAGCCGTGCGGTCAGCGGGCGGCGGTCCTTGTCGCCGTGAATTGCGGTGTGCTATAGTCCTTGCGTTGCCGGGCATAAGACCCCGTCGACGTTGGCATGTTCCTATAACGGCGTTTCGCGTCGTGATGGATCCCGGTAGCCTCACCGGTCGATCCCCACGAATGCGGGCCCACCCTTCCGCGAGAGAGCGACTCCGCTGCAATACGATAATCGACCCCCGCAAAATGGCCGCCCCGAAGGCGGTGGCCAGCGCCGCCGACGTTCGCGTCGCCACCGCAACCGCAACGAAAACGGCGCGCCGTCGCAAGCCGACGTCTTCGCGCAACCGGAGTTCCCCCAGCCGGTCGGGCCGCCGCAGCTCTCCGCCGAGCAGCTCGGCGAAATGAGCAAAGCGGAACTCAACGAGCTGGCCAAGACCTTCGATATCGCGACCCCGGTCAAGATCAAGAAGGACGAACTGGTCGCCGAGATCCTTGAGAGCCAAGCACAGCGCTCGGGCGTTGAAAACGCCAACGGCGTGCTCGACATCTTGCCCGAGGGCTACGGCTTTCTGCGGCGCGAGGGTTACCTGCTCGGCGCCGACGACATCTACATCAGCCAGTCGCAGATCCGGCGCTTCGAATTGCGTCGCGGAGATCTGGTCGCCGGCCAAGTCCGCCGTCCAAAAGACAACGAGAAGTACTACGGTATCGTCAAGGTCGAGACAGTCAACGGCTACGATCCCGAGTCGATCCGCACGCGCCGCTCGTTCGAAGACCTCAACGCGACCGTCCCGCAGTCGCGCTGGAAGCTCGCCGTCAAGGGCGACCCGGCCACGCGCGCACTCGATCTCTTCGCACCGCTCGGCAAGGGCCAGCGCGCGCTCGTCACGGTGCCGCCGCGGGTCGACGCGACCTCGACGCTGGTCACGATCGCGCGCGGAATTCTCGCCCACGCGCCGGACGCGCACTTGATCGTGCTCTCGATCGATGGACGCCCCGAGGACGCGGCGACGCTGCAGCGGCGCATCGATTGCGAGATCGTCGCCACCACGTTCGACGAACATCCCGACCATCACGTCGGTACCGCCGAACTCGTCATGGAACGCGCCAAACGTCTGGTCGAGCTCGGTTCCGACGTCGTGATCCTACTCGATTCGCTCACGCGCTTGGCACGCGCTTTCGGGACGGGACCCGCCCAAGGCCGGCCGATCAACGACTTCACCGTCGCGGCGAAACCGAAACGGTTCTTCGGCTCGGCTCGCGCCTGCGAAGAAGGCGGTTCGCTCACGATCGTCGCGACGGTCGCAGTCGACGGTCCGTCGACGTTCGATGCCGTCATCGCCGAAGAAGCAACGGCGATCGCGAACTGCGAGATCGCGCTCTCGCGCGAACTGGCCGGCGCGCGCGTCGAACCCCCGATCGATCTGCGTCTCTCGGGAACGCGTGACGACGAACTGCTGCTCACGGAATCGGAACTCAACGGGGTGCGCGAGAAGCGGACGTCGTTCGCGACGCGCTCGTCGCTGGACGTCGCCGGGATCATCGCCGGCTAGCCGTGAGACTTCAGCGTTACCTCGCGGCGAGCGGGGTCGCGTCGCGGCGGCGCTCGGAAGAGCTGATCGTCGCGGGTCTGGTGCGCGTGAACGGGCGGGTGGTGCGCGAGCTGGGCACGTCGGTCGAAGACAAAGACGTCGTCGAATTCGGCGGGCGGATCGTCGCGCCCGCGCTCGAACCGGCCTACATCATCATGAACAAACCACTCGGCGTCGTCACCACGATGCGCGATCCCGAAGGCCGGCGCACGATCGCCGACGTGTTGCACCGCAACGGCTGGGAGCGACGCGTCGTTCCCGTCGGCCGCCTCGATTACGACACGGCCGGGGTGCTGCTGCTCACCGACGACGGTGCGCTCGCGCACGTCCTCACGCATCCGCGGTTCGGCGTCGAGAAAACCTATCGCGCAATCCTGCGCGGGCGCCTGAGCACCGAACAAGTTGCGGAGATGCAGCGCGGCATGAAGCTCGATGACGGACGGGCGCAGCCGGCGCGATTGCGCGTCGTTGCCGCGCGCCGTGACGCGTCGAGCGTCGACGTCACGATCCATGAAGGGCGCAACCGGCAAGTACGGCGCATGTTCGAGGAACTCGGTCATCCGGTGATCGGTTTGACGCGGCTGCATTTCGGGCCGATAGGCCTCGGCACGCTCGCGCCGGGCGAAATTCGCGAAGCGACCAAACGCGAGGTCTCCGCCTTGCGTGTCATCGCCGACGTGGCGAAGGCCGAGGAGGGCGAAGAGTCATGAGCGCGGTGCGCGGGGTGCGCGGTGCGATTACCGTGGAGCGCGATGACGCGGAGCTGCTGTTGAGCGCGACCGAACGGCTGTTGCGGGAAATCGTTGCCGAGAACGCCATCGATTCGGACGACGTCGCTTCGGCTCTCTTCACGCTCACGCCCGATCTCGTCTCGCAATTTCCGGCAGCGGCCGCGCGGCGCATGGGCTGGACGCGCGTTCCGCTCTTGAATTTTACCGAGATCGCGGTGCCGGGCGGTTTGCCGCGCGTGATTCGCGTGCTCTTGCACGTCAACACCGAAAAACGGCAAGACGAGATCGTGCACGTCTATCTCGACGGCGCGCGCGTGCTGCGACCGGATCTCGAGCGCTCGTGAAGGGAACCGTCCTCGGAATCGCCGGTATCGGATTGATCGGCGGTTCGCTCGCGTTGCGCGCGCACGCGGCGGGTGCAACCGTGATCGGCTACGATCTCGATCCGCAAGCGCTGCACGCCGCAACCGCCGCCGGCGCGCTCGATGAAACTGCCCGCGACATCGCAGAACTTGTGGAGCGTTGCGCGATCGTGGCGATCGCGCTGCCGGTCGAAGCGACGATCGACGTTCTGGCCAACACGCCGGCGCTTGCGCGGGCGGAGATGGTGTTCGACGTCGCATCCGTCAAACTGCCGGTGGTCGCGGCCGCGGCCGGCTTACCGCATTTTGTGGCCTCGCATCCGCTGGCCGGGCGCGAGCTGGGCGGCTTCGGCGCGGCCGACGGCGCGCTGTTCGAGGGCCGCACCTGGGCGATCGTTCCGGCGCTCGACCCGGCGGTCCAGACCCGGCTCGAGGCGCTGGTCACCGCACTCGGCGCCCGGCCGCTTATCGTAACCGCGGCCGATCACGATCGGCTCGTCGCGATCAGCTCGCACCTGCCGCAATTGCTCTCGGTCGCGCTCGGCGCCGAGTTGGCCGCCACCGGCGATGCCGACGGACGGGTGTACGATCTGTGCGGCCCGGGTATGCAATCGATGTTGCGGCTTGCGCATTCCGACGCGGCGTTGTGGGGCGGGATCGCGCAGGCCAATGCGACCGCCCTGGCCGGTGCGTTGGAGGCATTGGCCTCGGCGCTGCAAGCGACGGCGGCCGGGCTGCAAGCCGGAAATATCGACTCGTTGCTCGCAGCATTCGAGGGAGCGCACCGGGCGGTCGATGCACTGGAACGTTCTTCCGGCGTCGCCCGTTCTTTACCGTATGCCGTCCCTAAGAGGTGAGAAGTTGAACCTGCCGTTCCGCCTAATCGCTTGCATGTGCATCGCCGCGTTCGGCGCGCCGCTGATCGCCGGCGCGCAGACCGAACCGGCGCACATCGCGCCAAAGCTGCTGAAGCGCGGAACGAACACCACCGCGCCGGCCGGCGCCGGGGATGTGATGGTCCAGGTCTTCGTCCGCAAAGACGGCACGTTCAAGATCAGCAAAGTCATCAAGTCGTCCAACGACGGCGACAACGCTGCCGCGCTCGAAATCGCGAAGACCTCGAAGTACCGGCCTGCGACGAACGGCGGCGAGCCGGTCGATGAATACTACGACTTCAAGATCTCGTTCGCCGGCGATACCGCGGCGATCGGCAGCGGGCCGATGGCGACGATCCTGGCGGAGGTCCGCGCCGGCAAATACGACCAAGCGAAAGCCGATTTGGCGACGTACTTGCAGGCGAATCCGAACGACCCGCAGGCCTACACGCTGCTGGGCGTAGCAAACGCGTTCGGCGGCGATCCGGCCGCGGCGTCGGCCGCGTTCGCAAAGGCCGGCACGATTCCCGATCAGTACCAAACGCTCGCCCTGCAGTCGTACGAAAAATATGCCAACGCGGCGCTCGGCGACAAGAAATATTCAGACGCGATCGACGCGGCGAATCACGCGATCGGCTTGAATCCGCAAAGCCTCCAAGCGTACTACGTTCGCGGTCAAGCCAACATGGGCACGCAGAATTATACCGCCGCCATCGCGGACTTACAAAAAGCGCATGCGATCGCCGTCACCGCCAAGAGCGACGAGCAGACGATGGCGACACTGGCGTTCACGTTGGCGGTCGCGCAAGTCGATGCCGGACAGTTCGGCGAAGCCGCGCAGACCTCGAAGGATCTCTACCGCAACGATACGGCCCGCTCGGCCCAAATCGACAAGTATGCGTACGCTGCCGTGATGAACGCGGCGATTACCCTTGCAAATGCTGGGCAAATCTCCAGTTCGGTCAGCCGCCTTGAATCAGGTGCCGCGGCGTTTCCCAACGACGCGCCGGACCTGACGGCCGAAGCCGCGTACATCCTGGCGAGCGACAAGAAGCCCGACTGGGATAAGGTCAAAGCCGAGGCCCAAAAGGCGCTCGACCTCGACCCGAACTCGGGCAAGGCCGATTTCGTTTTGGGGGTGGTGGCCTCGGAGAAAAACGATCCGAAGACCGCTCTGGACTATATGAACAAGGCTAAGGCGAGCCCGGCGTACCAATCGGACGCGTCGCTGGCCAAACAAATCAACGATGCGTTAACCAAGCTTAATGGCGCGAACAAACCTCAACTTTAGGACAACGGAGACCCACCGGGGTGACGAGGAATCGGCACCTCATGGGATAACTCACACGTCCTCGCCGGCCGGGACCTTGCCCGAAGAGTTTTCCTGTTGCCGCATTCGCAGACGCCATACGTAGGAGGCCCTGGGAGCAACCGTGGACATCGGTGGATTTTTACAAACAATCATCAGCGGCGGCCCGGCCATGTGGATCTTGCTGATTCTCTCGGTCGTGGCTATCGCGATCGTGATCGAGCGGTTGCTGTTCTTCTCGAGTCAGCACTCCGATTCCAAAGGCCTGCTGCGTGCGCTAGGTCAGAAGATCGCCGCGAACGATCTCGCCGGCGCGATCAAGGTATGCCAGCAAAACAAAGGCATGCTTCCGAAGATCCTCGAGTTCGGCCTCAAGCGCGGTGAGAAGAACCGCGCCGACATCACCGACGCGTTGTCGATTGCACTCATGGAGCACCTCAACGCGCTCGAGCGAAATCTCGGCATCATCGGTACGATCGCCGTCATCTCGCCGTTCGTCGGTTTGTTCGGTACGGTGCTCGGTATCATCCGCGCTTTCCAAGACATCGCACTGAAGGGCAACTCGACGCCTGCCGTCGTCGCCGCCGGTGTGTCGGAAGCGTTGATCACGACCGCCGCCGGTTTGTTCGTGGCCGTCGTCTCGGTTATTTTCTTCAACTACTTCAAGTCGCGCATCAAGTCGTATAACCAAGAGATGATCGTTGCGGCCAACCAGCTCGCCGAGATGCTGCACTTCCACAACACGGGTGCGCCGATCCCGACCGAGCTCTATCAGCCCACCCCGACACCCGCGCGCTGATCGCCCGCAACCGATCCAAGGGATAACCCCCGATGTCGATGCTCTCTTCGGCCGGCGACGACGAAGTGATGGCGGAGATCAACATTACGCCGTTTACCGACGTTCTGCTGGTCTTGCTCATCATCTTCATGATCCTCGCCGCTCTCGTGACGCCGCCCGGTTTCCAAAAGAATCTGCCGGACAAATCCGATAATTCGCCGATCCAGCAACTGAAGAAGAACGATAACATCCAGGTGCTCATCAGCGAAAAAGGCGTCATCTATATCGACAACAAGAAGACGGACCGGGCGCACATCTACGCCGACATGGCCGACGTCAAGCGCCGGCGCGGGAACAAACACGTCTCACTGACCGCCGACGTCAAGGCACCGTATCAGGCCGTCATCACCGTACTCGACGCCGCGCGCCTCACCGGGCTCGACGACGTCGGATTTGTGACATCCTAGCATGGTGGTCATGGAGCGAGCGCAGTCGCATCGAACTGCCGCGGAAATGTTTATTGCGAGCTCGGACCGGGGGCATGGGTTCGCTTTGCGAACCCGTCGGTCGCCTTCGGCGACCGGCCACGAAAGTGGCCGGGGGGCGCGCAGCTTAGAGCGGAGCGCCTTTTAGATGTCAGTGTCTAGCGGGCCCGCCGAAGATGAGGTGATGTCGACCATCAACATCACGCCGTTCACCGACGTGTTGCTGGTGCTGCTGATCATCTTCATCATTCTGGCCTCGGTCACCAAAGAACCGAAGCTGCCCGACGCCAAGAACGTTCTCAAAGTGCAACCGTCGGAAATCGTCGTGCTCGTCGACAAGAACAACAAGGTTCAGGTCGGCTCGCAGATCGTCGATCAGACCGATGCCGGCCGGGTGTTTCACGACCTCGTACAACAGACCGGCGGGCGGCTCAAGACCGTGATCATCAAAGCGGATCCGACCGCTGACTTCGGCACGATCCTGCGCGTGATGGATTCGGCCAAGAACGAGGGCCTCACGGGCTTCGGTCTCGCCAATCATATCGAGGGCCAACCGGAAGGCCAGTCTCAATAGCATGAGTGCTACGCCCCCGACGAAGACGCCGCCGACGGTGCGAGAGCGAACGCAGAATTTTCTGCTCTACGGCTTCGCACTGTCGATTCTGCTGCATTTGCTCATCGGGCCGCTGATCAAGTTCCAGCGCACGCCGGAAGCTCCCGAAAAAGTCGAGACGGTCAAGATCGACAAGATGCCGACGCCGCCGCCGACGCCGAAACCGACGCCGACGCCGCCGCCCACACCGCCGCCGACGCCGCCGCCCACGCCTCCGCCGCACCAAACGCCGGAGCCGCCGAAGCCCAAAGAAATCAAGATCAACACGCTCAAGACGAACGCTCATGCGGGCGGTCCGTCCGAAGAAGCAAACACGCATACCGAAGGCTCGACCAACGGCGTTCCGAACGGCTCGCCGACCGGTGCCGCAACGTCGGCTGCGACGGCACCGCCCACCGCTCCACCGGCAACGCCCGTGCCGCCGACGCCTCCGCCGACGCCGAGTTGCGCGGTCCCGAATGCCGATGCGAAGACGACCAACGCCGTGCAAGCCGAAACGCCGCCGATCGCGCAGCAACAGGGCATCAGCGGTGAGGTGACCGTCGTCGTGTCGCTCGATGAAACCAGCAAGCTCGTCTCCGCGACGGTGCAGAAGTCGCCGAGCGCGCTGCTCAACAACGCCGCGGTCAACGCCGCCAAGGCCAGCAAATTTCAAACCCGGATCGTGAATTGCAAACCGGTCGCGGATTCATACCGCTTCATCGTAGAATTCCAGTCGCAATAAGAGTAGCGCCATGACCTTCGCGGAGGCGATGGTCCTGGCGGTCTTGCAGGGCGTCAGCGAGCTCTTTCCGATTTCGAGCCTCGGGCACACGGTGCTGATCCCGCCGCTGCTGCATTGGAACGTCGATGAGAGCGACGAGTCGTTCCTGGCCTTCGTCGTGGTGCTGCATCTCGGTACGGCTCTCGCGCTCTTGACGTTCTATCGCAACGAGTGGGTGCGAATCGTGCGGGCGCTGGTCGCGAGCGTTATCCGCGGGCGCCTCGACGGCTCGCGCGACGAGCGTCTCGGCTGGCTCCTAGTCGCCGGCACGATTCCGGTCGGCATCCTCGGCGTGCTCTTCCAGAACAGCGTGCGCGTCCTGTTCGCCTCGCCGATCCCGGTTGCGATCTTTCTCATGATCAACGCGCTGGTGATGTTCGGCGGCGAAGCGTTGCGGCGCCGTCAAAGCGCCCAGAGCGGTCGCCGGGCCAAACCGATCGAGCGCGTGACGTGGCTCGAGGGCGTGGGCGTCGGCTTCGCGCAGAGCCTGGCGTTGCTGCCGGGCATCTCGCGTTCGGGGGCATCGATCGTGGCCGGACTCTTGATCGATCTCGATCACGAGGAAGCGGCAAACTACTCGTTCTTGCTCGCGACCCCGGTGATTTTGCTCGCTTCGCTCCTCGAGATCCCGGCGCTGTTCAAACCGGGCGTCACGATTGGCCCCGTCGAAGCGATAGCGGGCTGTGTGGTGGCGGGGATCACCGCCTACGCATCGGTGGTCTTTCTCACCCGATATTTTCAACACAACGACTTGCGCCCGTTCGGCTGGTATTGCTTGCTCGCCGGCGCCGCGGCGCTGATCCTCTTTAGTACGAAAGTAGTTTGATGAAGTCTCTCGCCATCGCACTCGCCGTCATCTTCGCACTGTGCGCCGTTCTCTCGATCATGCACCCGCTCGAGCCCAACGAGATGACCCGCGCACTCGGCTTCTCGAGCGACAAAGCGCACGCAAAGCATCCGTTCCTCTATCTCGTGCTGGCCGTTCTCGCGCTGATCTGGTTGCGCTTTCAATCGGCGGCGCCCGCGCGGTGAACCCCGGCGAACGGCCCTCGCACATCGCGGCCGACGGCTCCGTCACAATGGTAGACGTGGGCGCGAAGGGCGTTACGCGGCGAACCGCTCGTGCTTGTGCGCTCGTCCGATTGCCGCTCCGGGCGGCCGAAGCACTGCGCTCCGCGACGCTCCCGAAGGGCGACGCGTTCGTGGCCGCGCAAATCGCCGGCATCTTCGCGGCCAAACGAACCGGCGAACTGATCCCGCTCTGCCACCCGTTGCCGCTGGACGCGGTCGACGTGCGATTCTCGTGGGATTCCGATACGGTACTGCGCATCGAGACGCAAGCGACGACCAGTGCGAAGACCGGTGTCGAGATGGAAGCGATGGTTGCGGCGAGCGTCGCTGCCTTGACGATCTACGATATGTGCAAGTCGGTCGACAAGGGGATCGTGATCGAGCAGGCGCGGTTGCTCGAGAAGACCGGCGGCAAGAGCGGTGACTGGCATGCCGGGTAAGCCGTACACCGTTGCGGTGATCGTGCTCTCGGACCGCGCGGCGAGCGGCGAACGGCCCGACGCGTGTATCCCGGTCATTCGCGAAGGCCTCGGCGACGCGTTCGCGATTACCGACGAGCGGGTGATCGCCGACGACGCGGCCGCGCTGCAAGCGGCGCTGATCGAGCTGTGCGATCGCGGCGTTGGTGCGATCCTCACCAGCGGCGGCACTGGGCTCGGCCCGCGCGACCGCACGCCGCAAGCGACGAGCGCCGTGCTCGACTATGAGGTTCCCGGAATCGCCGAGGCGATGCGCGCGGCCTCGCTCGCGATCATCAAGACGGCGATGCTCTCGCGTGCGGTGGCCGGCGTGCGCGACCGCACGCTGATCGTGAACCTGCCGGGCAGCCCCAAGGCCGTCCGCGAGACCCTGGCGGTTATCTTGCCGGCCCTCCCCCATGCGCTCGAGCTCCTCGGCGGCAACGTCCAAGACGGGTGAATTCGCTTCAAGCGAATTCATCGCGTTCGGGTCCTCGCGGTTGTCCTACGCGGAGTGTTTCCCGGGACCCGAGCCGCAGACGGGAGCGAAGGCCTCGATCACAGTAGAAGCGATCTACAAGTGAACTTCGCCAGCGCGCAGTCCTATCTGCTCGGTCTCATCAACGAGCACGCCTCCCGCCGTTCGCCGAATCGGCTCGACCGTATTCGCGCGTTCGTTGCGGCGCTGGGCGAGCCGCAACTGCAGTACCCCACGCTGCACGTCGCGGGGACCAGCGGCAAGGGTTCGACCGCCACGATGCTGGCGGCGGCGCTCGAGGCGAGCGGCAAGCAGGTCGGCTTGCACACAAAGCCCCACCTGATCTCGCCGACCGAACGCATCCGTATCAACGGCACGCCGATCTCAGAGGACGCCTTCGGCGAGTTGCTGACCGACATGATGCCGGCGATCGAATCGGTGGCCCGCGAACACGGCAGCCCGTCGTATTACGAAGTGCTGCTCGCGCTCTCGTTCGTTGCATTTGCACGCGCCGGCGTCGACGCGGCGGTGATCGAAGCCGGTATCGGCGGACGCCTCGACGGCACGAACGTGCTGCAGCCGCAGGTGGCGATCATCACCAACGTGTCGCTCGATCACACCGAAATTCTGGGCGACACCACCGCGCTGATCGCGCGCGACAAAGCCGGGATCGCGAAGCGCGGCGTTCCGCTCGTCTCGAATGTCCGCGACCCCGACGCGCGGCGCGAGATCGAGGCCGAATGTGCGCTGGTCGGCGCACCGTTCGTTTCGGTTGCCGATACCGTGACGGTCGAACCGCGGAGCGGCGAACGTTACGGCCAGTCGTTCGACGTCGTGACACCCGAAGATCGCTACGAACTCTCGTTGCCCGTGCTCGGAACGTTCCAGCAAGAGAACGCCGCGACGGCGATCCGCGCGCTCGAACTTCTCGGCGACGATCTGCGGCCCACCCGCGCGCAGATCGAAGAAGGTTTCTCGCGGCTCGTGATCCCGGGGCGCATGGAGTTCTTCCCATCGCATCCGGGCGTGGTCTTCGACGTCGCGCACAACGCCGACAAGACGGCCCACCTCGTCGAAGCGCTGCGAGCGGCGTTCCCGGATCGGCGCTTCTCGTTCGTCATCGCGATCGTCGAAAGCAAGGACGTCACGACCATTCTGCAGCCCTTTGCGGGCCTGCCCGCGACGTTCACGTTCACCGGGTTCTTCGGNNATCGCGCGGCGCAACGCCGATGCGAGCGACATCGTCGTGGTGACGGGCTCGACGTTCGTCGTCGGAACGCTGCGCGAGTGGTGGTTCACCAACGTCGTGAGTTCCGGTGTCTGAATTCGCCACCCGCGGCGCATTGCGCGTCCGCGGGCGAAGCCTCCCCTGGGGTGAGCGCACCTACATCATGGGGATCGTCAACGTCTCACCGGATTCATTTTCCGGTGACGGCGCAACCGATACCGCCTCGGCGCTCGCGCGTGCGCTCGAGCAGCGCGACGCCGGTTGCGATCTCGTCGACATCGGCGGCGAGTCGACGCGGCCGGGGTACGATCCGATCGATGCGCCGACCGAGATCGCGCGCCTCGTGCCGGTGATCGAAGCGTTGCGCGCGCGTGACCGCGATACGATCGTTTCGGTCGACACGTTCAAGGCCGGCGTCTATCGCCGCGCGCATGCTGCCGGCGGCGATCTGCTCAATTCTATTTGGGGTGCGAGCGACGAGCTGATCGCGGCCTGCGTCGAGACGCAGTCGCCGATCGTCGTGATGCACAACAAGGCCGTTGCGATCTATGAAGGCGATGTCGTCGACGAGGTGCTGGCGAGTCTCGCGGCGGCCGCGGAACGCTGCGTGCGCGCGGGCATCCCGGCCGAACACGTGATCCTCGACCCGGGCATCGGCTTCGGCAAGACGCCCGAACACAATATCAGCGTGCTCGGCGCGCTGCCGCGGCTAACCGCACTCGGCTTTCCGACGCTGCTCGGTACGTCGCGCAAATCGACGATCGGACGGCTAACCGGACGCGACGTTGCCGGCCGCGCCTTCGGAACCGCTGCCACGATCGCGCTTGCCGCCGCCGCCGGAATCGACATCGTCCGCGTTCACGACGTGGCCGAACAAACCGACGTCGTGCGCGTCACCGACGCGATCGTGCGCGGTTGGCGTCCGCCCGGCTGGGCGGACAGCCTCCGCTGATGCTCGATACGATCGAACTGAACGGGATCCGGGCGTTCGGACATCACGGTGCGGATCCGGGCGAAAAGGTCGTCGCGCAGCCGTTCGACATCGATGTCGCGCTCGAGCTCGACCTGTCGGCGGCGCGACGGAGCGATGCGTTGGCCGACACGCTCGACTACTCGACGTTACATGCGACGATCGTGCGTTTGGTCGGCGAGCGTTCGTACGATCTGATCGAACGTTTGGGAGCCGATCTGCTCGAAGCGATCCTCGCCGATCCGCGGGTGCAGCGCGCGCGCGTGCGCATCGCGAAGCCCGCGCTGCTCGCGGGTGCGACGCCGGCGGTGACCCTGCACGCTGATCGCGCGTGAGGGCGCTGCTGGGTCTGGGCGCCAATCTCGGCGATCCGGTCGCCACGCTGAATGAGGCGAAGGCGCGGCTGGCCGCGATCGGTCGCGTGACCGCAATGTCGTCGCTCTATCGCACGCCGCCCTGGGGCGTGACCGAACAGCCGCCGTTCGTCAACGCGGCGCTCGCCCTCGAGACGTCACTCGACCCGGACGCGCTGCTCGTCGCGCTCAAGGCGCTCGAGCGCGAGTTAGGTCGCGTGGCGAGCGTGCGCTGGGGCCCGCGGGCGATCGACGTGGACATTCTCGACGTCGACGGCGTGCGGCGAAACGATCCGCACCTGACGATCCCGCACGCTCGCCTATACGAGCGTGCGTTCGCACTCGTGCCGCTGGCCGAGATCGAACCCGCCTTCATCGCCGCTCGCGATGCGCTACCGGCGACCGATCTGGCCGCCGTTGAACGAATCGGCACGTTCGACCGCGAAGGGTAACCGCGATGGCGATGGAGCGAGCACAGCAGCATCGGGCAATACGCGTCGCTTTGTTGCTGGGTGCGCTTTGCGCGATCCCGACGACCGCCCGTGCCGATTCGTTCGATCCGGTCTCGATCGGCGCGCACATCGGAACGCTGGGTGCGGGGGTGACGCTCGAGCGCCCGCTGCTCTTCGACTTGAGCGCGCGCGTGACGACCGGCTTGCTCTCGACCACCACGCTGCAGACGTACAACAACGCTCCGTGGGCGTCGACGTTTCACGAGAACAACGTGCTGGTGGCGCTGGACTGGCGGCCGTACGGGGGGCGCTGGGGCCTCTCCGGCGGGTTGCTGTTCGGCGGTGACTACGTCAACAAAGTTGCGCAGAGCACGGGCGGCAACTACTCGCTCAACGGCAACACCTATCCGGTCAGCGGCGCGGGGATCGTCTCGGCGCGGGTGTCGTACGCGAGGCCCGCGATCTACGCGGGCTTCGGCGGCGGCACCGGCATCTTACGCGGCCTCACGATCGGCTTCGATGCCGGCATCGTCGTGCGCAACGGTTCGCTCTCGACATATGCGTCCGGCCCGCTCGCCGGCAACGCAGCGTTCCAGAGCGACCTCGCCGCCACCGCATCCCAATTTCGCACCCGCCTGATCCAGCCCGTCATCGGAGTCGGCCTCGTCTATCGTCCCTAGAGCATTCGCTTCAAGCGAATGCTTCGCGTTTGGCCCTCACGGTGATTCGACGCGGAGTGGTTCCCGGGGCCCAAGCCGCAGGCGCTTCGCGCCTCGTCAATCGTTGATGAATTGGGGGGCGGGGACGAGGTTGATGGGCGGGAGGCGCCACGGGTCGATGCCGTGGTCGTGGAAACTGCGGTCGACCGAGACCGACCACGTTTGCGGCGGGCTATCGACCATCACGACCGAGCCCGATGATAGGCTCTCGAGGGCGCGCCAGAGATGGCGCACGATGAGACAGCGCGTGAATTCGTTGAGCCGGCCGAACGGATCAGCCGCCAGGAGTTCGAGCCGCGTCTCTTGCTCGCGCTTCCAGACAGAATAGCTCAAAAAGATCTGCCCGTGCTTTTCGTTGGGCCCATCGAACGCGGCGCGGATTGCATCTTCGAGATGCGGTTGCCGCCGGGCTTTGCTGCGCGGGGTCGCCCGCAGCTTCTCGGCTTTGCGCAGCCGGGCGCCCTCGGCGATGAAAATCGCCGCCAGAGTGATTGCTGCTACTACGACAAGCGCTAAAGCAAACATAGGCGTGGTAGCGGCGTACGTGTGTGCTGCGAGAAGGACCTGGAGCAAGCCTAAGCTTGTGATTTAGATCATGTGACCCGCGTCATGACTACGACTTGGCGGTGGGGTCGATCGTTTCGTAGACTTTGCGGGCGATGAAGAGGTCGAGCAGGTCGCTATCGACCTTGCCGCGCTGTGCGAATTCCTTCACCAGAATGTCGAGCGCGCGATCGACCGGCATCGCCGCTTTATATGGACGGTCTTTGGCGGTCAACGCGTCGTAAACGTCGGCGATCGTCAGCATGCGCACTTGCGGCGCGATTTCGGTATCCTTGAGGCCGCGCGGATAGCCCGTGCCGTCGAGATGTTCGTGATGTCCGTAGGCGAGGTCGGGCACGTTGCGCCACGGCGTCTTGGCCCACGGGATTTCACGCAGGAAATAAAACGACTGCGTGACGTGCTGTTCCATCTTCTGGCGTTCGTCGTTGGAGAGCGACCCGCGCGGAATCCGAAGAAATTCGAACTCGGCCGTATCGAGCAGTGGTTTTTCTTCTTCCAGGTCGCGATACGTTTTGCCGAGGATCGAGTCGAGCAGAGCGCCGATTTCGGCCGCGACGACGCGCGGTTCGTTCGCCGATTCGACCGTTGCGAGCAACGCTTGCAGTTCGCCCGCATGCGCTGTCGTATCGGCTTCGATCTCGAAGATGCGGTGATCGTCGAGTGCGACGCCGGTCCGCAGGAGCTCGAATTTGCGGCGGGCGCCCAGCGCTTCGATCTGGTTGACCGCGAGGAGAAAGCGCAGCCGGATCGCGTCGAGCTTGCCGTCGGGCAATTTCTTCGCCTTCCCGAAGATGTACTCGGGAACGGCAACCTTGCCGAAATCGTGCAGCAGCGCGGCGTAACGCATCTCGCGCAGGGCGTCGTCGTTGAAGTGCAGTTCCGCGAAGCGTCCGGCTTCGACCGCATTTGCGGCTATCGCTTGCGCGACGGTCAGCTCGGCGACGCGCGACGAATGGCCCTGCGTGGACTTGTCGCGAACTTCGATCGCTTTGACCGACGCGCGAACGAACTGCTCGAAAAGATCCTGAATCGATTCCAGCAGCGCCTTGTTTTCCAGTGCGACCCCGGCTTGCGAGGCCAGCGAGAGCAAGACGCTTTCGTCACGCGTGGTAAACGGTTCGACGACTTGCTCGGTCATCGTGGGCGACGTGAGCACGAGATCGAACTCGGGCTTGCGATTGATCAGTTGAATGACGCCGACGATCGCGTTCTCGTGATCGCGCATCGGCACGACCATCATCGATTTCGACCGGTAGCCGTTCTGTTTGTCGAACGACTGGTTGAAGCGGAACTCCGACTCTTCCGGAATCTCGTAGGCGTCTTCGAGCCGCACGACCTCGCCGCTGAGGGCCACGTAGCCGGCGACCGAGCCCCGGGTGAGCGGCAGCACCGCGCCCAGATGCGTACCGGCGTCGTCGGGGCCGGTCTGGGCAACCGCGAAGCGCAGCTTGTCGGTGCCGCTCTCGTCTTTTTCCACCAGAAAGAGACTGCCGCCGTCGGCGCGGGTCAGCTCGCGCGCGTTGCGCACGATCAGTTCGTGCAGCTTCGAGATGTCGCGTTCGGCCGAGAGCGCGACGCCGATCGAAAGCAAACGGTCGGTTTCTTCCGTCATCGCTTCGGCCATCTCGCTCATCCGCCCGGCCTCGGCGCGATCCTTGAGCATGCGGCGAGCGGCGGTGATCGTAGCCACGACGGCGACCGGATCGAGCGGCCGGACGAGCCAGCCGGCGATGTGCTCGCTCTCGGCCAGCCACATCATCGAGAGCTCGCCGGGCTCGGCAACGACGATCGTTGCGGCGCAGCCCGCGTGCTCGATCAGCTCGAGCGCGTGGGTAATCTTTTTGCGGGAACCCAGCGCAGCCAAGCGTTCGGCTTCGACCAGGTAGGCCACGCTGACGTCGGCGTCGTCCGCGGTATACGGGAAGCTCCCCGGGTGGTGGGCGATCCCGGCGGCGTCGAGGGCATGAGCAAGCGAACCCGGCAAAGTGAAATCTTGCGGATAGACGACCCGGAACCACGAATCGAGGTTAACGGTCACCTGAGTTGCGCTCAATCGCCCTCTCCGAAGACAATCGCTTGATCGTCTATTCGATACGCTCGGGCGGGACCGCTCCCAATTGTCTCGAAAATCGGCCTTTCGATGTTCGAAGACACAATTGCGGAGCGCGTGCGCCCGCTGGCCCGGGCCTTCAGCGATGGCGGCCTAACGCGGCTGCGGGTACGGGAGGGCGAGTTCGAGGTGGAATTCCGCCGCGCTCGGCCGGCGCTCGGCGGCTCCGCGGCAGCCGCAGCGAGCCCGGCGAAGGAGCCGGCCGCGGCCCGATCCGTCGAAGCGATTCTGGCTGATGTCGTGGGCATCGTCCGCTACTTGCGCCCCGCCGTGAGTGAGGGAATGACGCTCGAGGGTGACCGCGAGCTGGCTTACGTCGAAACGCTTGGAATCCGCAATCCGGTTCGCTCGCGCGGCCCGGGACGCGTCGCTATGATCTACGTCACCGACGGCCAGCCGGTCGAGTACGGTCAGCCGCTGTTCGCGATCGAACGGTAGCCCGTGTTTCGTAAGGTACTCATCGCCAATCGCGGCGAGATCGCGCTGCGCATCAATCGTGCATGTCACGAACTCGGCGTTGCGACCGTCGCTATATTCAGCGAGGCCGATCGCGGCTCGCTGCACGTGCGCCATGCCGATGAGGCGTTCTGCGTCGGCGCGGGGCCGGTTGCGTCGTCGTATCTCAACATCGCGAACATCATCTCGACCGGACTGATCTGCGGTGCCGATGCGATTCACCCGGGCTACGGATTTCTCGCCGAGAACGCACGCTTCGCCGAAATCGCGCGCGACCACGGTCTCACGTTCATTGGTCCGGAACCGGGCGTCATCGCCGCCATGGGCGACAAGGCGACGGCGCGCCGGATCATGGACGAGTCGGGCGTGCCGATCACGCCCGGCAGCGGTATTCTCACGTCGGCCGAAGCCGCCGCGGCGTTTGCTGCCGAGATCGGCTATCCCGTGCTGCTCAAAGCGACGGCCGGCGGCGGCGGCAAGGGCATGCGCGCGGTCGAATCGCCCGCGGAAATGGCGTCGGCGTTTGCCACCGCATCGGCCGAAGCCGAAGCGTCGTTCAAAGATGGCCGCATGTACGTCGAGAAGCTGATCCGCTCCCCGCGGCACATCGAAGTGCAAGTGCTGGGCGATCAGTACGGCGATGTCGTGCACCTCGGCGAACGCGACTGTTCGGTGCAGAAGCCATCGCACCAGAAGCTCATCGAGGAAGCGCCGGCGGCCGCACTGGATCCGGCGGTGCGCGACCGTTTGCATGATATCGCGGTCACCGCCGCGCGAGCCGTGAAGTACACCAACGCCGGCACGCTCGAATTTCTGGTCGACGGACCCAACGTCTACTTCATGGAGATGAACACCCGCATCCAGGTCGAGCATCCGGTTACCGAGATGGTGTACGGGGTCGACCTGGTCAAAGAACAGATTCGTATCGCATCCGGTGAGCGGCTCGGCTTCACGCAGGCCGATCTGCAGCCGCTCGGCTGCGCGATCGAGGTGCGCGTCAACGCCGAGGATCCGGAGAACAACTTCGCGCCGGCGGCCGGCACGCTTGGCCGGGTCGAGTTCCCCGGCGGCCCGGGCGTGCGCGTCGATACGCACGTGTACTCGGGTTCGGTCGTGCCGCCGTTCTACGACTCGATGCTGGCCAAGATCATCGTGACGGGCCGCACCCGCGAGTCGGCGATCCTGCGGATGGAACGCGCGCTGTCGGAAACGCGTATCGAAGGTGTGAAGACCACCGTCGAGTTCTGCCGCGAGATCATGCGCGACGAAGAATTCCAGCACGCCGGCCTCGGCGTCGACTGGCTCCCCCGCTACCTGGCCCACCGTGTGCCGGCCACCGTATGAGTTCTTCGAGACGGTTTGCGCGTGAGTTGGCTTTGCAGACGTTGTACGGAACCGAGGTCGGTCACCGCACCGCCGAAGACATGCTCGTCGAGACGACGGCTCGTATCGACGGCGCCGATGGTCGCGCGTTCGTGAAGGACCTCGTATTCGGAACGCTCGAGTTCGCCGATGAGAGCGACGCGTTGATCGGACCGCTGCTCGAAGGTTGGACCCTCGAGCGTCTGCCGACGATCGACCGCATCGTGCTGCGCATGGGCGTGTTCGAGCTGCGTCACCGCACGGAAACGCCGACCCCGGTCGTGATCAACGAAGCGGTCGAGCTCGCCAAGAAGTTTTCCACCGAGGATTCGGGCCGATTCGTCAACGGCGTGCTCTCGCGAGCGGCACGTGGCGCGTAGCGCGGCCCGTCCCCGCGCGAAGGCCCGTTCGCGCAAACGCGCGCCCGGTCAGCCGGGAGCGAAGCGTGTCCTGCGCGTCATCGGGCTCGTCGCGATGTTCGTGGTGTTGCTCGGCGCGGGCATCGTGGCCGGTCTCGTTGCGTCGTATTCGCGCAACCTCCCCGATATCAACCGGATGGCGGATTACCAGCCGTCGCGTTCGACGCGCGTCTTCGCGCGTGACGGCTCGCAACTCGCGAACCTCTATACCGAAAACCGGATCTGGGTACCGATCGCGCAAATTCCCATACCGGTCCGCAACGCGTTCATCGCGACCGAAGATCAGCATTTCTACCAGCATCACGGCGTCGATTTCGGCGGGATCCTGCGCGCCGCCGTCGCCGACTGGCGTCACGAGCAGTTCCAGGGCGCGTCGACGATCACGCAGCAGCTTGCGCGGCGCTTGTTCCTCAACGGTGAGGTATCGCTCTCGCGCAAAGTGCAAGAGGCGCTGCTGGCGATCGAGATCGAGCGTTACTACACGAAGGACGAGATCCTCGAGCGTTACCTCAACATCATCTACTTCGGTTCGGGTGCGTACGGCATTCAGGCCGCGGCGCATACGTATTTCGGTACCGACGTCTCGCACTTGACGATCGGCCAGGCTGCGATGCTGGCCGGCTTGCCGGCGGCGCCGTCCGACTATTCACCGTTCGTCAACTTGGATCGCGCGGTCGAGCGTCAGCACCACGTGCTCGACCGCATGGTCGCCAGCGACTTCATCTCGCAGGGCCAGGAGGATGCGGAACTGGCGAAACCGCTGGGCCTCATCCACGAACGCCCGACCGGCTTGCAGTCCTACAAGTATCCGTATTTCACGACGTACGTGACGCATCTGCTCGAAGCGCAGTTCGGCTCGCAGGCGACGTTCGAGGGTGGTCTGCAAGTCTATACCACGATGGATCCGGCGATGCAGCAAGACGCACAGGAAGCCGTCGATTGGGGTATCGCGCAGGGCAAACGCGAGGGTGTCGGCGCCGATGAGAGCGCGTTGGTCGCGATCCGTCCGTCGACGGGCGAGATTTTGGCGATGGTCGGCGGAGCCGGCCCGTTTTCGCTCCACAACCAGTTCAATCGCGCCTGGCAGGCGCGGCGTCAGCCCGGCTCATCGTTCAAGGCCTACGTCTACACCGCCGCGATCGACAGCGGGATGTCGCCGACCACGACGATCGACGACTCACCGATCTCCTATCCGATGGGTGACGGTACGCGCTGGGCGCCGCAGGACGACGATCATCGCTTCCTCGGGCCGATCACGTTGCGCTACGCCCTCGCGCAATCGCGCAACGTCGTCGCGGTCAAGCTGGCCGATCAGCTCGGCATCGACAAGGTGATGGAATACGCGCAACGCATGGGCGTGAAAGCACCGCTCGAAGCCAATCTGTCGCTCGCGTTGGGCACGAGCGGCGTCGCGCCGCTCGATCAGGCGGCCGGCTACGCAACGCTCGCCGACGCCGGCATTCACATCGACCCGACGCCGATTCGCATCGTTCGCGACTCGTTCGGCACGCCGGTGCTCGACAATTCGTACCCGCAGCAAAGCGAAGTCGTCAGCGCGGGCACGGCGTATGTCGTGACCTCCATGCTGCAATCGGTGATCAACGAAGGCACCGGTTATCCGAACGCCCAGATTGGGCGGCCGGCGGCTGGGAAAACCGGCACGACATCGGATTTTCGCGACGCATGGTTCGTCGGCTATACGCCGGACTTGGTCGCCGCGGTGTGGATCGGCAACGATGACTACCACCGCATGAACGAGAGTTACGGCGGCAACATTCCGGCGCGCATCTGGGCCCGCTTCATGAAAGCGGCACTGGCCAAAACGCCGAAGCACGATTTCGTCATGCCGGCCGGCGAAGTGCGCCGCGTGACGCTGTGCGACACCGGCCGCCCCGAGGTCTTCATCAGCGGCACGGAACCCTCGCACGTGTGCGGCAACGGCGAGACGCCCTCGCCGTACGTGGAACCGGCCAAGAACGCCGTCAGCCCGGCGAAGAAGGCGGATGCGGTGCCGAAGGCCGCAATTGGCGCGCCCGCGGCTCCGGCGACCCCGAACGATGCGATCGGTGACGGTACGACGTTCGAATCGCTCGACAGCAAACCGCAGGCACAGCCGACGCCGTGAGCGTGTCTTCGGGTACCAAGACGCCCGTCATCACGCCCAACCGGCTCTTCCGTTACCTCGAAAAGAAACTCAACGACGATCGCCACCTGCATTTCGTCGGCGTGCAGGGTGAGGTCTCGAACCTGCGCGTGCAGACCAACGGCAACGTCTACTTTTCGCTCAAGGACAAAGAGTCGGTGCTCAACTGCGTCGCCTTCGGCGAACGCGCGGCGGCATTTCCGGCCTTCGAAAACGGTGCCGACGTGGTCGCTTACGGTGAGGTGAAGATCTACGCGCGCACCGCATCGAGTTACCAGCTCGTCGCGACCCGGCTCGAACTCACCGGCGTCGGCGCGCTCCACGCAAAGTACGAGGAACTCAGCGCCAAACTGCAGCGCGAAGGGCTCTTTTCAGCCGAGCGCAAAAAGCCCGCGCCGCGCTTCCCGTTTCGCGTCGCGCTCGTCGGTTCGCCGACCGGCGACGGCACGCGCGATTTCGTGACGCAGGCGCGTCAGCGCGCGCCGCACGTCGCGCTGAAGCTCTTTCCCACCGCGGTCAACGGTGTGGGCGCGGTGCCGGAGATCGTGCACGCGATCCGCGCCGCCGACGCGTCGAGCTTCGATCTCATCGTGGTGGTGCGCGGCGGCGGTTCGTATGAGGACCTGTTCGGATTCTCCGACGAACGCGTCGTCCGGGCGATCGCCGCGTGTGCGACGCCGACCGTGGCCGCGATCGGTCACGAACGCGACGTGCCGTTGATCGAGCTCGTCGCCGACGTGCGCGCGTCCACGCCTTCGACCGCCGCGCAGACCGCGCTGCCCAAACGCGACGATCTCTTGCGCACGGTCACCGAACGCGCAGCGTCGGTGCGGCGCGCACTAGCCAACCGGCTGGGGCGCGCGCGCTCGGCGCTCGAACGCATCGAACACCGCTCGCCGGTCGCCGATCCGGCCCGTTTGCTGCAAGCGCGCCGCCAAGCCGTCGACGTGCTTCGCAACGCGCTGAACGCCGGGGCCGAACGGCAAGTCGCGCGCTCCCGCACGACCCTGCAGCCCCTCGACCGGCGATTGACGCTCTCGTCTCCGCGGGCGCTCTTCGAGCGTCGCCGCGGCGGGGTCACGCAACTGCGCGATGCCCTCGAACGCATCGGCGGCGAGATCACCGTCAAACGGAGCGCGCGGCTGGCACCGCTGGTCGCCCGGTTGCGTCCGGCATACGTGCGCGTCATCGCCCGCGATACGGCCAAGCTGGATATGCTCAAGGCGCGGTTTGATGCCAATAATCACGAAACACTTCTGAAACGCGGATATGCGATCGTTCGAGCCGGGGGGCGGCTGATTCGCGATGCGGCGGATGCCCCGCCCGGAACGGTGATCGAGGCGGAACTGGCTCGCGGAACCCTGCGTGCACGCGTCGAACGCGATGGAGCGGATGGCGGAGAACAAATCAACCTCTTTTGAGAGTTCGCTCGATCGCCTCAAGGCGGTCGTCGACGAATTGGAACGCGAAAGCGTCGATTTGGAACGTTCGGTCGAGCTTTTCAAAGAGGGCCGGACCTTGGTCGCGCGCTGCGAGGCCCTGCTGAAGAACGCCGAGGAGACCCTGCGCGCCGCGGACGGGCCGCCCGTTGCGCCCAACGCAGACGAACGCCCCGACGAGGAAACCCCGTTCTGATGGGAAGAGCGGCGGAAGCGAAGATCCTGCATCTCCTCGACGTGATCTCCGTCGAGGTCGCCGCAACCCGTAACGAGCTTCGGAATGAATTTCGCAACGAAATCTCGGGACTTCGCACTGAAGTGCGGACCGGCTTCGATCGAGTCGATCGCCGGCTGGGAAATCTCGAAAGCCGCGTGGAGAACGTCGAGGCGGATTTGCGCTCGTTTCGGGGCGAATTCGAACGCCGGATCGCGCCGCTCGAGCGGTAGTGGCCGCTACGAAGGGCGTCTCGAGCGGCTCGAGCCGGCGCCTCGATGAGGTCGTTGCGGCTCAGGCCGAACTGACGCGCTCGCAGGCGCGCGGGATGATCCTCGCCGGCCGCGTGCGCGTGGACGGCGAGCCGCGGACCAAACCGGGCCAAAACGTGCGTGCGGGCGCCGAGGTCATCGTCGACGTGCCGGCGCGCTACGTGAGCCGCGGCGGCGAAAAGCTCGAGGGGGCGCTCGCGGCCTTCGCGTTCGATCCGGCCGGTCTCGACGTGCTCGACGTGGGCGCGTCCACCGGCGGCTTCACCGATGCGCTCCTCGCGCACGGCGCCCGCTCGGTCGTCGCCCTGGACGTCGGCTACGGGCAGTTGGCGTGGAAGCTGCGTCAGGATCCGCGCGTGACCGTCGTCGAACGAACGAATTTCCGGCTGCTCGCCGACGATGCATTTCCGGGCGGCTTCGACCTGGTCGTCGTCGATGCGTCCTTTATCTCGCTGCGCACGATCGTGGCGCGCGCGATCGCGTATTTGCGGCCGCACGGAACGATGATCGCGCTCGTGAAGCCGCAGTTCGAAGCCGGACGCGACCGGCTCGGCAGCAACGGCGTCGTGCGCGATCCGGCCGTGCACGCGGCGATCTTGCGCGAGGTGCGGGCCGCGCTCGAAGCGCTCGGCGTCCACGCGGTCGAGGCGTGCGCCTCGCCGTTGCGCGGCCCTGCGGGCAACGTCGAGTTCTTTTACCGGATTGCGCGCGCGGGCGCCGCGATCGACGACGAGCGGATCGACACCCTGGTTACCGAAGCGAACGCATCGTGAAGACGATTGCGATTCTGGTCAGCGCCGACCGGCCGACGGCCCTCGAGTGCGCGAGCCAAATCATCCGGATGGCGGAAGAAGCCGGGGTCGCGGTCGCGGTCGGCGACGATGCGCCCGGGCTGATGTCCACCCGCGGGGCGCTGCTCGATGCGGCCGAGCTCGTCATCACTATCGGCGGCGACGGTACGCTGTTGCGCGGGGTGCGCATTGCGATGCCGCTCGACATCCCGATTCTCGGCGTCAATACGGGCCGCTTGGGGTTTCTGACCGAGATCGAGACCACGGCCGAGGGGATGGAACGCGTGCGCCGCGTGCTGCACGGCGCCTTCGCGGTGGAAGAGCGGCTCGCGCTGCAGGCGTCGGTCAACGGCGGGCGCGCACACTTCGCGCTCAACGACGTCGTCGTGCGGCGCGGCGCGGAAGCGCGCATGGCACCGTTCGGTCTTTCGCTCGACGGTGCGGGAACCACGCACATCTCCGCCGACGGCATCGTCGTCGCGACGCCGACCGGCTCGACCGCGTACTTCCTCTCCGCCGGCGGTCCGATCATCGCACCGACCGTTGACGCGTTCGGCGTGGCCGCGCTCTTGCCGCACACGCTCTTCGCCCGCCCGATGATCGTCCCGACGTCGTCGACGATTCGCATCACCTGCGACTCCGAGATCGTGCACGCCAATCTGGAAATGGACGGTACGCTCGTCAGCGATCTCTCGTCCGGCGATCTCGTGACGGTGGTGCGCGCGCCGCGGCCGGTGAAATTTGCCCGCGCCGGCGATCAGGCGTTCTTCGCCCGGCTCGAAGACAAACTGCAATGGGGCGTTCCGATCAAACGCGGATGAAATCAACGCTGCTGCGCTTGACGATCGACGGCGTCGGGTTGATCGCGCACGCGCAAGTGGAGTTCGGCGAGACCTTCACGGCCTTTACCGGCGAAACCGGGTCGGGCAAAACGATGCTGCTGGGCGCGCTGAATGCCGCGCTCGGGGCGCGCGTCGAGCGCGAGCTGGTTCGCGGTGACCGGCTGCGCGTCGCGCTCGAAATTGCGGCTGATGACCGTTTGCGCGCGCTGTTGGCGAGCATGGGCATCGACCTCGCGGCCGACGACGACGTCGTGATCGTGCGCGAAGTGACCGCGGCGGGCCGCTCGCAAGCGCGCATCAACGGTGTTGCGGTCAGCGCGAGCCAACTGCGCGCGCTGGGTGACCACGTTGTCGATTCGGTCGGCCAAGGCGAAGCGCACCGGCTGCTCGAGCCGGCGTTCGCGCGCGACTTGCTCGATCGCTTCGCCGGCGAACGTGCGCTCGAACTGCGTGAATCCTTGCGTGAGCGGTACGAAGCACGCCGGGCACTGCGCGAGGAGCGCGATGCCCTGGCGCAGGGCGGTGACCGGGCGCTCGCGGAGCGCGAGTTCGCACGCTTTGCGCTCGCCGAGATCGAAGCGGCGGCGCTCGAATCGGGCGAAGACGATCGCTTGCGCGAGCGGCGCGAAGTCCTCGCGAACGCGGAGCGCATCGCGGATGCCCTGACCCGCGCGCGCGCCGCGCTCGAAGACGAGCGCGGTGCGGTCGACGCGCTGGGCGACGCCACCCACGGGCTGACGGCGATCGCGCGCTTCGGTACGGCATTCGGGACACTGGCCGAGAGCGCGGGCGCGTTGCAGGCCGATGCGAACGTTCTCGCGGCGGAGATCGCTCGTGCGCTCGACGACGTGGAACTCGATCCGGCCGAACTCGAAGCGGTGAGCGAGCGGCTCGACGCGATCGAAACGCTGAAGAAGAAGTACGGTGCGTCGATCGGGGCGATCTTGGCTGCGCGCGACCGTTTTGCAGCGACGCTCGAGCAAGACGTCGGCCGCGACGAGCGGCTCGCCAAGATCGAACGCGAACTCGCGGCGCTGGATGCGGCGATTGCAACCGGCGCCGCGGCGTTGCGCGCCGAGCGCAGCGCGGCGATTCCGCTTTGCGAAGAACGTGTCGCGGCCGAACTGCACGCGCTCGCGATGCCGGCCGCGCGCTTTGCCGTCGCGCTCGAACCGCTCGAGGAAGTCGCGGCCCACGGCGGCGAGCGTATCGAATTTCGCTTTTCCGCCAATCCGGGCGAGCCGGAACGTGCTCTCGCGCGCATCGCCTCGGGCGGCGAGCGGTCGCGCGTCTTACTGGCGCTCGTCGTCGTCCTTTCCGATCGTCACGATGCGCGCACGTTCGTGTTCGATGAGATCGATGCGGGGATCGGCGGCGCAACGGCCGTCGCGGTCGGCGCCCGCTTGCAACGGCTTGCCTGCGTCGCACAAGTCGTGTGCGTGACGCACCTCGCGCAGATCGCATCGTGGGCCGACACGCACTACGTTTTGCGCAAATACGACGACGGCGGCGAGACGACGATCGAGGTCGTGCCGCTGCAGGCCGAAGACGACCGCTTGGCCGAGATCGCGCGCATGCTCTCCGGCGACACCAAACGCATCTCGCTCGAACACGCGGCGACGCTGGTCGCATCGACGCGCGGAGGGCGCTAGGTTGCGTGCCAGATGAGAAAATGATGTAAATCGCTTGAATCGGGCGGCGGGCTGAAGTACCATCGCGCCATGGGGCGTCAGCCGTTACGCTATCGCCAGATTGCCGGGCTCATCGCCAGTTTGCTGCTGTGCGCGGGCCCCGTTCGCGCCGATCAGACCGCACCGGCGGCCGCCGCGGCGCCCGCCATCGTGCTGGCGCGCCTCTCGACCGATCCGCGAACGCCCGAAGGGTACTCGGCGGACCTGGAACTGCACGTGAAGCTGCACTCGTTTCCGTTCATCGCGCTTACCGTTCACGGCACGAGCAGCTACCGTAAGCCGGGGCTCTATCATTATCAGCTCGAGAACTTGCCGCGCGTCGCGGCGAAGTTCAACGATCTGCACTACGATCTCGGCGATCCGGAAACGTGGTCGACGCGCTACGACATCGGAATGTCGCCGGTGAGCACCGAGGACGCGCCGGTGCTGCGCCTGACGCCGAAAAAGCCCGGCGGCATGGTCACCTATTTGGATATCGAAACCGATGGCAAGAACGGGCACATGCTCAAGGCGACCTGGAAGCGTCGCGACGGCGGCACGATCGTGTTGACGCAGTCGTATGCGGCGGTCGGTGAAAACGACGTCGTCACCGCACAACAGGCGATCTTCGACATCCCGCACATGCGGGCCGAGCTCACCGCGACATACACCAACGTCGTCGTCGACACGCCGATGTTCGCCACCCTCAACGATCGATAGCATCACCCCGGCGCGTCCGGGATGAGGGTGGGCGCGGTGTCCCAAAGTAGAGCCGCATGGATGCAAAAGCGACCTACACGCGGGTCGGCCTCATCGGTGCCGGCGAGATGGGCAGCGGCATCGGCGGTTGGCTCGCGGCACACGGCGCCGACGTGCGAACGACGCTTGCCGGACGGAGCGCGGCCAGCGCCGAGCGCGTAAACCGGGCCGGGATCGGAACCGTCGAGGATCTCGCCGCGATCGCGCGCACGTGCCCGCTGGTGTTGTCGATCGTTCCGCCCGACAAGGCGCTCGGCGTGGCCCGTGAATTCGCGGCGGCCTACGTTCGCGGTTCGGCACCGCTCGTGTACGTCGACTGCAACGCGATCGCGCCCGAAACGGCGACCGCGATCGGCGCGGTGATCGCGGCGGCGGGGATGGGCTTCGTCGACGCCGGGATCATCGGCGGACCGCCCAAGGACGGCTACGACGGTCCGCACATCTACGCGTGCGGCCCCGCTGTCGCGTCGTTCGAGGCGTTGAACGCGCACGGACTCTTCGTCCGCCCGCTCGCCGGCGAAATCGGCATCGCGTCGGCGCTCAAGATGTGCTACGGCGGATTGACGAAGGGGATCACGGGCGTCGGCTCGGCGATGTTCGCGTGCGCCGAACACGGCGGCGTGAGCGAAGCGCTCGCAGCCGAGTTTTCAGCGAGTCAGCCGGAGCTCTACGCGTGGCTGACGCGACAGATCCCGCGGATGTATCCGAAGGCGTACCGCTGGGACGGTGAGATGCGCGAGATCGCAGCGTTCGGCAAGGTCGAGCCGGGTGTGGCGAAGATGTACGAAGGGTTGGCGGATCGCTATGCGGCGATCGGCGTAGCACAAGCAGCGAAAGGATCGGTATAGTGGCGGATAAGACGCGCGTCGCGTTTCTCGGGTTGGGCGCGATGGGGTTGCCGATGTCGGAGCACATCCTGGCCGCCGGATTCCCGCTGACGGTTTGGAACCGGACGGCCGCCAAGGCCGATGCGCTGGTTGCGGCCGGGGCCGTGCGCGCCGCGACGCCGCGTGACGCCGCGCAAGGCGCCGACGTGATCCTGACCTGTCTTCCGACGCAAGATGAAGTCCGCGACGTGCTGACGCGCCCCGATGGTTTGCTGGCCGGCCTGGCGCGCGGCGCGGCATTCGTCGACACGTCGACGATCGATCCGTCGGCCTCCCAGCAGTTGATCGCGTTGTGCGCCGAACGCGGCGTCGACATGATCGAGGCGCCGCTCTCCGGGGGAACGATCGGCGCGAAATCCGGCACGTTGACGATGATGATCGGCGGCGACGCGGCGATTCTCGAGCGCGTGCGTCCGGTGCTGGAATCGATGGCCAAGAACATCTTTCACGTCGGCGGCGCGGGGATGGGGCAAACGCTCAAGCTCTGCAATCAGATGATCGCCGGCGCCCAGACGATCGCGCTCTCCGAGGCGTATGCGATCCTGCACGCCGCCGGAGTCGACGCCAAGCTCGCGACCGACGTGTTCGCGGTATCGACGGCAAATTGCGTGGCGATCCAGCAGCGCGTTCCGGTGCCGGGCGTGCTACCGAACAGCCCGGCGACGAACGGCTGGCGCGCCGGCTTCGCCACCGAGTGGATGGCAAAAGATCTGTTCCTCTCGCTGCAGTTCGCGCGTTCGCTCGACATCCCGGTCGCACAAAATGCCGCCAACCTGCAGTGCTTCGAACAAGCGATCCAGGCCGGCTATCGCAAACTCGACCAATCCGTCTACGGAAAACTCCTCATCGACGCCGTCGACGCCCACAAGAAGCACGAATAACCCCACTCGCGTCGTCAGCAGCAGAAG
>PLTN01000227.1 GCA_003164495.1 Vulcanimicrobiota bacterium
GCGATTCGAAGACGGTGAAGTTCGTTGAGATGCCGTTTCCGGCGATGGCGCCCGCAGTCGCAAACGGCACAATCGATGCAGCGGCCACGGTCGAGCCGTTCATCACGATCTCGCTTGCCACGGGTAACTTCCGCGAAGTCCCGCAGTCGGTAAAGGCGATCGCGCCGAGCTACGCCCTCGGTGGTTGGGCCGTGCGTAACGACTGGGCCGCGGCGAACCCGACGATCGTGCGCAAACTCGTCGCAATGTATGCCGATACGGCGAAGTGGGGCAACACTAATCATGCGCAGAGCGCACAAGTCATGGTGACCGAGGCGAAAACGCCGGCCGACCTTGCGAATAAGATGCGCCGCTGTACGTACAGTGAACGGCTTACGGTGGGACTGTTTCAGCCTGTCATCGATGCCGCCGCCAAATACGGCGTGATNNGCGACGAGCTTTCCTGCGCGCGACATCTTCAACCCCATCGCGTTCAAATGACGGTTACGGAAGCGGCGACGAGCAAATACGCTCAGGCCGGCGATATTCGCATCCACTATAACGATGTCGGCGATCCCTCACGGCCGACGGTGATCTTTCTGCACGGCGCGGGTCCGGGCGCGAGCAGCTGGAGCAACTTCACGACAAACATGGAGTCCTTCGCTCGGGAGTACCGCGTGCTGCTCGTCGACATGCCNNACTTCATGGACGCGATCGGGCTCGACAAAGCGGCCTTTGTCGGCAACTCCTATGGTGGTCAGGTATCGCTCAAGGTGGCGATTGACTATCCGGAACGCGTCCGCCAGGTCGTCGTGATCGGCAGCGCACCGGTCGTGCGCAGCATCTTCGCGCCCTTCCCAGCGGAGGGCGTCAAACTGATCGGCAGCTACTATCGCGGCGAAGGCCCCTCGCTTGAGAAGCTGCGTGCAATTCTCTCCGTCCTCGTCTACGACCCGAGCCTTCTCACGGACGACGTCATCAAGGAGCGTTACGAGGCCAGCCTCGATCCGGACGCGGTGCGCGTGCATTCGTTGCCGGCGGGGCCGCGTCAGGATCTCACGAGCGAACTCGAGCGCATTACGGCACCGACCTTCATCGTCTGGGGTATGGATGATCGGGCCGGCGCGCTCGACGTCGGGCTCCTCATGACGAAGTCGATTGCGAATGCTCAGATGCACATCTTCAATCAGTGCGGACACTGGGCCCAAGTCGAGCACTCCGATGCGTTCAACGATCACGTAATGACGTTCTTGCGCGCGACGACGTAGTCGATGGAGATCGCTGGCGCGTTCGCCTGCTCCCACGCGGGGCTCTTCGTGGGCCGGCGCGAGCTCGCGCCGGCCGATCAGTGCGCTGCCGTGTATGATGCGTTCCGGGCGATGGGCGATGCGATTCGCGCGCTCGAGCCCGACGCCATCGTGCTCGTCGCAACCGATCACGCCCGGGTCTATCCGCTTACCTGCGTGCCGCAGTACGTGATCGGGGTCAGTCCGACGGCGGAGGGGATCGGGGATGCCCAGGTGCCCACGCGGATGGTACCCGTGCACCAAGCCTTCGCGCAAGCCATGTTGAGCGGGATGCTCGACGGTGGCGTCGATCTGGCCTTTTCTGAGGCGATGCGCATCGACCACTCTTTCGTCGTGCCCCTCATGCTCGCGTTCGGCGACGAATCGCCGCCGATCGTACCGATCCATCAGAATTGCAACGTGCCGCCACTGCCGCCGTTCGCGCGCAGCTATACCGTGGGGCGCGCGCTGCGGACCGCGCTACAAGCCGGCCCGGCGGGGCGCGTCGTTGTGATCGGGACCGGCGGGCTTTCGCATTGGGTAGGATCCGAGGCCGAGCAGCGCTTCATGCGCCGCCCGGCTGGAACGCGGATTCGCGAGACGGCGACCCTGACGTTGCCCGACACGGGGCTCGTCAACACGACATTCGATCGTCACTTTTTGGAGCTGATCTGCGCCGGTCGCGCGCAGACATTCGTTGCGGAATGGACGCCGGAGCGACTCTATGACGAGGCGGGCAACGGCGCCCAGGAGCTGCGAAACTGGCTGCTCGTCGCCGGTGCCGCGGACGATGCGCCCGCCTCGGTCCTGCTGTATGAGGCGGTAAGCGAGTGGCTAACCGGGACGGCCATTGTCCAATTCTCATTCAGGTAGCGTTTCCCGCGGAAGCGCCGATAGGACAAGCTGCCGACGTTATCCAGGATGCTCTTTGGGTTCACTTGTAAACTCTTCCGCTCATGCGAAAGATATCCAACAAGCCGTTGTACGATAGGGGGAAGCAATTGCAACCTAAAACTCGCCCGCTATTGCGAACTAGCACGATTGCGTTTTTGACGTTTTTGCTCGCTAGCATTCCCGCATTGGCACAAGGACAGCCTTTCACGATTCCGGTCATCCTATCGCTCAGCGGGCCGGCTGCCGCAACGGGGGTTACCGAGAATCAAGCGCTGCAGATCTACGAGAAGCTCGTGAATCGTACCGGCGGCGTTCGCGGACGACCCTTACATTTCGATATCCACGACGATCAAAGCAGCCCGCAAGTTTCCTTACAGCTCACGAACGCGATCCTGGCTTCCAACCCGCCGGTGATCCTGGGATCGATCCTCACGGCAACGTGCGAGTCCATGGCCACGGTTCTTATAAAAAACGNNCTTCTCGCCCGGCGTCACGACCGACCCGAACGGCTATGTGTTCGCCTCATCGTCATCGTTCGAGGCGAACTCGCTGGCGGACCTCAACTTCGTCCTGAAGCGCAAGTACTCGCGCATCGCCTATCTCACGGCAACCGATGCATCGGGCCAGCAGTCACAGCGTCTCCTGGTCGACAATTTGAAGCGGGCCGCCTACAGCAGCATCTCACTGGTGGCCGGGGAGGACTTCGCGCCGACCGACATCAGCGTGGCGGCACAAATTGCGCGGATTAAGTCGGGTAACCCGGAGTTACTGTTCGTCTTCGCCGTCGGCGGCGCATTGACGACGGTGTTGCGCGCCGTCCACGATGCCGGGCTCAATGTTCCGGTCCTCACGAACGCCGTCAACATGAACGTCTCGCAATTGCAGCAGTATACGTCTTTTCTGCCCAAAGAGCTGCTCTTTCTCGGGTTCCCCTACCAAGGGACGAGCTTCCCGAACGCACAGGTCAAAAGCGCTGCCCGTGAGTTCACCGACGCATATAAGGCGGCCGGGATCACGTCACCATCCCCAATGGCCGTGTTTTCCTGGGATCCTGCTAAGCTTGTGGTCTACGCATTTCGGACGCTGGGTCCGAATGCAACGGCCGCGCAGCTCCGAGACTTCCTCGCGCATTTACACGGGATCGCGGGCCTGAACGGGGTCTATGATTTTCGCGACGGGGATCGTCACGGGCTCGGAACGGGTGCGTCGCAAATGACCGTCGTCCGTTGGTACCCCGACCAACTCACCTGGTTTACCGCAAAGTAGTGCGCCACTCCGCGAAGAGCGCTAAGCATGTGCACGTGAAATGGCCTTTAATGTGCCACCGCTACATTTTGTAGAACGCGCTCGATAACGAACATTCTCCGACGCGCTACCAGGTCGGGAGACCGCCGGCGATTTCGAGGCGTTGTAGGCGTAGGCTCTTGGCCCCCCTCATCATTGCTGACTGTAAACGCTGTTTTCGCGGGCGACGAAAGCATCGAGGCCCAGCACCTCGTTCAGCGTGGCAGCGCTCGGGAAATTAGCGTCCACCGTCGCGAACACGCCGTCTCGCTTGAGTGCCGAGAATGCTTCGGCCACTGCCCCAACCGCGGCAAAGAGCGCGGCCGAGGGAAAAATGACGGCTGCCGCGCCGGTGGACGCGATTTCCGCGGCGGTTGGCTTCGCGCGCGAAGATGCGTGCGATATGTTGGCGAGCTGTAGACCACCGGCTTCGCGACAAACCCGCGCGAGATCAGCAATTTCATCTGCGCCTTGAACGAAGGCCATGTCCGCGCCAGCATCGAGATAGCGGCGTGCTCGCTCAATCGCTTCGTCCGCGCCGTGCGTGCCCCACGCGTCGGTGCGAGCACAAATAACGAATGACGGATCAAGGCGTGCTTCCAGCGCTGCATGGATCTTCGCGATCATTTCTTCTGGCGAAATGACGTGCTTCCCCGAAATGTATCCGCA
>PLTN01000204.1:0-199 GCA_003164495.1 Vulcanimicrobiota bacterium
AGGCGATCCAAGATGATCTCGAGATGCAGCTCGCCCATGCCGCCGATGATCGTCTGTTGCGTCTCTTCGTCGGTACGCATGCGGAATGTCGGATCTTCTTGCGCGAGGCGCGAGAGCGCGATGCCGAGCTTATCCTGATCGCCCTTAGTCTTCGGCTCGATGGCCTGGAAGATCACGGGCTCCGGGAAGATGATGTTCT
>PLTN01000204.1:273-19635 GCA_003164495.1 Vulcanimicrobiota bacterium
ACGGATCGGTCGCGATCTTGAACGCAAGCGCCGCGAAGGGCTGATTGTCATCGGCCTTGCGCGTGATGTCGCTGTCGTCTTTGGGATCCTTGCCGGTGATGACTTTCGCTTCGAGCGGCGACGGCAGAAAGTCGACGACGGCGTCGAGCAACGGTTGAATGCCCTTGTTCTTGAACGCCGAACCGCACAGCATCGGCAGCACTTCGCCGGCGATTGTCGCCTTGCGCAGAGCCGTCTTGAGGCGGTCGACCGGGATTTCTTTGCCCTCGAAGAACATTTCGAGCAGCTCGTCGTCGTGCTCGGCGATCGCCTCGACGAGTTCGTGACGCCATTGCATGGCCGTCTCGAGCAGTTCGCCGGTGGGGCTCTCGTCGATCTCCATCACCGAACCCGCATCGTCGGTGTAGATGATCTTCTTCATCGTGAAGAGATCGACCACGCCCAGGAAGTCGGCTTCGGCGCCGATCGGCACCTGAATCGGAACGGCCTTCGCACCGAGGCGTTCGCGAACTTTCGCGACGCAATTGAAGAAATCGGCGCCCATGCGATCCATCTTGTTGACGAAGATGATGCGCGGCACTTTGTATTTGTTGGCTTGGCGCCATACGGTCTCGGACTGCGGCTGCACCGCGGCGACCGAGTCGAATAACGCGACGAGTCCGTCGAGCACGCGCAACGAGCGCTCAACCTCAACGGTGAAGTCCACGTGGCCTGGCGTATCAATAATGTTGATGCGCGTATCGCGCCACGTGCACGCCGTTGCGGCCGAGGTGATCGTGATGCCGCGTTCCTGTTCTTGAACCATCCAGTCCATCGTCGCGGCGCCGTCGTGGACTTCGCCGATTTTATGGACGCGGCCGGTATAGAAAAGAATACGCTCCGTCGCCGTCGTTTTTCCGGCGTCGATGTGCGCAGCAATCCCGATGTTACGGGTGTTTTCGAGAAGATGTTCGCGGTTGAGCGGCATGATGTTAGAGCGGTACGTTTACCAGCGGTAGTGGGCGAAGGCTTTGTTGGCTTCGGCCATCTTGTGAGTGTCTTCGCGCTTCTTGATGGAGTTGCCGAGGTTGTTGGCAGCATCCATCAGTTCGGCTGCGAGCTTTTCTTCCATCGAGTGTCCGGGCCGGGCACGGGCGTAATTGATCAGCCAGCGCATCGCCATCGCCTGACGGCGATCGGGACGGACTTCCATGGGAACCTGATAGGTGGCACCGCCGACGCGGCGCGGGCGGACTTCCACCAGCGGCATCGCGTTGCCGAGCGCCTGCGTGAAGATGTCCATCGGGTCGCGACCCGACTTCGTCTCGACGATCTCGAGCGCGCTGTAGCAGATACGTTCCGCCACACTCTTCTTACCCTGCAGCATCACCTTATTGATGAAGCGCGAGAGCACTTTCGAGTTGAACTTCGGATCGGGGAGAATCGGTCGCTTCGGGACCGGACCTTTACGCGGCATGTTTCTTTGGCTCTCTTACTTCTTACCGGTGGGTTTGGCGTTGCGCTTGGCGCCGTATTTCGAGCGGCCTTGCTTGCGGTTGGCGGCACCCGAGGTGTCGAGCGTTCCGCGAATGATGTGGTAGCGCACGCCGGGGAGATCCTTGACGCGGCCGCCGCGGATCAGGACGACGCTATGTTCCTGGAGGTTGTGCCCGATGCCCGGGATGTAAGCGGTCACTTCCTCACCGTTGGTGAGGCGGACGCGGGCCACTTTCCGGAGGGCCGAGTTCGGCTTCTTCGGGGTGATCGTCTTGACTTGCGTGCAGACGCCGCGCCGCTGGGGGTTCCCCGCGACCTCGAACGTCCGGTTGGGCAGATCCGGGTGACCCGGCTTCGGCCCGGTCGAAACGACGCGGAAAGCCGGGGTTTTGACCTTTTTCTGGATCTTTTCGCGGCCCTTACGGACCAATTGGGAGATTGTCGGCACGCCTATCCTCGAAACACACGCGAAAGCGGCCACACCGCCGGTGGGCCGAACCTCGGGATTATATCAAGCCGGACGAGTACCGTCAACGCAGGAGAGCTCCGTGTGTCACCCCGGGTGTCGTCGAGGGGCAGCCACCAAGCTCGACGATCGAGGCGGCGCTTCGTCCTGTGCTTGCCGAAGGATCAGGGTGACATGGAGGCGCTTGCCTCGGTAGGCTTATAGGCTTGAGTGCGTCCGCCGGGCAGGGCGAAGAATGCGATGAGCGCGGCTAGGAACGATACGGCGGCCGAGGCGTACTGCACGCCGCGGAAGCCGTCGAGCACGCCCTGCCGTATGGCGACGGTCACGGCCGGACGGTCGGCCGCCGGCACACCGGCCGGCACCGTGCCGCCGGCGAAGCGCGCTTTCTCGGCGCCGGCCAGCCGCTGCGTTTGGGCCGAGACTCGCGCGCCTTGGAGCCGGCCGTCGAAGCCCATGGAGAACACCGCGGTGAAGACGACGCCGAACAGCGCGATCGCCAGCAGGCCCGCCGTCCGCGCGACCGCGTTGTTGATGCCCGAGGCGAGACCGCTCAGCGCCGGATCGGATGCGTCGAAGACCGTCGTGGTCAGCGGCGCGATGAAGAACGTCGCGCCGATTCCGAGCAGCAGCACGGCCGGGAAGTAGCTCGTCCAATAGTTGTGGCTGCCCACGCCGGGCAGGCTGTAAAGGATGAACGCGCAGCCCACGAGCGTCGCGCCGATGACGAGCGGCAAACGCGCGCCGACCCGCGGCACGAGACCGCCCGACCAGCGCGAGAGCACGAACTGCAGCACGACGAACGGCAGGAACGTCGCGCCGGCAGCCGTCGGCGTGTAGCCTTGCACGTCGATCAGCACGAACGGAAAGAAATACAGCGAGCCGCCGAGGGCCAAGTAGAGCGCGAGCGTGTAGAGGTTCGCGACGGCGAAGACGGGCGAGGCAAACATCTTCAGCGGCATCATCGGATGCGCCGTGCGCCGCTCGAGGGCGAGAAACGCGGCCAGTACCACGAGTCCGGCGGCGACCGCGATGCCGCCGTCGACACGGCCGCCGGCGAGTTGCACGCGAATGAGTCCGTATACGAGCGCGCCGAGACCGCACGTCGCGAGCAACGCACCGCTCCAGTCGATCGCGTGCGACGCCTGCTCGTCACGGCTTTCCGGTACGCGCAGAACCGCGATTGCAAGCACCAGCACGGCCAGCGGAACGTTGATGAGAAACACCCAGCGCCACGACGCGGTTTGCGCGAGGTAACCGCCGATGACCGGCCCCGCGGCGCCGGTGAGCGAGGCGAAGCCCGACCACGTGCCGATCGCCTTCCCGCGCTCGTCGCCGCTGAACGTCACGCTGATCAGTGCGAGCGATTCGGGCACGGCCAGCGCCGCACCAATCCCTTGGACCGAACGCGCGACGATCAATACGACGATGCCGGGCGCCGCCGCGCAGCCGATCGACGCCGCGGCGAAGATCGCAATGCCGATGACGAACAGTTTGCGACGTCCGAAGATGTCGCCGAGCGAGCCGCCGACGAGGATCAGCGCCGAGAGAAACAACGCGTAGGCCTCGATCACCCACTGCATTTCGGCGAGCGTCGCGCCGAGTTCGCGCTGGATGATCGGTAACGCGACGTTGACGGCCGAGGCGTCGATGAAGCTCATGCTCGAGCCGAGGATCGCTGCCACCAGGACCCACGTCTTGTACATGCGATTCTATCCGGTACGATGCCGAAGAAGTCCGCCAAGGGTCCCCCGCCGCTGCGCGCGAGCAAGCCGACGCCCCCCGAGCGCATTCCACGCGTCATCGACGCGCCGACGCTCGACGACCATCTCGAGGTGATGACGCGCGCGATCTTTCAGGCCGGCTTGAGTTGGGCCATGATCGATGCGCGCTGGGATGCATTTCGCGCGGCGTTCGAGGGTTTCAGCGTCAAGCTGGTTGCGACGTACGGCGAAGGCGAGATCGAACGGATCATGGAGGCCGACGGCGTCGTGCACTCGCGCTCGAAGATCGCCGGCACGATCGCCAACGCGCGCGCGCTGCAAGCACTCGCGAACGAATTCGGCGACGTCGCGTCCTACGCGCGCTCGTTCGGCAGCTACGATGCGCTCTACGCCGACGCGAAGAAACGCTTTGCGTATCTCGGCGATCTGAGCTGTTACTACTGGCTCTTCCGCACCGGCCTGCCGGTGCCGCCGCTCGAGCGCTGGATGGAGCGCCAAGATCGCGACCACCCGCGCATGCGCGAAATGGTGACGATGGGCCGCAGCCAGGGCCGCTCATCCGAAACAGCGTGAACGGTAGTTTCATCGTGTGCCACTTCTGTCATCCCGAGCAACGTCGAGGGACGCGCCACAATCATTGTTTTCTAGACAATCCCACCTGGGCACGAGCGAAGTCGAGTGACCGCCGCGATCTAGCCACCTCGCGCCTGCGCGCTCGCAATCACCGCCCTCGACTCCGCGCCTGCGGCGCTACGCTCGGGTGGCGTAATGCAACGTCATCGCAAGTGGCTACGTGGTGGCGCGTCCCTCGACGTCGCTCGGGATGACATTAGGGGGAACGCGTAGCCTTAAGAAGCCGAGCGCGTAGGCGCGAGGTGTTGGGCCGAGCGCGTAGGCGCGAGGTGGCTAGATCGTTGTGGTCCCTCGACAAGCTCGGGATGACAGCGGGGACGGATCCTTAGCTGGACATTGCGGGAGTGCGCGTGCGTTCGGCGCGTAGACCGATCACGAAACGCGTTCCGCGGGTGACGGTGGCGTCGAGCCGCAGGGTGCCGCCGGCGCGTTCGATCGCGCGTTTGGCAATGGCCAGGCCAAGGCCGCTGCCTTCGATTTCACCGCGGTTGGCGCCGCGGAAGAATCGCTCGAAGATGACCTCGCGATCTTCGGGCGGGATCCCCGGGCCGTCGTCGGCGACCGCAATCTCGACCGTACCGTCTTGCGGTACCGTACTGACGACGCGAATCGGCGAACCCGGAGCGTACTTGATCGCGTTGTCGATGATGTTGGCCAGCGCTTCGTACACTTCGCCGCGGTCGGCGATGGCCGTTGCCGCTTCGCGCTCGTCGACCTCGAAGCGCACGTCGGGAGCGAGACCGCGCCGCACGTTGACGATTTCCGTGATGAGCTCGCCGACGGCGAACGGCTCGAACAAGCGCGTATCCTCGCCCTCGAGTTTCGCCAGCAGCACGAGGTTATCGACGAGGGTCCGCATACGGCGGCCTTCGGCAGCGATCGAAGAGAAAATGAACTTCGAGCGCTCGTCGTCGGCGCTCGCTTTGCGGTGCAAGAGATCGATGTAGCCCAGCACGATCGTCAGCGGCGTGCGCAGCTCGTGACCGGCGTCGGCGACGAACTGCCGCATCTGCGCTTCGGCCGCGTCGCGTTCGGCAAACGCGGCCGAGACCTGTTCCGAGGCGGCGTTGTAGGCGTGGGCCAACACGTCGAAGTCGCTGCGGCCGGCGGTCGTGATCGATTGCGGACGGAAGTCGCGCGCGGCAAAACGCTGCAGCGCCTCGGTCACGTCGATCAGCGGCTTGATCGCCTGCAGCGTGATGAAGCGCCCGATGAAATACGCCAGCGCGCCGATCGCGATCGACGCCACGAGTACGGCGCCCAAGATCGAGAGTGCGACGTTCTGGAAAAACGTCGGGTCGGGACCGAACGAGATCACGCCGTTGATGAACGGCACCGGTGGTGCCAGGCGCACGCCGAAGAGCGTCGCGATCGCGTAACCGAAGCGGCTGCCTTCGAACCGCGAACGCACGCCGATGCCGGTTTTCACCACCCCATCGACGACGGCCGTTTCGACCGGCGGGGGCCGTTGGTCGGCAACCGTGCCCGCCGGGCCGGCGGCGGCGCCCGGAGGCTGAGTCGCCGCGCCGTTTCGCAAGCGCGGCGGACGCGGAATGCTGGCGACCGTGTGTGTGCCTTCGTGTACCTCCCGGTTCTCGAATTCGTATGCCGCCGCGAAGAACGGCTCGTGCTGCTGGATCGCACGTTCGGAAAACGCCCGCGCGTTGATCTGCGACATCGCGATCGAGGTGTTCACTTCATGCGCGAACAGCGTGAGGCCGATGATCCCGGCCGCGGTCAGCAGCACCGCCACCGACGACACCGCGACGAAGACGTACCAGCCGGTCAGCCTCCGCGCAAGCGCGGAGAAGGCATCAATGGGAGCGGAGGGCGTAGCCGGCTCCCCGGATCGTACGGATCAACTTCGGTTCGAAGTTCGCGTCGATCTTGGCGCGCAAATACGAGACGTACGTTTCGACCGCGCCCGGACCGACGTCGCGATCGCTGCCCCAGACGAGATCCAGCAACTGGTCGCGCGTGAACACGCGCTCGGGGTTACGCACGAACGTCAGCAGCAGCGCGTACTCGCGCGCCGAGAGCTCGATCAGATCGTTGCCGCGTTTGACGTCGCGCCGATCGAGATCGATCGTGAGATCGGCGTACGAAACGATGCTCGGCTGTTCGAGGCGCGGCCGGCGCAGCGCGGAATGCAGGCGCGCGACCAGTTCCGACATCTCGAAGGGTTTGGGAATGTAGTCGTCCGCGCCGCGCAGCAAACCGGTGACCCGATCGTCGGTGTCGGCCTTCGCGCTGAGCATCAGGATCGGCGCCTCGGTGATGCGGCGCATCATCGGCAGCAATTCGAGGCCGTTCACGTACGGCAGCATCACGTCGAGAATGATTGCATCGGGGCGCCACTCGCGCACGAGCGTGAGGCCGGCCTGCCCGTCGCCGGCGCTGCGCACCTCGAAGCCGTCCTCGCCGAGGCCGAGTTCGAGCAGTTCGCGCAGGTGGCGCTCGTCGTCGATCACGGCGACCTTGGGCGGGGGCGTCGAGGGCAGCATTATGGTTGTTTCACGCTTCCGCCGCCAGTTCCTAACTCGGGCGCGCGGACGACGAAGAATCCGGGCGACGGAGCGTACTGAATGAAGCCCGGTCCCTGACCGCGCGGATTGCGCGGCGCCGCGCTGGCTCCGGGCGCCGGGCTCGGCGCCGGCGACGGCCGCACCCCCGGAACACCGGGCGCGGGGACGTCGAAGCCGCGCGTCTTGGCGTCGTCCGGCGTCAGCACGGTGGCGTACGCGCACGAGATCAGGGCCTTGAACGGCTGGAGCGCGGCGATCAGGGCCGGGCTCGGCGTCAGCACCGGGCGCGGTGAGGCGTTCGCGTTCGCATTCGGCGCGACCGTGATCTGCGACTGGAAGGTCGGGGGCGGACCGCCGGGTCCGCCGAACCCGCCGCCCGGCCGCGGAGGCCGCGGACCGTTGTTGCCGCCGGCTGCGCCGGCCGGACGCGGAAAGAGCTCGCGCGGGATGTTCGGGCCGATGCCAAAGTACCACGCACCCGTCGGCTCGCCGTGCGGCGTCACGGTGATGCCGGTGACCTCGGGCAGCGGCGTGGTGCCGGCCGCATAGGCGCTCGCGGCCGCGCCGAGTTGCGCGAGCGCCGTCGTTGCGAGCGGCTGCAGGTCGGCCGTGCACTCGGGACGGCTCGTCGCGAGCGCAAGGGCCGACGTGCTGAACGGCGGCGGGACGAAATGCAGTTCACCGAAGCCGAGCGCGCCGATGAAACCGCCGGGGCCGCGCGCGGCGTTGGGTGCGGGGCTCGCCGCGGCTTGCGCTTGCGCGCGCAACGCGCCGCCGCCGCGCGGACGCGCGTAGCCGGCGCCTTTGCGCGCACCGGTGTTGATCGAATACGAGATCTGATAGGTGCGCGGCGGCAGCGGGTTCGCCGCCACGAGCATGACGCCGCCGCCTACCAGCGGTTGCGGCTGCGCGCCGTTGATGGTTGAAAACAGCGCCGTTTGGTTGTTGAACGCGTTCGTTTCGAACAGCGTGAGCATGCCGATGCCGAGCGGGTGCGTGATGCCGAAGCTGAAGTTCACGTAGGGCGCGAGATGCTGCGAGTTGTTCACGCCCACGTACTGTGCGTTGACGATGAACTCCAAATTGCTCGGCGGATGAAAGGCATCGAGCGTGAAATTGCCCTTGTGAATGGGGCGCCCGTAGATCTGTGAATTGAGGATCAGCGTGCTGCCGGGGCCGGTGAACGCCGGATCGGCCGACGTGTACTCCGAAATGCTGGTCGAATACGAGGGGATCGCGGTCACGTCTTTACCGAGCGCGAGACGCGCGGTGATGTCGTAGCCTTGATAGAGGCGATCGGTGCCGTTGACCGGCTCGCTGACGTAGATGTTGCCGGGCGCGAGCGCCGTCGGGCACACCGCGGCATAATACTGTTGCACTGCGCTGAAGATGTCCGGCGGCACACCGCCGGCCCCGGCCGGAAGCGAGGCCGTCACGAGTTGGCCCGCTTGCGTTTGCCGGTAGACGTCGGTGGTCAGGTACCCGAACTTCCACTGGTGCGTCCAGCCCGCTTCGTAGTCGATCGCGGATTGCGCGGTCGCCTGATCGCCGGGGCCGCTGATTTGCGCCGTGCCGCCGGCACAGTTCACGCGCGCCGACTGCGGATCGCTGAAGCTGCGCACGACTTGCGGCGCCGGTTGCGACGAACCGAGCGATGCCGATAACGTGATGTCGTCCTGGTCGGTCGGCCGCCAATCGCCGCTGAAGCCGGCCAGCACCGAGGTGCCGGCGCCGGTCGTCGACGCGAGCGAGAGCGTCGGCCCGACCGTCACGCGATTGCTGACCTTGATCGAATCTTGCAGCGCGTAGGTCGACGCCGAAACGCCGTTGATCGACGACGTAACGAGGTTGCTCGTTCCCGACGTCACCAGCGGAATGAACGTCGTTTGCGCCGAGAACGTGGTCGCGTTGAGGGTGATCGTGTGGTTGTCTTTGCTGATCGTCCCTTGCGTCGCGATACCGCGCGTGAGCGAGTCGGTGCCGGTTGCGAACGGTTCGGCCGTCGGACACGGCACGAGCGCGCCGACGCACTCGTCGATGAAACGGTTGAGGTCGTTGGAGACCCCGTTTTGCGATGAGATGTAACCGGTGGCCTGAACCGCCACCTGGCCGACCAGCGATTGCACCGTGCCGTAGACGAACTGATACTTCGAGGTCGATCCGTTGCCGGGGCCGATGCCGCACGGCAGAATGCCGGTGTCCTGCGTGCACAGCGACGAGATCGCCTGATTGTTCTCGAGCGCGGTGAGCACCAGCGTCGTGTTCTCGGTGAGGCCGTAGCGCAGTTTCATGAACTCGCCGGTATTCGAACTCTCGCCGCCGTGCGCGTAGGCGAGGCCGCTCTGGTCGAGATAATCCTGGAACGTCAGCGGGTTGTTGCCGCCGCGCTTCGTCGAGAGCACCGCGATGCCGAGTTTACCGATCGACCCGGTCGCGCCGAGCGACCAATTGTATTTATCGAACGATCCGTCGGCCGCCGACAACCGGTACTGCCAGGTTTGGGTCGGCTGCAGCGTGGTGAAGTTGACCCCGCCGCCGAGCGCACCCGCCCGTGCACCGAAGCTCGCGCTCGCGCCGGTGAAGAGATCGGTGTTGATGCCGCGCAAGTTGGCCGCCGTGCCGGGCGCCGAAAGCGGGATCCCGTCGAGCGTTACGGCGGTCTGCGATTCATCGTGCCCATGCAGCGAGATCGTCTGCGGTGAATCCGGATCGTTCGACGATTGCGTGACGTCGACGCCGGCCACCGTGTTGAGCGCGTCGACCAGCGAGTCGGAGATGCGGCGCACCGCGCTGTCTTCGTCGACGTCGTGCGTGGATACGGTCACCCGCGCCGTCACCTTGCCGATGATCTTCATGCTGCTGTCGGAACCGTCGCTCGCCGCGGTTTGAGCGGGTTCGTTCGAGCCGAGCATCACGTCGACGTCGACTTCCTTGTTCCCCAGCAGCTCGAACGCCGACGAGGTGCTGTTGCGGAAGCCGGGTTTGTTGACCCGCACGCGATAGATGCCGCTCGCGACGTCGGTGTATTTGACGATACCGCTGCGCGTCGTGAGCGCGCTGGCAACGCTTGGTCCGAGCAAGAACACGCGCGCATTGGACAGCAGCACCTGCGAATCGGCGCTCTTGACCGTGATCTGAATGATCCCGGTATTCTCGCTCGACTGCGCGAACGCGGCGGTGCTGAGTCCGCCCATGATACACGCTGCGGCAAGACAAGCAGCAAAAATACGGCGCGCACGCGTCATCATTGGGCGCTATCCTGACACGAGACCCTTGGAATCCCCTCGGACTATGCGCTTTCGGCGATGGCCGAGAGGAAGCGGGCGCCGAAGTCGGCGAGCTTCTTTTCACCCACCCCGCTGATCTTCAGCAACTGCGCCGGTGAGCGCGGCAGTTCGCGCGCCATCGCACGCAGCACCGCATCGCTGAAAACGACGTACGCGGGCACGTCGCGCTCATCGGCAATTTCTTTGCGCAGATCGCGCAGCGCGCGGAACACCTCGGCGTTATAGGGCCCGTCGGCAACCGCACTCGGCGCACGCTTGCGCCCCCGCTCCGTGGTGGGCGGCGACTCGCGCACAACGATGGGGGTTCGATCGGTCAGCGCTTGGCGGCCGGTCTCGGTCACCGATACCGTATTGAAGTGCATCGCGTCGACCGCCACGTAGCCGAGTCGCACCAGCTCGTCGGCCAACGCGCGCCAGGACGGCTTGCTGCGATCCTTGCCGATGCCGTAGGTGGTGAGGCGCTCGTGATTCCAGCGCCAGATCTTGTCGGTCTCGGCGCCGAGCAACACATCGATCACGTGCGCGATGCCGACGCCGAACCCGCTCGACCGCCGAATGCGCTCGATGCACGAAAGCAGCTTCTGCGCCGCTTCGGTGGCGTCGACCGCCGGGCGCGGTTCGAGGCAGTTGTCGCACCCGCCGCAGTTCAGCTCGGTGAACGCTTCGCCGAAGTACGCCAGCAGATCGCGCCGGCGGCAGTCGTTGGAGTACGCATAGCGCGTCATACGGTCGAGCTGCTCGCGTGCGACGGCGCGTTCGGCTTCGCTCTCCTTCTCCTGGATGAAGCGCTCGAATTTCGCAACGTCGCCGTGATTGAAGAACAGCAGACACTCGGCCGGCACACCGTCGCGACCCGCGCGGCCCGTCTCTTGGTAGTATCCCTCGACGCTCTTGGGCAAATCGTAGTGCACGACGAAACGCACGTTGCTCTTGTCGATGCCCATGCCGAAGGCGACGGTCGCGCAGATCACGCGCACCTTGTCGCGGATGAAGCGTTCCTGATGCTTCGAACGTTTGTCGGCGTCGAGGCCGGCGTGATATGGAAGCGCCGCGATGCCCGCTTTCTTCAAGCGCGACGCAAGGTCGTCGGCGGCGGCGCGGCTGCCGACGTAGACGATGCCGGCATCGTCGGGGCGCGCTTCGAGCCAGGCGATCAGGGCTTCCGGACTGCGCTTTTGGCGCGTGACGCGATAGGTGAGGTTGGGACGGTTGAAGCTGCCGACGTGCAGCGCCGGATTGCGCAAGGCCAGGCGTTCGACGATGTCGGCCCGCACCCGGTCGGTCGCCGTCGCGGTGAACGCGAGAAACGGCACGCCCGCGAAACGCTCGCGCAGATCGGAGATGCGGCGGTAGTCGGGGCGGAAGTCGTGACCCCACTCGCTGATGCAGTGTGCTTCGTCGACCGCGAAGCGGGTCACGTTCAAGGTGGCGAGTTCGGCCGCAAACGACGGCATCGCGAGCCGTTCGGGTGCAACGTAGAGCAAGCGATACGCACCGCGCCGCAAGCCGTCGATGCGCTCGCGCACTTCGTCGTACTCGAGCGATGAGTTGAGGTACGTCGCGGCGATCCCGGCCGTCGTCAGAGCGTCGACCTGATCTTTCATCAGCGCGATCAGCGGTGAGATCACGACCGTGATGCCGGGCGTCAGCAGCGCCGGCAACTGGTAGCAGAGCGACTTACCGCCGCCGGTCGGCAGCAGCGCGAACACATCGCGCCCGGCGAGCACGTCGCCGACGATGGCTTCTTGCAGCGGCCGGAAGGCGTCGAACCCAAAATAGCGCTTGAGCGCATCCGACACCACGCCCGCCTCGACCGTCATTGCCCCGACCATTCGACAATGCGATCCCTCCGGCCCGGGCGTCGTAGTTGTTTTTCCCGAAGGCTATCCGAACGTCGATCCGGCGTTTGCCCGCAAGGCCGATGACGATGCGTTTCTGCCGTTCGAACGCGGATACGAGCGCATCATCGCGTTGGCGCAACGCGAAGCGGGCGTGCGGGTTGCCGTCGTGCCGCTGGGTTTTCAGTACGCGCGCGGCAAAAGGAAAAAGAAAAGGCCCGCTCACCGGAGTGAGACGGGCCCTTTGCTGTTTTCGCCGTTCGGCGAGAACTTAGCGGTACGAACCGCTACGCGATTGGAAGCAATCGCGGCAGTAGACCGGCTTGTCGCCACGCGGTTGGAACGGCACGGTGGCCTTCCCGCCGCAGTTGCTGCAAGTCACTTCGAACATCTCGCGTTGGGGACGCGCTCCGCCGCCGCCGCCGCCGTAGCCGCCGCCGCCGCCGCCGGAGTAGCTGCCACCGCCGCCGCCGGCGCCTGCACGCTGGGCCTTGCGGGCCGCGCGGCAATCCGGGCAACGGTTCGGTTTGTTCGTGAAGCCCTTCGCTGCGAAGAACTCTTGTTCGCCCGCACTAAAGGTAAAAGGTGCGTTGCAATCAACGCAGTTGAGGGTTTCGTCTGTATACATGGGTCTTGAACTCCAGGACTCGATTTACGGTATGAGTGCCATTCAACTCAACTCGCCGTTCCTGGAACTGTTAATGCAACAAGACCACGCGGACAACTTGACCCCAGAACAGGCCGGCACTCGGGCCACGTCTGGTAGCGTTGATCATAACACAAAAGTCGGAAAGAAGTTGCAAGTCAACCCCTGCATGGGTAGATTTGAGGCCTGATGATACGCGATATCGTACTGTTGGGCGCTCGGCTGGCCGTCGGGGGCGCCATGGCAGCGCACGGCGCGCAAAAGGCGCTGGGCTGGTTCGACGGTCCGGGCCCGGAAAAGGCCGCGAAAATGATGCACGACCTCGGCTTCCGGCCGGGGACAACGTACGGTTTACTGGCCGCTTGGAATGAGGTCGCGTCCGGCGCGCTGATCGCGCTCGGCCTCGGCGGCCCCATCGGCCCGTCGATGCTGGTCTCCGGCTTGATCGTTGCCCAGAGCAGCGTCCATGCACAGAACGGGTTTTTCGCGCAAAAGAACGGGATCGAACTGCCCTTCCTCTACTCCGCCGCTGCCCTGACCTTTGCCGCGACCGATTTCGGCGCGCTCTCCCTGGACGCCGTACTCGGCACCCGCAAACCGCTGCGCCATCCGTACCTTTTAGCGTTGGCCCTGGCGGGCGGCGTCGGCGGCGCGCTGGTCGTGCTCAACGGCCGCGACGCATCGCCCGAAGTCCCGGCAACGCCCACGTTTCGCGGAAAAAACAGTCCGGTGCCTGAGGAAACCGAAGCGCCTCCGGCGGCGAGTTAATTTACGTCAGGGTCGGCGAAAGGCCGCCGTCGATCGCGATCGTCGTGCCGCTGATGTAGCTCGCGCCGTCGCCGCACAAGAACGCGACGAGCGGCGCGAACTCTTCGGGTTTCCCGAAGCGTCCGAACGGGATCTCGGCCTGCTGTTTTTCCCAGGCACCGGGCGCCGCATAGAACGAACGCGCGCGAGCGGTCTCGATCTTGCCGGTCGCGATGACGTTGATCGTCACGCCGTCGCCCGCGACTTCGCGTGAGAGCGTCTTCAGCGCGCCGAGCACGCCCGCCCGGAAGGCGTTCGAGAGGGTGAGGTTCGGGATCGGCGTCTTGAGCGCCGACGACGAGAGGTTGACGATGCGGCCCCAGCCGCGCTCGCGCATCGCCGGGAGAACCGCGTACACGAGCTGCAGCATGCTGCGCATCGTCGGGCCGTAGGCCGCATCCCAGTCGGCCAGCGTGAGGTTCGCGGCCGCACCGGCCTTCGGCGGCCCGCTGTTCGCGATGAGGATCTCGGCGTCGCCTTGACGATCACGCATCGCGGCCAGCATCGCGTCGATCGACGCCGGATCGGCCAGATCGAGCGCGTAGGCCTGCGCATCCGGACTGCCCGCCGCGCGCGCTTCGGCGGCGACCGCTTCGAGCAGATCCATCCGCCGTGCCCCGATGGCCAGGCGCGCACCCTCAGCGGCGAGGGCCAGCGCGCACGCGCGCCCCAATCCCGAGCTCGCGCCCGTCACGAGCGCGAGCCGTCCGCGAATTCCGAGTTCCAAGACTGGTTTCTCTCCTATTCTTTCGTGGGTTTAGCGGGAATAGCGCCCGGTGATTTGGGCCTGGGCGAGCGTGTGCGCGGCGACCGCGTGCAGAAAGGCCGCGCGCGTCAGCCCGGCGGGAAGGCGTGCGGGCGCGAGGTCGAGCGCGTAGGCGGTGAAGACATAATGATGCGGCTGATCGCCGTGCGGCGGACACGGACCGAAGTACAGCCGGGTTGCGGCGTCGTTCACGCCGCCGGTGAACGCCGGAGAGGCCTCCGAACCAAACCCCGGCGCCAAGGTCGTCATCGACGGCGCGATACCGTACGCGACCCAGTGCGTGAAGCCGTGTCCGTGGCCGGCATCGGGATCGAACAGCGCGATCCCGAAGCTGCGCGTGGCCGCCGGAAATCCGGTGAAGTGCAGCGGCGGCGAAATATTTCGGCCGCCGCACGAATCCGCACTCGCGGCGTCCGTCCGCGGCATGCCGCCGCCGTCGAGAAAAGCGGAGGTGACGATGGTGAACGTCGATGCGGCAGCCGGAGCGGCCGTCAGCGCGACGATCACGGCAAGGAGTCCCGGACGCCACCACATAGCGGGGTAGTTACCCGCTAGGACACGGCCTTTCCCGGGCGAATAGCGAGCGTCCGATGACTACCTTCGAACGCCGCGCGTCTGAGCGGCGCGGACTTGTGCCATCCTCCGCCATCAGCCTCGGCGGCGCACTGGAAGCAGAACGCCGCGACCGCAGCGACCGGCGGGAACAGCCGCGCCGGCACTCCGATCTGCGCACGATCGCGCACTACGCGCGCCGCATCGAGGCCGAAAAAACGCGGCTCGAAGTCATCATCGACGGAACCGAAGGACTGCGCCTGGTCGCGATGTTCGAATGCGGCTGTGTCGCCTTCGAACCGGTCGGTGCCGGCCCCGTCGGCGTCAGCGCCGAACCGTGCGCCGAACACGCCCCAGAGATCGTCAGCACCGACCGTCGCCGCAGCAACCGCTGACCGGCACTGCAGCGCGGTAGGCAGATGCCGCCGCTAAAGCCGGCGACGCTCGCGATTCGCATCACCTGCGCCGGCAACGTCACCGAAGAGGCGCTGGCCGCGATCGAAGCGGCGCTGGAAACCCATCGCGAAGCCGTCGATCTGCTCTTCGCGCGCGCGTGCTTACTCGAAGAACTCGGGCGCCTGACGCGCGCGCGCGGCGCCTACAAAGGCGTGCTCGCGCGCGACGCCGTTCACTTCGGCGCGCTGATGAATCTCGGCACGATGCTCTATCTCGAGAACCGCCGGCCCGAAGCGCGCATTCTCTACATGCACGCGACGAAGAACTATCCCGATAACGCGAGCGCGTTCGTCAACCTCGGCAACGTGCTGGCCGAAGACGATCCGGCCGCCGCCAGCAAAGCCTACGAACGCGCGCTCGAACTCGAGCCCACGCATCCGACGGCGTGCTTCGGTTTGGCGTTGCTGCTCGAAGCGCAGGGCGATGCCGCGGCCGCGCGCACCTACCGGCAGCGCGCGTTCGCCGAGCCCATCGTGCGCACCGCACCGTATCACGGCAGCGGCACGCCCGTACGGCTGCTGGTGCTGCTGGCGGCGCACGGCGGCAACATCGTTACCACGCTGCTGTTCGACGACCACCAGATCGAGAGCACCTCGCTCGTTACCGACAGCTATCGCGACGGCATGGCGTTGCCGCCGCACGACCTGATCTTCAATGCGATCGGTGACGCCGATCGCGCCGACGACACGCTCGCCATCGCCGAACGCGTCGTCGCGGCCTCCGGGGCGCCGGTGCTGAATCGCCCGTCGGCGGTACGCCTCACGCGGCGCGACGAGATCGGCCGGCTCAACGCCGTCGCCGGCGTGACCGCGCCGCAAACCGAACTGCTGCCGCGCGCCGCCATCACGGCGGATGCGTTGCGCGCGCGCGGTTTTTCGTTTCCGCTTCTGCTGCGTTCGCCCGGGTTTCACATGGGCGAACACTTTGCGCTCGTCGAGACGCCCGGCGATCTCCCGAGCGTGCTCGCGACGCTGCCCGGCGACGAGCTCCTCGCGATCGCGTATCTGGACGCGCGCCGGCCCGACGGCAGCGTGCGCAAATACCGCGCGCTCTTCATCGACGGCGCGCTCTATCCGGTGCACTTGGCGATCTCGAAAGCGTGGAAGATCCACTACTTCTCCGCCGACATGCGCAACAACGAAGTCAACCGCGCCGAGGAACTCGCCTACCTCACCGACATGGCAGCGTACCTCGGGCCGAAAGCGATGACGGCGCTGACCGGCATCGCAACGCTGCTCGATCTCGACTACGGCGGCATCGATTTCGGGATCGGCCCCGACGGCAACGTGCTGGTGTTCGAAGCGAATCCCGCGATGGCGGTCTACTTCCCCGACGAAGACGAACGCTTTGCGTATCGCCGTTCCGCGATCGCGCGCATCGTCGAGGCGGTGCGGGCGATGTTCAGCCGGCGGGCGGCGCTGCGGCCTTGACCAGCCGCTCGAGCAGCGGAAACGCACCGCGCCCGATGCTCGCATCGGCCCGGCGCAGGTAGGACGAATTCAGCTGTTTCAGTGAGGTGACGCCGAGCAATCCCATCGACGTCAGCACCTCGTTTTCGACGAGCTCGAGCATGCGCACGAGCGCCGGAACGCCGCCGGCACCGAGCGCCCAGGCGTGCATCCGGCCTGCCGCAACGGCCGTTGCACCGACCGCGATCGCCTTGAGGATATCGGTGCCGCGCATGAAGCCGCCGTCGACGATCACGGGCACGCGCCCGTGCACGACCGCAACGACTTCGGGCAATACGTCGAGCGAGCCGATCGCGTGATCGAGCTGACGGCCGCCGTGATTGGATACCCACACCGCCGCGACACCGTGCTCGAGCGCGAGCTCGGCATCTTCCGCCGACTGGATCCCCTTGACGATGAGCGGCATGCCGGCGAACTCGCTGATGCGGTCGAGCATTTCCCAATCCAGTGCTGCCTGGAAGTCCTCGCCCGCGACGTCGCGCCGGCCGGCCGGGACGAAGCGATTGAGTTTCTGCCGCTCGCGGTTGCTGTAGATGGCTGTGTCGGCCGTAATCACGAGCGCGCCGTAACCGGCGGCGCGCGCACGGTCGACGATCGCTCTGATCCAATCGATATCGCCGCGCACGTAGAGCTGGAACCACTTGTCACCGGCGGCGGCCGCGGCACTCTCTTCGAGCGAGGGCTGCGAAACCGAACTCACCACCGGCAACGTGCCGAATTCGCACGCGCCCTGCACTTGTGCCGCGGCACCGCCGGCGGTGACGCCCTGCAGGCCGCCGACCGGCGCGAGGATGTAGGGCAGGCGCAGCCTCGTGCCCAGGAGGGTCGTCGAAGCGTCGATCGAGGCAACGTTGCGCAGAATGCGCGCGCGAAACGCGAGCCCTTCGATCGCCTCACGGTTGCGCCGGATCGACGTCTCCGTCTCGGCGCCACCGGTAATGTAGTCCCAAACCGTCGCGTCGAGCTTCTGCTCCGCGTCGTAGATGATTTCGGTCGTCGTCTCGTAGTCGCTCACGCGCCGGGCTTCACGGCCCGGAGCGAAAGGTCTTTTTTACGAGAAAACGGCGCGCTCGATTACCGGGAAGACCTCAGCCCAGCGTCCCGGTGTGCCCGCTTCCGCGTCGCCGTTGAGTACGATGTCGCGGGCGACCGCGGCGTGCAGCCGCAACACACCGTTGGCCAGCGCGTCCGCATCGCCGATGCGCGTGACGCCGGCCGCCTCCAGCCGCCGGAAGTACCCGGCGAGGAGCGCGCGCGGATCGATGCGCAACGATTGAACGATCGCGGCTTCGAGCTTGTCATGTGCACCCACGGTCATGAACCAACGGAACGCGCGGCCGCTCACGACGGCCCGGTGCAGGGCGGCAAACCAGTGATCGAAGCGCGCGCGCTCCGCATCGCGCGTTCCGACCGGCACATCGAGTGCCGGCAATTCTTCGACGCACTGTTCGGCGAGTGTGGCGAGCGCCGCGGTGAACGCCGCATCGTGATCCGCGAAGTGCCGGTAGAACGTTCCGGGTGAGATGCCCGCGTGATGCGCGATCACGGCGACCGTCACGCGCGATGCGGCGCGGGTCTCGAGCAGCTTAGCGGTTACCGCAACGATGTCTTCGCGCGTTACGCGGCGCGCGACCGGCCGCGCCGGTGCGATCAGTTCGCCGCCCTCGAGTTTGCCGAGATAGGTCCAGCGGGTTGCCGGACGGCCGGTTTCGGGATTGAGCCGGCTCTCGACGCGGTAGCGGTAGTCGCGTCCTTTGATTTGCTTTGTCACTTCATAGGCCATCGAGAGCGCTTCTACCCAAAAAGAAAAAGAGCGCCGCACGGCCTGTGCGACGCTCTTGCGAGGGGCTGCTTGGTTTAGAAGTGGATACCGATACCGGCGAACGCGCCGGCCTCGTGGCCGTTGCTCGGGAGGAACTGCTTGTTGATGGTGGAGTTCCCCATGTACCCGGCTTCCACGAACACACCACTTTGTTTCGAGAAACCGAACGGCGTGTTCCAGGCGACACCGGCCTGATATTGCAGGAAGCGATCCTGGACGGTGTAGAGTCTGCCGCTCGTCGGGTCGGTGAAGTTCCCTTGCACGACCGGGAAGTAGTATACGCTACCGAAAAGCGATACCGATTTGTCGAGGTCGGGAAGTTTCTCGAGACCGAAGCCGGCACCGGTCATGCGCGGATAACCGTAGTTGTTCGAGGTCCAGAGGTACGCACCGGCGAGGTACACCCGCGGGTTTGCAATCTGGAGACCGGCGCGCACGCTGGCATCGCTATTGATGGCTTGGAATTGCGGCACCCAGAAGCTGCCGACCCCAGCTCCGATCGGCGTGACGCAAGCCGGATTGCCCGCGAGACCGTTCGTGTTGCAGTTGGGGTTGGCCGGCCTCGCGCCGCCGGGATGCGTGAAGGCATACTGTTCGCCATAGCCTTCAACCATGAACGGAATGTTGAACAGCGGGAATTCCACTGCGGCGCGGCCCGCGAATGACGGACCCCACGTTGCGACGTTGGTGCCGGGCGCGAACTGGTTGTACGCGTTCGGGCGCACAATGTAGTCGCCGACGATGAAGTGTTCGTACACGCGGCTCGGCGGTGCCGGAGTCGGCGTGGGCGGCGGCGGCGGAACCGGAGTTGCAGCCGGCGGCGGCGGCGGCGGCGGTGCCGGGGTCGGCGGTGCCGTCGGCGGAGCCGTAGGCGGCGGGGTCGGAACCGGAGCCG
>PLTN01000082.1 GCA_003164495.1 Vulcanimicrobiota bacterium
CACAACAGCAGCGTCAAGCCGCGCCACAACAGCGGCGTCAAGCCGCGCCGCAACAGCAGCGCCAAGCTGCGCCACAACAGCAGCGCCAAGCTGCGCCACAACAGCGCCAAGCTGCGCCGCAACAGCAGCGCCAAGCTGCGCCGCAACAGCAGCGCCAAGCTGCGCCCGACCAACGTCAGCACGGCTAGACATGCCACGAATCGAGCGCGCTCTACTTGTCCTCGTTTCCCTTTGTCTTTGACCCCGCTTGCCTCAAACTCCGTGAGCACGTGCGCGAGCATTTGGCGATAAAGCTGCTCCGTAGTCGCGAATCACCCCCTTCGCCCGGCGCGGCGAAGTTCAGTACCAGCGGTGCACGATAGGAACACACCATGAGCCAACCAAAAACGACCAATGCTGAACTTGAAAAGCTAAAGGATACGGATCTGGAGCTTGAGGACTCGGCCCAGGACATCCGTAATCGCAAAGTGGTCGATTCACACGGTGAAGACATCGGTCATGTAAGTGCGCTTTTCATTGACCACGACGAGCGGAAAGTGCGAATGCTGGAAATTCGCGCGGGCGGCTTTCTCGGGCTCGGGGATCGACACTTCCTACTTCCGGTAGACGCGATAACGAGTGTCACTAAAGGCGAAGTGCACGTTAACCAGTCTCGCGAGAGCATCGTCCACTCACCCGTCTATGATCCCACACTTGTCGAAACGCCGACTCAGGAATACTGGGCACCATATTACGGGTACTATGGGCTCTCACCATACTGGGGTTCGGAATATATGTACCCGCACTTTCCGATCACCTCGGAGGAGCCCAGCAGGGACGAGCGCTCCGACTATAACGGAGACTGAAGCACAATCGCGGTATTAATGCGGCATCTCGTCATCCTCGAGTCCGAAGTAGTGTCCGAACTCATGGATCACCGTCGCGCGCACCTGCTCTACGGCTTCGTGCCGCGTGTGAACAACGCGGTTGATCGGGCCGCGAAACACAACGATCTTGTCCGGCAGCATCGGCATGTTATGCGTGCGGCCCATGAGCGGGACGCCACGGTAGATGCCAAGGAGCTCTGAATGAACACCGGCATCATGTTTGAGGCCGGCGACATCGTCATGAGACGGCTCATCTTCGACCGCGATGACGACGTTCTCGACCAGATCGGCGAAGCGCTTCGGAAGCGATTCCAGAGCATCTTCGACCACACGCTCAAATTCGGCGCGGGTCAGGCCATGATGCATGGGTGCACGAGATCTCCTTCCGGCATAGCCGCATCGTGCCTTCTCGAGCGCGTCGTACCGTTTTCTTGGATTACGCGATGACATTACCCCTGGTCATCCGACCATGGTTTTAAACGGACGCGAGCGCGTGGAGCTGAAGGCGAACGGCAGGAGAGCCGACTCCGAGGAGCGCTCCCGAGTTGGCTGTAGAGTGTGAAAGACGTCTTCACAGGATATTCGCGGCTGCAACGTACGTTCTCGTACAGGCAACGTCTCTGCGATTGAGCAATGGGACAAAGCCCGTTAGGGAGACGATGATCCACTACCATTCCGCTGCTTGTCGACGGTACACCAGCGACGTTCCCCCCATGCCATGGTATCGTCATCCGTTCGCAGCTGCGACATGCACGAAGGCGAGTCGCTCTCGCGTCAGATCGATCTCTCCAACATCACGTTGCTATTTTAGGAAAGGCGATTTCATGAAAATACTCTCCCTGCTTTTATTTTTCGCATTTGCAATCACTAGCTTGACCACCGCTCCGGTTAGCGCACAAGCCAAGGTCGGCAGCGCAAATATCTCGGGCATCGTAATTCACGTTTCGGATAACAGCATCAAGGTCATGGACCCGAAAACAAAACAGTCGCTCAGCTTTCTGATCGTGCCGAAGTTCGACCAGGTCTTTTCGGCCGATGGCAAGACCACTTATCAAATGAAGGCCATCAAAGCCGGCCAATACGTCAAAGTTTACTACGACCAGAAATTTCTCGGACAGCGCCACGCCGATCGCATTCTGCTACTAGCTCAGAACAACACCGTAAAGGGAAGGCAGTAATCCATGCTCTGGACTATCATCGTCGTTCTATTCGTCTTGTGGATTTTGGGTTTTGCCATTCACATCGGCGGCTCATTGATCCACCTGTTACTGGTCATCGCAGTGATTCTCATCGTCTACAACCTCGTCGTCGGCCGAGCCCGGTCCTAAACGCTGCCCGATTCTACAATTGACTTGAAAGGATCCCAACGTGAAAACACTCATCCTCAAACGCGCAACCGCAATCGCTAGCCTCATCGTCGCCGGTACGCTCGTTGCGCCACAACCCGCGCCCGCCGATACGGAGTCGACGGCGGCGATCATCGCCGGTGCGGTAGGCATCGTCGGGGCGTTGCTCATCGACGCCAACAACCGGCCGTACTACGTGAAAAACAATCGCCGCTACTACGTCACGCAGCCCGAGGCGCAGTACTACCGGGGCCACCATAAAGTCGTGCAGCGCCAAGCGTATGTTCCCGAACAAGAATACCCGGTCGCTCGCAATCCCTACCAGGGCGGAAACAACGGTCGTCACTGATCGAATCGCAGGAGCGGCTCGCGCCCTGAAAAGCGCGGGCCTGCCTGACGCACAGAACGCGAATAACGAGCAGACGCTTTGATACAATTATTGCACGGGCGAGGAATCAACGAGAGCATCCCGCCTCACCGGTCCTACCGGAATCTTCCCTTCAGTTGGGGAGCGCTCTTTTCGACGATCCCGGCCGTATTGGTCGTCGAATTTTTCGTCATTCTCCTCGCCCAGCGCGCCCTGGATCTGATGTCCGGCTTTGCGCTCGCCGGTACCCGCTTTGCGGGCATTTACGTGCGCACGTTCGCCGACCCATTTCTCTTCGTCACGCTGCACCCGATGACGTTCGAGATGCGGCACAGCGACTGGTTCGAGCTGCTCGTGATCACGCTGGTTTGCGCCCTCATCGTCATCGGGCTCTCGATTTGGACCGCGCTCGTGGCGCCGCTGCGCTTCTTCATCAACCTCAACGCTATGCTCGTCGGCGGCGCAGCGATATTTCTGTTTCTCACCGGACGCCTCGGCTACGATAGCGCTGCCTTTTCACAACTCATGCTGCGCACTGCGCTCGTGACGTGGCTCGTGATCCCGGTCTTCGTCGGCTTCTTCGTCTCGCTCTTTCCGTTCACGGTTGTCGAACGAATCGGGTTCATCGCGCTCACGGTGGCCTGGGATATTCCGCTGTCGATCGTCCGCTACGCGTGCTTCATCTTGATTCTCGGGCAAACGGGCGCAATCGCGATGACCGACTTGTACTTTCTCTTCGGTCCCCTGTTGGATGTCGTCCCGGTCATCTGTTTCTTGAGCATCCTGCTCGTTCGTCTCGCGCGGGCGTTTGAAAGCCGGAGGGCCGCATGGGGTCTCTCGTAACCGTCTTGCAGACATGGAGCTGGATCGTGGTCGGCATTCTGTTGCTGTACGCGGTGCGGCACTGGCACTTCACCCTGAACCGCGTTTCGGCGCGTCAACGGCCGACCTACCAAGATTTGCTCGACAGCGACCTGCCGGCGGTCTCGATCATCATCCCGATGCGGAACGAAGATCGCGTCGCCACTGCAATTTTTGACGCACTAGTCGCGTCGAGCTATCCTCACGACCTGCTTGAGGTCCTTCCGGTCGACGATCAATCTGAAGACGATACGCCGACGATCGCCTACACGTATTCCCAGCGCTATCCGTTCATCAAGCCGATCTATAACCTTCAGGGCGAACGCGGCAAGCCGAATGCCCTCAACCGCGCTTTGAGCTTAGCCTCGAACGAAATCGTGCTGGTCTTCGATGCCGACTATACACCGGGCAAGGATGTGATCCGCGAGCTCGTCATGGGGTTCGTCGACCCGGAAGTGGGCGCGGTGATGGGCCGGGTGGTTCCGCGAAACAACGCCAAGAGCTTACTGACGCGTCTGCTCGCGCTCGAACGCTCGGGCGGATACCAAGTCGATCAGCAAGCGCGCTATAATCTCGATCTCTTTCCGCAGTATGGAGGGACGGTCGGGGGCTTCCGGCGTTCGGTGGTGCTCGACCTCGGCGGATTCGACGCCCGCACGCTAGCGGAAGACACCGACCTTTCGGCGCGCTTATTCATCAACGGCTGGCGCATTTTGTATGCGAACCACGCCGAGTGCTACGAGCAGGTCCCTGACACGTGGAGCGGCCGCTTTCGCCAATTGCGGCGCTGGGCCCACGGGCACAACCGGGCCTTGGTGGTCAATCTCATCCCGCTCTTGCGCTCGCGCAAGATCTCGGTCCGGCAAAAGTTCGACGCCTTTCTGCTGCTCTTCATCTACTGCGTCCCGCCGATTCTGCTCAGTGGCATCGCTGCTGATGCGCTGCTGTTCTACATGGGCGCGATCCCGGTGATCCCCGGAATCATCTTCGCGTTCTTGGTCGTGAGTTTCAATGCATTCGGCAATTTTGCACCGGTCTTCGAGGTCGGCGCGGCGGAGCTCCTCGACGGCGGACGCGAACGCATTTACCTGCTACCCTGCTTGATATATATGTTTCTCTTCAATAGTTGGGCCGTTACCCTCGGCGCGATCGACGCGCTCGGGGACTTACTAAAATCCCGGCGTCCCCCCTGGGATCAGACGCAACGCACGAAGCGATCCGATGTTTCTGCTGCTTAGCATCGTGCTGTTCGGGATCGTGTTGATGGTCCCGGCCATTCCGAGCATTCGCGAGGTCAGGTGGCCGCGTGATGAAGGCCGCCTGCGTATCCCCGAGCAGTACGAGCGCGATCCACGCTGGTTCGGACGCTCCTATCGCGAAAAGCTGGCCGGCTTCGTGGCCGCAGCGCGCGGTGACGAATCGTACCAAGCCGACTTGAAGCTCCGCACCGATGAGGAAACCCGCTGGGCCCCCGACTTGACGATCCCGCCTGGGGAGCGCGTGCGCGGCATCGCGGTCGGAGAGCGTATCCGCGTCGGTCACGGCGCCGGGATTCGCGATGCTTACGCACTCCAATCGCTCGATGTCGAGCGGGACGTCGTGGCTCGAACCTTGACGAGCGACGGCGTGCTGCACCTCGGCCCTTCGGTCAGCATCTTGCGCTGGATCGACGCCGATGGCGAGATCGCGGTCGACACCGGAGCAAATCTCGGCGTTTCGGCCAGCGGGGGAGCCCGCGTGACGTTGGCCGACGGCGTCCGCTTCGAACGGGTCTGGGGAAAACCGGTAACCTCCCGAACGGGAGCGACGGCGCCCTTTCCCCTCGTGGAGCGCAAAGATGCGACGCTCATCGGCGCGGCGGCGGTCGAGACGGGAAAGCCGATCATCGTCTACGGACCGCTCCGCATCGCAGCCGGAACGACCATTCGCTCGGATATCAAGGTTCACGGACCACTCGATGTGGAGTCCGGCGTGCGAATATCCGGTAACGTCATTGCCCGCGGGGATGTTACCTTCGCTTCGGAGGTGTTCGTCGAGGGGCACGTCTTTTCAGAACAAGACGTGTGGCTCGGCCCGGGATGCCGCGTGGGTCGCCACCCCGGCACCAAGACCGTGTACGCAGCCCGTCGCGTGGTGATTGCGAACGACGTCGAAGTCGAGGGCTGGATCGTGGCAGAAGGCGGCGGGCAAACTCGATGAATCGCCACACGGTAGTGGTGCTGGCGGCACTCATTCTCTTTGCCCTGATCGTGGTCCGGTCGTCCCACCTCCGAGCCCTCGCCGACGAGGGCGGCATCCGCACCGCACTGGTGTACACGCCGCAAGAAATCGGCCCCGGCGACGGGATTCGAGCCGCCTACTCGGAGAGTCTTCGTGAGAGCGGCATCCGGTTCGACTGGATAGCATCGACGGACATCTCGCTGTTTGGTGCCGCCGCGCTGCACCGGATGTACGATGCCGTCGTCTTTCCTGATGGTATCAATACGCGCGTTCCGGAGGACGCGACGCTGGAATTGACCCGCTTCGCACAACTCGGCGGGTTGGTCGTCATCGTCGCCGATGCCGGCTCACGCTCGGACGACGGATTGTATCGCCCGGGTTCGCTCTTTGCGAGCCTGAGCGGGGTCGACAACATGTTGTACGACAAGCTGCGTACCGGGGCGTTCGGCAGCGGGTCCATGCACTTTCATGACGCGGCGGCGGCGCGATGGTGGCAAGTGCCGGCCGGCAAACTCCTTGGGGGCGATCTCTCGGGCTACCAATACGGGCCGCTGACGTACCAGTTCCCGCGCGCCGAGATCGACAACACCGGCGTCGTCATCGATGCGAGCAACGGCTCCTCGCCGATGATCACCCGCCGGCCCGTCGGAGCGGGGCTCGTTGCGTACATCGCGCTCCCGCTCGGCTACTTGCGCGACTACAGCGACGCATTCCCCATGACGTTCTTGACGTCGTTGCTCACGTCACGCAACACGCTGCCGCACCTCGTCGCAGCGCCCGATGGGATCGGGCAGTTGATCGTCAACCTGCACATCGACTCGTCGGTCGAATTCATGGGAATTCCCAACCTGCAGCGCCGTGGCTTGCTGCGGCACGCCGTTCCGATGGAGTTCGACGTTACCGCCGGCCCCGATCTCGACCGGGTCGGTGACGGGCTGGGCTTCAACGCGTGCGGCCAAGGCCCGGGCCGCGCCGACCTCAAGATCCTCATGCGTTTCGGTAAAATCGGTTCGCATGGCGGCTGGGCCCATAATTGGTTCGCCGAAAACCTCGACGCCGGCCGCTTTTCACGTGCGCAGCTGCACGAATACGTCGACCGCAACGATCGCTGCTTGGAAGCGGTCACCGGTCAACCGGTCCGGTCGTATGCCGCGCCGGCCGGCGTCCATCCACAGCCGGTGATGACGCAGGTCCTCGACGGCCTCGGTATCAAGGGCTATTATTACACCGGCGATTCGGGCGGCCCGGTGGTGCGCCCGTTCTATAACGGCACACTCGTGTCGGAACACAGTTGGGCCTTTCCCGTCATGCCCGACGGGAAACTCGCCTCGATCGGCGAGATGCACGAAGTGCACGTTCCGGGAGCGCGGGTCGAGCGGTGGCTCGACCAGACCTCCTCGTATGCCGCCGAGCGCCACGGGATATTCCTCGTCTATAGCCACTCGTACGATCTCTTGCCGTCGCAATATGTCGCCGCGTATTACCAGGCCGAACGCCGCCGCGTCGTCATGCGGCACAACGGCGCCTACGATACCAAGCCGGCGCCCTACGCCATTGCTTTCGGGCATTTTCTGGATCGCGTGGAGATCCTCGAACGGACGGGCAGGCTACGCACGACCGACATGCCGTCTGCCGCCGCGTTCATGGATCGCTTCGTTGCCACCAGTTCGTCATTCACCAAAACCGCCGGCGGAATACACGTGAACCTTCACAACGACGCCGGCCTGCGTTCGATCGCGTTCGCGCTCCCGGTCGTTTGGCTGAGAGCCGGTGCGCCGCTGCCCCCCGGCGTACGGCGCACCTCGACCGACGGCGGCTACGCGATCTTCGCGGTCGATAGCAATCTCCGTGACTTCGACGTCACGTTTGCGGGAGCATTATGATCATAAACGGTCGCCTCATGTTTACCGCCGCTCTCGTCGTGCTCATGTGTGCGCCGCAGGCGGCGCGCAGCGGCGAACTCGATCTCACCGGCAGCCTGTCGAGCTTCACGAGTTCGACCGGCATCGGACCGTGGAGCAACGTCACGCTCACCGATCGGGAAACCCTGGCGAATGATACGCCGGCGCTCATCCTGGTCGATCAAGCCGACCGCGATGCGGTCGCTCCGACGCACAGCCTCGGCTTGGTGCTCGATGACTACCATACATGGTCGCCGCAGTTCTTTACCTATGCCGCGGTGGGCACGGCCAGCGGCAGTGCCCTGGCGACGCGCAATGGTTACCTCGAGGGCGACCTGAAATTCGGTCCGGCGCTCGCGACCGTGATCGGGGCCGGCGCCGGCACGGTCGTAAATCCCGACGGCACGGTGCAAAACTATCTCAACATCGGTCCGACCTGGTATCACAACAACTTCAACGTTACGCTGCGCTGGCTGCCGTCATTCAGCAGTGGTCGCGCGGGCGCATCGACTGGAATCCTGACGTTGGCCAATGGCGCAGCCGGCACCACGGTGAGCACGCTGACGTTGTTGGGCGGCAGCGAACCGCCATACGGCGTGGTCTCGATCTCTGCGCCGTTCGGAATCGGGGAACGCGTGCTTTTCGCCGGTCTCGACGTGAAGCACTGGGTGAACCCCAAAGGCGGCTATCACGTCGGCATCGAGCTCGAGCACTTGAGCGACAGCACGACCGGGAACTTGCTCTACGTTCGCCGGGCCCTCAACGTCGGCGTCTTTCGCGAGATCGGTCCCGGTCCCGCGCCCTAAAAATCGGCGACCGTTTGCGGGGCGTCGAGGCCAAGCAACACCCGTACGTACCAGCCCGACTCCGCACAGTACCACGGGTAGGCGAACTCCGGAGCGTAGCGTTTCTGCACCGTCGTCGCAAACGTCCGCGCCCGGCTGACATCATTCATCTGCAGCGCGACGAATGCAACGGAGGCCCAGGGAAACGTGTCGGGCTTCTCGAGCGTGGGCCAGTCGGGAAACGCCTCGGAGAATCGGCGGTACGCGATCTGGGCCTGGGGCGACGTGGGCTCGATGACACCGTGCAAGATAGGGAACAATTGCGAAGTTCCGTCTTCCATGAAATCGCCGGCTTTCGGCCAGACCTTCGCCCCGATATCGTCGAGGGCGAGCGCGAAGAGACCGCGCTTGGCATCCCAATAGCGCGTCCGGATCGCGGCCTGCACGTGCAGCGCGTGCGATGAGGCGCGCGCGGCCCCAGCCAGATCGCCGAACGCCTGCGCCCGCAGCGTCGTAAGATCGCTCAGCCCGCGGTAGACTTCGCTGTTATCCATGAGATACTTCAGCCGGTAGTTCGGGAGCGCCCAGGTGAGGCCATCGTTGTCGGAGACGGCATCCATGGCCGATGCGATGCGCTCGATGTCGCTGCGTATTCCCGCGACGTAAGCGCGGAGCGGCGCGTCGCCGACACGCCATGCCGTTGCCGCGAGCGAGATGAACGTCGCCGCGTACGAATCAACCGAGTCGGCTTCGCCGCTCGTGCGCAGCGTGCCGTCGGCCGTAACGTCATAATCGGTGATCGCGCCGGGTATGCGCCATGGGTTTGGGTCGCTGCTGTGCGCGACGTACCACTGCATCCACCGCTTCACGTCGAGCAGATCGACGCCGCCTCGGATCGCTCCGATCGCGGCGATGTTCGCAAAGTACGGGTCGACGCGCGTGCTCNNAACATCACCGTAGCAAGCAAGCATCCTAAGGCGGTCTTCACTTACTTGCTTCTTCGGCCATCCCACACAAACACTTTACGCAATTGTACCCGAAACTTAACCTAATCCGCGATGCCCGGGGCGCCCGGGTGTACTCGGATGTGTGAAGGGCACCTTCATCTGGCGTTCACGATCCCTACGTACGCTCTCGTACGGGCAGCATCTCCGGCATTTGAGCACTGGGGAGCGTCGCCGTTGGAGGGACTGTGATTGACCATTCCGTTCCGCGACTCGTCGACGGGACATCGGCGACGGCACGGCCCACGCTCATGGTATCGTCGTCCGTTCGGAGTTGCGACGGCGGCGCCCGGTGCGGCGACCTGACCGTGGCATTGCCGCTGAGCTCCGGCCGCACGGCGTTCATCGTGATCGATATTGCCGGCCATGGCGCAGGGCGGGCCGCCCTCTCGTCAGCCATCGCCGACGAGATTGTCACGGCCCTCATCCATGATGAGTCCCCGGCCTCGGCACTCGGTCGGGCGGACCAACTTCTGCGGACGGTTGACGATGACACACCGTATGCAGTCGTCTTCGTTGCACTTGTGCATCCCATTCTGCGAACCGTCGTGTACGCATCAGCCGGTCACGATGTCGCCTTCACGCTCGCAGAAGACGGGGGCACCCGGCACCTCATGCCGACCGCACCGATGCTGGGTATCCCTCTTACCAATAACGCCTGTGATGCCGTCTTCACCCTCGACCCGACTGAAACGCTCGTCATCGTAACCGACGGCATCTCCGATAGTCACCGAGCCGGCTCGGACGATTTCTTCGGTGCTACCCGGACGGCGCTCGCGGTTACACGCGCCCGGATCAGCGGCACGGATCCTTCGCGGGCAATACTCGAAGCCGCTCGCGCATACGAAGGAAGCGTTCAAGCCGACGACGCTGCCGCGCTCGTTGTGCGTTTGCAGCCCGCAATCCAATTTGGCTGCATTCCGAAAGGGACTGTTCGCCTGCGCCGTGATTCTCGCGCTCTACAACCTCATCGCCGGCCGCAGTGCCCGCAACTGATGGGACTTTCGGTTCCATTTGCATGAAGATCATCACGAGCGCGCCTCTCGTTGCGTTAACAGCGGTGCTCTTGCTTGGAAAACCGCCAACGCCGTTGTCGGCACAGACCGCTCCCGTGGCATGGAGCGAGTTCGAGAAGACGTGGGCGAACGTTACCTCGTACAGCGCGACCGTCGCGATCTTCGAGCGTGAGGACTCACAGGTACAGAGTTCCGTTCTCGACTACACGTTCAGCAAACCAGCGAACGCAACCGTGCATTTNNCGGGTTTGAAGCGCTCTTCAAAAAGACGTTCCCGCTGCACGATCCGCAAGTAACGACAATTCGCGGATCATCGATCGACGAGCTGAGCTTCGCCGCGTTCATCGTTCACTCGCAAGGCACACCCGGGGTCGTCTCTGAAAGCGCGGGACCGACCATCCTCGACATCCCGACGGAAGCCGTGACGCTCGTGCCCACGACTTCCGCAACCGACACCGGCTTGACCCGTGAAATCATCGATCTGTCGGTACCGACGAATCTCCCGATACGCGTCCTCGCCTACGAAGGGGACACGCTCGTTCGCGAGATCGACTTCTCCAACGTCGTGATTCACACCTAAGCGACATCCTCGCTCGAGGAACGGGCGGGGCCGAGGATAGTGGTCAGCCGGTCCAGTTCAAGGGTCTCCTCGCGGAGCAGTACCTCGGCCAATCCTTCGAGTTTGCTCTTTGATGCCGTGAGCAGGGCCAGCACCCTTTCGTGCGCGTCGGTGAGCAATTGCTGTATCGCTCCGTCGACGCGGGCGGCCGTGGCTTCGCTATAGTCTCGTCCCTGCGTCAGCTCGTAGCCAAGAAACGGCTGGGCCTCGTCCGCGCGAAAGGCGGCCATGCCGAGATCGCTCATTCCCCAGCGCGTCACCATCTGCTTCGCGAGCTGCGTTGCCTCGACGAGATCGCTCTCGGCCCCCGTCGTGATTTCACCGAACATCACTTCTTCGGCCGCACGGCCGCCGAGCATCACCGCGATACGCGTAAGCACGTATGCGCGGCTCAAATTATGCCGCTCGATCGACGGAAGTTGTTCCGTCACGCCGAGCGCCGCACCGTGCGGCACGATCGTCATCTTG
>PLTN01000232.1 GCA_003164495.1 Vulcanimicrobiota bacterium
ACGTCCGATTCCCGTCGAAGCTCCGCGACGACCTCAGCCTTCGCCGCGCGTAGTTCCGCGACCAAGGCCGTGTCGATCGTTCGCGGCGGTGCAGTGAGAAGACAAATATCCTCGCCGTCGAGGCGCACCGTTACGCCCTCCGCATTCAATCGTTCAAGCAGTGCACGCGCCATCATATGCGCACCTCGCCAGGGCCCTGTTCGTCAGAAGGCTCTACGGGTGACGGATTAAACGGATTAGACGGATTAAGCCCAAGCGGAGTAGGTTGTTCCGTTTGTTCCGTTTGTTCCGTAAGGGGTACAGCGTAAGAACGGACAGTTGAGCGACCGCCTTTGCCTGCGCCGGCTCCCTCGTTCTCGGTGCGAATGAGGCCGCGCGTTTCGAGTTGCACGCGGGCCTCGCCCAGTTGGCCGGGTCGGAGGTTCTTGGAAAAGATCGCGTCTTGCTCGGCGCCGGTGAGGCCGCGGGGCCACACCTTTCGCAGCGCATCCAGAAGCCGGTCTTGTTTGCGGTCGCCCCGCAAGCTTCCGAAGATATGCTCGACGCTCTGGACGGCATAGCGCCAACAAGCGTCTCCCGCGCAAAGATGCTCCGGCCGAATCTCATTCGCGCCGTCCAACGCCGCGTAGAGTACAGACAGGCGCAGGCGTTGAGCATGAGCGCGCGCCGTGAGTGAACCAACGGCGCCATCGCGATCGGGTTCGGCGAGGTAGAGCTTTTCCCACAACGCTTCCGCCTCCGTGCTTCGTGCGTAGGTCTTGCGCGTGGGCCGAATGACGCTCGATAGACGCTTCGCAAGTTGGCCGATAACCGCCGGATCGACGTGTCCCCCGGAAGGCAGTTTCTTTGAGCGCCGCGACACCACAAATACGAACCGGTTGGCGAACCCATTGAGCATGTCGCCTTCTGACAGTTTAGCGCGTAGCTCAGACGGCGTAATGTGCGCCACTACCGAGAGATGAACGTCGCGTGCGACAATACGCTCCTTCGATCGCCGAACCGCGAGCGTACCACCGTCCCATGCCTCTCGAAATATAGGCGAGAGGGTGGAGCCGTCGCGGCCAGCGACGGTGAGAACCCGAGAAAACTCCGGCTCAAAGACGTGGCCTCGGCGATCCGTGGCTTCGTCCACGTACTCCGCAACGATCCCTTCGCCAGAGCCGAAACCCGAAAACGTGCGTGTCTCGAACCATTCGGGAAATGCAGCACGCACAATAGGACGAATCGCCGCCTCAGACATGCCTTTCGCTCCCGCCGACGTGTCACCGACGATCGCAACGAATAGCCGGCCCGGGTGCCGCTGATCGCCCACGCGTGCGCAGGCATCGGCGCCTAGCACATTGCCGACTATCGAAAGCAACGTGAACAACATCGCCGCGGGATCAGCCTCCGTCTCGGGAGCAATCGCGCGAACGATGTCGCCTGCGAGTCCATGCAGCGCCGCCACGTCGAGCGTCGGCCACGGATAGGCGGGTTCCCATCGTGGCTCCGTCCGCGCCGCAAGCGATCCCCGGGTACGCGTAGGCTCGATACGGGGCGTTTCCGCGATGCTGACGGCAAGCTCGCGTAGGTTGTGCTCATCGCGCAACCAGTTGGCTATGTCCGATCCGTCATCTCGATCAGGGAATAGGTCGATGATCCGCACGTCCGTTTGCGGGTTGTGCCGCGCGATAACATCGGCGCGTGCCTTCGCGGACGAACGACCCGGCTCATCGGCGTCGGTTAGGAAGTTGAGCTTCGGCGCTCCGTTGAGAGCGTCAACATGTTCGTTAAGTAGCGGAGACTTGCACCCGCCTGCAATCGTTGTGACTGCTGCACGTGATTTCGAAGCCTGCAACGCGGCGCGGAGAGCATCGGCTTTGCCCTCGCCCTCGACAAAGAACACGGCCTGGCCGTCTGCTATCGCACGCGCCACCTCGTCGGCGTGATAGAGCGGCAAAGCCTTCCCGTTGAGACCTCGAACGAAGCTCGATCCGTCGAAGTGGTAAGGGAAGAACTCTTTACGGCGTCCTTCTCGTCCGGGCTCGACGCGCTCGACCTTGCCGCAGACCGTGCCGTTCTTGTCGATGTATTCATACTCTGCAACGGTTGGCATTACGTCCGCCCCTCAAGCCACTGCGCTGCCGCTGCATTATCGGCGGCCAGCCCCAACGCAACACAGAGGGCGAGGACGCCACCTTTTTGACCGCACCCGAAACAAACAAATCCAGTCTCGTTTTCGCCGACGAATTTGAAGCTGGGGGAACGATCGTCGTGGCCTGGCAGTGGGCAGCACATCGGCTTCCGCGGTTGCGGCGCGGGTAGCCCGGCAGCGCGCATGACGTCGCGGCACGACACGCGCACGACGATCGAATCACGATTCATCGCACTACCAACCTCGGAAACTCGATCGCTCCAAAGCCGAAGGCAGACGGATCTTCTTGGACTTGCCGAACCACGACGTGTAGTGTGCCGTCGCGGTCTATAGGGATGTATGAATAAGCTGCCGCGATAAAGGCTTTAAGAGCCCGCTGGCTGCGTGCAGAACGATGCGAAGGCAGGGCATGTGCCCGGCAGACGGTGAACGTAATCATCGCGATTCCTTTTCCGGGTTAGCCGGAAGGCGAATAGTGGCCCGAGTGGCTACGGGCTAGGTTGATTGTTGAGTCGTGTCAGAACAGACGGAAACGGGCGCTCTCCGGCAAATCGGAAGCGTCTTTTTCTTAGGCCGTGCCGAGAAAACGATCGAGCTCGGCCCGCGCAACGATGACGCGTCTTCCCGCGCGGCGACACCCGATTGTCCCAGCACGCAAAAGCTCTCTAAATTTGGTCGGACCTAGACCGATGTATCGGGCCGCGTCAGCTATGTTGAAGGCGTTTGGCAGGACGCGAGCCGGCGAGTCGATAGGCACATTCATAGCGCCGCTCGCTGAGGCGCTACGTATCGCTCCAATGCTTCGCGGCTAACCCGAATGAGTCGACCAACGCGGAACGACTGCAAGCGACCCTTGCGTATTTCTTCGCGCACGGTCCACGGCGCGACCCCAAGGATCGCCGCGACGTGCTCGACATCCAAGACCGTATCCTGTGGTTGAATCATGGACCTATGATACGTCTCATTGGGTCTTGCAAAGCGCAACACGGTGTTGCTATAATGTTGCTATGCCACGTGAGGTCCCTAATGGGCTGGCCGACTACGCCCTAAATGCTCCGGACCCGAATATGCGCTATTTTGCCAACGCGGCGAATCGGCAAGGTATGACGCTCCGCGATTTGGCGGCTATACTGCCGAACCGAGAGGGTAGGATCGGCGTTCACGCCTCGACTGTGACGCGCAACATGAACGCGCTCAAATCGACGGCCGACACGGTAGCAAAATACGAAAAGGCCCTCGGCCTGGATAATCGCAAGGCTCGCGTGCAGCGTGGAAGCGATGCGCTGAACCAGGACGACCTGCGGCACTTTCGTCGCCTCTTTCTTCGGGCAATCGCAATGAGCGACGCTTTCGAAAACCCCGCGCGTACCTTAGAGTTGGTCTCTGCCGCTATAGATGGCTCGCGAGAGCAGACGCAGCGCGAAGTTCTTCGTGAATTCGCGATTACGGATGATATTCCGAAAGCATTGGCGCGATTAGCGAAATTGACTGGATCATCGTTGCCTAGCGGCACGCGGTTTACGGTAAGGGACCAAACATTTTGGTCGATCGCGCTCGAACTGCGAGAGTTCGGATTGAGCGACCCGGCGATTAAGCGCGTATTGAGGGTTGTCGCTAAGGAGTCCGGTGATCGCGAATCCGTTCGACGCAATTTCGAGTATCTTGAAAGTTCGTATTGGGGCAAGCTCGCAATCGGCGACGACTCCCAGAGGAGCGAAGCTAGAGCGGCGTTCAGCCTGGAATCTGAAGACAATGGAGGGCAGGGAGTATGAAAGGGTATCTACGCGCTCGCGATCGTCGCAGCGACGACGGCAAAAAGAAACGCCTGCGGGCCGATGCTCAGAACTGGCTCATGGTCGTCGAGGCGGGATACGACATCGACGGCAAGCGACAGCAGAAGTACCGCTCTTTCACGGGTGATCGGGCGACGGCGGAGCAGAAGCTGCGCGACTTCATCGACGAGGTAAAGAGCGGCTTCCTCATCGACGAGCGCCTAACGATCGGCACCTATCTCGCGAAGTGGTTGGCGCATAAGGGCACCGAAGGACTCGCCGCGCGCACGCTCTTGCGTTACGAGGGCATCGTGCGGGACTATCTGACGCCGACCCTTGGCAGCGTGCCGCTCGCGAAGCTCGGGACCGCGCATGTGAAGGATGCGATCGGCCGCTGGCGTTCATCGAAGCGCAAAGACCGCAAAAAGGGCGCACTCAGCGAGCGCACGATCTTCCACATTTTCTCGACGCTCAAGTCAGCACTGGCTGACGCCGAGAGAGACGAACTTGTTCGCCGGAACGTCTGCAAGGCGATGCGTGCGCCATCGAAGGGGCAGTCCGCGGTTCACGGGGTCGACGAGACGGCGGCCCTAGCACTGATCGAACACCTCGACGACTCTCCGCTCGGGCTACCCACTCGGATCGCGCTCCTGACTGGCCTCCGGCGCGGTGAACTGCTCGCAACGCGTTGGTCCGACGTGGACCTCGACGGCGGCACCCTGGCCGTTCGGCGCTCCCTGGAAACCGCTAAGGATGGCGCCGGCAACGTGGTCGCACGCTTCAAGGCGCCGAAGACCGAGAAAAGCCAGCGCNNACGAAGACTTGATCTTCCCCGAGCCGGACGACTACGCATGGAGCCCGCGGAAGGCATGGATTCCTGACGTGTTCTCGGCCGCGTTTTACTACCGGGTGTCGAAGTCTGGCCTGCGTAAGGTGAGCTTCCACGGCCTCCGGCACTCCTACGCGTCGATCGCTCTACGTGCCGGGGTGCCGCTCAAGGTCG
>PLTN01000122.1 GCA_003164495.1 Vulcanimicrobiota bacterium
GCCTATCAGCTGCTGATGCGCCCCTCGCCGCTCTCGTCGCTATCGTTGAGCGGCAATTTTACGCCCGGGCCCGGCAACGACTTCGACCGCACCAACGTGCAGATCATCACGCCGATCGGGCGAACGGCGGATCTTCAGTTCGCGACCTACGTCGACTGGAAGAACCACATGCGGCTCGAGAGCAAGAACATCTACCTGCGCGAGGTGATCGGCGACTGTTACGAGGTCCGGATCTCCTACAACGAAGACCTCAAGACCGTCGCGGTCACCCTCGACATCCTGGCCTTCCCCTCACAGGGCTTGAACTTCGGCATCGGCTCGAACAACAGCACCGTCGTCCCGCAATCCTTCGCCACGTCCCAATTCTTCGGCCAGTAGTGGATTCGCTTCAAGCGAATCCATCGCGTTCGGCCCCTCACGGTTTTTTCAGCGGAGTGTTTCCCGGGGGCCGAGCCGCAGTCTTTTAGGGTATAGTGTCATCATGAGCACGATGACACAGCCCTGCGAATACGAGCTTTGCAACTGCACCGTTACGGGGAGTACCGACGACGCGGCATACTGTTCGGACATCTGCCGGGACCGCGATTCCAATGACGAAGAGATGGAAACCGCCTGCGAGTGCGGCCACTCCCCCTGCGACGAAAGTTAAGAATTCCGATTGGCGGCTTGGGCGAAGCCCAAACGCGACGGATTCACGGAACGTGAATCCACTATGGCTGGTTGATGACTTCGGCGGCGATGATCTGCGCGTTCTGGTTCGTGACCAGCGTGTAGCCCGGCGCCTTGTTCACCACGACGTCGAACGGCTGGAGCGTATTGACGACGAACGAGTTGAACGTCGTGTCGCTGATGCCGTTGAACGCGATCCCGTCGATCGCGTTGTTGCCGGTCGAGTCGGCCGAAAACAGGTTGATCGCCCACAACGATGAGATGCCCGAAGCCAGCGTCGGCGCTGCGGTCGGATTCGGGGTGGGCGCCGGCGTGGGGCTCGCGCTCGCCAGCGGCGTCAGCAGTTGCCGGTTGAACGTGAACGTGAACTCGTTGCCCGTGCCGTTGCTATTCGCGTTAAGCGTTCCCAGCTGCGGATTGACCTGAAGCTGGACGGTTTGGAACCCGCCCGAGGCAATCGGAATGACTTGCAGCAGGCCGAACGATGCGCCGCCGACTTGCGTTCCGCCGAAGATCAGGATGAACGAGAAGTTCAAGAATGCGGTGTTCAGGCTATTCGCATACGGCGTCTGACCGTTGCCGTTGGTGTTGAACACCACGAGATAGCGCAGGTTCGTGAAATCTAAGGTTCCGGCAACGCGGTAGCGAATGAGCATGTCGCCGGACGGCACTAAGCCTCCGCTCGAGCCCGCCTTGGGAACCGTGACAATTCGACCGCATGCCGCCGCCGCCATCGACGCGGTAAGTAACGCAAAGCCCGCCCGTCGCATTTCCTTATCGTCTCCTACGGCGCTCGCCGCCGTCGCTACGGCGTTTTGCGCGTTCGCACTGCACCTCGCCTTCCCGCGTACGGGAGCGTGGTGGGTCATTCCGTTTGCCTTGGCGGTCATGTTCCGCGTTTGGTCTGGGTTGCCGCTGTGGAGCGCCGCCTTGAACGGCTATGTGAGCGGGCTCGTGTTTTTTACGCTCTCGTTTTCGTGGTTCGGCGAAACCGCAGCCGCGCTGGTCGGTCCCCTCGGCTTCGTGATCGACCTCGGACCGGCGCTCGGCGAAGCGCTGGCCTTCGCCTTTGCCGCGCTCGTTGCATCGCTCGCCGCCCGGCGTTGTGCACCGCTGCTCGCCCCGCTCGTCACGGCGGCGGCATTCACCGCGGCGGAATGGATGCGCTCGTCGGGCATCGTCGGCGTGCCGTTCGGCCAACTCGGATTGCCGCTGATCGATAGCCCGTTACGGCCGATTGCCGCGTTCGCCGGCGGCTACGGCCTAACGTTCGTGATCGCCGTGGTCGCGGCTTATCTCGGCGCCGCTGCAACGTTGCCGCGCTTGCGTCCGGCGGCAGCCGTCGCGGTCGTTGCCGCGGTGCTCGTCACCGTTGCAGCGTGGTTGGCGTGGCCCGCGCGCGTGCTCGCACCCCCCACCACGCGCGTCGCCGCGATTCAAGGTAACATCGCGCAATCGATCAAGGCAACGGATGCTGCGCGCTTGCTGGCGGCGCAACGCTACGCGCAGATGACGGAAGCCGTCGCCGCAGAGCATCCGGCGTTCGTCGTCTGGCCCGAAACCGTCATCCTCACCGACATGACGCGAGACACCGGTGCGCGCGCGGCGTTCGGCGCCCTCGCGAAACGCCTCGGGTTCCCGATCTTCGTCGGCACCGTGATCAGCGATGCGCAGGGCCGCCTCTACAACGCATCGCTGATCTTCGATCGCACCGGCAACGTCGAAGCGACGGTCGAGAAACGCCAACTCGTTCCGTTTGCCGAATTCTTGCCGGCGCCGCAGTGGTTGCGCGCGATTCCGGCGGTCAACGAAATCGGGAATTTTACGCAAGGCCACGGCCCGCAGATCGATCCGCTCACGCATGCGGGCGTGCTGATCTGCTGGGAGTCGGTGTTCGGCGACATCGCCGTTGAAGCGGTAAACGCCGGCGCCACGTTCTTGGTGGTCTCAACCGACGACGCATGGTTCGGCACGAGCGACGGCCCCGCGCAACACGCGCAAGCATCGACGCTGCGAGCGGTTGAGACCGGCCGCTGGATCGTGCGCGCGGCGTCGACGGGCATCAGCGGGATCATCGCACCCGACGGCGGGTGGCGCGAACGCAGCGAGTTGATGACGCAAGCCACGGTCGTCGGCGACATCGGCGCACCGGTCGAGACGCTCTACACCCACATCGGACCGCAGCCGATCGGCCTCGCCGCGCTGGCGTTCGTTCTGCTCGCCCTGATCGTTCCGCGGCGGGCACGCGAAGCGTGATTTCGCTAGCGCGGCTGCGCGTCGCAGCGGCACTCGTCGCGGCGATCGGGCTGGGCTGGGTCGCGTGGCAAACGGTCCATGCCGGCAGCGACATCCCGTCGCAAAACGGGACGTCGCAAACGCAGCTCTCCGGCGGCAGCGCGAACGACAAGCGCATCGACGGGAAGTCATGGTCGCTCGACTACGACACCGCAACGCTCTCACCCGACGGCTCGCTCGCGGAGATCAGCAACGTGCACGACGGCGTGATCTTGCGCGACGGCAAGCCGTACATGCGCATGACGGCCAAGCACGTCTCGGCCAATCTCAGCTATAACGATTTCGTCGTGAGCGGACCGGTATCGTTCGTCGAGATCGGCGGTCAACGGCGGCAGCTGGACACTGACGAAGCCCACTACTCCGGCAACGATCACATCCTGCGCCTCGACCACGCGACCACGATCCGCGCCGGCGGGATGACGTTTCACGTCGCAAATGCGGTGGTGAATTTCACCACCGGCGATACCAAGCTCGGACGGGTCACCGGCACGCTATAGGGAAGGAGCCGCTATGCGTTTCGTGCGATCGGCCGCCATCGTCGCGGCGCTCTTGTGTTTGTCCGTCCCCGCGTTCGCCGAAGGCGTGCCCGGCTTCACGCCCGAGGACAAGCCGCTGATCGAACAGCGCGGCCTGCCGATGAGCGAACAGGAAGCGATGGAGCGCATCACGTTCCATCCGTTCGTCCCCACGCCGAACTACGCCGAGGTGGCGCTGTTGCCGGCCCTGCACGGCGACGACAAGGACAACCCCGAGAACCGCGGCATCGGCTACGAATACGTCTCGGGCGGCCAAGCCTACATTTTGCGCGAGTGGCCGCTGGCGGGCGCGTCATTCGATAAGTACCCGCCGATCCCGCCGACGGGCAGTTGCACGACCGGACACTTCACCGAAGGCACGGAGCGCCACATGCGCGCCATTGCCTGGACCACCGCGACCCTGGGCTTCGCGCTTCAGCCGGATGTCCCGCAAGGGAGCAATCCGAACTTAACCGAGCTGCGCAAGGAATGGTCGCGGCTGGTCAAGCGCGGCGCCTGCCGCTAAGGCTTTTCTTCCTCAGCCGCCTTCGCAGCGGCCGCGCTTTTGGCGTCTGCGATCAGCTTCTTGACCTTCTGACCGCCTTTGTGACCGATTTGTTCGTAGAAGTCGGGACCGTACTTTTCCTTGACGACCTTGCCGCCTTTTTGGCCGATCGCCTCGTAGAAGCCGGCGCCATGACGCTCCCGGGTCGCCTCACCGCCCTTGCGGCCGATCTCTTCGTAGAACCCCGAACCATAGCGGTTCCGAACGGTGTCGCCACCCTTCTTCCCCGCCTCACGTACGGACATCTCGCCCTCCGGGTTATCGGCCTTCTTGGGCTTCTTCGGCTTCGGCTTCTCCTCGTCGGGCATGCCGCTTACACGTCAGCCGGGGAGCGTTTGGGCTTCTGACCACCCTTAGCGCCGATCTCCTCGTAGAACGTCGGACCGTACTTGGACTTGGTTGCCTCGCCGCCCTTACGACCGATCGCCTCGTAGAACTCCGAGCCGTATTTCTCTTTCACACGGTCGCCGCCGCGCTTGCCGGCCTCGCGCACGCTCATCCCGCCGCCGTTGGAGTTGTTGTCAGTTGTAGACATGATCTGACCCGTATCCCCTCTAAAGCTGTTCATGCGCGGCTCTCGCTTGCGCGGTCTACCCGTACCCGGCGAAGGCTAGGCTAAACGCTGTTACAAACAATTTTCACGCATGCCCTGGTTTATGACGGGCACGGCGCGACGCCGTTCGTGACCGACGTGGCAACGTACGATGGGCGCATCGCAATCATCGGCGATTGCTCCGGCCGCGATGCTCATCAGACGGTCGACTGCACGGACATGGCCCTCGCGCCGGGCTTCATTGACGTCCATTCCCATTCCGACGAGTTGTGGCTCGTCGACGGTCGCGCTTTGGGAAAAATTTGCCAAGGCGTGACCACGGAGATCGGCGGCAACTGCGGCACGTCGGTTGCTCCGCTCTACGGCGAAGCGCGTGTGCGCAAAGCGCGCGACGCGCGCACGTACCGGCTCGACGTCGACTGGACGACGTTCGATGAATTCTTCGGCGCGGTCGAACGCAGCGGCGTCGCTTGCAATGTCGCCTCGCTCGTCGGCCTCGGCACGACGCGCGCGTGCATCAGCGGCGCCAGCGACCGCCGGCTCGAGCGTGAGGAGCTCGACGCGCAAACGCAACTCGTACGCGAAGCCGTCGAGCACGGCGCGCTCGGCGTGTCCAGCGGACTGATCTACGAGCCCTCGCGGTACGCGGATCTCGCCGAACTTTCCGCCTGTGCCGCCGTCGCGCGCGAAGCGGGCGCCGCGCGTTACGTCTCGCACGTTCGCGACGAGGGCGACGGCCTGATCGAGGCGATCGACGAGGCACTCGCGATCGGCAGAGCGGCCGACGTCGCCGTGCGCTGCTCGCACCACAAAGCGGCCGGACGGCGCAACTGGGGCAAGGTCCATCGCACGCTCGCAACGATCGACCGCGCCCGCAGCCGCGGCGCGGACGTTGCGATCGATGCGTACCCGTACGTCGCGAGCTGGACCGAATTGGCGACCATCCTGCCTGATGCCATTCGCCGCGGAGGCGAAGCCGCAACGCTCGAACGCTTGCGCGATCCGGCGATTGCGGCGTCGACCGCGATGCTGCTGCAATTCGCGCGCGATCCGGCCACCGGCGGCGATAGCTGGCACGACATCCTCATCACCGATACCGGCTCCGACCGCAACGCCGCCTTCGCCGGCTACCGGCTCGATGAAGTCGCGGCGCACTGGCGCCTCTCGCCGGCGCGCGCCGCAATTCGTCTCTTGGTCGAAGAAGAGCTGCGCGTCGACTGCGCGTTTTTCTCGATGTCCGAAGACGACGTCGCGGCCGTCTTGACGGCGGATTTCTGTTGCATCGGCAGCGATGCGTCGGCGCGCGCGTTCGAGGGCCCGACGGCGCGCGGTGTTCCGCATCCACGCACCTACGGTTGCTTCCCGCGCGTCTTCGGCCGCTTCGTCCGCGGCCGGCAGCTCTTCTCAACCGAAGAGGCCGTGCGGCGCATGACATCGCTGCCCGCGCAGTTGTTCGGGATCGCGAACCGCGGCGAAATCAGCGACGGGGCGTGGGCGGACCTCGTGGTGTTCGATCCGCGCCGCATTGTCGATCGCGCCACCTACGAGCGCCCGTTCGTCCCGCCCGAGGGACTTCGCGACTGCTTCGTCAACGGAACGGCAGTGTTACGAAATGGTGACTACACCGGAGCGCGTCCGGGACGCGTTCTGCGCGGCGGGCAATGAACCGGGCCGATTTCATCGCGGTCACGGCAGCCGCCACCGCCGCGCCGTCGCCGCGCGCCGCGCACGAAGCTCCGATCGTCGCGGTCGTAACGCTGCAACGCGACGCTACCGCGCTGCTCGCGCCGTTCGTCGTCGCGATCGCGCTGAACAACACGACGGGAAAGACGGTCCGGCTCGACTTCCCGACCGCGGATCTTTTTCGCATCGACGTGATCAAGGATGATTCACCGGTGTGGTCGTCGCTCAACCAGCACAAACCGATCCCGATCAACCGTCAGCTCGACGTGCCGCCGGGCACCACAAAGCTTGCCAGCATGACGATCGACGGCACGACCGATGACCGGCGCTCCTATGCGCCCGGGAAGTACATCGTGCGCGTCGCGATGCTGGGCACGTCGTTCGGCATGATCGTCGACAAGCAGATCGAGTTCGCGCAGCCGTTGACGGTGGCCGATGCGCTCAAGGAAAAGCCGGGCACGGTAGTGACCGTGGCGGCGGACCAGATCTCGTTCGGCGGCGGCGTGTATCTGCGCGATACGACCGGAAGCGTGCACCTCGCCCGCTCGCTGGGCTTACATCCGACCGGAACCTACATCGTCCGCGGTTTTCTCGATGCTGTGGGCGACGATCGCATCTTCGACGTCGGGCGCTTCGCGCCGGCATTCGACAACCCGCCTCTTCCGTCACCGTAAGGAGCCTCGATGCACGACTGCAACCACCAGTCCCATTCGCGATTGAACTTTCTTGCCGCTACGGGTGCGGCGGCAACGATGTTGCTTCCCGGAACGCGGGCGGTCGCGCAAGCACCGGCGCAGCGGCGGCTGATCGACGTGCACCATCACCACTATCCGCCGGAATTAATGGCGGTGATGAACGCGTGGCAAGCCAAACACTCGTTGCCGCCGATCGGGCCGGCATTCTGGACGCCGGAGAAGTCGCTGGCCGACATGGACGCCAACGGCACGACCACCGCGATCCTCTCGATCGCATCGCCGCACGGCGTGTGGTTCGACGCCGATCCGGCCGCCATTCCGGCGCTTGCACGCGCGTGCAATGAATTCGCGATGAAGATGATTCACGATCATCCCGGCCGCTACGGCCTCTTCGCGGCGCTGCCGATGCCCGACGTAGATGCGAGCCTCAAAGAAGTGGCCTACGCGTTTGACACGCTGCACGCCGACGGCATCGGATTGCCGACGAGCTTCGGCAATCGCTGGCCCGGCGAGGCGGCTTTCGCACCGCTATGGACCGAGCTCAACCGCCGCAAGGCGATGGTCGTGTTTCATCCCTATGCGCCGAACTGCTGCGGCGGGCTGCAGCCCGGCGTCGCCGAGTCCTATATCGAGTATCCCTACGATACCGGGCGTACGTTCCTCAGCTTGCTCCTGAGCGGTACGCTGGTGAAATATCGCGACATCCGCTGGACGCTCTGTCACGGCGGCGGCGCGTTGCCCTATCTCGCCGGCCGGATCGAAACGCTCGCCGCCAACTCGCACGAGAAGCTCGACGTCGTTGCGCCCAACGGCATCGACGCCGAACTCAAGCGCATCTACTACGATACCGCCAACGCCACGTTCCCCGCCACGATGGCCGCGCTGCTCAAAGAGATTCCGATCTCGCAGATCATGTTCGGCACCGACTATCCCTACGTGACGGGCAAACAGAACCTCGGCCCGCTCGAATCCCAAGGGATCTCGTCAAACGATCTCGCCGCCATCGAAAGCGGCAACGCGATGCGTCTCATCCCGCGCCTACGCGCGTAAGAGCGCTTCGCGCGTCCGATCGTCGGCGGGCGCATAGATCGTCATTCGCAGCGACCCTCCGGCATTCGGCGCGAACGTCGTGTACGTATATCGTACGCGGCCGAGCGCCGGATGCTCGAGCTCGACGACGCCGGGCGTGCGTTCATGCACGTGATGCTCGTGCCACCACTGCTCGAATTCCGTGCTTTCGCAACACCGCTCGATGAGCGGCCCGAAGCGCGGGTCATCTTTATGGCGGCCGTAACTGGCGCGGAACTCGGCGATGAACCGATGCGCGTGCCGTTCCCAATCGACGAATTGTTCGCGCCGCTCGGGCGTGGTGAAGAAATCGTATACCACGTTGCGAGACGATTCCGGGAGCGCACCGTAATCGATCAAGCCGCGCGCGGCGGCATCACTCCACGCCAGCACATCCCAGCAGTGGTTGGTGAGATAGACGGCATTCGTCCCCATGCCGCGCAGCATTTGCTGCAGCTCGATCGACACGTCTTCACTGCGCGACCGGAGCCGCGGCGTTTGTTCGGCCAGTTGAAAGAGATGGGCGCGCTCGCCCTCGTCGAGGTGGAGCGCGTCGGCGATGCGTGCCAGCGCAGCGGCCGAGACCCGGATCTTGCGGCCTTGTTCGAGCCACGTGTACCACGCCGTGCTGATGTCGGATGCCGCGGCCACTTCTTCGCGCGTTAGGCCGGACGTGCGGCGACGCCGTCCGGTGCCCGCTGCCGTTTCGGGCACCAGCCGTGCCCGCCGCGATCGCAAGAAATCGGCCAGTTCGTCCCGCCGCGTCTGCTGCTCCATCGCGGCTATTTCAACGCTGCCACGGCGGCAGACTTGAAGACGATGCCGCGATCGCCTACGACCCGCAGCGCGACCGCGTCACCCACCGCCAGCGTCACCGCGCGTTCGGTCGTGAATTCGACGGCAGTCCCCGCGAAGTCGCCGGTGTATTGGCGCCGTTCGCCGACGTATTGCTGCTCGCGCACGCTCACCGGTATGCCCGGTTCATCGTCGCCGACCGTGAAATCCTCGGGCCGCAGCATCAACATCGCGGGCTCGCCCGGTGCGAACTCGCCGGCCGCCGCCGCACTGACCGCGTACCGGCCCTGCCCGGCGGTAACGGCCACACGCCGGCCGCTCGCACCATCGACGATGCGTTCGACCGTGCACGGCACGAAGTTTGCTTTGCCGACGAACCAGCTCACGAACGGCGTTGCGGGCCGCTCGTAGATCTCTTCGGGAGTCCCGATCTGTTCGATCTTGCCCTCGCGCAGCACGGCGATGCGATCGGAGAGCGCGAGTGCTTCCGACTGGTCGTGCGTCACGTAAATCGCGGCGACGTTCGTACGCACTTGGATCTTGCGCAGTTCCGCACCCACTTCGAGCCGCAATTTCTGATCGAGATTGCTCAGCGGCTCATCGAGCAGCAACAGCTTCGGCGAGAAGACCAGGGCGCGCGCGATCGCAACGCGCTGCTGCTGACCGCCGCTGAGCTCGGTGGCGTTGCGCCCGGCGTAGTCGCTCAAGCCCACGAGGGCCAGCATGTCGTCGACGGCCGCCGAGATCTCGCGTTCGGGCTTGTGCCGCACGCGTAAGGGGTAGGCAACGTTCTCCCGCACGGTCATGTGCGGCCAAATCGCATACGATTGAAACACCATACCGAGACCGCGCCCTTCGGGCGGCACGCGAACGCCGGCGGCCGGATTCGTCACGCAGCGGTCGCCGATGTAGATCGCGCCCGACGCAGCTTCGACGAGACCCGCGATCGTTCGCAAGATCGTCGATTTGCCGCAACCGCTCGGACCGAGCAGCGTGAGAAATTCGCCGTCGCGCGCTTCGAGCGAAATCCCGTGCACGACCGCCGATTCGCCATATGCGACCGAAAGCGCTTCGATGCGAAGCCGCGAGGCTGCGCTCATTGCGGCTCCGGAACGCGAGCGCTCTTCGTTACGCGCGCTTGCAGCACGTAGAGCCCGAACACGAACGCAACGAGCAGCACGCTGAGGGCCGCGACGCGTGTGCCTTCACCCTGTTGCCAGTAACTCAAGAGTTGAACCGACGCGACCTCGCTGCCAAATCCGTACAGCATGACCGCCACCGAAAGCTCGCGCGAGAACAGGGTCGCGAGGGTGAACCACGCGGCAATGAGGCCCGGCATGATGAGCGGCACGACGATCCGGCGCAACGTCGTGCCGGCATTTGCGCCGTGCACCGCCGACGCTTCCTCGAGATCGGGGCTGAGCTGCGCGAGCACGCTGCTGGTCGAGCGCATCGCGAGCGGAATCCCGAGCGTGATGAAGCCGGCGAGAACCCCCCAAAACGTGCCGTACATCCCCGGAACGTTGATGTACGTCCACAAGAGGGCCACGCCGAGGACGAGACCGGGAATTGCCCACGGAATGAGCAGCACCGCGTCGATCGCGATGCGGCCGAAGCGGATCTTGCGGATCAACGCGAAGCTCACGAGGCAGCCGATCACGACGCACACGGTGCTCGCGCAGAACATCAGCGCGACGGTGTTGACGAGCGCGCGCTGTGTCGTTGCGTCGGTGAGGATGAACTGGTAATTCGCCAGCGTGGCCAGCTTCGGATCGTAGTTGCCCAAAAGCTTCCAAAACGACGACAGCACGATCGCACCGAGCGGTAGGAGTACTAACGCAAGGTATCCCCAAGCAAGGATGAGGCAAGGGACCTTCGATTTGCGGAGCTTGATCCGCCGCGGCTGAAAGCCTTTTCCGGTGACCGTCGCACGCGTTTGCTGCAGCCGGGCTGCGACGGCGACGATCAGCAGCGCCCCCGTTCCGACCAGCACGCTCAGCGCAATCGCCGTGCCGTAATGCGGCGGCGTCTGCACTTTGAGTGCATCGTAGATGAAATTGATGAACACGTAGATGCCCGCCGGCGTTCCCAAGATCTGCGGGACTTCGAAGGCCTCGATCGCGCGGATGAACGCGATGATCGCGAACGGCAGAAACGCCGGCATCAGCAGCGGCGCCTGGATGGTGCGAAACACGTACCACGGCGATGCGCCGCTCAATCGCGCGGAATCTTCGAGACTCGGATCGGAATTGCCGAGCGGTCCGAGCATCATCAGATAGATGAAGCCGGCTGCGGGAAACGACATCACGAGCGCGACGCCGCCGTACGAATAGACGTCGACGACGTTGCCGTTACCGTGCGTGAGCGAACGGAAGAACACGTTGATGATGCCGTTATCCGGGTTGCCGAGGATCGCCCACCCGATCGCCACGACGAGGCTCGGCGCCAGAAACGGAACGATCGCAACCGCGCTGAGAACGCGCCGGCCCGGAATGTCGGTGCGCGCCACGAGCCAGGCGAGAAAGAAGCCGGCACTCAGCGCCAGCGCGGTTGCGGCGAGCGCGATCCAGAACGTCGTAACGGCAACCGACCAGACGTGCGGGCTCAGGAGCACCGTGGCGTAATTCGCAAGCGTCCACGATCCGGTAGCGCCCGGCGGAGCATCGCGAAAACTGCTCGTGACGAGCGTTCCGGCCGGAACGGCAATGAGCAGCAGCGGCGGCGCGATCACCGCCCACCAGAGCCACGAATTGCCCTTAAGAGGTTTCACGAGGCGTCCCAAACACGATAGTCACCATGACGTCTCGTATGCCGTTCATCCTGCGCGCTCTTGCTGCCGCCGGCACGGTGCTGGCCTTACTGAGCCAAAGCGCCGATGCCGAAAATGCGTCGCAGGCGGACCGGGTCGTTTGGTATGCCGCGCCCGGTTCTACGGCACAAATGGCGCCGGCGCTCGAAGCGTGGTCGAAACTGTACCCGAACATCAAGATCGACATCGTCGAAGCACCGGGGCCCGACGGCATGGAACGCGTGCGCACCGAACAGCGCGCGCATCACGTCGTCGCGGATCTGTTTTCGCAAGGCGACATCGGGACGTGGCAAGCCGTTGTGAGCGGACTCTATCAATCGTTCGATCCGTCCGGCATGAAGAATCTGCACAAGCTCTCCGCGCGCGTCACACCATTTCTCGACAAAGGCCGCGACGTCGTTCCGATTTACCTGATGGCGTATGGGATAACCGTGAACACCCAAACGCTGCCGCCGGCGGATTGGCCGCAGGCGTGGAAAGACGTCTTGAAGCCGAACGTCGTCAATACGCTCGGCATTCACGATTTCGGCGTCATCGGGGGCGGGCTCACGTTCTACATGATCGGTCAAGAGCCGCTCGGGGACGCCTTCTTCAAGCAGCTCGTCGCTGCGAAGCCGCGCGTGTTTTCGCGAGCCCCGGAGCAAGAGAATGCGGTCGACACCGGTCAGCGCGGCGTCATCATCCCGGCCTCGTTGCAGAATTATACGGAGTCGGATACCAAGAACGCGCCGATCAAGTTCATCGTGCCGCGCGAGGGCCTGTTCTTCGTTGCCATCTACAACGGCATCGTTGCGGGCGCTCCGCACCCGGCCGCCGCAGAACTCTTTCTGAACTTTTTGCTCAGCCCGGCGGCGCAGTCCGCGTTTGCCCGCTCGGGCAACGTGCCGGTCATCGATACCACGATCTCACCGATCGAATTGAATCACGTGAAGTTCCTGGGCACCGGCGTCACGACGCGGGCACAGGGTGAACGGCTACCCGATTACATCCGGGCCGGTCAGGCGCTGATGGGCCGGTAACCGGGTACTTTTTATCCCAGGATATACGAACGCTTGCCGGGTACGCGAGCCTATGCGATCCTCTGAAGTGCTTTGCTGAGCGTCGAAGACAACGAGCTCCTGACCCGCGTCACGGGCGATGCCCCGATGGGCCGCGTGCTCCGTTCGTTCTGGCTGCCGTTTCTCTTCAGTCGGGAAGTGGAAGCGCCGGGGCCGCCGCTGCGCGTGCGGCTGTTCGGCGAAGACCTCATCGCCTTCCGCACCGAGAATGGAGGGGTCGCGCTCGTCGGCGAGCGCTGCCCGCACCGCCGCGCATCGCTGTATTTCGGACGGAACGAAGAGGGCGGCATCCGCTGCCTCTACCACGGCTGGAAATTCGACGGGAGCGGCTCGTGCGTCGACATGCCGAGCGAACCCGACCACAGCAGCTTCAAATCAAAAGTCGGCATCGCGGCGTACATCTGTGAAGAGCGCTGCGGCGTGGTGTGGACCTACATGGGGCCGAATCAAAGCGCGCCGCCGCCCCTGCCGCGGCTCGAGTGGATGGCGCTGCCCGAGAGTCACCACGTCGGTGGGAAACGCGTTCAGCCGACGAACTGGGCGCAAGCGCTGGAAGGCGAGATCGACCAGAGCCACGTGTCGTTCGTGCACAGCAGGCTCGACGCCGGCCGGGACGGGTCCAAACCCAATGTCGACCGGATTCGCGCCGTGGATCGGCATCCGCATTTCGAAGTCGTCGAAATGCCGTACGGGCACTGCATCGCGGCCGGACGCAACACCCCCGAGGGGCAGAAGTACTGGCGCATCACCCAGCAACTGCTGCCGACCTTCGCGATGACCGGGCCCTACGGCCCCGATCCGAAACGGATGTGGCGTTCGTGGGTGCCGATCGACGATGAGAACGTGCTGGTGCTCGGCTTGCAGTTTCACCCGCGCCGCCCGCTGACCGATGAAGAGCGTGCCGCCGCCCTCGAGCGTTCGTCGGTCTGGAACATCTCCGCGAAATTCAAAGCCGAACCGTCGTCGAAAGCGTTCGGTAGCTGGTACGCCAACGCGACCCTGGAAAACGATTATTTCCAAGATCGCGAAGCACAGCGCACCTCGACGTTCTCCGGCATTCCCGAGTTCTGGGCGCAGGACGCGGCGATGCAAGTCAGCATGGGAACGGTGTGCGATCGCTCGCAAGAGCATCTCGGCACGAGCGATCTGGCGATCATCTCGATGCGAAAGCGTCTGCTCGCCGCGGCGAAGGCGATGCAGGCCGACGGCACCATTCCGCCCGAGTCGATGCAGCCCGATGCCTATGCCGTGCGTTCCGACGCGGTGATCCTCGCGCCCGACCTCTCGTGGTTCGAAGCGACGAAAGAGCGGCGGCTCGTCATCGCCGGCACGAATCCGGATTGTCCGTCGTAATATATGGCTGAACTCGTCGAGATCATCGGGCTCACGCACAACCCGTTTCTGCCAAAGCTGCTGCTCGAGCGCGGCAACGATCCCGTGCTCGAGCAAATCGCCGCCGACTACGCGTTCATGCACGACCGGCTGGCGGCTGCGCGGGCCGACGTGATCGTCGTGATCGCCAGCGACCATCTCAATCAGTGGTTCATGGACAACATGCCCGCATTTCTGGTGGGCAAAGCTCCACGCACGAACGGTCCCTTTCCGCACGAGTGCCGCGCATTCGGATTGAAGCCGTACGAAGCGGCGATCGATGTCGAGCTCGCCAAGTGGTTCGTCGCGCGCGGATTCGACGAACGCGTGGATTTCGCGTTCTCCGATGAGTTTCTCATCGATCACGCCTTCACGGTCCCGCTGAATTTCGTGCGGCCCGAGATGGATCTCCCCATCGTTCCGCTTTGGACCAACGTGATGGCGCCGCCGTTGCCGCCGGCGAAGCGTTTCTTCGAAGTCGGCGAGGCGCTGACGCGCTTGATCAGTTCAGCTCCGGCGAAGCAACGCGTCGCCGTCGTGACGAGCGGGCATTTTGCCGTCGAAGTCGGCGGCCCCAAGCCCAACACCGCGGGCTCCACCGATGAGGAGTTCGACCGGCACATGATGCAGTTGATCGCCGACGGCGACGCGGCACGCGTCGTACGCGACGCGACGTTCGAACGTCTCATGCAAGCGGGCAACGTGACACCCGGCTTTCTCAACTACGTGTTGCTGCTCGGAATGGCGGGCGGACGCAAGCCGACCGCGACCGCGCTCCGTTTCCCGGCCGCGACGACCGCCGTCTACTATATGGAATGGGCATTGGGAGACGCCTGACGATGAGCCGCTACGCCGTCGACAAAGTCATGCGCCGCGTCATCACCGACCCGCAGGCGAAAGAAACATTTCTCGCCCGCCGTGAGGAGTTTCTCGCCGGCTTCGAGCTCGACGACGACGAGCGCCGCGCGCTGACCGAGGACGATCTCACCGCGCTCTACCGGATGGGGGCGCACCCATTTCTCATCGTCGGCTTCGGCGGCAGCATCACGCCGCCGGCCGAGCGCCACGCGCGCATGACGGCATATCAGAAAAGTTTAGCGGGCCTCGGTTATCCCGACTACAGCACCTGATCCACGGAGGTAACGGTATGCGTTCTCTCGCGACGGCACTGCTCGTGCCGGTCATGCTGCTTCTGCCGGTATCGGGCTCCGCGCAGTCCACCGTGAACATCGACGTCTTGTTGCCGCTGACCGGGGCTGCTGCGTACTCGGGGGTAACGCAGCAAGCCGCGGCCCGCGTGTACGAGAACGTGGTCAACAAGACCGGCGGCATTCACGGCGTGCCGCTGCACTTTGTCTTTCACGACGATCAGAACGATCCGAAGGTCGCGGTGGAGATCGTCAACGAGCTCTTACCGCAGCATCCGGTGGCGATCCTCGGGCCGGCCGTTGCGGCAACGTGCGCCGCCATCGCACCGCTGTTCGTCAACGGCCCGGTCAACTATTGCTTCTCGCCGGCGCTCGCGCCCGCCAAAGGCGGAAACGTCTTCGCTTCGGCGATCACGCTCCACGACGTCGAGTTCCAGATGTACGCGCGGCTCAAAAAGATGGGCTACAAACGCTTCGCCGTGATCGCCACCACCGACGCCAGCGGACAGCTGTCGCTCCAATACGCGCACGAATGGTCCGGTCTCGCGTCGAACAAGGACGTGCAAGTCGTCGACATCGAGGCGTTCTCACCAGCCGATATCAGCATCGCGGCGCAAGTCGCGAAGGTCAAAGCGGCGAATCCCGACATCATCTGCCTCTACGCGATCGGCACCGCTTTCGGTACCGCGCTGCGCGAGCTGTCGAACGCGGGGTTGTCGGACATCACGTTGTACACGACGCCCGCCAACGCCAGCGTCACGCAGCTCGATACGTACCACGCGTTTCTCCCCAAGACGTTGATCACGTCGGGCATGCCGTATCAGGGGAAATTGACGAATCCGGCGATGAAGACGGCTGCCACGGAATACCTCAACAGCATCAAGGACGCCGGGCTGAAATTCGACACGATGCAAGCGTACGCGTGGGACCCGATCAAGATCACGGTCAGCGCGCTGCGCGCGCTCCCGCCCGGCGCGACGGCGGCGCAACTGCACACCTACCTGGAAGGGCTGCACGACTTCGCCGGCTTGTGGGGCATGTACGATTTCCGCAACGGCGATCAGCACGGCATCGACGGCCGCGACAGCATCTACGTGTATTACGATACGACGCGCAACGCGTGGCTGCCGTACGACGGACCGAACGCGAAAGGCTGATAGATGGCAGACGTGGTCTTGGGCATCGGAGTATCGCACAGCCCGCAGGTGAGCACCCCGTGGGCGTTCTGGCCCAAGATGCGCCAAACCGATGAGGCCGGGCCGTCGGTGCCCCCCGACATGGACGCACTGCTCCGGCCGCAGGCACTCGAAGAGCGCTTCGATCGCGTGCAGTCGGCGATCGCACAGTTGCGTGGCGTGCTGCGCGCGGCCGCGCCGCTCGACGCGATCGTGATCTTCGGTGACGATCAGCACGAGCAGTTCGACGAAGACAACATGCCGGCCATCGCCGTCTATACCGGCGCCGCGTGTGCCGTCAATGAGCCGCGGCGAGCGCACATTCCCTGGAACGGCCCGGCGGAGGAGCGCGCCCAGCTCTCGTCCCTCATGCAGAAGACGAAGACCGAATACCCGTGCTCGAACGCGCTCGCAACCTACTTGGTCGACGCGCTCACGCAAGAGTCGTTCGACCTGACCCGCCTCGCCAAACTCAACGAGCGCGGCCTCGGGCACGCGTTCGCGTTTCTGTATCAGCGCCTGTGGCCGGAGTGCGACGTGCCGATGGTGCCCGTGATGCTCAACACGTACTATCCGCCGAACCAGCCGACGCCGGCGCGCAGCTACGCCTTAGGCCGCGCGGTACGCGACGCGATCGGCGCCTGGGACGCCGGCAAGCGCGTCGCAGTGGTGGCGTCGGGCGGTTTGAGCCACATCGTGATGGACGAAGCCCTCGACCACCAGGTACTCGACGGCTTGCGCGAGCACGATCCAGCGAAATACACCGCGATTCCCCGCGCGAAGCTGCGCGGCGGGACGTCCGAAATTCTCAACTGGATTGCGCTCGGAGGCGCGGTAGGCGACATGCCGATGACCCTCATCGATTACGCGGCCGGATACCGTTCGCTGCCGAGCACCGGCTGCGGCATGGCCTTCGCGTACTGGACGCCTGCCTAGCGGAAACCTCCAGTTCAAGCCCGCACGGCGACGAGGTGGTCGTAGACGACGTTGGCGCGTATGCGCAGGGTTGCGAGGTCGCCGTTGTTGTCGATGGCGTAGGTTGCGCGACGGCGCGCTTCGTAGGGGTCGATCTGCGCGCGCATGCGTTCGAGCACCGCGGCGCGGTCGATCCCGTCGCGCTCCATCACGCGCGCGATGCGCGCTTCTTCCGGCGCAACGACCACGACCGTCACGTCGCACGTGCGCCAGTACTCGCTCTCGAACAGCAACGGGATGACATGCACCTCGAGCGCATCGGCGGGAACCTGCGCGACGAGTGCGCGCGCGAGCGCGCGCACGCGGGGGTGCACGATGCCGTTCAGCACCGTGCGCTCGGCTTCGTTGCTGAACACGATGCGCGCCAGCGCCGCGCGATCGAGCGTCCCATCCGCGGCAATGACCGAGGGCCAACGCAGGGCGATCTCGCTCAGGCCGCGGCTCCCGGGAGCCACCGCCTCGCGCGCGAGCAGGTCGGAATCGATGATGAACGCGCCGCGCTCGCGCCAGATCTCGGCGACCGCGCTCTTGCCCGCACCGATCCCGCCGGTCAAACCGACGCGCAACAAACTCATCGCGCCAGGAATTAAAAAGGGGAAGGCGATGTGCCTTCCCCTCGTGGATTCACGTTCCGTGAATCCGTCGCGTTTGGGCTTCGCCCAAGCCGGAATCACACTGGTGAAGCGAGTTCCGTGCCCAGCGGGCTGAACGCGTCTTCGGGAACGAACTCGGCGAGTTCATCCGGCGAGACGTCGGCAACGTGCTGGATCGATCCGGTGATCCGGCGCGTGCCCTGATTGATCGTGAGCAGCGTGACCTCGACGTCTTCGCCCGGCGAGTACTGTTTCGCCGTATCGAATTCGCCCTTCGGCACCATCGCGAGCACGCCCGGAACGATCTCGACCAGGAGATAGTTCGGGGTGACTTTCACGACTTGCGCGATCAGTTTGTTGCCTTCGAACAACGCTTCGACATGCTCGACCCAGGGATCGGGCAGCGCGTGCTTGAGCGAGAGCGAGACTTTCTTCGCGTCGGGATCGAACTTCATCACTTCGACCGAAACCGTGTCGCCGATCTTGACGACTTCCGACGGATGCTTGATCCGCGCGTACGAGAGTTCGGAATTGTGGATGAGGCCGTCGATGCCGCCGAGGTCGACGAACGCGCCGAACTCCGCCAGCCGCACGACGACGCCTTCGCGAATCTGGCCGACTTGCAGCGTGCCGAGCAGCTCTTGCTTCTTCTGGTTGAGTTCTTCTTCCAGAACTTGGCGCTGCGAGAGGACCACGCGGTGGCGCTTGTGGTCAAGGTCGATGACCTTGAGCCGCAGCTTCTTGCCGACGAGTTCGTCGAGGTTGCCGACCGGCTGACGGCGGATCTGCGAGGCGGGGACGAAACCGCGCATCCCGAGATCGACCAGCACGCCGCCCTTGACGACTTGGGTCACGGTCGCTTCGATCACTTCGTCGTGCTCGTGCGCTTCGATGACCTTTTCCCACGTCTTGAGTGCGCGGGCCCGGCGTTCGCTCAAATACAGTTGACCATCGTTCTCATCGATACGATGGATCATCACCTCGAGTTTATCGCCGACGCTGAGTTCTTTCGGCTCGATGATGAGCGAAAGTTCGCGGAAGGGGAGAATACCTTCGGACTTACCGCCGATGTCGACGAGCAGTTCGTCCTGATACTTTGCAACGATGACGCCGACGAGGACTTGGCCTTCGTCGAGAACCTTGAGGCTCTCTTCGTAGAGTCGCTGTTCCAGCGCGAGTTGGTCTTCTTCTTCGTTCAGTGCCGGCGTCTCCGGCGAGATGGTAGCAGAAATGGTGTGTGTGCTTCTTTCGTTTTGATTTTATTTTTGGCAGCCACGGCACCACCAGGTACCTCGCTGACCGAGAACCGTACGCATGATGGGTTGCCCACATCTGTTACACGGTTCGCCCAAACGCCCATAGACGGACAGTTGATTTTGGAACCCGCCTTTGAGCCCTTCGGCGTCGACGTAATCGTCGACGGACGTGCCCCGCGCCTCTATGGAGCGTTGCAGTACGTCGCGGATCGCGCCGTGAAGCCGGCGGCGGGCCGGCCTCGTGACCTTCTGCGCGGGGCGATTGGGACGAATCCCGGCCTCCCACAGAGCCTCGCACGCATAGATGTTTCCGACGCCCGAAATATGCTTTTGGTCGAGCAGAAACGTCTTGATCGGCGTTCGACGCCCGTCCAGCATACTCACAAAGGCCTCAGAGGTAAAGTCCTCCGAGAGCGGTTCCACTCCGCCGTCAGCGTCCCAGACCTCCTCGGCAGCAAGCAAGCGCATGCGGCCGAATTGGCGTACGTCGGCGAAGCACAGGCGCCAGCCGTCCGTAAACGTGAGGCGAATGTGGGTGTAGGGGTGCGGTTCCGAGACTTCCGGCGCCTGGACGATCAAGCGGCCGGTCATGCGCAGGTGCACCGTCAGTCGCCGGCCTGAGCCGAGCTGGACGACGATGAACTTCCCACGGCGGCCGACCGCCGCGATGCGCTCGCCTCGCAACGCCTCAATAAATGAGACGCCGGGCGGCGCCACGGCGATCTTGGCCATGCTGACCACAGCGTCCGCGATCGTCTTGCCGACAACCGCGTTCGCGAGGCCGCGTGCGATTGTCTCGACTTCCGGGAGCTCGGGCACCNNGGGCTTACGCCCGATCCGCCCGTCGTCGCTCGTCGGGCGAAGCCCGACGAGCTCCTAGTCGGGGCAGTCCGACGGGGTGTGGCTCAAGCCCTCGGCTGCTTTGAGGGAGCGGCACTGGTTGATCGTCAGCAGCAAGACCCGCGTGACGATCCGGCGATCCTCCACGGTGCGGTACGTGACCCTGGCCAGCAGGCCCGGCGGAATGCGGCTAACCGGGGCACCCGCGATCTGGCCGTCGCTGCTCTCGACGCCGTGAAAACCGGCCGGCACGATGAAGCCCATCGTCTGGTGGGTCTTCCCGTTGAACACCCGGATCCGGCCGGACTCCGCGAGCTGCACGGTCCCCGAGAAGACCAGCGTCTGCACCGTCTCGGCCTTGCAGACGAGGCACGGAATCGGCGTGTCCGGCGGCAGCGGGACGTTCTGGGCGACGCTAATCATCGCGCGTCGGGATCGGGACTCCGCTGACGTCGAGGGTTGTACCGGGCTTGATTCCGGCGCGGGCGGCTTCGCCTGCGCCGAGTTCGATCACGTAGGTCCCCGTGCCGTCGCGGTGCGGGATCTTGTCGTCGGGCGTATCGACGCGCGTCGACGGAACGTTCGCGCGAACTTCGTTGACTTTGCCGCTCTTCGAGACGAACACCATGTCGAGCGGGATCAGCGTGTTCTTCATCCAGAAATCGCGAAAGTTGTCGCCGTCGGAAAAAACGAAGATCATCCCGCTGCGCGGCGGCAGCTCCCGCACGCACATCAGGCCGAACTCGCGGCGGGACGTCGTGTCGGCCACCCGCAGCTCGAGAACTTCGGCCGGGGCACGGACGTGGACCGGTGTCAACGGGGCCGTTTGCGCGGTGACGCAGTCGGCCGGAGCTCCCTGCGCGAGTGCCGTACCCGGCGCGAGCGCAAGCACGGCAGCGATGATCCCAGCCCGGGCGCCTTCAGTCATCAGCATCGCCTCCTTTATACCCACGACCCGGAGTCAAGACTCTATGGGTTCCTCGTCCAGGTCGAAGCTCTCGACCTCGTACCAATTGGTGCCGCTCTTGAGCGTCGCTTCGAGCGGTACGCTCAATTCGAGCGCGTGCTCCATCTCGTGCTTGATCGCCGCGGCCACGTCCTGCAGCACGGTGCGCTCGACATCGAAGATCAACTCGTCGTGGATCTGCAAGATCATCGTCACGTCGTCGCCGTAGCTCGCGAGCCGCCGATCGATGCGCACCATCGCGAGCTTCATCAGATCGGCGGCGCTGCCTTGAAGCGGGGCGTTGGTGGCTTCGCGTTCCGCGGCCGCGCGCAGTGCGTAGTTCTTCGCGGCGAGATCGGGCATGTAGCGCCGCCGGCCGAGCAGCGTCTCCACGTAGCCGCGTTCGCGGCCCTCTTCCAAACAGCGATCGATGTAGCCGCGCACGCCTGGAAAACGCGCGAAGTACGCCTCGGTCATCGCGTGCGCCTGGCCTCGATCGATCTCCAACCGTTGCGCAAGCCCGAAGTCCGACATGCCATAGAGCAAACCGAAGTTCACGCTCTTTGCCATGCGGCGCTGATTCGGCGTGACGTCGGCGAACGGGCCGATGTCGAAGATTTTACGCGCGGTGAAATCGTGGATGTCCTGGTGATCCCAAAACGCCTGGCGCATCGCTTCGTCACCGGAGAGGTGCGCCATCAGACGCAATTCGATCTGCGAGTAGTCGGCGGCCAAGAGCACCCGGCTCGGCGAGCCGGCGACGAACGCACGCCGGACCTGACGCCCGAGTTCGCTTCGCACCGGGATATTCTGCAGGTTCGGGTTGACCGACGAAAGGCGGCCGGTGGCGGTCGCGGTTTGGTTGAGCACCGTATGCAACCGGTGGTCGCGCGGATCGATCAGCGTCGGCAGCACGTCGATATAGGTGTTCTTCAGCTTCGTGACTTCGCGGAATTCGAGCACCTGCGCGGCGATCGGGAAACTGCGCGCGAGCCCGGCGAGCACCTCCACGCCGGTGGCATAGCCGGTCTTGTTCTTTCCGCCGTGCGGTAAGCCGAGGTTGTCGAAGAGCACCCGGCCGAGCTGCTTCGGCGAGCCGATGTTGAACGTCTCGCCGGCGGCCGCATAGATCTCGCCCTGCAGCCGCTCAACGTCGGCGTCGACGCGCGCGCGCAGATCCACCAGCGCGTCGGGATCAAGCGCGACGCCGGCACGTTCGATCTTCGCCAGCACGACGGCCAGCGGAACTTCCACGTCGGTGTAGAGCGCGAGCTGATTGCGCGCTTCGAGTTCGGCGCGCGCGACGCGCGTGATACGCGAGGCGGCATCGGCGGCGGCCGATGCGTCATCGGGCAGCTCGCGGTGCAGCACCGCCGACGCCGCTTGCGTGATGTCGGTGTAGGTGCGCGAGGGATCGAGCACGTGCGCTGCGATCATCGGATCGTCGTCGATCGTGCGTGGCGGCAGACTCAGCTTGCCGATCACCGCTTTCGCGTCGTGCACGACGAGGTGCGGCACGCCGATCCAGAGCGCGGCGAAGGCCTCGCCGATGGCGGCGTTCGCGAGCGCCCCGCGGTCGAACGCAAAGCCCGTTTCATCGGCGGCACTTACCCCGATCGCTTCGCCCCGTACGGCGATCGCGACGCGTTCGCTCTTCGCCGCAGCGCGCAACAGCTCGGCCAGCTTCGCGAAATCGGGCGGGTCGGTTGCCGCGACGTACGACGTGTACGCGCCCTGGAGCAGCTCGTCCGTCGAAACGGGCGCGGCGTTCGCGGGCGGCGTGAGCTTCGCAAGCAGTCCTTTGAACTCGAGTTCGCGGTAGAGCGCGTAGAGCGCCTCGTTCGCAGGGTGCGTATATTTCGCCGCGTTCCAATCGAGGGTCAGCGGTAAATCGCGCTTGATGATCGACACGTTGCGGCACGTGCGCGCCGTCTCGCCGTGTTCGCGCACCAGCGCTTCGAGCTTGGCGGTACCGGCGAGTTTCGGATCGGCGAGCAGCGCGTCGAGCGAACCGGCCGCCTTCACGAGCTTGATCGCGGTCTTCTCACCGACGCCGGGGATGCCGGGCAAGTTGTCGGACGGATCGCCTTTGAGGCCGCGGTAATCCGGCAACTGATGCGGTTCGAGGTCGAAGCGTTCGCGCACCGCCGCTGCGTCGTAACGGCCGAGATCGGTGATTCCGCGGCGCGTGGTGAGCACGGTCGTCGTATCGTCGATGGTCTGCAGCATGTCGAGATCGCCGGTCACGACGACCGCATGCTGACCGTCTTCACCGGCGATGCGCGCCAGCGTGGCCATGACGTCGTCGGCCTCTTCGCCCTCGATCTCGAGCACGGGAATGCCGTAGCACGCGAGGATCTTGCGCACGAGCGCAAACTGGCCGCGCAGGTCGGTCGGCATCTCGTCGCGATGCGCCTTGTATTGCGGATACATCGCCACGCGAGCGGCGGGCAGGCCCTTGTCGAACGCGGCGATGACGTGCGTCGGTTTTTCGTCGGCGATGAGTTTCGTGAGCATCATCGTGAAACCGTAGGCCGCGTTGATCGGCATGCCGTGCGTCGTGGTCAGCGCCGGCAACGCGAAGAACGCGCGGTAGACGAGCCCGTAGGTGTCGAGCAGCATCAAGCGCGCGGATTGCGGCGGCGGAACACCCCGTTCGCCCAGCGGCAGCGCGACGTTGCTCATTGCACGGTCAGCGCGATCGACGCCGCGCCGACGTCACCGTCGTCGGTCATCTTGATCAGCGAGAGCACGTAGCGGCCCGGATCGCGCGGCACGACGACCTTCACCGTCGGGCCGGTGCTGCGTTCGACGCGCCACGTGTAGACGCGCGTCGCCGCCGCGGCGATCGTGTCGGGCGCGGCGGTTTGGCGCGGCTGATCGAAGCCGAAGATGTCGCCGGCGGTCGACTTGGCGGGCGCGACCCAGGTATGCCACGGCGGATCGGTCGAGGCGAGGTTTTGCGTCGTCGTACCGGCCGACGCGAGCACGCCCGGGATATCGTCGAACGAAGCGCCGCCCGTTCCGCGCCGGTCACTTACCCGCACGGCGATCGTACCCGCACTCGGGTCGTTGCCGTCGGCGACCGTGATCGCGGCCGTCGCGCCGGGTGAATAGGTTGCCCGATCGGACTTCAAGGCGATCAGGCGCTGATGGCCCGGACCGTCGACGACGAGCGGCTGCGAGGCGTCGACGAGCGCGCCGTCGCGCACGAACGCGATGCCGACCGTAAGCGCGCCGATCGTTTCCGGAACCGCGATCGAGGTGTTCGCCGCGCCGTTCTGCGCGGACACGACGGCCGGCGTCACGCCGCGCACGCTTTCCATCGTGAAAAGCGCATCGCCGGCAGCGCCCGTGAGGCTCGCGCTGATACCGGTGTGTTCGCCCGGCTTCTGACGCGCGGGATCGACATCGATCTTCACGTCGCCGCCGCTGTTGACGGTATCGCTGCCGAGCGCGCGCGGCGCCACCGTAACGGACGAAACGTCGACCGCTCGCGCGCCCTCGACGTCGGCTTGCGCGGTCGCAAGATTCATGCCGAGCGCGACGCCCGTGAACGTTGTCCGGGCCGTACCGTCGGGTCCCAGCGTGAGCGTGGCATCTTGAATCGTCGGGCCGTGACTGAGGCGCACGCGCACGGCGAGTCCCGACGCCGGCGCGCCGGTGAGCGTATCGAACCCGTGCACGTCGAACGACGCCGGGTCCGAGGGATCGATCGAATCCGCGAGCGGCACGATCGCGAGCGCGATGCGAGCGTTCGGCGCCACGAGGTTCGCGCTCGCCGTCGAGGCGCCGCTGACCGCGGCCACGCCGTAGGTCGAAGCGAGCCCGTCGCTCGGCGCGGGGATCGCCACGTGCGCGACGCCGAGCGGATCGGTCTGCAGGGTGGTATCGACGATCGTCGTCACGCCCCAGGCGCTCGCGTCGTCGCTGCTGTTGGGCGGCTGCACGTGCGGCGAGCGCACGATGCGCACGCGAATGTTTTGCGCGGCAAGCGGAGCGCCCGCGCGGCGAACGGTGAACGTGAGCGGGATCGGCGCCGACGGCGCGCACGACGTGGAGCACGGCGCAACGATCGAGAGCACCGAATCGCCGGCGGCGTCGATGTGAATCGTCGCGCCGCCGCTCGCGCCCGCGATCGCGGCCAGGATGACGGCGTCGCCGGCGGGCGCGCTCGCCGGCAGATCGAGGCTCGCGCTAAACGCGCCGGCTTGATCGAGCGAGGCGTGCGCCGATGCGATCGTGGTGCCGTTGTTGACGACGGTCAGCGCAACTTCACCGGTTGCCGGACGATAGACGTTCCCGTTGCGGCGGCGCGCGAAGCCCACGACGCGCACGCTCTCGCCGGCACTCGCGGACGCGCGATCGGCGCGCACGCCCAGCACGGCTGCGGGCGGCGGCGATTGCGGAAACAGCGATACGAACGCCTTGCTCTTTCCCCACTCCGCCAGCGCGAAGACCGCGTGAGCCGGAACGTGCGAGATGCCGGTGCGATCGGTGACGTCGTAGGCGAAGTGCGTTCCGATGAGATACGTCACGCGCATGCCGCGCAGCGCCCTGCCCGTGCCCAGATCCGCACCGTAGACGATCGATCCCGCCGGCGATTCTTTGGTCAGCATGCCGATGCGCGAGAGGTTGAGCCAGACTTGCTGCACGGCGGTTCCGCGCCGCGCCTCGATCACGTAGAAGCCTTCATGATTGAGCAGCGGCACTTCGACATCGTTCGATGCGAACGTGAGACCGGGCGGCGGCGCGAAGCGCCAGTGCGCGACGGCTTTCATGTGCGAGGTATCGATCGCACGCGGCCGCGCGTTGGCGCCGGCGACGAGGACGTCGGTCGGGTCGACGTCGTAGGCGGAAAAATCGACCGCAGCGCCGCTGTATGTATCGAGGCGCAACGTGATGCGCTTCCACGGCACGCTCGCGTTGCGCGCGAAGAGCGCGAAGTAGTTATCCCACTTGCCGGAATCCAAAAGCGGACGCGCGGCGCGCGCCGGAGGGGCGGCGGCAGCAAGTGTAAGGAGCAGCACGACCAGTGCCGCGGTAAGCCTACGGTTCGTAGCTGATCGTCCCTGTGATGACGGGATCGGGAGTCCGGAACCCGACCGTATAGTCGCGCTTGTCGCCTTGCTTGAGCGGGCGGTGCGCGTTGGACACGCCGATCAGCGCGCTCGATCCGGAATCGGTCCCTTGGTAGCGTTCGTTGTTGGTGCTGTTAAGAAAGAAGCGGCTGACGTCGGGTGTGAAGTCGCCGGACGTATCGTTGGTCAGCTCGACCGTTGCGACCACGTAGGTTTGGATGCCGGGTGTCAGGTGCACAATGAGAACGCGAACGTCACCGGTTCCGGCCAGCGCCGGAACCGCGAGCGCGGTTGCCCTGCATGCACCGACTGCAAGAGCAAGCGTAAGCACCCAAAACGTGCGTTTCCACATACGAATAGCGGTTTCGGCAGCCCCAAAGGCGCGTCCCGTTGCAAGGCAGAAGGCAAAAAACGTGGACGAAGAGCGCCCCAAACGGAACTCCACCAACACACCCTGCCGCTCGTGCGGCAGCGACGATCGCACGCGCGTTGCGCGCGACGTGCGTACGGCCGGCGCGACGTTCCAGGTCATCGTGGCCTGCGCGACCTGCGGCCACGCCTTCGCCGCGCTTTCACGCAACTGATGCGCACCCCGCTGCGTGCGGCGCTCTGTGCGGCGCTCGCCGCATTCACCTTGCTGGCGGCTTCGCCGTCACCTGCGCCGACGCCGTATCGCATCGATCTCACGAAGATTCAACCGAAGTCGCTGCTGCCGAAGGTCCCGCTGCACACCGAGTTCATCGTCGCGGTGAACAAGCTCGGTCAGGTAACGCACATCATCTCGGGCAAGCCCTCGAAAGATCGCATCTACAACATTCAGACCGCAGGCAACGCGCTCCAGGCATTCATCCGCACGCCCGACGGCAAGGCCATCCCCGGCAGCTACCGCCTGACGTATGATTACAGTCCGAAGACCGCACGCATCCACCGCGACGTCGCGCTGGTGAAGGCGGGCGGTGTGGATCCGAACGCCGAGGGTGCCGTCTACAAGATGATGGATGATGTCGAGAAGCGTGCGAAAGCCGCAAAAGCGGCACACACACCCGCGCCCGAACGTTCGGCCGCGATGACGCCCGGTCCGCAGCCGTCGGGGACCGTGCACCTCCCCAGCCTTCAGCAGATCATCAAGACCCCGCCGCCATGAGCGCACGCGACCGCGGCCAAAAGCGCGGTCCCGAGGAGTCGCTGATGGACTTCTTCATCCGCACGCGCAGCGTCGCCGATCCGGCGATCGATCGCGACGTAGCGCGCTCGTGCAGTTCCAAACAACCTTACGCGAGCGAAGGCGAAGCGCGCGCCGTCGCTGCGATGAACGGCATGAAACTCTTCACCTACCACTGTCGCTACTGCGACTTCTGGCACCTCACCCGCCGCCCCACCACCACCCCGTCGACCGACGAAGAGTAGCCCGCTAGCCTAGACCGAAGCGCGGCTCTTCCTAGCGTGTCATCCCGAGCGAAGCGCCGAAGGGCGCGCAGTCGAGGGAGCCGAGATAATCTTCACTGCTAGCCAGGGCAACTCCATTCACGTGCGCATTTTTCAGCAAAGACTCGTTTCTTCGCATGCGTCCAGCTCTTGAGTTTCTTCTCGAACGCACGTAGCGGTCGACGGGAGTGCGTGTAGCTGTCTTTGTTGTCGCCGTAGCAATGCTCGTAATATCGTCGATCGACATCGTTCGTCACGCCGACATAGAACGTGCCGTCGAAGCAGCGCAGCATATGGACGTAATACGTTCGCACGTCTGTGCTTCTGCGGCGGTGCACGCCGGAGACAAGGCCAAGCTTACACGTTCGTAGCGTTGCCCTGCCCAGCACTGAGGATCATCTCGCCTCCCTCGACTGCGCGCCCTTCGGCGCTCCGCTCGGGATGACACGCNNGGAAGAGCGGCGCTTCGCTCGGGATGACACGTGGGGCCGGCGCTCTGCCGGGGGTGATCAAGCGGACGATGGTTACTTGGCGGGGGCGGCTCCGGCGGGGCTTGAGACGTTGGCGGGGTCGTACATCCAGACGTCGTCGATGTCGAAGATCTCGAACCAGTTCCAGAGATCGGGACGGTCGGCGAGGTACGGATACATCGGCAGCACTTGCGCGCGGTGCTCGTCGTCGCGGATCTTGCGGTTCACGAGCATGTCGTTCAGTCCGGCGTACTTCGCTTTGTCGGTGTTGGCGTGCAGCCAGCGCACGACGTCGTCGTCGGACTTGGCGTTGCGCACGGCTTCGACGAATTGATCCTCGGTGATGCCGAGCCACTCGAAGATGTAGCCCGAGATGCCGGGCGTGATCTTATACGGGCCCAGGGTGCCCTGAATCTTGGCGCGCGCCTTGTCGATCGTCCGGGGCAGAAATGCGATCCCGCCGAGCATCTCGCGGGCCCCGCGCGGCGGGTGCTCGCGGAGGTCGGCGTCGGGATAGGGGAGCGGGTCGTTCTGCTGCACGCCCGAGCCTACGTCGGGTCCGCAGGGAAACCTTCGCTTCGGGCGACAACGCCGTGGTTATGCGTTACGTTTCCTTTTCCGATGCGTCGGGCAAGCCGCGTCCCGGCGTGATCGAGGGCGACTCGATCAAGCCGTTCGGCCCCGAAGTCGCGTCCCTCGATGCCTTCATCAAAATGTCTCCGGCCGACCGCAAAGCGGCCGTCGCCAAGCTCGGTGCTGCGATTCCCGCCAAGGGCGTGAAACTGCACGCGCCGCTGCACCCGCAGAAGAACGTCTTCTGCGTCGGGCGCAACTACCTCGCGCACGCCGAAGAGGGTGCTAAAGCGCTCGGTCAGGAGCTGAAGCTTCCCGACGTGCCGACGTTCTTCACCAAAGCTCCGACGTCGATCGCCGATCCCGAAGAAGCGCTCGATCTCTCGAGCGACGTTTCGCCGATGTACGATTGGGAAGCCGAACTCGCGGTGATCATCGGCACGACGTGCAAAGACGTCTCGAAGGATGACGCGCTTTCCAAAGTCTTCGGTTATAGCTGCCTCAACGACGTCACCGCGCGCGACCTCCAACGTACGCATCAGCAGTGGTTCAAGGGCAAAACGCTCGACCACACCTGCCCGATCGGACCCTGGATCATCGACGCCGCCGACATCGGTGACCCGCAGAATCTCGAGATTATGCTGCGCGTCAACGGCGTCGAAAAACAGCACTCGAACACCTCGAAGATGATCTTCGATGTGAAGACCGTGATCTCGAGCCTCTCGCAAGGGCTCACGCTCGAGGCCGGTGACGTGATCGCCAGCGGCACGCCCGAAGGCGTCGGCTTCGCGCGCACGCCTCCCGAATTCCTCAAGAACGGCGACGTCATGGAAGTCGAGATCGAAAAGGTCGGCATCCTGCGCAATTCCTTGAAGATCGGCCCGACGAAGAAGTAACCCGCTGCGCAGCTACGACGTCGTCGTTGCCGGTGGCGGCGCGGCCGGCGTGGCCGCAGCCGTCGCCGCAGCGCAAACCGGCGCCGCGGTCGCGCTGATCGAACGCGCCGCCTATCTGGGCGGCGCGGCGACGCACAGCAACGTGCTCACGTACTGCGGGTTTTGGACGCAAGCCGATCCCGCCGTGCGCGTGGTGCGCGGCGTCGGCGAAACGGTGCTCGACGAGATCGCGACGCTCGGCGGCGATACGACGCCGGTGCGTACGTCGTCCAACGTCGTCGTCGCGCTGCTCGACCCCGAGATCGTGAAGTTCGCACTCGATCGCGTTTGCGAACGCGCCGGCATCGACGTGCTGCTGCACGCGACGCTCACCGATGCCGCGACCGCGGACGGACGGCTGACGTCCGTCGCGACGTACGATCACGGCGGAACGTCGCCGGTCTCCGCGCGCGCTTTCGTCGATGCCACGGGTGACGCGGATCTCGCCGCGCGCAGCGGCGCCGGCGTGCGCTACGGTAATCAGGCGGGTGCGGTACAAAACGGCACGCTCGTCGTGCGTTTCGGCGGCATCGCGGACGACGCGGACACCAGCCGCGGTACGTGGGCGGCCGCGATTCGCGCGGGCAAAGCGCGCGGGCTCGACGCGCTCACCAAGGATCACGGGCTCGTCGTGCGCATCCCCGGCTCGAACGACGTCGTGGCCTACCTCGCCGACGAAGCCTACGACGTGCGCGATGCGCGCGAACACGCGGCGGCCGAGCGGCGCGGACGCGTGCAAGCCTGGCAACTGCTCGAGGCCGTGCGCACCCTGCCGGGACACGAACGCGCCTACATCGTCACGACCGGGCCGGTCATCGGCACGCGCGAGTCGCGCCACGTCATCGCCCGCCGGCCGCTGACCGAGCACGACGTCCTAAACGCCGCGCGCTTTTCCGACGCGGTGGCGCTGGGCGCATGGCCGGTCGAACTCCACCCCGGTCCCGGCTTGCCCAACATCTGGATCCGGCTCAAGGACGACGGGGCCTACGAAATTCCGCTGGGCACGCTGCAGAGCGCGACGCACCCCAACCTGTTCGCGGCCGGCCGCACGCTGGACGGCGATACCGCCGCGTTCGGCTCGCTGCGGGTCATGGGGACGGCGTTCGCCACCGGCCAGGCGGCGGGCGTTGCCGCGGCGCAATTTGCACGCGACGGCGAAACGGATTCCGATCGCGTTCGCGCAGAACTGCTTGGGCAAGGCGCGTTGATCGCCGTGCCACAAACCGAAAGGACCCTCACGTGACGAATCGTCAGCAATTTCTTGGCGGCGTCGCCGCACTCGGTGCAGCCGCCACGGTGCCCGGTATCGCGCGCGCGCAAAGCGGGAAGGCCCTGACGATCGGCTACGTTCCCTCGACGCTCTTCGCGCCGGTGTTCGTGGCGCAGGAACGCGGCTATCTGCGCGATGCCGGCTTCAACGCAACGCTCACCCCGATCGTCGCCGGACAAGACGCGATGGCGCTCGTCGCGCAAAGCCAGATGGACGTGGCGACGGCCGGCTTGTCGGCCGCGTTCTTCAACGCGATCAACCGTTCGCTCGACGTGAAGTTCGTTGCGTCGACGGGGTACCAGCCGGCCAAGGGCCATCCCACGGCGCTGATGATCCGGCAAGATCTGTGGGATGCCGGCCAGCACGATGCGAGCGGCTTGAAAGGCAAGACCGTCGGCTGGCTCGGCAACGCCGGTGCCACGTCGGGGTACTACGTTGCGCTGATCCTGCGCAAGTACGGCTTGACGATGAAAGACATTTCGCCGGTCAACATCGCCGCGCCCGATCAAGAAGTGGCGCTCGAACGCAAAGCGGTCGACGCGATGTTCTGCGCGGCGCCGTTCACCGCGCTCTTTGCCGAGAAGAAACTCGCGCAGATCATCGGCAGCGCGCCGGTCGGCATCTCGGGCACCGGCATCTTCTTCGGCCCGACGCTGCTCAACGACGCACCGTCGGCTTCAGCCGTGATGAAGGCCTTCCGCCGCGGTGCAGCCGACGTCGCGGGCAACGGCTATTTCAGCGCCGAGAACCTCGCCGCGATGGCCAAGTACACGGGTCAATCCGTCGACCTGATCAAGACGACCGACCGTTACGATTTCAAACCCGATCTGCGCATCGATCAAGCCACGCTGACCGACATGCAGAACGAGTTCATCAACCAGGGGATCCTGGCGTACAAGACCGCGCTCCCGGACGCGAAGCTCATCGGAAAGTTCTAGCATGCGCACGCGCGCTGCGATTCTCTACGAATTGGGACTGCCGCAACCGTACGCGCAGAGCCGGCCGCTCAAGATCGAAGAGATCGAATTCGATTCGCCGGGCTTCGGTGAAGTGGTCGTCAAGATCGCAAGCGCCGGACTCTGTCATTCCGATCTCTCGAACCTCAACGGAACGATGCCGAAGGAGACGCCGCTCGCGCTCGGTCACGAAGCCGCGGGGATCGTCGAGGAAGTCGGTGCCGGCGTCACCGAGTTCAAGCCCGGCGATCACGTGATCTTCGCGTTCGTCGCGATGTGCGGCCACTGCGCGATGTGCATCGCGGGGAAACCGGCGATGTGCATCCCCGGCCACGCCGCCAATCGCGCCGGCGGCATCCTGCGCGGCGGTACGCGCTTTCGACTGCACGGAAAACCGGTGTACCATCATCTCGGCGTGACCGCGTTCACCGAACGCACGATCTGCGCGCAAGAGTCGCTGGTGAAGATTCCCGACGACGTGCCGCTCGAGTTTGCCGCCGTGTTCAGCTGCGGCGCGCTCACCGGTCTCGGCGCGGTGTTCAACGTCGCGCACGCGCAGCCCGGAATGACGATCGCGATTTTCGGCGCCGGCGGCGTCGGCATGATGGCCCTGCTGGGCGCGGT
>PLTN01000158.1 GCA_003164495.1 Vulcanimicrobiota bacterium
AGGAACGCGCCACAATCATCACTACCGAGTGCGAGCGCGAAGGCGCAAGCAGTGGATACTTTTCTTCTCTTTTTTACTTCACTGCTCGCGCCTTCGCGCTCGCACTCGAAGCGCCGAGATGATCTCGCGTTCCTCGACGGCGCGCCTTCGGCGCTCTGCTCGGAATGACTATAGGGGGTGGTTCTCTCTTTTCCTTATGCGAAACCCGCGGCGATGATTTCCGATGCCATTACCGGGCGGTCGATCACTTTATAGCGGGCGGCCATGTCCAGTAAGGGTTGGATGTACGCCGCGTTGAGCGACGTGGAGAGCGGGTTGCGTTGCATCGTACGGACGGTTTGCAGGTCGACTTTCGTGATGCCGGCTTCGATCACGGCAGACTCGGCTTTATGCGCGTTGGCCCACTTGCCGGCTTCGTAGAAGGCCGATGCGAGGGAATGGGCGAGGTCGGTGTTGGCCGTGATCCAATCGCGGCGCGCGAACCAGCCGAAGATGTAGAACAGCTTCGCCACCGTGTCGAACGGCACGCCGATTCCGCGGATCGCGTCTTTGTTCTCGGTGAGGAACGGCTCGCCGAGCAGCGCCGCATCGATCGTGCCGCGCGATAGGGCCGGCGTCATCTCGGGAAAGTGCAGCTCGAAAAACTTCACCAGCGAAGCATCCGCGCCGTTTTTGGTCAGCCACTCGCGCGTCGTGATCTCCATCGTCGCGTGCAGGCTGATGATCGCGACGGTCTTGCCTTCGAGATCCTTGGCCGTCTTGATCGGGCTGTTCTTCGCCACGCACAGCACGAGCGTCGGTGCGTCGCGCGACGAGAGCGGGCCGCCGGCGAAATACGCGAACGGCAACCCTTTCACGTACGCCTGGGCGATCGCCGTCGGATCGACCATGCCGATGTCGATCGCACCGGCTGCCAGCGCTTCAGCGTACGCGCCCGGGTTGGCCGCGTGCACGATCTCATAGTCGACGTTCAGCTTCTTGAACAACCCGAGCTGCTCGGCATAATACGGCTGCATGAACGCATCGTCGATTCCGGCGCCGATGCGCACGTGCCGGTTCTGCTGGGCGCGTGCGGGAAAGGGCGTGAAGGCCAGCGGCGCCGCAGCTGCGAGCGCCAGCGCGTGACGCCGCGAGATCATCGCGGCACCAGTGTCTTCGTCGCGTCGCGCCAACCCGTCCGGTAGTCGACGCTATCGGGAATGATCGCCGAGATCACGGCGATGTCGCTCATGTCGTTATCGGCCTCGCTGCGCACGACGTGCGGCGGCGTCTCGCCCTTCTGCACGCCGCGAATGGCATCGATCAAGAGCCGGCGCGCGGTGGTGATGCAGACGTCGCTCGTCGCCAGATGTTCGCGCGTACGGTCGTGAATCGGGCCCGGCGTTTCGGTCGCGAAGGCGTCTTGGGCCGGGAAGTACGGTCCCATGCCGCTGAACGTCTTGGTCTTCATCTCATCGCGGTCTTGGAGATAGCGATTCGCGGCGTTGCGCACGAGAAAGCCGTCGGGACGGATCTCGCCCGCCATCGTCGCTTCGCTGAACTCTTTGTTCGGCGCGTGGTGACGGTTGAAGACGAAATCGATGCGCATGTGCGTCACGTCGTCCACCGGCACGTGCCAGTGCACGCTATACCCTTCGCCGATGCGGCCCTCGTTGCCGATGATCGCGGCCATGTGCGGCAAGATGTAGTTCGTGATGCGCAGGTAGCGCTTGTCGGGTCCGGCGCGCCGCACCGAGAAGTTGCGCATGCCGTAGTGCGTGCGCTCGACCTCGAGTTTGGGCGCCGAATCGACCTTGTAGAGCTGATCGGCCGGAACGGTGCCGCCGGGAACCGGCCGCGTGTCGACCTTGCCGACCGGCACGTGAAGGTAGGAGAGATGCGAGGGGTCGATCTCGCCTTCCAGCGACTGCAGCCAGTTGCAGTTGAGGAACGTGCGCGTGAGCAGCCGGTGTTCCTCGCTATAATTGAAGAACTCGTAGTTGGGCAAGAGCGGCGGCTCGTCCGTGCCCAAATACGCGAAGATCACGCCGCCGCGCTCGATGCAGGGGTAGGCGAGATGACGCACTTTGTCTTTGTACGTGCTCTCCGGCGGCTCGGCCGGCATCTCGAGCACGCGGCCCGCGATGTCGAAGAGCCAGCCGTGGTAGAGGCAGCGCAAGCCGCCGTTTTCGACTCGGCCGTAGCTGAGATCGGTGCAGCGATGCGCGCACAAAAGGCCGAGCAGTCCCGCCCGGCCGGCATCGTCGCGGAAGAGAACGAGATCCTCGCTGAGGATTCGCACCGGCTTGGGCGCGCCGCCGGGCGGCAGCTCCGACGTGAGCGCGATCGGATGCCAGTACTTGCGCATGAACGCGCCGCCCGGCGTACCGGGTCCGGTCTGCGTGACGAGATCGTTCTCTTCTTTGGTCAGCATGTCACACCGCCGCTGCGGCGAGCGCGCGCGATTTTGCGATGCGCGGGAACATGCGCAGCGGGTTGTCGTGCACGATGGCGAGTTTGTCTTCGGTGGTGAGGAAGTCGAAGCTGTCGATCAGCGCCAGCACGTCATCGGCCGCGGCCTTCGTTTCGGGGTTGAAGATATCCGAACCGCTGCCGGGAACTTCGGTACCGAACACCATCCGGTCGACACCGCGNNGTCTTCTTCTTCGCGATGCCCACGCTGCCGCCGGTCTCTTCGCCGCTATCGGTCGCGATCGTATCTTGCCCGTGCGCCTGCTTGACGTAGTCGACCGGTTTGCCTTTGTAGAGGAAGCGGTTGAGCGCGCCGCCGCAGTGGCAGATCACGATGCGCAGCTTCGGATAGCGCGCGAACACGTCGCTCTGCTCGAGCAGCAGCGTCGCGAGCCACTCTTCCTTGACGTTGTTGTACTGATAGGAATGCGGCAAGATCTCGAAGCGCGGGTCCTTCGAGATCGACGGGTGCACGACGAGCGTCATGTCGAGCGCCTCGGCGCTCTCGTAGAGCGCGAACCAGTACGGGTCGTTCATGCCGGGCGTCAGGCCGTCGGCGCCGGGATCCGGATTGACGGTCGCACCGACGAAGCCCATGTTCGCGCAGCGTTCCAGCTCCTCGACGCAGTTGTCGCTATCGAGGTCGCGGCTCTGCGGCAACTGCGCGATACCGACAAAACGGTCGCTCCAAATCTCGCACTGCTGGTTGATGATGTCGTTGGTGACTTGCGTCCACGACTTCACGAGGTAGGGGCTCTCCCAGTGCATCATCGCGACCGGGCGCGGCGAGATCATCTGGACGTCGATGTTATGCGAATCGAGCATCCGCAAGTGGCGGTCGATCGGCCCCTTCATCTGCTGCTCCGAGAGCAACAAGTCGTCTCCCGGCGTGCGCAGTGCGATCAAGTTGTACGCATATGCGCGAAACTGCGGCGGCGTCGACATATGGCCGTGGCAGTCGATGACTTTCTTGCCGTGAAACATGACGGGGTCTCCTCAAAGAGTTAGGTAATGGGCACGCAGTCCATAGAGCACGAGGTGGGGTTCGACGCGCTCGATGACGGGGGTTTCTCCGCCGATCACGGACGCAAGACCCCCTGACGCGATGACGCGGGCGTGGCTGCCGATCTCCGCGCGGATGCGGGCGACGATCGCCTCGGCTGCTCCGATCGCACCGTACACGATGCCGGCCTGTATCGAGGTGACCGTATCGCGGCCGACCACGATGCCCGGCGCGCTCAGCGCGACCTGCGGGAGCTTTGCCGTGCGGCCGACCAGGGCGTCGAGCGAGACCTGCAGCCCGGGCGCGATCGCGACGCCCGCGTAGCCGCCCTCGGCGTCGATCACGCCGTAGGTCGTCGCGGTGCCGAAGTTGATCGCGATGGCGGGCGCGCCGATCAGTTCGCGGGCGGCGATCGCGGCGGCGATCAGATCGGCGCCGACGTCGGCCGGGCGGTCGGTGCGAATCGGCATGATCGTTTGCTTGGCGGCCGTGAACGCGACCGGCTGCACGCCGAAGTATTTCTCGCAGCCCTCGAACAGCGGCCGGTCGACGGCCGGCACGACCGATCCCACCACGATCGCCTTCACGTCGCGGATCGGGAAATGGGCGGTTGAGAAGAACGATGAGAACAAGATGCCGTACTCATCCGCGGTGCGGCGCGGCGCGGTCGTGATGCGCCACGTTCCGGCCAGCGCGCCCGACTCATCGAACGCGCCGAGCTTGGTCTCGGTATTGCCGACGTCGATCACCAGCAGCATGGCTAGTTCCGCGCTTCGCGGCGGATCGCGACGATCGCGTCCCACAAGCCGCCGGCCAGGACGCGCTTCGACGCCGTCGGCAGCGCGCGCCGGCCGGATTCGCCCCACAGCACGACGAGCGAGCTATCGCCCGGCCCGAACCCGCGCTCGCCCGAAACGTCGTTGACCGCGATCGCATCGAGATGTTTGCGCACGAGCTTCTCGCGCGCGTTCGCCTCGTGGGCGTCGGTTTCGGCGGCAAAACCGACCAGAAACATGCCGTTCTTGCGCTCGCCGAGCGCGGCGAGAATATCCGGATTGCGTTCGAGCCGCAGCGGGGGCGCGTCGTCCGTCTTCTTCACCTTCGCCGCGTGCGTGTCGGCCGGGCGCCAGTCGGCCACAGCTGCCGTCGCGATCGCGATCGTCGCACCGGGCGCGCGCGCCAACGTCGCGGCTTCCATCTCGCGGGCGGTCGTGACGCGTTCCACCTGCGCGCCGCCGGGCGGCGTCAGCGACGTCGGCCCGAGCACGAGGTCGACCGTTGCGCCGCGGGCCAGCGCTTCGCGCGCCAGCTCGATCCCCATCGTTCCGGTCGACGCGTTGGACAGAAACCGCACCGGATCGATCGGCTCGCGCGTGGGACCGGCCGTGATCAGGACGCGTTCGCCGTTCAAGTCGCGCGTGCGCCCGAGCACCGCTTCGATCGCCGCCACGATCGTGTCTTCATTCGCGAGGCGTCCGGCACCGCTCTCGCGCTCGGCGAGGAAGCCGCTTTCGGGCGCGACGATCGTCACGCCGCGCGCTTCGAGCGTGCGCAGGTTCTCGACGGTCGCCGGATGCTCGAGCATCGCCGTGTTCATCGCCGGCGCGACGATCAGCGGAATGCGCGCCGCCAGCGCCGCGTTGGTGAGCAAGTCGTCGGCGATGCCGCGCGCGAGCTTCGCGATCGCGTTCGCGGTTGCGGGCACGATCGCGAACACTTCCGCTTCGCGGACGAGCGCGATGTGCGGGATCTCTTCGGTGCGTTCCCACATCGACGTCCAGACCTTGCGCCGCGCGAGCGCCGCGAACGTGGCGGCGCCGATGAAATGCTGCGCCTCGGCCGTGAGGATCACGTCGAGGTCGACACCGCGCTGCACGAGCCGGCTTGCCAACGCCGCCGCTTTATAGGCGGCGATCCCGCCGCACACNNCGGCGGGACTGCGGGAACCACGAGCGGCACGTTGTCGATCAGCCGCGTCGAGCCGAGCCACGCGCTGCCGATGGCGGTGAACGTATCCTGACCCGGCAGCGCAGCGATGTCGTGCACGCCTTCGAACGTGCGCGGATCGACGACGTCGAGGTANNGCGCGTTCGGGCGGGCGCAGGTAGGCGTTGCGGCTCGAGAGCGCGAGACCATCGGCGTCGCGCACCGTCGGCACCACCGTGATCTCGGTCGGGATCGCAAGATCGCGCACGACCTGCCGCAGCACCGCGACCTGCTGCGCGTCTTTGGCGCCGAAGTATACGCGCTCGGCGCGCGCGATCGCGAAGAGCTTCATGCACACGGTCGCGACGCCGCGGAAGTGCCCCGGCCGTAACGCGCCCTCGAAGCGCGTGGCGATCGCTCCGGGGTCGACCGCCGTATCGAAACCCGGCGGATACATCTCCTCGACGCTCGGCGCGAACAGCAAGTCGACCCCGGCCGCTTCCAGTTGGCGCGCGTCCTCGGCAAACGCGCGCGGATAGCGCGAGAAGTCCTCGGTCGGACCGAACTGCAGCGGGTTGACGAAGATCGTCGCCATCACGGCGACGTTCTCGCGCCGCGCTTGCGCGACCAGCGCCAGGTGCCCGGCGTGCAGGGCACCCATCGTCGGGACGAGCGCCAGCGGCCGGGCCAGCCCAGCCGCCGCCTGCGCCGCTTCCGAGGCAGTCCGAAGGGTCTCCATGATTAGCCTTTGATCACCCGCAGGATCGTTCGCCCGACCGTGAACGCTTGCCCGACCGCTAAGGGTTGCGGCGTCGCGACGGGCCGGCCGCCAACCTGGGTACCATTGCGACTGGAGAGATCCGCCAGCTGGAGATCGCCCGCTTCCTCGTAGAGCCGCGCGTGTTTTCGGGAAATATACCGATCAATAGTGATACAGGCGCCGGCGACGGCGTCATCCCGGCCGATGGTGATCTCTTGCTCGAAGGTCCATGTCTTGCCGTCGAGCGGCCCACTCATCACTTCCAAGACATACATCACTGGCCGCCTTCGCCCGCGCGCGACCGGCGGTCCTCTCCAAACGAAGTGACAGCATGACCGAAGACCTTGCCGCCGACATCAATCCCGACGGCCTGCGCGAAGCCGAACTCATCCAAGCGCGAGCGATGCTGAAGCGCCTGGTGGGCCGGACGATCGTCGACCTGCGGGTCGAAGAGACGCGCATAGCGCTCGAAACCGATGATGGCGTGACCTACTACTTCTATGGCTTCATGGGCGAGGACGTTCCCGAGTAAACCGCGTCGGCGGCGAGGATGGCCCCGAGCGCGGTGTGTTCGGCCACGATCCCGCCCTGGAGGTAGACGTCCCACGGCGCGCGCAGCGGGGCGTCGCACGACAGATCGATCGTCGACCCGCTGATGAACGAGCCGCTCGACATGATGACCGGATCGACGTACCCCGGCACGGGTCCGGGTTCGGGCATGAACCGGGCGTTGATCGGCAGCGCCGTTTGCAGCCCGCGTGCGAAGGCGATCAGCGCCTCGCGCGAGCCCAGCCGAATCGCCTGCACGATGTCGGTGCGCAGTTCGCCCGGGAGCGGATCCACGTCGTAGCCGAGCAGGGCGAACAGCGAGGCNNCCGGTCGGTGCGAGGCCGCCGCCGATGTTCTTGATCAGCGAGCCCGCGATGATGTCGGCGCCCACTTCGAGCGGTTCGCGCTCCTCGACGAGCTCGCCGTAACAGTTGTCGACGAACACGATCGTGGCCGGCGCATGTTCGCTGCACACGTCGACGATGCGCTCGATCGCCTCGATCGAGAGCGAGCGGCGCGAGGCATAGCCGCGCGAGCGCTGCACGAACACGACGGACGGTGGATCGTCGCGCAGGGCCGCGGCCAGCGCAACGAGGTCCGTGTCGCCGGCGAGCGTGCGGCCGACCTCCCCGTACTGCACGCCGCGCGCGGCGAGCGAGTGCGGCGCATCGACCAGCGCGTAGCGCAGCGTGTCGTACGGCGCGCCGTTCGCGCAGAGCAGCAACTGCCCGGGAACGAGCAGCGCATCGAGCGCGGCCACGATCGCGTGCGTGCCGCTGACGATCGACAAGCGCGCCAGCACGCGCTCGGCGCGAAAAACGCGCGCCAGCAGCGATTCATAGCGGTCGCGCGCCGCATCGTCGTAGCCGTAACCGGTCGAGCCGGCGAGATCGCTCTCCGCGATGCCTTCGGCCAGAAACGCTTCGAGCACGC
>PLTN01000161.1:0-30935 GCA_003164495.1 Vulcanimicrobiota bacterium
ACGCAGAGCACGAGGGCGCCGATAAAACGTAAAGCGGTCATTGAACTCCTTGCGCGATGATTTGCGAGGCCGGAAAAGTGGCTTTGAGCGCGCCGTACTTTGCGGCCGCGTCGATGAGCGGCTGCACGCGGGCGGGATCGAGCGTGTCGTGATAGCGCACGCGGTGCTTGAGGTCATCCGTCGCGATACCGGTGTATTTGGTTAAGATCCGCGCCGTCGTGCCGGGGTTGGCGTTCGCCCAGCGCGCCGTAGCGGAGATCACGGCGTTGAAGCGGCGCATCAGATCGAGATGGGCTTTGACGAAGTCCGCCGTTGCAAAATACCCGCCCTCGGCGAAGTCTTTGCTGATTGCGTCGTACACCGGCGCGATCAGCCGCGTGTCGGTCGCGAGCATCCGATCGAGTGCCGGTTCCTCCATCGTTGCCGCATCGACGCGACCGGACGTGAGCGCCGTCTCCATCGAACTGTACGGCATCTCAACNNGTTGACGTCCGGGCGACCACGAGCCCGGCCGTCGGGACCGCGCTCGTATATGCACCGCCGGGGCAGACGTAGACGAAGTTCAAGCCGCGCTCGTGCGCGAGCGCGATCGAGAGCGCGTTCGCCGATCCGGCGTCGAGCGTGCCCGACGCCACCGCGGCCGCAATCGCCGGGCCGTTCGCCATTGCTACGAGCTCGACATCGAGCCCGGCCTTCTTGAAAAACCCTTGGTCGGCCGCGTAGAACGCGAGCGCACCGACCTCTACCGGCGCGGTGCCGACGCGTAAATGATATGGCTGCTGCGCCACGCCCGGCCTGGGCGCGAGGGCGAAGCACAGGACGCTCGCGGCGATCGCGCGCAAGACCCGCCGATCGATCATCTGAGGGGATTTCGGTCAGTTGCCGAACGGTACATGCCATGCTGAGCGAGCTTGAAAACACGCACTTGACGCTTGTCGGGCCGGGGACGCCGATGGGTGAACTCCAGCGCCGGTACTGGCATCCGATTGCTGCCGTTGAGGAGCTGAAGGACGCGTGGACCAAGCGCGTCCGGTTGCTGGGCGAAGATCTCGTGCTATTCCGCGATCGCAGCGGAGTGCTCGGACTGATCGCCGAGTTCTGTCCGCACCGGCGCGCGTCGATGGCGTACGGAATTCCGCAAGAAGTCGGCATTCGCTGTCCGTATCACGGTTGGCAATTCGATGCCAGCGGCACGTGCATCAATCATCCCAACGAACCCGACGGCAGCACGTTCAAAGACAAGACCGCGACGACGGGGTATCCGGTGCAAGCGCTCGGCGGCATGATCTTTGCCTATATGGGGCCATTGCCCGCGCCGCTGTTGCCGCGCTGGCCCGGTTTCGTCGTCGACGGCGCGATCCGTCAAATCGGTCAGGCGATCATCCCGTGCAATTGGCTGCAGATCATGGAGAACTCGCTCGATCCCGTGCACACCGAGTGGCTGCACGGCAAACTGCAAGAGTTCGTTGAAGAGAAGAGCGGCTTCGCCGGAACGCACTATCAGATCTCGCGCAAGCATCTCAAGATCGCGTTCCAAGAATTCAAGTACGGCATCTACAAACGCCGTCTGCTCGAGGGTGCCTCGGAAGATTCAGACGATTGGCGCGTCGGTCACCCGGTGCTCTTCCCGAACATCCTCGCAGTCGGCAGCGGCGGCGGCAAAGTGTGGAAGTTCCACGCCTACCAAATGCGCGTGCCGATCGACGACGTGACGTCGATGCACTACTGGTACATCGCCTACGAACCGCCGGCCGGCATGGATGTGCCGCAACGGCTGCTCGATCGCGTTCCGCTCTACGATTTCCCGTATCGCGACGAAAACGGCGAATTCAAGCTCAACATCGTCGATGCGCAAGACGTCATGGCCTGGGTAACGCAAGGTCCGATCGCGTTGCGCCACCTCGAGAAACTCGGCACGACCGACAGCGGCGTCATTCAGTACCGCAAGATGCTGCAACGCGAAATGGCGAAGGTCGCGCGCGGTGAGGACCCGATCGGCGTGATCCGCGATCCGGCCGAAAACGANNGCCTAACGGTTAGAGCGGGGCGCCGCCGACTTTGCTAGCGGGCACCCACGTGCTATTCGCTTCGTTCCAGCGGATGATCACCACGGCGCGGTCGTCGAGACCGCGCTGCGGAACACGTTTGAAGTCGTAGGTGCCGTTGACGCCCGCGACGTTACTCATCGTCGCGAGATACGCACGCAGTTGTTCGGCGCTGGCGTTCGTGCCGACATGGCGCAGCGCGGTGGTGAGGATCAAGGCCGGATCCCAAGCCAGACTTTGCAGGCAATCCACCGCAACGCCGTGGGCCGTCATCGCCGCGACGTAGGCTTCGTAAGCGGACTTTTCGGCCTTGTCGGTGATCGCGGCGGGCGCGAGGCAGTGCGTGGACTCGACGTAGAGTTCCTTGGGCAGAATCGCGGCGTACTGCTTCATGAAGGCTTCCGAGGCGTTGCCGTTGCCGGTGACGACCGGGATGCTCAAGCCGACGTCGGTGACGCCGTGAAAGGCGAGACCGGCCGGCGAGCCGGCGGTGCCGACAAACAGCACCTGCGCGCCCGATGCGCGGATCTTCGTGATCTGCGCGTCGACGCTCACGTCGGCGGCGGTGAAGTGCTCGCGATCGACCAGTGTGATCGCCTTGTTCTCGGGCAACTGCAGAATGGCATCGATCGCGCGATCGTAGGCTTGACCCGTCGCGTCGGTCGGCGTGATCAATGCGATCTTCGTGAGCCCGCGGCCGCGCAGCCAGCGCATCGCCGCAACGTTGTAATCGTAGTTCGTGGCCGAGGTCTGATACTCGAACGATCCCGGCGTTCCGTTTACCGCGCTCGAATAGCACCAGATCACGGGTCCCGCTTTCGCGAGTGCGTAGACGGCGTTGCACTCGGCGGCGGACGTCGGCCCCATGATGAACGGCAAATGCTTGGATGCCAGCTCGTTGGTGAGCTGCAGCGCGACGGAGGGGTTGGTCTGCGCGTCTTCGAGGACGAAATGGATCGGACGGCCGTTGATGCCGCCGCTCTTGTTGAATGCGACCTCGAATGCGGCCAGCGCGTCGGCGCCGGTTTTGCCGACGAACGACAGGCCGCCCGTCATCGCTTGGATGGAATAGATCTCGTAGGGATCCGCAGCCCCGCCGAAGCTCGGCGCGATCGCCAGCGCGAGGGCGCACGCGGCGCCGAAGACATAACGGAGAAAGTTAGCCTGCAACCGGAGCCGCCGTTCCTTCGATCTGCACGCGGAAACCCGAGCGCACGTTGGGCCAATAATCCCAAATCGCCTGATGCTGGACGCACCGGTTGTCCCAGAACGCGATCGAGTGCGCGTGCCAGCGAAAGCGCACCGTCCACTGCGGATTGACGCAATGGTCGATCAGGAACGCCAAGAGCCGGTCGGCTTCGAGTCGCGGCAGATCGTTGATGTGCGCGGTGAAGTCGGTGTTGACGTAGAGCGCCTTGCGTCCGCTCTCCGGATGCCGTATGACCACCGGATGCACCGCGACCGGCGTGCCCGGGCCGAAGACGCGCGTGCCGTCGTGCGTTGCGGTCAAGCCTTCGAGGTAGACCTTCATGCGCGGAGAGAGCGCGTCGTAGGCCGCATACATGTTGCTGAACTGCGTGTCGCCGCCCCCGTTCGGCGGCACGGTGTGGTTGTAGAGGATCGTGCCGAGCGGCGGAATCGGCGCGCACGACTGATCGCTATGGAAGTTCTCGCCCGAGATGAGTTGCGAGTTCTCATCGTAGTGGAACTTGCGCACCGCCGGGTTTTCCGTCGGCTTGCTGATCGTCGCCTTCCCCGCGTGCTCGCCGAGCGTGCCGAAATAGTTGGCCAAGCGAATCTGATCGTCGAACGAAATGTGCTGGTCGCGAAAGAAGATGACCTGATACTGCGTGAACGCGGCCCGCAATTGTTCCACTTGCCGATCAGACAGCGGCTGCGTGAGATCGACGCCGCCGATCTCGGCACCGATGTGCGGCGATTCCGGCGTGACGGTGATGGCGTCGTACGTGACCACGCCGTCGATGCGCGCCGGCTCGGGGCGAGACTGCGGCCGCGGTTGGAAGGTAGTCGTCATAGACGAAGGATACACCGGTTAGCATCATGGCAGCAACAATGACCGGCCGGATCGCGATCGTCACCGGAGCGAGCAGCGGTATCGGTGAGGGCATCGCCACGGCGTTCGGCGCCGAGGGCGCGACGGTGGTTCTGGGTGGACGGCGGCCGGCAGAGCTGGACCGCGTGGCGGCCGCCGTGACCGCGGCCGGCGGCAAGGCGCTCGCGTTGCCCGGCGACGTGCGGCAAGAAGCCGATATCCTCAAACTGTTCGAAACGGTGAAGAACACCTTCGGCCGCCTCGACGTGCTGGTAAACAATGCCGGCATCACCGCGCACAAACCGATCGACGAGATGTCGCTCGAGTACTGGAACGACGTGCTGGCCGTCAACCTCACCGCGCCGTTCCTCGCGACGCGCGAAGCCGTGAAAATGATGAAGGCGCAAAAGCCGCAGGGCGGCCGGATCATCACGATGGGCAGCGTGTCGCAAAAGACGCCGCGGCCGGATTCGCTCGCCTATACGGCGACGAAACATGCGCTGCACGGCCTCACGCATCAGGTTACGCGCGACGGCCGCGCCTACGGTGTCGTGGCGTCGATCATCCACGCCGGCTCGACGCTCAGCGGCTTTACGCGCCAAACCGTGGGGGCCGTGGCGAAAGCCGGCCCCGGACCGACGCCGCAGCAATACGTGATGGCGGCGTCGGACGTTGCCCGCATCGCGGTGCTGATGGCAACGCTGCCCGACGAAGTGAACCTCTTCGAAGCGACGATTCTCCCCAACCAAATGCCGTCGTTCATCGATCGCGGCTAAACCGCGGCGATTCGCGCTACGGCGTGACGGTGGTGCGGGCCAAGACGAACGCTACGAGTTGATCGATGCCTTCGGCGGCTACCGGTGTGACCGGCTCCTTGATGAACGAGTGCGGCTGTCCCTCGAACTTTTGCAGTTCGACGGAACCGCCGGCACCACGATAGGCTGCGGCGAAGTTGTCGGCCATGTCGGGTGTGACGTTGTCGTCGTTCGTTCCCTGCAGGATGAGCAGCGGCGGTAATGGCGTGAGCGCGTCGCCGCGCTCGAGCATGCGCTGCGGGTTGCCCTCAGCCATCGCTGCTTCGTCGGGCCAATACGCGTCGTGCGATGCAACGAGTTTGGCGTTGCCCTTCGCTTTCGCCATGTGATAGCGTGCAAGCGGGTCGGCGATCGGCCAGCACACGGCGACGAACGCAAGGCTTGCATCGACGCCGGACGAGCCCGCAACAGGGATCGCCGTGTAGCGCGGATCGTGCGGTTGCAGCGCGTTGACCAGCAGCGTCTGCGCGCCGCTCGACGTCGCGATGCCGCCCACGAGTTCGGGCCGGGTATGCAGCTCGGCCGCGTGCGCTTTGAGCCAGCGGATGCCGTAGTTGACGTCGGCCGCGGAGTCGGGGTAGCGCCCGTCGGGCGGCATGCGAAAATCGAGCGCGAGGACGACGACGCCGGATGCCGCCAGAGCCGCGTCGATCGCGGCATTGCTGAAGCGGTCGTTCATCGTCCACGCGCCGCCATGGACCTCGACGACCGCCGGGAACGGGCCGTCACCTTCCGGCTGATAGAGACGCGCCGCGTACGAGCGATCGCCGTGCTGGAGGTAGGCGACGTCGCGCTGTTGGACCGAATGCGTTGCCATGCGCGAAAACTTCCCGCGGCAATAGCGAAAGCCTTCGCCGGCGATTCGCGAGCGAGGGCGCGGAAGCCGGATACGCCAAGCAGGCGGCGATGGACGCGACGTTCGAGCGCTTGCGCGCGCTCGATGGAAAGACGGTGTGGACCGCATTGCTGCGCGCCAAAGATCTGCGCGGCGCCGCGGTGTACCGCAGCGGCACATTCCGGCTGTTCGATCGTCCGCACGCCGGCGCGAACCCGGTAACGCGAATCGTCGATGCCGACGGACTTCCGCTGGTGACGTTCCGCGGTTCGGACATGCTCACCGTCATCGACGGCCTGCTGCGCGTCGTGCTCCGCCCCTCGTTCCAGATCGACGTGCTCGATCGTCCGTTCGAAGCGGAGAACGAACGCGCTGCGCTCACGTACGATCGCGTTGCGCGCGAACTCGTCGTCGAACTCGAGGCCGGTTTTCGCAGCGCGCTGATCTTGCGTCCGGATCCCGATCCCGATGCCAGCGCCCGCGCGCGGCGCGGATTAGGCCCGGTGGAGGAAGGCCCGCTGATCGACAACTCGATGCGCTTTGCCGTCGGCCATCTCTCCGCGACGCTGCGGCCTGCGAGTGATGGCGGCGTGCGGCTGACGTGCGTCGGCTCCTCGGTGCGTGACGGCCGCCAATTCGCCGATCTCTTCGAACCCGCAGCGGGCGCGCACTATCCGTTCGAGACGGCCGAGGTCGCGCGGCTCGGGGCCGATATCCGCGCGTTTCTCAGCGGCCGGCGCGAACGCTTCGTCTCGTTCTCAGGCGTCGTTTAGAAATTGGTGCGAGGCGGGGGCACGTAAATCGGCGTGTCCGAGACGTGAGCGACCACGCCGGTCGATCCAGGGGATGCGGTGGCTGCGGCAGCCGCGTTCATGCGTCAAGCATACCACGACCAACTCGCGCCCAAACCCACACCAGGTTGACGACCATCAGCGTACCGATGACCGCGAAGGTTGCGGGGATCCCGAAGGCGGCTGCGATGGTCGAGCCGAGCAGTGGGCCGACGAAGCGTCCGAGGAACTGCGCCGTGGCCGTGAAGCCGTAGACCTGACCGCGCGTCTCGGGCTTCGCGATGCGGCCGATGATCGCGTTGGCGCTCGGCAATATCCCGCCCAAGAACACGCCGACGCCGAACCGCAGCGCAACGAATTCCCAGATGTTCGAGACCAGCGCTTGCGGCAGCGTAAACGCGGCGGCACCGGTGAGCGCGATGAGCAAGACGCGCCGGTAGCCGATTTCGTCGCTGCGCCGGCCGAGGAACGGCGCGCTGAGCAAACCCGCGACGCCCGTGACCGCGATCGCGGCGCCGGTGATCGTGGTTTGATAGGGGACGTTGCCCAAGATATCGCGCACGAACAGCGGCAAGATCGGGGTGAGTCCGATCGAGCAGATCTGTGCCAGCATGATGACCAAAAACATCGGTGCGAAATCGCGATGCTGAGCGATGCCGCGCAACCGCTCGAAGAGCGATGTCGTGTGGCGTTCGGTGTGCGTCCCCGGACCGCGCACCTCGCGCACGAACGCGACGCAGAGAACCGAGACCAGCATCGTTACACCGCTGGAAAGAAAGAACACGAGACGATAGTCGTGCAGGTGATCGGCGAGCAATCCACCGAGCAGCGGACCCACCAGGGCGCCGGCGATCTGTCCCGTCGATAGCCAGCCCAACGCGTAGCCGAGCCGCTGTTCCGGTACCTGCGTTGCAACCAGCGCCATCGCTGACGTCGAAAATCCGGCGAACGCGCCCGAGACGATGCGGATGCCGAGCATCTCCCCCGGCGTCGTGCACAAGCCCGTGAGTCCCATCGCGACGCTGGCCGCGACGGCCGAACGCCACACCATCTGCTTGCGCCCGATGCGGTCGCCGATGCCGCCCCAGATCGGCGAGAACACGGCCGACGAGAGCGCGCTTGCCGAGAGGATAGCGCCCGCCCACACCTCGACGTTGTTGAGCGGAAAGACGCCGTTCTGTTCGAGAAACTGCGGAAAGAACGGCGATGAGTAGTAGATCTGCGCCGACATCACCGCCTGTACGCAGACCATCAGCGCGAGCGTCCGTTTCCACGCCGTATCCGGCGCTTCGACGGCGGTGACGTTCACTTCAAGCGGGCAAGCATGGCCAGGGCGCGCTCTTCGGCGAGTTGCGCCGCCGCTGCGTCGTACGCGGCCGACTCGGATTGCACGAAGCCGTGCTTGGCGCCGGCATAACGGTAGATTTCGACCGCCGGTTTTCCGCGAAACGCCGCTTCGATCGCGTCGACTTCGGTATTCGGAACGAAGCGGTCGTCTTCGCCGAAGTGCAAGCTCATCGGCACGTTGACCTTGCCGGCTTCGTCGAGATGTTTGCCGATGCCGACGCCGTGAAACGAAATCGCGCCGGCCGCGCCGAGTTGCGTCGCTGCCAGATAGGCGAACTCGCCGCCGAAGCAATAGCCCATGACGGCGATCGTTCCGGTACAATCGGGGCGCGCGCGCAGTTCGTCCATCACCGTGCGTATGTCGGAGAGGCCGGCCGCCACGTCGAAGCCTTCGAGGCGTCCGCGTGCGGCGGTGCGATCGGCTTCGCTCTGGCCCAACGGACCGGGCAGCGTGCGCGAAAACATATCCGGTGCGGCGACGATGTAGCCCGTTGCGGCGTATCGCCGCATCGTTGCGCGCAGCCCGTCCGTCACGCCGTATGCGGATGAGATCACGACGAGGCCGGGAGCACGCGAGCCCGGCGCCACTTGCGCAATCGGAAAGGTTCCTCCGTCAGATCGCGGCAACGCGTGCGAGGTTTCGGTAACGCTCATTTCGTACTCTAGTTAGAGAACTAAGCGCATCCCTTCCCCTATTTGGAGCACCATGGCGTTCTTTCAACCGCACGGCCGTCCGCCGGTGGATCCTGGTCTTGCGGGGATGCAGGCTGCCTGGGCAAGGGAGTGGCTGCAATTGCACGAGGACATCTTCGACCACGCGCACTTCGACGCTGAAGCGGCGAAGGCGATCGAGGAATACATCGAGTCGCAAGAACATCTCGAGTTGAAAACGGTCGGTATCGATATCGGCAGTTCGACCTCGCACTTGCTGTTTGCGAAGATCATCCTCGAACGCGAGGCGCAGGATCTCTCGAGCCGCTACGTCGTCGTACGGCGCGACATCGTGTGGCGCTCGCCGATCATGCTCACGCCGTTCACCGCGGCGGGCGCGATCGACGCCGACAAACTCGGCCGGTTCATCGAAACGTGTTATCACGATGCGGGAACAACGCCTGAGGCGATCGACAGCGGCGCGGTCATCCTCACCGGTGAAGCGATCAAGAAGAGCAACGCCGAGGCGATCGACGAGCTCTTTGCGGAACACGCGGGCAAGTTCGTGTGTGCGACGGCCGGTCATCAGCTCGAAGCGGTGCTGACCGCACATGGGTCGGGCGCGGTGGCCTACTCGAAAGATCCCGATACGTGCGTGCTGCACGTCGACATCGGCGGCGGCACGACGAAGCTCGCGCTGATCCAGGGCGGCGTTATCCTCGACCTCTGCGCGTTTGCCGTCGGCGGCCGGTTGATCGCGCTCGATGCAGACGGCAAGTATACGCGCATCGACGACACCGCGGTGCTGCTGGCCAAGGAATTGGGGGTGCCGGCCACTCCCGAAACCTTTGCCATTCCCGAAGTACGCACGCGGATGGCGAGCCGGCTCGCCGACGTGTTGATCGACTACATTACCGGCGCACCGCTGGATCCGTTCGCGCGCTCGCTGATCCTCACGCCGGAGTTGCGGCGTACCGTCGAGCCCGAGGCGATTACCGTTTCCGGCGGCGTGGCCGAGTACGTGTTCAAGCGGCAAGTCAAAGAGTTCGGCGACCTCGCACCGCAGCTCGCCGAACAGTTACGCGAGCGTTTTCGCGAACGGTTGAAGGTTCCGGTCGTCGATCCGGGTTCAGGTATCCGCGCGACCGTGCTCGGGGCCTCGCAGTTCACGGTGCAAGTCAGCGGCAAGACGATCTACGTTTCGGATCACGCCGCGTTACCGCTGCGCAACGTCCCGGTCGTGCGGCTGGAGATTCCGGAAACGTTCACGATCGATGAACTCGAAGCGTCGTTGCGGCGCGGTATCGCGCGGCTCGAGCGCGACGACGATGCGATCGTGGCCGTGGCGTTCAGTTGGATGCGGGCGCCGGAATATCGCGAACTGCTCGCGGTCGCGAAGGCGATCGAGCAAGCCGTCTCGCGTCCGAAGGCGCGCACGAGCCCGCTCGTTGTGCTCATCGACGGCGACGTCGGCAAGACGATGGGTCATCTCTTACGCGACGAGCTGAACCTGACGTGCGAGGTGCTCTCGATCGACAGCGTCGATTTGCGCGACTTCGATTTCGTCGACGTGGGCGAAATGGTCACGCCGCCGGGCGTGATTCCGCTGGTGATCAAGTCGCTGATCTTCCGTTAACTGTCATCCCGAGCTTGTCGAGGGACCGCCACTATCGTCGTCGCTGCGTGGCTATCCCTCGACAAGCTCGGGATGACAATTCTAGTCAGCTAGGGGGTTTGGGCGGATCTGCATGTGCAGCACGATCGGATGCGTGCCCTTGCCCGTTTCCATGTGGAACGGCGCGCGCGATCCGAACGTGGTCCACATGCCGCGGCCTTTCCAGCCGGCCTTGGGATCATCGATGCGGCCGTCGACGTTTTTCGCAAAGAAACCCAGCGGATACGGCACGCGGAAGGTGACGAACTTACCGTTCACCAGCGCGTAAGCACCTTCGCCGAGATTGGCGGTGGCGAAGGGCACGTCTTTGCCGAGGCCGACGGTGTTGAAGCGGTCGACCCAGGTGAAATACGGCGCCTCGGCGCTTCCCGATTCTTTCAGGCCCTTGAACTGCGGTCCCGGCAGCGGGTAGAGCGTCCAGCCTTCCGGACATTGCTGCCCGGTCACCGCGCTCGGACCGTTGAGCGGACCTTTGCACTTGCGGCGGTCGAAGCTGGCGAGGTGTCCGCTCGCGAGCGGCGCCCAAACGACGCCGTGCGAGTCGATGTCCATGCCGCGCGGCGAGAAGCCGTGCACCGGCGCGCGCGAGTCGGTAGCCGGCAGTTCGTAGATTTCCGTCAATGCCGTATGCGGCGGATCGGAGCCCGGAACGACGCGCAGGATTTCGCCCGGATAGCTCACGACCGAACCCCACACCGAACCGTCGACCGCGCTGATGCCCGCGCCGTAGAAGTTGCCGTGGATGCGCGCGTCTTTGGCCGGATCGAGCGGCGTGCCGGGTTCGGTCCACGTTGCCGTACGTTTCCCCGTGCCGGCCGTGTCGACGATGAACGGGGTCCAGCCCTGCGCTGTTGATGCGTCGCCCGTTCGCAGAAACGCTTTGGTATCGAGCCAGCCCGCAACGTCGCGGCTGCCGGTGTACCACATCGTGTCCTTGCCGTCGGAGGTCAGGTACAAATGGTGCGTGCCGAAGCACAGGTTCGCGAGCTTGAACTCGTTGGTTTTCGGATCGTACACGGCCGACTGCCGTCCCGACGTCGTTTGCGGGAAGACTTGGGCAGACTCAAGTGACGAGCCGGCTTTGCAGTACGCCGGATCGTCTTCCGGGCGGATGCGAGCCGTCATCCAGACGCGGCCGTTCTCGTCCATCATCGGGTTGTGCACGATCGTCTGGCTCGACCAGATGCGCTGATTACCCCAGAACGCCGAGGGCATGAGCGGTCGCTCGGCGCCCAAGAAGTCGAAGGACGGCGTGTTTGGATCGAGCACCGGCACCTTGACCCAACTCGTCGAGTTGCGGATCGGGTCGAGTACCGGCATGAAGTCGCTGCTCTCTTCCGACGAGCCGTAGATCTTGCCGTACGCGTTGAGGCGCGGATTCCGTTTGTCGGTCGAGATCTCGTCGTGCATGTAGGTCGTCGGCGATGACCAGTCCCATTCGGTGATGACGATATTGCGTTCGATGCCCGCCGGCCGCGCCGGCTGCGTGCTGGGAATCTCGCCGCCGGCGATGCGATCGGTCCAATCGGCAAAATTTTCGAAGAGGCGCGGTCCGAGCCGGGCCCCGGTGGCGGTCATGATCGGACCGGCCTGGCCGGACTGGATGCGGCGCTGCCACACCGCGGCGTGGTTCGGGAACGTGCCGAACGCCGTCGGCAGCGTGCGCGTGTACTTGTTGCCGAGTTGATGACAGGTCTCGCAACCGTCCGTCTTGACCTGGTCGATCCACATCTGTTGATTTTTGATCTCGGTGCCGATGCCGTTGCCCTTCGGTCCGGTTCCCGGGAAATCGCTCGCATCGGGAATCTTGAGCAGCGAGAACCAGTACTCGGCCGGATAGTACTGCGCCGCAGCCGTCGGGTTCGGAGCGAGCGTCGCGCGCAAGTTCACGAGTTTCCCGCGCGTTACGTGGACCTGCGGCCCGTCGACGAGACCGTAGCCGCGCGACCACACCGTGTAGGTGGCGTCGGCCGGTAAGTCCGGAATGAGGTAACGGCCTGCGTCGTCGGTGACGACGATTTTCGTGTAGCGCGTCGGGAGATCGTCGGTTCGCGCAATCACCCACACGCCCGCTTCGGGTCCGTGCGCGCTGGTCACGACGCCGCCGATGTCGGTTGCGCCGACCTTGACGGCCGGCGCCTGCGCGGTAAGCGTCGCCGGTGCGGTGACGAGCGTCGCCACGGCCGCAGCGAAGATCAGTAAATGAAACGCTCTACGTGTCCGCATCGGGCCTCCCGTCAACGCGATGAGAAAATGCTTTCCTCAGTTGGCCGAGTATTCCGAACATCGATTGCCGTTCCCCTACGTCTTAGAGGGACCGCCCTAAACGTGCGCTTTCGGCAACAGCGCTTCCAAGCCGAATGATTTGATGATCTCGCGCTGGATCGGTGCAACGGCGTCGTTGATGCCTTCGATGGCCGGATTCTCCGGAACGACGGTGCGCAACGGGCGCGTGCCGGCTGCTGCTTTGGCCAGCCGTACGATCGCGTCGGCAACTTCTTGCGGATCGCGTTCTTGTGCCGAGGCGCCGAGCCGCTCGCTGAGTTGCTCGGAATACTTCGCGACGTCGCCATAAGCGGTGACGCGCGCGCTATCATCCGCAGCGGTAATTTTGCCGAAGATATCCGTTGCGTACGCGCCGGGTTCCACGATCGCAACGTCGATCCCGAACGGCGCAAGCTCGTACGACGACGTTTCCGCCAGCGCTTCGAGAGCCCACTTCGATGCGGTGTAGATGCCGCCGAACGGAACGATCATCCGTCCGACCACGGACGAAACATAAACGACGAGCCCGCTGCGGCGCTCGCGCATCGACGGCAAGAAGGCGCGGTTCACGCGCAGCGGCCCGATCACGTTGGTGGCAAATTGCCGCTCGGCGGCGGCCGGCGTAAAGGCTTCCTCGATGCCGAAGAAACCGGTGCCGGCATTGTTGACGAGCACGTCGACCGCGCCGGCTTCGGAGAGAATGGTTTTCGCGGCGGCATCGACCGACGCGTCGCTCGTCACGTCGAGCTCGACGACCGAGATGCCGGCCTTCTTGAGATCGGTCGCGGCGCCGGCGTTCGTGGTCGCGACGTTACGCATCGTGGCGTAGACGCGCCAGCCGTCGGCGGCAAGCGTTTGGGCGGTCAGGCGGCCGAAGCCGGAGCTCGCTCCGGTGACGATCGCGGTACGTTGGGTCATGAAATCCTCAGGTAGGGGTGGGGGAAAACCCAGCCTAGCACTGAAGCTATCGAAAAGCTAGTACACACCAAAAGGTAAGTTATGGAAACCGGAAACTGCTACAACGCCGACTGCCCCGCCCGCGAGGTGCTGGGCCACGTCACCGGCCGCTGGGGAGGCCTCGTGCTCGGCGCCTTGATCAACGGCACGCGCCGCTACTCGGAGATCCGCGACCGGATCGAGGGCATCTCGGAGAAGATGCTCGCCCAAACGTTGCGCGATCTCGAGCGCGACGGCTTGGTGCTACGGCGTCAGCACGCCGAGGTGCCGCCGCGGGTCGACTACACCCTCACGCCCGGCGGCATCGAAGTCGCGCAGCGCGTGATGAGCCTCATCTCCTGGCTCCAAGACAACGTAACCGACCTCGTCGCCGCCCAACGCCGGTACCCGATCTAGGTAACAGTCATCCCGAGCTTGTCGAGGGACCGCCTCAATCGTTGTCGCTGAGTGGCTGTCCCTCGACAAGCTCGGGATGACAAAGAAAAAAAACGGTGCGGCGCTGCGCAACCGTTAGGGACGTTGCAGAAATTCTCGGATGATTTCGTCGAATTCCTCGGGGTGTTCCCATTGCGGCCAGTGGCCGCTGTCTTGCATGATTTTCAGCTCGGCGTTGGGGAGATAGTTCATCGCCGATTCGGCTTCGGCGACGGCGGCCGAGGGGTTGTGGTCGGTCCAGAGCACGAGCATGCGGTGTTTGATCGTCGCTAACCGTTCGGGTGTCAGGGCTTCGTCGGATGCGGTGCCGCCGGCATGTCCGCGGACGCCCTCGGCCTCCGTGCGCCGGTAGAGTTCCCAGCGCAAGTCGACGAGTTCTTCGGTGATATCGCGCTCGGGTTTGTGGAACAACCACTTGAGGCGTTCGCGCACGTTCTCGCGCGACGGGTCGGCGTTGAACTGCTTGGTGAGCCGCTGCAATTCGGAGCGTCCGAACGCCGTCCGCTTCGCCGCCGCTTCATCGACGGGCACATCGAGCCGCGCACCGACGCAGTAGACGATCTTGTTGACGCGCTCGGGATAGAGCAGCGAGGTCATCACGGAGATCCAGCCGCCCAACGACTCGCCGAGCAGGTTCGCTTTCTCGATGCCGGCCGCGTCCATGAAGTCGACCAGATGCTTTGTGTACGCTTCTTTCGTGAGCCGGCCGTCGATGCTGCCCGTGAGCCCATGGCCTAAATAATCGAGTGCGATCGTACGGAAGTGCCTGCCCAGCGGAACGACGTTGCGCGCAAAGGCCTCGGCATGGCCGCCGACGCCGTGCAGCATGATCAGCGGCGGATCACCGCTGCCCGACTCGATCGCGCGCGTGCGGATACCGCCCGCGTTGTAGTAGCGCGTCTCGGCGCCGAGGAGTTCGAGCCAGATCGATTGCTGTTCGGTGGTAGCGGTCATGGCGCCGTCCCTTCTTGTTGAGGTGACCCGGCCCCCGGTGCAGAAGGCAGCCGGCGATGAACATCTCACGTCAACGAGCGATCCAAGGCGCGCTGGCCGCGCTGGCGATTCCGCGTGCGGTTTCCGCGCAAGCCGCGCTGCCGACCGTGAAAGTGGGCACGCAGCCCGCGGAGTTCACCGCCGACATCATGTACGGCATCCAAGAGGGCTTCTTTCAGAAGGCCGGCGTGGCGATCGATTTGCAGTATTTGACGAACGGCAACATCACGAGCGAAGCGATCCTCGCCGGCTCCGTCGACATCGGGCTGAACGACACGCTGGGCGTGGCCCAAGCGCACGTGCGCGGCGTCGACCTCGTCTTTCTCTCGCCTGCCGCCGCGTTCGCCACACCGTGGCCGACGGGCTTCGTCACGCTGCCCGAAGCGAACATTCGCGACGCCAAGGATTTCAACAACAAGACGATCGGCACGCGCGGGCTGCGCAGCGCGCCGAACATGATGGCTTCGGCCTGGATCGATAACAACGGCGGCGATTCGAAAACGATCAAGTGGGTCGAGATCGTGTCGACCACCGCGATCGCCGCGATCCGCGCGCACCGCATCGACGGCGTCCTGATCGGCGAACCGTACTTCACGCAAGCCAAAGAAGAAGGGCTGCACATCACGCTGCTCGACCACAACCCGCCCTCGAACAACTGGATGGTCAACGGCTGGGCCGCACGGCGGTCGTGGGCCGACGCCAACCCCGATCTCGTACGGCGGTTCACGACCGGAATGCGCGACGCCAATCATTGGGCCAACACCCATGAAGCCGCAACGTATCCGATCGTCGCCGCATATACGAAGATTCCGGAAGACGTCGTGGTCAAGATGATGCCGCATCCGTGGATCGAGACGCTCACGCCCTCGCTCGTGCAGCCGGTCATCGACGTGTGCGCGAAATACGGCGTGCTCAGCCGGAACTTCCCGGCCGCCGAAATCCTCTACACCGCACACTAACCGGTGGGATCGCTCGTTGCCGCGGACACCGGCGGAACCTTTACCGATCTGGCCGCTTTCGATCGCGAGACCGGCACGGTTGTCTACTCGAAGAGCTTGACGACCTACGACGATCTCGTCACCGGCGTGATGGATTGCATCACGAAGGCCGGCGTCGATCTGCGGCGCGCGGAGCTGGTCAAGTTCGGGACGACGCTGGTGATCAACACCTTCGTGCAGCGCAACGGCTCGAAGACGGCGCTGATCGCTACCGAGGGGCACCGCGATATTCTCGAGATCCGGCGCGGCAACCGCACGGTGCCGTTCGATCGCCACTTCGAGCGCGAACCCGTGCTGGTCGAGCGCGATTTGCGTTTCGAGGCGCGGGAGCGCATGGCTGCCGACGGCAGCGTCGTCCAGCCGCTCGACGAAGCCCGGCTGCGCGAGTTGGCGCAAACGCTGCAGGCGGCCGGCATCGAGTCGATCGCGGTGTCGTTTCTCAACTCGTACATCAACTCCGCGCACGAGGAGCGCGCGGTGTCGCTGCTGCGCGAACTGCTGCCCGACCACTACATCATCGCCGGCAGCGAGCTGACGCGCGAGTGGTATGAGTACGAACGCACGTCGACGGCTGCCGCCAACGCCTACGTCGGCCCGAAGTTGCGCGACTACGTGCGGCGTCTCGACGATCGCTTGCGCGCGAGCGGGCTCGCGCGGCCGTTCTTGCTCATGGCATCGAACGGCGGCGTGATCTCGGTCGAACGCGCGCAACAGCAGCCGGGCATTCTCGTCGAATCCGGTCCGGTCGGCGGCTGCATCGGTGCGGCCGTATACGCGCGCGAACTCGGACTCCCCAACGTCATCGCCTTCGACATGGGCGGCACCACCGCGAAGTGCGCGCTGATCGAGAACGGGCAGTTCGAGGTGAAGTCGCCATACTACGTGGGCGGCATCGAACGCGGCTTTCCCGTGCGGCACGCGGTGCTCGACATCGTCGAGGTCGGCGCGGGCGGCGGCTCGATCGCCTGGCTCGATCCGCAAGACCGATTACGGGTGGGGCCGCAAAGCGCGGGCTCCACGCCCGGGCCGGCGGCGTACGGCCGCGGCGGAACCGCGGCGACGATCACCGACGCCAATCTCGTGCTCGGCCGCGTGGGCGCGACGTCGTTTCTCGGCGGCGAGATGCCGCTCGATCTACCCGCCGCAACCGAAGCGGTCCGGCGCGTCGGCGAGCCGCTCGGCTTCACCGGCAGCGACGGACTCGATGAAGTGGCCCACGGCATCTTGGCGCTCGGCACGATCACGATGGCGTCGGCGATCAAGGAGATCACGATCGAGCGCGGGCTCGATCCGCGGCAGTTCGTGCTCTTTGCATTCGGCGGCGGCGGACCGCTGCACGCATCGACGCTGGCGAAAGAACTGCAGATTCCCGAAGTGATCGTGCCGCCCGAGCCCGGCATCTTCTCGGCGCTCGGCATGCTGCTCGCCGACGCGCGCATCGATGAAACACAAACGTTCTTACGGCCGCTCGAGCCGGCCGTGCTACCCGACATGGAAACGGCGTTCCGGTCGATGGCGCAAGCGATCGCGGCGGCGCTCACGCGCGAAGTCGGTGCATCCGGCGTCACGGTGGGCCGCTCGCTGCACCTGCGCTTCAAGGGCCAGCGGCATTTCGTGCGCACCGCGATTGCCGACGATGCGGATATCGCCGCAATTCGCAAGACCTTCGAGGACATCTACCGCCAGCGCTACGGCTACGTCGAGCCCAACTCGCCGATCGAAATCGTCAGCTTGTCGGTAACGGCGCTCGCCGATCTCAACGGTCCCGCGCTCGATCAGCTCCGGCCCCCGGCCGGATTGGGCAGGGCGGGCGCGGCGACGACGCGCGCGGTCTACTTTCAAGAAGCGGGCAAACGCGTCGACACGCCGGTGTTCAAGCGCGCCGATTTGCCGCCCGGGTTCGCAGCGGTGGGACCGGCGGTGATCGAAGAATACGGAACGTCGACGGTCGTCGCGCCGGGCGATCCGTTCAGCATCGGCCGTCTGGGGGAGATTCGGATCCAATGCGCGTGAACCCGATCACGGCCGAGATCATCCGCCACGGCCTGCTTCAGATTCCGAAGCAGATCGAACACAACATCACGCGCACGGCGTACAGCCCGCTGATCTATGAATACAAGGACTACGCGGTCGGCATCGTCGATCCGGAAGGCCGTCTCATCTGTCAGGGTGACGGCGGCATCCCGCTGTTCGTGGCAAACGCGCTCGGCATCGCCGTGCGCGACGGGCTCGCGATTCACGGACCCGACGGAATCGAGCCGGGCGACGTGCTGTTCACCAATCACGCCGGCACGCTCGGCCAGCATCTCAACAACGTTGCGATGTACACGCCGATCTACGGCGGTGCCGGTGAATCGCAGCTGCTCGGTTTCATGTGCGTGATCGTGCACTGGGTCGACATCGGCGGCATGTTCGTCGGCTCGTCGACCACCAGCGGTACGACCAGCATCTATCAGGAAGGCATTCAGTTTCGCAGCGTCAAGCTGCGCTCGCGCGGAAAGCCCGTCGCCGATATCTATCGCATCATCGAAACCAACTCGCGCTTTGCGCGCGAACTCTTCGGCGACATCGAGGCGCAGCTCGCGGGCTGCATGCTCGGGCGCGAGATGTTCCTCGCGCTGACGGAAAAATACGGCCTCGACACGGTGCTCGCCTCGATCGAGGTGATGTGGGACCGCTCCGAGCGGGCGGCGCGCGCCGCGATCGCGCAGATCCCGAACGGCACCTACAGCGCGAGCGCGTTTCTCGACGACGATGGGGTCGACATCGGCAAACACATCGACGTCGGCCTCGAGGTGACGGTTGCCGATAGCGGCATGACGATCGACTTCTGCAACATCTCGCCGCAGGTGAAGGGCCCGCTCAACTCCGGCCGCGAGGGCGGCGCGGTTGCGGCGGCGCGTATCGCCTTCAAGTATCTGGTTGCGCCGAACGAGCCCGCCAACGAGGGCACGTTCCGGCCGCTGACGGTCAAGATTCCCGACGGCACGTTCTTGAGCGCGAAGAGCACGGCGCCGATGGGCGGCTACAGCGCGCCGCTGCCGACCGTCATCGATACGGTGCTGCGCGCGATGGTGGAATCGACGCCGGAATACGCCACCGCCGCGCATCACGGCGTCTTCGGCCACCATTCATTTTACGGCACGCATCCCGAGACGGGTGAAACGTATCGCTGCAGCGGCACGATGCACGGCGGCTGGGGCGCCTCGCGCGGACAAGATGGTCCGGGTCCCTACAAGACGATGGCGCACGGCGATACGCTCGACGTGCCGGTCGAAGTGCAAGAGGCGCTCTATCCGATCCGCATCGAGGCGCAAATCCTGCGCGCGAATTCGGGCGGTCACGGCGAATTCCGCGGCGGGAACGGCATCGAGAAGATCAGTCACTTTCTCGCGCCCGTCACGACGATGGTCTACATCGATCGGCAAGGCTGCCCGCCGTGGGGCGTCTTCGGCGGGCTCGCCGGCGCCTCACCCGACATCCTCATCGAACGCCCCGGCGTGCCGCTCGAACGCAAAACGAAAGGCGCGATCCAGCTCAAAGCGGGTGACAAACTGCACATCATCAGCGGTGGCGGCGGCGGTTACGGCGATCCGCGCAAGCGCGATCCGGCAAAGGTGAAGCGCGACGTCCGGCTCGGTAACATCACGCCCGACGTGGCCGCGGAAGTCTACGGCGTGACGTGATACGGATCGAGGGCGTCGGTCACGCGTTCGGCGAGGCGGGCAATCCGCGCCGCGTCGTTGCGCTCGAGAGCACGACGTTCGAGGTCGCGCGCGGCGAGCTGCTGTGCCTGATCGGTCCCTCCGGTTGCGGTAAGAGCACGCTGCTGAACGTCATCGGCGGCCTCGCAACGCCGAGCACGGGCCGCGTGACGATCGACGGACAGGCCGTAAAGGGGCCGTCGCCGCAAAAAGTGGCGTTCGTGTTTCAAGACAACACACTCTTTCCGTGGCGCACCGTGATCGATAACGTCAAGCTCGGCATGGTCTATCAAGGCGTTCCGAAGAGCGAACACGACGACCGCGCGCGCGAGTCGCTGCAAGCCGTCGGGCTCATGGAGTTTGCCGATCATTATCCGGCGCAGCTCTCCGGCGGGATGAAGCAACGCGCGCAGTTGGCCCGCGCACTCGGCTTGCGAACCGAGATCCTGCTGATGGACGAACCGTTCGCCGCGCTCGACGAACAGACGCGCATGGTGCTGGGCGAAGATCTCTCGGTGCTGCTGGCCAAAACCGGGAAGACGATCGTGTTCGTCACGCACAGCCTCGTCGAGGCGGTTTTTCTCGCCGATCGCGTGGCCGTGCTCACGGCCCGGCCGGGGAAGATCAAGACGATCATCAACGTCGACGAGGGGCATCCGCGCAAGAGCGACTTCATGACCTCGCCCAAACTCGGCGCGCTGCGCAACGAGCTGTACGAATTGCTCCACGACGAAATCCGCAAGACGGTCCGATGAAACTCGCGCAGCGGCTGGTCCAACTCGGAATCCTCATCGCCGTGCTGGCCGCCTGGTACGCGCTCACGCTGCCCGGCCGCGTGAACCCGATCTTGCTGCCGCCGCCGGGACCGGTGTTCCACGACTTCGGCGTACTGCTGACGACGCGCAGCATCTGGCCCGATCTGCTCGTCACCATCTACGAATGGGTCGTCGCGTTCGCCGTCGGTGCAGCTGCCGGTTGCATCGTGGGCTATCTCGTGAGTCTAACCCCGTACACGGTGCGCGTGTTGGATCCGCTGCTGGCCGGTTTCTATTCGGTCCCGGCGATTCTGTTGTTTCCGCTCTACCTGCTGTTCTTCGGTTTGGGGCCCGCCTCGAAAATCGCCATCGGCATGACGATCGCGTTCTTTCCGGTCGCGCTCAACACGATCGCGGGACTCGGTTTGGTGAACCGCGGCTACGTGACGGCCGCGCGCTCGATGGGCGCGAGCGAGCTGCAGCTGTTTTCGACAGTGATGTTGCCGGCCGCGCTGCCCGTCGTGCTGACCGGCTTTCGCCTGGGCGGCATCATCGCGTTCATGACGATCCTCGGCTGCGAGATGATCTCATCGCTCTCGGGCCTGGGCCATCGCATCGTCGAACTCGGCGAGAACATGGAGCCTACGCAGATGTTCGCCAACATCATCTTCGCCGTTTTGCTCGCCGTCGCGATCAACGTTGGCGTCTCGTTTGCCGAGGCGCGCGGTCAACGGTGGGCGCGGTGAGCGCAGGCAACGCGCGGCTGCTCGTCATCGCGGGGTTGCTCGTGCTGTGGGAGATCGGTGCGCGCCTCTTCGGCGATCCGCTGTTCATCTGTCCGCCGTCGGCAGTCGTGCTTGCGCTCGGGCCGCTGTTCAGCGATCCGAAGGTCGTCCATGCCGTAGCGATCACGGTGTTCGAAATGGTCGTGGCCTTCGCGGTTGCCGTCGGGTTTGGCCTTACGGTGGGTTTGGCGGTCGGGCTGCAAGGCTTCACCAAAGGCGCGATTATGCCGGTGATCCTGTTGCTCTACGCGATCCCGCAGACCACGATCTTACCGCTGTTCGTGCTGGGCTTCGGCATCGGGCCCGAAGCGAAGATCGCCTTCGGCGTGAGCCAGGGCATCTTTCCGGTGATCGTCTCGACGGTCGCCGGGGTCGCAAATCTGCCGTCGTCGCTCGTGACCGCCGCGCGCTCGATGGGCGCAAGCCGCTTGCAAGTGCTGCAAACCGTCGTGCTGCCGCACATGGTGCCGTGTTTCTTCACCGGCATGCGGCTCGGCATGACGGCGGTGCTGCTCGGCGTGCTCATCGCCGAACTCTACGTGTCGACGGCGGGCCTCGGCTACTACACGCGGCACTTCGCGCAGAGCTTCTCGCCGCCGAACCTCTTCGCGCTGATCGCGGTGCTGGCGGCGATCGCGGTGACGCTGAACGAACTCTGCCGCATCGCCGAGCGGCGCTTCAGCCGCTGGCATCAGGCCTAACGCATGCTGCAAAACCTGCCGTTGACCGGCATCCGCGTGCTCGACTTCGGCCACATCGTGGCCGGACCGTTCTGCGCGCGGATGCTCGCCGATCTCGGCGCCGACGTGGTGAAAGTCGAAACGGCGACGCGGCGGGGGCGCACCGGCGCGCGACGCGGCGGCGGCGCAAGCCGGACGGCCAGCGGGCGCACGCCGCTGCTCGCGCACATCAATCGCAATCGCCGCTCGATCGACCTCAACCTCAAGACGGAGGAAGGCAGCGCGATCGCACACCGCCTCATCGACGTGGCCGACGTGCTCGTCGAAAACTTCTCGAGCGGCGTGATGGATCGGCTCGGGATCGGTTACGGGGACGTGTCGAAAACGAATCCGCGGCTCGTCTACGCGAGCATGTCGGCGTTCGGACATACCGGACCGCGCCAAGCGTGGACCGGCATGAACGTCACGCTGCAGGCGTTTTCGGGCATGATGCTTGCGACCGGCGAAAGCGGCGATCCGCCGATCGGCATCTCGAACTCGTGGAACGATTACATCGGCGGGCTGCACACCGCGGTCGCGATCATCGGTGCGCTGGCGAAGCGCCGCGCAAGCGGGCGCGGCTGCGATCTCGATGTGTCGCAGTTCGAGTGCAGCGTTGCGATGATCGGCAGCTTGTTGCTGGCGAGTACGGTGACCGGCGTCGCGCCCGCCCGCGTGGGAAGCCGTTCCGCGTCAGCCGCGCCGCAGGGATGTTATCGCTGCGCGGGCGCGGATCAGTGGTGCACGATCAGCGTGCAGACCGGCGAGCAATGGCAAGCTCTGCTGCTCGAGCTCGGGGCGGGTGGCGGAAGTCTGCGCGACCCGCAATTCGCGACGCTCGATGGCCGCATGCAACATCACGATGCGATCGACGCCGCCATCGAAGCGTGGACGCGCGAACGGACTCCGGCCGAGGTCGAAGCGCTTCTGCAGGCGCGCGGCGTGCCGGCGGCCGCGATGCGCCGCGGCAACGACATCGCGCAAACGGCTGAATGGCAGCGCATCCTCAAACCGCTCGGCGACGGCGAACAATCCGTCGGGCTGCCGTTCTCGTTCCGCGGCACCGCACCGGCGGCGCTCACGCCCGCACCGCGCGTCGGCGCCGACAGCGACGACGTGGTGCGCGATTGGCTGGGCAGCTGATGGCGCGCGTTCTCGATCTGACGAGCGACGTCGCCGCGTACGGTACGCGGCTGTTGGCCGAACTAGGTCACGACGTCGTGCGCATCGAGCCGCCCGGCGGCGACGCGTTGCGCCGCGAGGCGAACGGCATGTTTCATGCGTTCCTCAACGCGGGCAAACGCAGCGTGGTGCTCGATCGCGACGTTGCCGCCGATCGCCGAACGCTGCTCGCGCTGATCGCGCAGGCCGATGCCGTCGTGGCTAGCTTGCCGCTGCCGGTCGATGAAGCCGAAATCCTCGGGGCAAATCCGCAGCTCGTGCTCGTCGAGATCGACGACGGGCCGCCCGAGTTGTGCGCGTTCGCGCGTTCGGGATTGCTCGCGATCACCGGCGAGCCGGATGGACGCCCGACCTTGCTCGGCGGTCACATTCCGCATTCCGCAATCGGACTCTACGTTGCAATGGCCGCCGCGTCGGCGCTCTTCGCGCAGGACGCCACGGGTAACGGCAGCATCGTCGACGTTTCCGCAGCCCAGTGCCTCGCGGTGCTGGCGGAGCAAGTCTTCGTCGAGTACAGCTCGTCGGGTGAGTTGCTCGAGCGCCTCGGCTCGCGGGGCGGGATCACCGCACTCGCCGGCGCGCTGCCGTGCGCCGACGGCCACTGGATGGTGAGCGTGCCGCCCGATCCGAACGGCTGGGCGAACTTCGTTCAAGTCGTTCCCGACCCGGCGTTCAAAGACGACGACTCGCTGGCCGACGAGGCCGAGCGGCGCGAGCGCAAGCACGAGATCCTTGACCGCATCGCGCTTTGGTCGACGCATCAGAAGAAGGACGAGATCGTGGCGGAAGCGCAGCGCCGCCATATCCCGGCGGCGCCGGTCCTCAACCCGCTCGACCTCACGCGCGACGAGCAACTGATCGCCCGGGGCTTCCTGCGGGAGATCGATCATCCCGAATTCGGGCGAATCCATTTCCCGGCCGGCGCGCTGGCGAATCTGTGGCACGAAATGCCCGCCCCGGCGTCGCAACTCGGCGCCGCCAATGCTACGATACTAAGGGACCTTAGCTCTCCGGACGGAAGGGGAGAACCGCTATGACCACCGCTTGTCTCGCACCCAACGGCATGAGCGTCTTTCGCGGCGATGCTCCGGCCACGCGCCTGCTCGTCGGTACCGCCAAGGGCGTTGCGGTATTCGAGCGCACGGCGGGGAGCGATTGGAAGCTCTCCGGCACGACGCTCGACGGCAATCACATCAGCTCGCTCTTGATCGAGCCGGTCAATGGCGGACTCTACGCCGGCATCCATCGCGGCGGCGTGTTCTTCAGTCCCGATTTGGGCCGCACGTGGGAAGCACGCAGCACCGGTCTGACGATCGAGCACGTGTATTCGCTCGTGTCTGCCGTCGAGAACGGAAAGCCGGTCGTGTATGCGGGCACCGAACCGCCGAGTTTGTTTCACAGCGCCGATGAAGGCCGCACGTGGGACGAACTGCCGGGCTGGCGCGACATGCCGGGCATGGACAAGTGGGTCTTTCCGATGCCGCCGAAAATTCCGCACGCGAAAACCCTTGCCGTCGATCCGCGCGATCCGAAAACGCTCTACGTCGGCGTCGAGCAAGCCGGTTTGTTCACGACCAGCGACGGCGGACAAACCTGGCGCGAGCTCGATTCGTACTCGAAGCCCGATGACAAGAGTTATCGCGACGTGCACCAGATCGCGTTGCGCCCCAATCATCCCGACGAGATCTACATGACGACGGGCATGGGGCTCTATCGCAGTACCGATCGCGGCGAAACGTGGATCAACCTCACGCATCGCGAGGGTTTTCGCATCGGCTATCCGGATCGGCTGATCTTCTCGCCCGTCGACGATCGCACCATGTACCTGTGCGGCGCGTTCAGCAATCCCGGCACGTGGATCAGCCTGCATCGCGCGAACGCGACCGTGCTCGTGAGCCGCGATCTCGGCGCGAGCTGGCAGCCCGCTTCCAACGGCATGCCCGATCCGATGACGGCGAACCTCGAAGCGATGTCGCTTTACGCGGCGCCCGGGGGCTTCAGCATGTTCGTGGGCGCGACCAACGGCAACGTCTACACGAGCGACGACGGCGGCGAGAACTGGCGGCTCATCGGCGATTTCGCGCCGGTCTCGAAAGTCGACCACTACCGGCTGCTGCTGCCGGGTGCGGTTTCGTCACGTCAGCCGGCCGCGCAAGCGCACTAACGTGTGTACCGCAGCGCATCGAAGCGAATCGAAAACCGCCGCGCTCGACGAACTGCAGCAGTGGATCGGGCGCGAGCACGCCTTCACAGGCGCGGATGAAGTCTCGCGCAACGACATCCGCCGCAAGCTCGAAGTGTACTGTGTCGATTGTCCGCTGCACTACGACGATGCGACGGCGCGCGCGCACGGCTATCGCAGTCTCGTTGCGCCGGTGACGATGACGCCGCTGTGGGGCATGCCGGCGTACTGGTCGCCCGGCGATCCGCAGCTCTACGCGCCGGGACTGCGTCCGCAGACCGGCGGCATCCGCACCGACACGTTGCCGACCGTGTACTCCAAGGGCGTGAACACCGCGACCGATTGGGAGTACTTCGAGCCGCTGTATGCTGGCGACCGGCTCGAGGGCAACTGGCGTCTGGTCGAGATCAAGCCGCGCACGACGCGCCTGGGCGAGGGCGTGTTCCTCACCACCGAAACGACGATCTACAAACACACGGGTGAACTGGTCGCGAAGAATCGCAACACCGGCTTCCGCTACGATGAAAAAGCGAGCGACGCACCGCGCGAGAAGCGCGCGCCGCGCGAAGCCGACGAGCTCAGCGCGCCGCCCGAAGCGACCAGCACCGCGCCCGATCCGTTCGACTGGAGCCGTCAGCGCCGCATCGGCGACGTGGCCGCGGGCGAGATGGTGCCGCCGTTTTCGCTCTGGCTCAGCTATCAGCGCATCGTGATGAGCGTGGCGGTCGACCGGATGTATTCGGGCATCCACCACAATCGCGATCAGGCCAAAGCGTCGGGCTTCAACGACATCATCTTCAACACGCGCAGCTACGAGATGCTCTTCGAAGTGATGCTGCGCCGCTGGATGGGCCTCGACGGACGCCTCGTGAAACTCGGACCGTTTCGCATGATCGGCAGCTCGTATCCCGACGACGTCGTCACCGCGCGCGCGCGCGTCACGGAAACGTCGCGGGGCGCAGACGGCGGCCGCGTGAAGCTGGAGATCGTCGTCGTCAACAACCGTGGCGAAGCCGCGCGCGGCGAAGCGGAAGTCGCGCTACCGGAGTAAGGGGGAACCGTGGCATCTCAACTCTCGCGTCGCGCCGCATTGGCGCTCCTTGGTACCTCGGTCGCGGCGGCCGGACTGCCTCTGCCGGCGCGGGCGGCGGACAAACTGCGCGTCGGCAAATCGGTGCAGCAAGTGTTCGGCTACGTTCCGCTCGACATCGGGATCAAGTACGGGCAGTTCGCGAAGCAAGGCTTGGACGTTGAAGAGATCGTGTTCAGCGGCGGCACGAAGCTCACGCAGGCGCTGACGGCCGGTGCCGTGGAGATCGCGTTGAGCGGCGGCTCGGAGATGGCGTTCATCGCAAAGGGCGCGCCCGAACTCGCGGTCGCCTCGATCACCGCGTCGCCCGCGTTCATGGGCATCGACGTCGGTGCGAACTCGACCGCGAAGAGCCTCGACGATCTGCGCGGCAAGAAGATCGGCATCACGAGTCAAGGCACGCTCACCTCGTGGCTCGTCGACGAGCTCAACCGCGTCAAGGGCTGGACGAGCGATGCCGACCGGGCCGTTCCGGTCGCGATCGGCGGCGATCCGGCGGCGGAAGTCTCGGCGTTCAAGACGGGGCAGATCGACGCCAACATCGCGAGCCCTGCCAACGGGTACGAGCTGCAAGATCTGCACGCCGGCCGGTCGCTCGTCGACGTCTCGACGTACGTGAAAGAGCTGCAGCTCTTCGTGATCTTCGCGAGCACGGCGCTCGTGCAGCAGAATCCCGGTGCCGTGCGGCGTTTTCTCGCCGGCTGGTTCGATGCGGTGCGGTACATGCGCACGCACAAGGCGGAAACGGTCGCGGTGACCGTCGATGCCACCGGCTATCCCGCCGACGTATCGTCGCGCATCTACGATCAACTGATGTCGAAGTTTTCGACCAACGGCAAGTTCGCGCCGCGNNTCGAAGCTGTACACCGAACGTTTTCTGCCCAAAGCCTGAGGAACCACGATGACGCCTGAAGACAACGAAAAGCTCACCCGCGTCGGCCCCGGTACGCCCGGCGGCGAGATGCTGCGGCGGTATTGGTGGCCGGTCGGCTTCGAGGAACAGATCCAGAAGAAGCCGGTGAAGGTGCGCCACCTAGGCGAGGATTTCGTCCTCTTCCGCGACGGCGACGGCAAAATCGGGATGCTCGACACGTTCTGCGCGCATCGCCGCGCGTCGCTCGAGCACGGGCGGGTCGAAGATCGCGGTATCCGCTGCTGCTACCACGGCTGGCTGTACGACGCCGAGGGCCAGTGTCTCGAAATGCCGGCCGAACCGCCGGCGAGCAAACTCTTCCAGCAAGTGCGCCAGCGTTCGGCCAAGGTGCAGATCGTTGCCGGCCTCATTTTCGCGTATCTCGGGCCCGATCCGGCGCCGATCATCCCGCGCTACGATCTGCTGGCCATCGACGAGTGCGACCGCACGATCTGGGCCGCCGACGATCTCTGCAACTGGGTGCAGCGCGCGGAAAACGGCGTCGATGCCTACCACAGCATGGCCCTGCACGCATCGGTGTACCCGTCGATCGCGCTGAAACGGCCGGAAGTCGAATTCGTGAAAACGTGGTACGGCTTTCGCACGCAATCGGAGTATCCGGACGGCCGCACCAATATCGTGCACGATATCTTCCCCTCGTCGACGCGCCGGTACAACGCGCGCATCGGCAGCATCCCGAGCGAGTTTCTGCACATCCGCGTGCCGGTCGATGACTACGCCACGATGACGTTCTTCATCGAGAGCAAGTTCAAGGCCGAAGGGCCGTACAAACGCGAGTGCCGCGGCTTCATCAAAAACGTGCGCGGCGTGTACGACACGGTCGAGGACGGCTGGTGGGGTTTGGCCTCCGACGAGCAAGACCGCGCGGCCCAGGAGAGCCAGGGTCTCATCCACGACCGCACGCGCGAATTTCTCGCGACGTCGGATCGCGGCATCGTGATGTGGCGCAAGGTCGCGTTCGATTCGATCAAGGCCGTACAAGAGGGGCGCGATCCGCACGGCATCGTGCGCGACGCCGGCAACAACGAAATTATCCGCTTCGACGCCGGCAAGAACTTCAGCGACGCGGACAAGACCCTCACCGTAGCCTCCACGTCATGAGTATCGATCGCCGGTCGTTCGTTGCGGGCTTGGCGGTCACGGGTGCGGGGCTCGCGCTTGGGCCGAGCGCGGCACTCTCACAGGCGCCGGGACGCATCGACGTGCACCACCACTTCGCGCCGCCGTACTGGCTGCGCGTGACCGACGGTATTTCGCCGGTTACGGCCCAGATCTGGAAGAAGTGGTCGCCCGCGGCTACGCTCGCAACGATGGATGAGGGCGGCGCGCAAAAGGCGATCCTCTCGATTACCACGCCCGGGCTCAACTTCGGCGACAACGAGCAGGCGCGCCGGCTCGCCCGCGACGCCAATGAGTACGCGGCGAAGATGCGCTCCGATCATCCGGGCCGCTTCGGAATCTTCGGCGCGCTGCCGTTCCCCGATGTCGACGGATGCTTGACGGAGATCGCGTATGCGCTCGACACGTTGAAGTGCAACGGCATCGGGATGTTCACGAGCTACGGTAAATGGTATCTCGGCGACGAGATCTTCGCGCCGATCTTCGACGAACTGAATCGCCGCAAGGCCGTGCTCTTCGTTCACCCGACCTCGCCCGCGTGTTGCGCGAATCTCATGGCCGGCATCACCGATGCCGACATCGAGTACGGCACCGATACGACGCGCGCGATCGCGCGCATAGTGTTCAGCGGCAGCACGCTGAAGTATCCGAACATGCGCGTGATCTGGTCGCACGCCGGCGGCACGATGCCGTTTCTGCAGTGGCGCTTCATGCGCGAGTCGCGCGCTCCCGAGCGGCAAGCGCTGGTTCCCGACGGCTTCTTCGGCGAGGCGCGCAAGATGTATTACGACACCGCGCAGACCGCGACCGCGGCGCCGATGGCGGCGCTCACGAAGATCGTCCCGCTCTCGCAAATCCTCTTCGGTTCGGATTATCCGTATCTGACGGTAAAAGAGAACGTCGACGGCCTGGCGAGCTGCGGGGTCTTCGATGCGCAGCAACTGGCCGCGATCGACCGGACGAACACGGTCGCGCTGCTGGGCGCCTAGCGGGAGCCGCGGCGCCTTCCAACTTATAGTACCAAGGTGGAAAAGCGTCTCCGAGTGGCCGTTGACACCGGCGGCACGTTTACGGATTTCGTCGTGCTCGATGAGACGAGCGGCACGTTTGAAGTGTTCAAAGTGCCCTCGACACGTGGGGCCGAGGCCGACGGGATCGTCGCCGGCTTACGTGGCTACCTCGACCGGGCCGGCGCTAGCGGCCGCGAGGTCGTCTATTTTTCGCACGGCACGACCGTCGGCACCAATGCAATGCTCGAAGAAAACGGAGCGAAGACCGGCTTGCTCGTCACCGCGGGCTTCCGCGGGATCTACGAAGTCGGCGAGCAGAGCCGTCCGTACGGCGCCACCACCTACGATCTGTTTTTCGAAAAACCCCACGCCCTGATTCCGGCGCGTCTCACCGAAGAGGTTCCGGAGCGGCTGCTCTTCGACGGCTCGGTGCTGGAAGAACTCGATGAGGCGGCGACGATCGATGCGATTCGCACGCTCGTTCGCCACGGCGTCACGTCGATCGCGGTGGCGCTGTTGTTCTCGTTTCGTAATCCCGCGCACGAGCGGCGCGTGGGCGAGCTGATCGCACGCGAAGCGCCCGGCGTCAACGTGTCGCTCTCGAGCGACGTCTCGCCGCAGATTCGCGAATACTATCGTCTCTCGAGCACCGTGGTCAACGCATATCTCAACCCGAAGCTCGAACACTACATCGAAGAACTCGACCGTCGCCTCACCGCCGAACAGTGCGGCGAGCGCCAACGTTACATCATGCGTTCGAACGGCGGCGTGGCCACGTTCGAATCGGCCGCGCGGCGCAGCGTGCAGACGATCTTGAGCGGACCGGCGGCAGGCGTCGTTGCCGCCGCCCGTCTCGTGAGCGGCAGCAAAGATTTTCCCAACGTCGTGACGTTCGACATGGGCGGCACGAGCACCGACGTGGCGCTGATCGAACATGGCCGGCCCGTGCGCCGCACCGGCGGCAAAGTGCACGGCCGCGACGTGCAAGTGGCGATGCTCGACATCCATACGGTTGCGGCCGGCGGCGGAACGATCGCCTGGATCGATAGGGCCGGCGTGTTGCAAGTCGGACCGAAGAGCGCGGGCGCAAATCCGGGACCGGTCTGCTACGGCAAAGGCGGTACCGAGCCGACGATCACCGATGCGAACGTCGTGCTCGGCGCGCTTTCGGAAGAGAGCCCGCTGGCCGGGGGAACGTTGCGGCTCGACCGCGCGGCCGCCGAGAAGGCGATTCGCGAACGGATTGCCGAGCCGCTCGGCATCTCCGTCATCGCCGCGGCGCGCGGGATCGTCGAAATCGTCAGCGTGAAGATGCAAGAAGCGATCAAGGTCGTCTCATCCAACCGCGGTTACGATCTGCGCGATTTTCACTTGCTGGCATTCGGCGGCGCGGGCGCGATTCACGCGGCGAAGATGGCGCAAGAACTCGGCATGCGCGGGGTTCTCGTGCCGGCGTTTCCCGGGGTGACGAGCGCGCTCGGACTGCTGCTCTCGGACGTGCGGCACGACTACGTCGTCTCGAAACTCTCCGGCATCGCGGAAACGGACCTCTGGCTCATCGCGGAAATCTTCAGAGGACTGCGCGCCCAGGGCGA
>PLTN01000161.1:30940-48609 GCA_003164495.1 Vulcanimicrobiota bacterium
CGCAGCACGCGCAGCTGACCGGACATTCCGCGCCCGGCGAGCACGTCGAGATCGTCAACTACCGCCTCACCGCCGTCGCGGCGGTGCCGCACGTTTCGATCTCTTCACCGTTTGCCTCTGACGGCAGCATCGACGATGCGCGTCTCGGCACGCGGCAGACGACCATCGAGGGCGAGCAGCCGGTCAGCACAGCACTCTACGACCGCGCGAAGCTGCCGCCGAACGCGCAGATCGACGGCCCGGCGATCCTCTTGCAGAACGACGCGACGACCGTGGTGGGAACCGGTCAGCGCGCGCGCGTGGTCGAGCTCGGACAAATCGAGATCGTCGATCTCGCGGCGAAGGCCGAGACCGAGGCGAAGCGCACCGTCGACGCGGTGACCTTTCAGGTCGTGCAGAGCCGGCTCTCGGGGATCGTCAGCGAGATGCAAGACAGTATCTTCCGCACCGGTTATTCGACGATCATTCGCGAGTCGCAGGACGCGAGTTGCATGCTGCTCGATGCCGAGGGCAACGTCGTCGGCGAAAACGTCGTGCTGCCGTTGCACATCAGCGCGCTGCCCGAGGTCGTGCGCGCGGTGCGGCGCGATTTTGCGGATATCCGTCCGGGCGATGCGTTCATCACGAACCACCCGTACCTGGCCGGCGTCACGCATTCGATGGACATGGCCGTCGTGACGCCGGTCTTTCACGGCGATGCGCTGATCGCATTTTGCGGCAGCATCGCGCACAAGAGCGATCTGGGCGGCGTCGTTCCGGGGACCTCGTACGGCAGCGCGCGCGAGCTGTTTCAGGAAGGCATTCAGTATCCGCCGATCCGCTTCGTGGCCGGCGGCGTGCCGCAGCGCGATATCGAGGCGATCCTGCGCAGCAACAGCCGCACGCCGGATCTCGTGATCGGCGACATTCGCGGGCAAGTCGGCGTCGGACGTTTGGGCGAACGGCGCCTCGCCGATCTCATCGCGCGCTACGGCATCGAGACGACGCTCGAGACATTCGCGCTCTTGCAGGACGTCACCGAACGCCGCATTCGCGCGGTGCTGGCAACGTGGCCCGACGGCGTGCACGAGGCGGAGACCTACGTCGACACCGATGGCATCACGCTCGACCAGCCGATCCGCTATCACGTGAAGATCGAGAAGCGCGGCGACCGCATCACCTTCGACTTCACCGCCTCGAACGATCAGACGCAAGGCCCGGTAAACATCAGCCCCTCGCTCGCGCGCGGCTGCTGTTACTACGCGCTCATCGCGATGATCGATCCGACGCTCCCGAACAATGCCGGCGTGGCGCGCGTGGTCGAGACGATCTTCCGTAAGGGCTCGGTCCTCGATCCGAATTTCCCCGCACCCTGCTGCACTTACATGGCGTCGTGTACCGCGATCGTCGAGGCGATGCTGAACGCGCTTAGTGAGTTCGTTCCCGCCCGCCGCATGGCCGGCAACGGCGGTGTCGGCGGCATCTCCATCACCGGGCGGCGACCCTCGGGCGACGCGTTCGTGCAATACGAGCCGATGGGATCGGCGTACGGCGGCCGCGCGACCTCCGACGGCGTGAGCGGCATCTCGGTGTTGCTCTCCAACACGCGCACCGCATCGATCGAGGTGCTCGAGAGCGAATTCCCCACCCGCGTGCGGCGCTTCGAGCTGATCCGTGATTCGGCCGGACCCGGCCGTTATCGCGGCGGCCTCTCACCGCGCCGCGTATGGGAAGTGTTGGTCGACGATGCGCAGCTCACGTGCCGCGGCGGAAAGCACACCGTGCCGCCGGCCGGAACGCGCGGCGGGAAACCGGGCGCGCTCGGCTCGCTGACGATCAATCCGGGCACCGCGGGAGAGAAACAGTTGCCGAGCCGCTTCAGCGGCGTGCGCTTGATGCGCGGCGATCTGCTGCGCATGGAACGCGCCGGCGGCGGCGGACTCGGCCCTCCCGGCGAGCGGCCGTTCGAGGCGATTCTCTCCGACGTGCTCGACGGGTACGTGTCGCGTGAGGCGGCGATTCGCGATTACAGCGCCGATGGGGCGAAGCTGGATGAAGCGCTCGCAGCGTGGAGCGGAACGGCGGTGCTGGCAAAATGAGCGTCAAGCAACTCGAACGGTCGCCGGCGACCGAGATTTTCAAGACCGACGAGATTCGCGTCGAAGGGCGCGATAAAGTCAGCGGTCAGGCGAAGTACACGGCCGACGTGCGGCGGCCGAACTGCCTGTGGGCTGCGTTCGCGACGAGCCCGTTCGCGCACGCGAAGATCGTGCGCATCGACACGGCCGCCGCGAAAGCGGTACCCGGCGTGCGCGCGGTGCTGACCGGCGCCGATATCGGCGACGTGCGCCACGGCCGCATGATCTGCGATTGGTCGGTGCTCGCCTACGAGAAAGTCGTCTACATCGGCGACCGGGTGGCGGCGATTGCCGCCGAGACGCGTGAGGCAGCGCAGGAAGCAGCGCGCCTGATCGAGGTCGAGTACGAAGAGTTGCCTACCCTGCTCGATCCCTTACGTGCGCTCGAGCCCGATGCGCCCGTGATCCATCCGAACGTTGAATCGTACGCCTTCGGCTCGAAGGTGCGGCCGGTGCGGCGGCATCCCAACCAGCAAGGCGGCAACGTCGTGCGCAAGGGCACGGATGTGGAACTGGACGCCATCTTCGCGCGCGCGTACCGCGTCTTCGAGCACACGTACTCGACGCCGCGCCAGCACTGCGGCTACATCGAGCCGAAGTCGACGCTGGTGTGGATCGATGACGACGGCACGATCCACGTCGTGAGCCCGAACAAGTCGCCGTTCAAGATGCGCGAGTTCATGGCCACCCTCAGCGGAACGCCGAGCAGCAAGATCGTCGTCGAATCGACCTTCATCGGCGGCGACTTCGGCGGCAAGGGCCTCACCATGGATGAGTTCCCGTGCTACTTTCTCGCGCGTGCGACCGGCCGTCCGGTGCGCTCGGTGGCGACGTACGTGGACGAGCTCCAGAGCGGTACGGTGCGTCATCCGGCCCACCTGACGCTGCGGACGGCCGTCGACCGCGACGGCACGTTTCTCGCGCATCATTCGCACGTCACGTTCAACGGCGGCGCGTACGGCGGCGGCAAGCCCGGCAATCTGCTCACGCCGGGACAGATCGGCTACTCGACCGTCGGCTATCGCATCCCCAACGTGCGCTTGGACATCGACGTCGTCTATACGAACACGACGCCGGGGGCGCACATGCGCGCGCCGTCCGACGTCCAGATCTTCTGGGCGTGGGAACAGCACGTGGAAGAGATCGCGCACGCGCTCGGCATCGACTCGATCGCCTTGCGTTTACGCAACGTCGTCGACGAAGGCGACCGCGCGATCACCGATGAGTCGATGTACAAACCCGCGGGGCGCGCCGTGCTGCAAACGTTGGCCCGCGAGCTCGCAAAGCAAGGACCGCCGCCGGCGGGCGCGGGCCGCGGCGTTTCGCTCGTTTGCCGCCACACCGGCGGCGGCAAGACGTCGATCAAAGCCTGGGTGAAACCATCCGGAGCGGTCGACGTCATCGTGGGCGCGCCGGATCAAGGTTCGGGCGGCTTCACCGTCGTGCGCCGCATCATGGCCGGCATTCTCGGTATCGCCCCGGAGAAGATCGCGGTGCGGCGCGGCAACACGAACGAGGCGGCCAAAGATCCCGGTACCGGCGCGAGCCGCGTAACGCACATCGTCGGCCAAGCCGCAATCGTTACGGCCAATGCGATCGTGGACGAGCTGGCGTCGCGCACCGGCACCGCCTTCGAAAACGGCGCCTTCATCGACACGCACGGCATGCGGCTCTCGTTTGAAGCCGTTGCGGCCCAAGCGTGTGCGCAGGAACCGCTCGCCGTCGAGGGCGCGTACGACGGTTCGCACGAGGGCGACCACCCGGCCGACTACACGTTCTCGTGCTACGCGCTCGACGTTGCCGTGGATACCGAAACCGGTGCGTTCGAGATCGTCGACACGCTCTTCATCACCGACGTCGGTCAGATCATCAACCCGGTCGGCCATCAAGGGCAGATCGACGGCGGCTTCATCTACGGCCTCGGCGGCGCGACGATGGAAGAGATGCCCGAAGACGAGAGCGGCAAGATCACGACGTTGAGCCTCGGCGAGTACAAGCTGCCGACGATCAACGATTTGCCGCCGCCGTTTCGCACGATCCACGTTCCGGCCGAAGGCCAAGGGCCGTACGGTGCCAAGATGGCCGGTGAACTGAGCAACAGCGGCGTGGCGCCGGCGCTGATGAACGCGATTCATAACGCCGTCGGCGTGCGCTTGAACGAATTCCCGATTACCTCCGAGCGCATCTTCAACGCGCTGCAGTCCCGAAGGAGCAACGATGACCGGTCATTCGCGTAAGGCATTTCTCGGCGGAACAACCGCTGCACTCGCGCTCGCGGCGGCGGCGCCCGCCGGCGCGCAGACGGCGCTGCAGAAGCTCCGCATCGGCTCCGGTCCGGCTGATGCGTATGCCGAAGGCTGGTACGGCGTCGACATGGGCTTCTTCAAAGACGCCGGACTCGATGTCGACTATCAGCCGTTCAACAGCGGGAGCATCGCCACGGCCGCCATCCTCGGCGGATCGTGCGACATCGCGTGCGGTACCACGCTGAGTACCGCCATCGCGGTGGCGAAGAACGTGCCGCTGGTGATCGTGGCTCCGGCTGCGGTGAATACCGCGAAGGGCCCGCAGGCGCTGCTGTGCGTGCGCAAAGACGGTCCGATTCACACCGCGAAAGACATGGTCGGTAAGACGATCGGCGTGAACGTGCTCGGCACCTCGGTCGATCTCGCGATCCAAGCCTGGCTCGTCAAGAACGGCCTCGATGCGAAGAGCGTCAAGTTCGTCGAGGTGCTCGCGGCCGAGGTCGGCACCGCGATCGATCGCGGCACGATCGACGCGTTTGCCCAGGGCGAACCGGCGCTCTCCGATGCGCTGCGCCGCAACAACGTGCGCGTGCTTGCCGATCCGATGCCGGCGATTGCGCCGAACTTTCTCTACGCCGCCTGGTACTCGACGCCCACGTTCGCCAAGGCAAACCCCGACATCATCAAACGCTTCCAGACCGCGATCTACCAAGCCGGGCGCTGGGGCAACGCCAACCACGCCGCGTCCGCGGTGATCGTGGCGAAATACACGAAGCTGCCGGTCGCCGACATCTCGACGATGATGCGCGCGGAATTCTCCGACGGCATCCACGTCGACCAGATCCAGCCGCTGCTCGACACCGCAACGAAGTTCGGCTTCCTGCCGCGGCCGATGACCACCGCCGAGCTCGTGCTGAAAGCATGATCGACCGTCTGCAGAGCCCGCATTTCCGGATCGAACGCGACGGGCAGTTGGCCACGATCTGGGCGCGCGCCGGCGATAAACTCGCACCCGAGGAACAGGAAGCCGCGAAGAAGGTCACGAGCGCGCTGGCGCTGGCGAACCTGCTCGACGCGCTGCGCGCCGACGACACCGTACGCGTGATCGTGCTGCACCGCGGCGGCGCCAATCACGGCGGGAACTCGAGCAAGCACTACAACAGCCCCGCCTGGCAAGAACACCACAACGATCCCGAGCACATCTGGAAGACGTTTTCCGGCATCGTGCGCATGCACGAAGTGATGGCGGCGATCGAAAAGCCGATCATCATCCAGGTCGACGGAAACATCATCGGCGGCGGCTGCTGGATCGCGTTCTCGGGCGACTTCATCGTCGCGCGCGAAGACGCGGTGTTCGGCGATCACCATCTCGCGATGGGCGCGTTCGATCCGATCGGCCCGCCGTTCGGCCTCGTGCCGGGCGACGGGGGCACCGCGCTCGCACCGCTGTTCTTCTCGCCGATGATCGCGAAAGAGATGCTGATGCTCGGCAAGAGCTTCACGGCCAAAGAACTCGCGGCGCAAGGCGTGATCAACTACGCGGTGCCCGCGAGCGAGATCGACGCGAAGGTCGCCGATTTGGTGAAGCGGTTACTCGATCGCCCGGCCTATCCGCTGGCTTGGTGCAAGCGCGCGGTCAACCGTCACGTCGTCGAACAGTTGAACCGCACGCTCGATGCGGGAGCCGGTTACGAGATGATCGGCCTGAGCCAGCTCGAGCGCCAGGGCTGGGTCGACAAGAAATCACTGGACTAGAGCACACGGAGCGATGACGATGCTTTCTGCAGTTGAGCGTTACACCGATTACGCCCATACCGGACCCGGTACGCTGGGCGGCAAGCTCATGCGTTCGGTGTGGCAGCCGGTGGCGCTCTCGGATTCGGTCGAAGCCGGCCGCGCGATTCCGGTTCAGGTGATGGGCGAGGAATTCACGTTCTATCGCGGCGAGACCGGAACGCCGCACCTCGTGGCCGGACGCTGCGCGCACCGCAACACGCAGCTGTCGGTCGGCTGGATCGAGGGCGATTGCATCCGCTGCTTTTACCACGGCTGGAAGTACGACGAACATGGGCAATGCGTCGAGCAAGCCGTCGAGAACCCGGGCTTTGCGTCCAAGGTCAGCATCCCGAGTTATCCGGTGCAAGAGTATCTCGGTCTCGTGTTCGCCTATCTCGGCGAGGGCGATCCGCCGCCGATGCCGCGCTATCCGGAATTCGAGTCGGGCTGCGTCGTCGATGCGGTCATGATGGACGTGCCCTACAATTTCTACCAGAACATGGAGAATTCGGTCGACACGCTGCACGTCAGCTGGGTGCACCGCAAGTCCAACTTCTACTCGGATAGCCGCCTGTCCGATTTCAAGGGTGATGAGAAAAAGGTCGGGACGCTCGAGGGCAGCATCGTCGAGTTCTCGGCCGACGAAACGGAATACGGCTTCATCTTTCGCGACATCTACGACAACGGCAGCGTGCGCGTGAGCCACTTCGAGATGCCGAACACGCTGCACATCAAGGTGTGGCCGGTCGATGCCGAGAGCGGCTGGCGCGACTTCGTCGCGTGGAAAGTGCCGATCGACGACCAGAGCTACCACAACTTCAACCTGACCATCGCGCACGTCGACGGTGCGGCAGCCGATCGCTATCGCGCGCACCCGCAGAACCCGCGCAACTCCGGGCGCGGCGCCCAGTGGCTCGAGATCCAGCGGCTCGGTAACGAGATCCTGGCCGGGCGCTCGCGCCTGACGGTTGAGGATGTGGGCGAGCTGGCGAAGAGCGTCAACCTGCAAGACTACGTCGCGCAGCGCGGCCAAGGCTTGATCGTCGATCGCGTGCACGAGCGCCTCGGTCAGTCCGACAAGATCGTGATCTTGCTGCGCAAGCTGTGGAGTCGCGAAATGGCGAAGATCGCGAACGGCGAGCCGCTCAAGCGCTGGCACTGGCCCGGCCATCTCGAAGTCACAACCGGCGCGCACTAGCGATGAAACTCGTCACCTTCCAGATCGCGACACCGCTCGGGCCGCAACGCCGTCTCGGCGCGCTGCTCGACAACGACCAAGACGGGCGCGTCGTCGACCTGACGCTCGCGTACACGCTCTACCTGCAAGAAGCGACCGACGAGCCGACACCGGAAGGCTTGGCGCAGTTGCGCACGCCGCCCGACATGATCGGCTGGCTGCGCGGCGGACACAAATCGAAAGAAGCCGCCGAACTCGCGCTGGCGCACGTGCGCGCCAAGAACACGGGCGCGGTACTCGGGCGCAACGGCGAGCAGATCGTTCATCCGCGGGCGTGCGTGCGGCTGCTCTCGCCGTTACCGCGGCCCACGACGTTCCGCGACTTCTCGATCTACGAAGAACACGGCAGCCTGCGCGACGGCAGCGACCTCGCGGTGCGCCGCTACAAGCCCGAGAACTGGTATAAGTGGCCGCCCTACTACAAGGGCAGCCCCGAATCGATCTATGGGCCCGAAGATCCGATCCCGTATCCGTACTATACGAAGAAGCTCGACCTCGAGCCGGAACTCGGGATCGTCGTCGGCCGGACCGGGCGGAACATGAGCGAAGACGAAGCGCTCGCGGCGATCGCCGGCTACACGATCGTGGTCGACTGCAGCAGCCGCGACGGACAGAAACGCGACACGCTCGGACCGGCGAAGTCCAAAGATTTCGCCACGATGGTCGGGCCGTGTTTGGTGACCCCCGATGAACTCGACGTGGACAACCTCGACGTTCGCGTGGTGGTCGACGGCGAAGTGTGGTTTGAGGGCAACACGAGCTCGCCGCGTTCGGTGCTGACGCATCAGCTCGTCGCGTACGCATCCGACAACGAGACGCTGCAGCCGGGCGAGTTGCTCGGCACCGGAACCATCGGCACGGGCTGTTCGCTCGATCTGCACAAGTGGGTGCAGGTTGGCCAGACGGTGTCGATCGAGTTCGAAGGCATCGGCCGGATGCAGCACACGATCGTCGAGGGCGAACACGTCGTCGATTACGTCGGTTCCGGAATCGGCCGGTTACTGACCCCCAAAGTCGCCGAAGCGGCGAGGAGCTAGCACGTGGCTATTTCATCGAGCTGGCGCGGCAGCGTCGGCATCATCAAGCCGACGATGCGGCTGGGCGGCATCGAAGAGTTCATCCGTCTGCTGCCGGAAGGCATCGGCGTTCTACCGCTGTTCGTGAACATTCGCAAGGGCACGGCGGATGAGTTCAAGGGCGTGCTGGATCATTTCGAAGAGCACGTCAAGACGCTGGCCGGCGTGCCGGTCGAGCTGATCCATCCCGAAGGCGCGCCGCCGTTCATGGTGCACGGTTTGGCCGGCGAACGCGAGATCGTGCAGCGCTGGGAGCGCGCGTACGGCGTGCCGATCGTCACGGCACCGCAGACGCAGGTCGAGGCGATGCGCGCGCTCGGCATCCGGCGCATCGTCGGCGTCTCGTACTTTCGCGGGGACATCAACGAAACATTCGCGCAGTATTTCCGCGACGCGGGCATCGAGGTGCTGGCGATGGCCGGGATGGACGTCGATTTCGACCGGGCGCAGAATCTCTCGTCGCACGAAGTCTACGCACATACGCGCAAGACGTTCATCGAGAACCCCGGCGCGGACGGCATCTACATGCTCGGTTCGGGCTGGAAAGTCACGGACATCGTGCAGTTGATGGAAAACGACTTCGGCGTTCCCGTCGTGCACGCGCAGATGGCGCGCCTGTGGGCGATTCAGAACCGTTTGCACGTGCGCGAGCCGCGCCTCGGGTACGGCCGGTTGCTGGCCGAGCATCCCGAACCGGTCGAAGTCGCCCTTGCAACTTGACGCGGTAACCTACCAGGTCATCGCGAGCCGGCTCTCGGGCATCGTCGGCGAGATGCAAGAGAGCATCTTCCGAACCGGCTACTCGACGATCATCCGCGAATCGCAGGACGCGAGCTGCATGATCCTCGATGCCGGCGGCGACGTGGTGGGCGAGCACGTGATCTTGCCGCTGCACGTCACGTGCCTGCCGGCGGTCGTGCGCAACATCCGTGCGGCGTTCGATGATATCGGGCCCGGCGACGTATTCATCACGAACCATCCCTATCTCGGCGGCGTGCCGCACTCGATGGATATGGCCGTCGTCGCGCCGGTGTTTTCCGAGGGCGAGCTGATCGGGTTCTGCGCGAGCATCGCGCACAAGAGCGATCTCGGCGGGCCGATCCCCGGCACCGCGAACGGCAACGCGCGCGACATCTTTCATGAAGGCACGCAGTATCCGCCGGTCCGGCTCGTGCGCGGCGGTAAAACCGTGCCTGAAGTCGAGGCGATCCTCGGCGCCAACAGCCGTACGCCGCAACTCGTGCTCGGCGATATCCGCGGCCAGATCGGCGTCGCCCGTTTGGGTGAACGGCGAATCCTCGAGACGATCGAGCGCTACGGCCGCGACGTGCTGCTGGCCGCGTTCGCGCGCAAGCAAGATGCGACCGAGCGGCAGATCCGCGCGGCGCTCGCCACGTGGCCCGACGGCGTCCACGAGGCGGAGTCGTTTCTCGAAGTCGGCAATCCGGCAAAGCCGATCGTCCGCTTTCACGTGCGCGTGGAGAAGCGCGATCGCAGCATCACGTTCGATCTCACCGGCTGCGACGATCAAGTCGACGAGCCGATCAACATCCATCCGGCGCTCGTGCGCGGCTGCGTGTCGTACGCCTTGATCGCGATGATCGATCCCACGCTCGCGAACAACGGCGGCGTCTCGCGCTGCATCGAATTGCAGTTGCGCCCGGGCTCGATCGTGCATCCGAACTTTCCGGCGCCGACCAACTCCTACATCCCCTCGACGCTGGCCGTTACCGAAGCGTGCATCGAGGCGCTCAGCGGTTTCGTTCCGCACCGGCGCGTCGCGCGCGTCGGCGGCTTCGGCACGATCTCGCTCGGCGGCGTTCGTGATGACGGCTCGCGCTTCGTGCAATACGAACTCGCGGGATCGGCGTACGGCGGGCGCGCCGGATCCGACGGCCCGTCGGGCGTTGCGGTGCTCCTCTCCAACGCACGAAGCGCCTCGATCGAGATTCTCGAGAGCGAATTTCCCACCCGCGTGCGGCGCTTCGAGTTGATCCAAGACTCGGGCGGTGCCGGTGAATATCGCGGCGGACTCGCCGCGCGGCGCGATGTGGAGATTCTCGCATCCACGGCGTCGCTGTCGTTTCGCGGTCACGGCCACGTGATCGCCGCGGCGGGACGCGACGGCGGCGCCGACGGCAGGCCGGCAAGCTGCACGCTGCACCCGGACTCGCCCGAAGCGCAATCGCTGCCGTCGCGCTTCGCGGGCGTCGCGCTGACGACCGGCGATCGGATCCGGTTCGAGCGGGGCGGCGGCGGGGGCCTCGGTGATGCGCGAAAGCGGCCGCCCGAAGCCGTGATCGAGGACGTGCGCAATGGCTACGTTTCGCGCGAGAGCGCCGTGCGCGATTACGGATTGGACGCCGGCCGTCTGCCTTGAGTCGCCTGCGCATTGCCGTCGACACCGGCGGAACGTTCACCGACTTCGTCGTCCTCGACGAGGCGACCGGCGCGATCGCGGTCTTCAAGGTTTCGTCGACGCGCGGGCATGAGGCCGACGGCATCGTCGACGGCACCGCCGCCTATCTCGCGCGCAGCGGTGCGAATGCGGCGGACATCGCGTTCTTTTCGCACGGCACGACCGTCGGAACCAATGCCATCCTCGAAGAGAAAGGCGCCAAGGTCGGTCTGTTCGTCACTGAAGGCTTTCGCGGCATTTACGAAGTCGGCGAGCAGAGCCGCCCCTACGGCAGCACGACCTACGACTTGTTTTTCGAGAAGCCGGCGCCGCTCGTGACGCCGTACCTCACGGCAGAAGTCCCGGAGCGCATCGTTTTCGACGGGAGCGTGCTCATCGAGTTCGACGAAGCCGCCGCGCGCCGCGCGATCGCGACGCTCGTCGAGCGCGGCATGGAATCGGCCGCGGTCAGCTTTCTCTTTTCGTTCCGCAACCCCGAGCACGAACGGCGTCTGGGTGCGCTGATCGCGGAACTCGCGCCGCACGTGAACTGTTCGCTCTCCTCCGACGTTGCGCCGCAGATCCGCGAATACTACCGGCTCTCGACGACCGTCGTGAACGCGTATCTCAACCCGCTGCTGGAACGCTACATCGTCGCGCTCGGCACCGCGCTCGACGCGCTCGGCATGACGACGCGGCAGCGCTACATCATGCGTTCCAACGGCGGCGTGGCATCATTCGAGGCGGCGGCAAACCGCAGCGTGCAAACGATCCTCAGCGGCCCGGCGGCGGGCGTGGTTGCCGCGAGCCGCATCGTCGCGGAATCGCGCTTCGCGAAGATCGTCACGTTCGACATGGGCGGAACGAGCACCGACGTTGCGCTGATCGAGAACGGTCAGCCGGTGCGCCGCATGGGCGGCAAGGTTCACGGACGCGACGTGCTCGTGCCGATGCTCGACATCCATACGGTGGCCGCGGGCGGCGGAACCCTCGCCTGGATCGACGGCGCGGGCGAATTGCAAGTGGGACCCGCCAGCGCCGGCGCGCAACCGGGACCGGCCGCCTACGGGCGCGGCGGAACGCAACCCACGATCACCGACGCGAACGTCGTGCTTGGCCTTCTCAGCGAAGACAACGCGTTGGCGGGCGGGACGCTGCGCCTCGATCGCGCCGCCGCCGAGCGTGCGATCAAAACGGTAATCGCCGATCCGCTCGGCATCACGGTCGAAGCGGCAGCGCGCGGCATCGTCGAGATCATCAACGTGAAGATGCAAGAAGCAATCAAGGTCGTCTCGTCCAATCGCGGCTTCGACCTGCGCGACTTTCACTTGCTCGCCTTCGGCGGCGCGGGCCCGCTGCACGCGGCGGCGATCGCGCGCGAGCTGGGCATGCGCGGCGTTCTCGTACCGGCGTTCCCGGGCGCCTTCAGCGCACTGGGCCTCTTGCTCTCCGACGTTCGCCAAGATTACGTGATCTCCGAACTCGGGTCGATCGGTGACGTCGCGGTCGAGCGAGTGACGGAGCTTTTCGCGCGTCTAAGCGAAAACGGCGCCCGCGACCTCGTCGCTCAAGGCTTCGCGCCGGAGCTTCTGTCGTTCGAGTACCGCCTCGACATGCGCTATGCCGGGCAAGGCTACGAGTTGACGATCCCCGTACCCGAACTGCCGCGCACCGCACAGGACCTCGTCGAGGTGCGCGCGCGGTTCGACGCCGAGCACGACAAGCTCACCGGCCACAGCGCGCCGGACGAACGCGTCGAAATCGTCAACTACCGCGTCACGGCCGTGGCCCGCGTACCGCAAGCATCGATCGCTTCCCCCTTCACCGCGACCGGCGCGGCGAGCGATGCACGAACCGGCAGCCGCGTCACGCTCATCGACGGCGAACCAAGTACGACCGCGCTCTACGACCGGACGAAACTCGTCCCCGGCGCAACCGTCGAAGGACCGGCGATTCTACTCCAAGACGATTCGACGACGGTCATTCACGCGGGCCAACGCGGACGCGTCGTCGAGTTGGGACAACTAGAAATCGCTTAGGGCGCGACCATCGCATGCGCGCCGTCACTATCGAGGGCGGCTCCGGACTCGATGCCGGCGAAGGCTCCTTGCATGCCCCGTCGTCAGGCTCGCCAAGAATTTGCGGAGACGATTGCTGCCTGCCGCGCCGCCGCGAACGCCGGTTCGCTCAACAAAGCACTCTCGCTTGCTCTTCTGGCCATCAAACGGCGTCCGCTATCCTTCGAAGCATTGTTTCTCGCAGCCGCGACGTTGCAACGCCTCGAGCGGTACGCTGAGTCGATCGGTTATTATCAGCGCGCAATTGTGGTCGATGACCGTTATGCCGATGCGCACCACAATCTCGGGTTCACGCTGCTAAAGGCCCAACGGGCAAACGAAGCGATCGTTGCTCTCCGTCGCGCATTGGTGCTGCGCCCGGACTATGCGCCGAGTCTCGACGTGCTGGGCGTCGCCCTGGCCGAGGTGGGTGACCCGCTGGGAGCGCTGGCACTCTTCGAACGTTCGTTGGAGCTCAACGAGGACTCGCCGTCGACGCACTGCCGCGTCGGCAATGCCCTGTTGCGCTTAGGGCGCTATGACGAAGCACGCGCGCGATTCGAAACGGCGTTGGAACGCACCCCGGACTCCGCTGAGCTGCTCGATGGTCTGGGCGTGGCCCTCGGCCGCTTGGGGCGTTTGGAAGAAGCTGCCGCCGCCTACCGCCGTGCCCTCGATCGTGATCTGGCCAGCGCGAATACGGCCAGCAACCTCGGAAAAACGCTCCTCGAGACCGGTGACGTCGACGAGGCGATGATGTGGCTCGATCGCGCGATCGAATTAGCGCCCCGCAACGGCAGCTTGTATTTGCCGCTCGTCACCGGTGGATCGAAGCGCATCAAGCCGGCTCACGTCGAGGCGATGAAGAAGCTCGGCAGCGCCATCGAATCGCTCCCCCACGCCGAACAGATCGATCTGCATTTCGCATTAGGCAACGTGTTTGAACGAGAAGGGAACACCGAAGACGCGTTCGCGCACTTCCTCGCGGGCAACACGCTAAAGCGCGCCGATATTCAGTACGACGAGTCAGCCGCACTGGCATATGTCGATGCGCTTGAGGCGGCCTTCGCCAACCCGCTCATGGACGAGCTGCGCGGGTGCGGCAATGATTCCGAGCGCCCGATCTTCATCGTCGGTATGCCCCGATCGGGCTCGACGCTGGTCGAACAGCTGCTCGCGGCGCATCCGGCGGTTTCCGCCGCCGGCGAGGTCAGTATACTCGGACCGATCGTTCGCGAAGCGTGGCCCTTCACGCCGGCGTTGCCGGTAGACGAACTCCGAACCCGAGTGCGCCTCATCGGCGACCGCTATCTACGTGAAACCGAACGCTTTCTTCAACGCGGTACGCGCCTCACCGACAAGACGTTGGAGCATCTGCAACTCGTTCCGCTGATCCACGTCATGCTGCCGAACGCGCGAATCATTCATATCGAGCGCGACGATCTCGACACGTGCTTCTCGTGTTTTGCCACGAATTTTTCCGATCACTTGGTCCCATTCTCATATGACTTGCGCGAACTCGGGACATATTATGCCCGGAACGTCGAACTGGCGGAGCGCTGGCGCCGGTTCGTTCCGCCCGATCGGCTGCTCGACGTCGGCTATGAAACGCTGGTCGATGATTTCGAAACCGAGGCCCGGCGGATCATCGCGTTTTGCGGTCTGCCGTGGGATCCGGCGTGCTTGTTGTTCCACGAAGCGCGGCGGCCGGTCCGGACGGCCAGCAATCTGCAAGTACGACAGCCGCTCTACCGCAGCGCCGTTGGCCGGGCGCAGCCGTTCATCCCGCACCTCGGGCCGCTGATCGCCGCCATGACGGCAGGCCATGCTCCGTTGAACGGAGCGAACCGGCCGGCTTCTTAGTAGAACGACGCCTTGCGCGGAGGGAATGCAATGGTCCGCTGACCGTTAAATTTTGGACGCGAATGGGAGAGGACGTACGCCGACACATCATACGCTTGTTGTGCGGTCAACGTGTTCGGCGCGGATCCGTATGGCATGTTATATCGAACGAACGCCGCCATCGTCGGGAGCTTGTGCATCCCTGCGCCGCTGTTGAAGGACGTGCCGGTTACGGCGTGGGCAGCGCACGCACTCGATTCGGCGCGACCGGCGCGAGCGCGGCGCCCAGCGCTCGTTCGAGTTCGCTCCGATCGGCGGTGACGTCGGCCGCCGGGACGCCGTCCATCCAGTGCTCGATCGCGTTTGCGGTTTCCACGGGCGGGCGGTCCGCCAGCGTCGCGTCGATCGCGTCGTAGGCGGCGCCGACGTAGTCGAAGTACGCGCGCTCGTCGAGCCGGCCTCCAACCGTTTCGCGGGCCTCGTTCCAGGCCGCGACGACCCACGCGTAGACGGTCCACTCGAACGATGCGCGGACGAGTAACGCGCGGGCGTGCGGGAGGTCGACAGCCGTGATGCGCCGGCCGTTGGGCTCGCAGATGACATCCGGACGGATGTCGACGCTGCCGCGGTACAACCGCAGCGGGAAGACCGCGCACGTGAACGGCCGCTGGGGGTAGATCCCGCAGCGCTGCGAGCCGTCCGTCAAGCCCACGAGGAACGAGCACGCGCCGTCGGGACGGCGGCGCAGGGACAAGGCGAACGTGTCGCCGCTGCCGTCGAGCGTGAAGCCCGCCCCGGTCGGCTCGGCTTCGGCTACGATGTCGATAAACTGCTCGAATGCCAATCCCTGTCCGCGCGCGATCGTGACCGCGTCGCGGCCGCTAACGTGGACGAGGTACAGGCGGCAACATTCGCCGCTGCAGGTCGTGCAGCCGAAACTCATCGGGCGAGGGCGTACTGATCGAGTAGGAAACGACAGAAGTCCTGGTAGGCAAACGGTTCGGATACGGTCGCCGCGGCGACGTGCGCGTTCCAGTTGCGAACGAGGCCCGCGTACTCGGCGCGGGCGCGCGACTCGGCGAGCAGTAACGCGCGATCGCTCTCCACATCGATGTCGTCGAGCGACCAGTCGCGACACGTGCAGCCCGCGGCCGAAACCCGCAACTCGCCTTCGTGAAGCTCGCTCGGGAACGAGCGGCACGGTGCGGGGCGTGACTCACCGAGGCCGCAACGAGCCGTGCCATCCGAGAGGCGGAGCAGGAAGATGCACCGCTCGCGCTCGGCGCCATCGGGCAGTTTCGTCAGCGCGGCCCGGTAGCGCAGGGTGGAGTGGTCGAGCGCGAACGCATCGTCGGCGGCATCAGCCGTCGGAACGGCGATGGTGAACGTCCATGGCGGCGTATCGAGCGTCCGGGCTACGCGAACGATCTCGTCGCCGGTGAGGTACACCGCGTAAAACGTGCAGCAATGCTTCTCGCGACAGCGCAAGAAGCGTTCGGATTTCGTCAGCCTTCGAGCTTGATGTAGAGCGGCAGCGTCTCGGTTCCACCGGTCGACAATTTTACGGTCTGCAAGCCGCCCTTCAGCGAGTCGATTTTAAGGAAGTTCTCCGTCTTCAGATCCGACGTGGTCGAAACTTTCGCGTACGAGCCGTCGGCCAACTTGTGTAGCCCGGTGATACCGACCGATTGCCCCGATCCGAGAACGGCATAGACGCTCAGCGCCTCTCCCGAGGGAACCTTCAGCGAGTAGACGCAGCTCGTCGGATCGCCGGGTGCAGGCGCCGCTTTGGTGGTCCCGACGACGCCCTGCGAGCCGGTGGCAACGACGGTCACGTCATCGCACTTCAGCGAGGTGACCCGCCACTTGTCCGCGAGCTTGCTCGATGAGAGATCGAGCTTGATCTCACCATTGATCGCGCTATCGAGCTTGAGTTGGACACCGGTCTTGTCGCCTACGGCGGCGACGATCGTCGGCTGCGCGACCCCCGCGACACCGGGCCGCGCGGCAAGCGCCGGCACCGCGAAGAGCGCTACCAACGCGAGGACGACGATTGCGGTTAGGATTATCGGCACGATCAACCCTCCCAATGGTTTATCGCCGGAATACCGCCCCGGGCCGTTGATTCCTACGGCCCCACGGTGAGGCAACGGGGCGCACACCGTGAATCGTCGCGCTGCTTGGAGTTAATGTGGTGCAGATGTTGCGGGGAGCACGATGGTCTGGTAGTTGGTGCTGCTGCCCGGTACAGGCATGAAGGGGTTGGTGCTCCGATAGACAGCTTGACTTTTGGCATTGGTGATCTCGATAAAGAGTTGCCCTGCGCCCGGCGTCGGAGAACTCGCCGGCGTTGTGGTGCCGGCGTAATTGAGTAGGAAGTACCCGCGGTAGTCTGTTTTGGTTGACCCGAATGTTGGTTGATAGACATTCCGGCTGTCGACAAGAAAAATCGTGACACCTGAAACGGGTTGGAGTTGTGCGTCCTTGACGAAGCCGTACAGCACCCATCCGGTGGAGGCGTCATGAGGGACCGTTTGCTTGCTGACGGGAGCCGCCACCGAGGTCAACGGATCACTGGGTGCGGCGCCCGCCAGTGCAAGGACGGCAAGCGGCAAACCCATGGTGACCGCAAGGATGTGGAAGAGGCGCTTCGACATGTGATGGTTACCCCCAGTGGAACGATTCGAGAGGATCCCGGCTGTAATTACGTTGCGATACAGCCCTCCGCAATCACACCGACGATCAACTCGTCGAGCCGAGGTGGGACATACTCGACAGCGTGTTTAGAAGTGAATGTCTCGAACGTACGTTCGAGTATGTGACCAGTCGCAAGTCCTTATGGGTATTTGCATCCATTTGTGCATATTCACACGCAGCAGCAAATGTCATTTCTAGGTCGGCATGCTCAAGAATCGGGCTA
>PLTN01000242.1 GCA_003164495.1 Vulcanimicrobiota bacterium
CTATGTATCCCCGCCTCGCACTCATTTTCGTACTGCTGGTAGCGGCGCTGTTGCCGGCGCGTGCGGCCGGACCCGAAACGATCGTGTTCGCCTGGTCGGGCCCGGTCTCGGTCGGCTACGCGCCGTTCACGTTTGCCGAAGACCTCGGACTCATCAGCCAAGAAAACATCACGCTATCCACGGTCGCCCTCGACGGCTCGGGCGTGATCCTGCCGCAGTTGATGAAGGGTTCGCTTTTCACAACGTTCAGCACGCTCGACCCGCTCATCATCTCGCGCCAGCCCGGCAAGCCCGACTTCGATTTTCGCTTCGTCTATAATTCGGCGCGCAACTCGATTTGGGAAATCTCCGTGCTCGATAAAAGCCCGATCAAATCGTTGAAGGATCTCGCCGGAAAGACCATCGGCGTCGGCGCCTTGTCGTTCGGCGGAACGCCGATGACCGAAGCGGCGTTGAAGGCGGTCGGTACCGGAGCGACGGCGTTCGAAGCGCTGCGCTCGGGCAAGATCGACGCGCTTAACCTCTTCGATATCACCGATGCGAAGCTCCGTATCGACGGCACGCCGGTGCGGGTGCTGCCGTATCCGCCGGAGTTCGACGGCGTCTCGAGCCATGCGTTTCCGATGACCAACAAGATGATCCGCGAGCGGCCGGACCTGGTCGGGAAGTTCGGGCGCATCGCGGCTGAGGGCACCGTTGCCTGCAACGCCAACCCGCCGGAGTGTCTGCGCTCGCTCTGGCGGCATTATCCGGAGCTGAAACCGCCCGGCTCCGACGCCGATGGGATGAAGGAGATGCTGCCGATCTTGCTCATTCGACTGCAACACATGACGCAATGGCAGTCCGGGGAACCGAAGAAGTGGGGCATCTTCAGCGATAAGGATTGGACGGCGGAGATAACGGCCCTCAAAGCCGGCGGGCTGATCACCGTCGATCCGAAACTCGACACGCTCTACACCAATCAGTTCGTCGACGATTTCAACCGCTTCGACACCGGCGCCGTCGTCCGGCGCGCCAAGGCGTATACGTCTCCGCACTGATGGCGCAAAAACCGAACCTGCACCTCAACATCTTTGTAGCCAACGCCGGGCACCACGAAGCGGCGTGGCGCTATCCGCGCACGCAGCCCGAGCGATTAGGCGAACTGAGTTACTATCAAGAGATCGCGCGTACAGCGGAACGCGGCAAGTTCGATTCGTTCTTTCTCGGCGACCGGTTGGCTCTGGGTAACGTGCGCTACCGGGCGGAGGGGCGCTTCGATCCGATGATGCTGTTGGCGGCGCTGACGACGTGTACGGAGCGCATTGGTCTCGTCGCCACGCAATCGACGACGTACACCGAGCCCTACAATCTGGCGCGCCAGTTTGCTTCGCTCGACCACCTCACGGGCGGCCGAGCCGGCTGGAACATCGTCACCTCGTGGGATGCGAATGCGGCCGGCAACTTTGGAATGGTACAACTGATCTCGCATGCCGAGCGCTACGCGCGTGCGGCCGAGTACCTCGATGTCGTCATGAAGCTGTGGGATAGTTGGCAAGACGACGCCACCGTGATCGATCGTGAGGCCGGCGTCTACGTCGATACGACCCGCGTCCATCGGATCGATCATCACGGCGCCGCGTTTGACGTGAACGGGCCATTCAACATTCCGCGCATGCCGCAAGGACGGCCGCTGCTCGTCCAAGCCGGATCGTCGGATGACGGGCGCGCGTTCGCGGCAACCTACGCGGAGGCGATCTTCACCGCGCAACAAGACCTTGGCGAAGCACAGGCCTTTTACAACGACATCAAAACGCGGGCCACGGCGCTGGGCCGTGATGCAAGCCGCATCTCCATCTTACCGGGCCTATGCCCGATCATCGGCTCGACCGAAGCTGAAGCCAAAGCGATCGAGCAAGAACTCAACGATCTCACCATCCCGGAACTCGGGCTGCTTACGCTTTCGCAGCGATTCAACGGGGTGGATTTGAGCGGTTTCTCGCTCGACGAGCCGGTACCGTTGCACGCGCTGCCGCGTCCGAAGGAAATTGAAGGGGCGAAAAGCCGCGCGCAGCTCACTTTCGATCTGATCGAACGCGAACCGGGCCTCACGCTGCGCAACCTGTTGCGCCGCTTCGCCGCCGCCGCGGGGCATCGCGTCGTGGCCGGAACACCCGAGCAAGTCGCCGACCACATGATCGATTGGGTCGAGCGCGGCGCCGCCGACGGGTTCAACATCATGCCGGCGGAACTGCCCGGTGGTTTGACCGACGTCGTCGACTACGTCGTCCCGATCTTGCAGCAGCGCGGCGTCTTCCGGCACGAGTACACCGGCACGACGCTACGCGAGCACTACGGGCTGGATCGCCCGGAAAGCCGGTATACGTGAAGCGATTAGCGGGAAAGGTTGCCCTGGTCACGGGTGGCGGTGCGGGGCTTGGGCGCGGTATGGCCGATCGCTTCTGCGCCGAGGGTGCATCGGTTGCGATCCTCGAGATCAAGCCCGACATCACGCACGACTTCGAGCGCGCCAATACGGCGCAGGGCTACGAAGCGCTGGGCATCGTCGGTAATGTCACGCAGCCGGAATCCGTGCGAGCTGCGGTTGCGCAGTGCATTTCGCGCTGGGGGCGGCTCGATGCGCTGGTGAACAATGCGGGCGTCACCGGCGCCTCACATGCCGACCTCGTCGATCTCGATCTTAGCGACTGGAACCGCGTGCTCGAGGTCAACTTAACCGGCGCGCTCATCTGCACGCAACATGCCGCGCCGGCCATTCGTGACGCGGGCGGCGGTTCGATCATCAACATGACGTCGATCTCCGCGCGAACGACCTACCCGAGTCGCGGCGCCTATTCGGTGAGCAAGGCCGCACTCGAATCGTTGACGCTGCAGGCGTCGATCGAACTCGCCAAATGGAAGATTCGCGTCAACTCGATGAGCCTGGGCTGGTTTCGCACGGCGCTCAACGAGGATACGTATCAGATTCCGGGCGAGCTGGCCAAGCGAAACTTGACGGTTCCGATCGGCCGGATCGGTACGTTGGAAGACTGCGCCAACCTCGCCGTCTTTCTGGCCGGTGACGAGAGCACGTATCTCACCGGCGAGTCGATCGAACTCGACGGCGGCCTGATTGCCGCTGCGCTCAAGTCGACTGGACTGCTCGCGCGTATTCGACCCGTGACGGAATAACTGGACGCTGTGGGGTTCGTGCACATGAAACGTTCTTTGATTGCTTGGATCGCTGTCCTGATGGTGCTGTGCAGCGTGCCGGCGCGCAGCGCTGAGCCCTACACGATCAACGCGATTCTTTCGCTGACCGGGTCGGGCGCGTTTCTCGGGCAAGATCAAGCCGCGGGATATACCCTCGTCGAGCAAGTGGTGAACAGTTCCGGCGGCATCAACGGCACGCCGATTCATTTTTCGATCACCGACGATCAGTCGAGCCCGCAAGTTGCGGCGCAACTCGCCTCGCAGCTGATCGCCCAACACGTGCAGGTCATCCTCGGATCCACGCTCGTTGCACCATGCCGGGTCATCGCCGCGCTCGTAGAGGACAACGGCCCGTTCAACTACTGCCTTTCGAACGGCTTCCAACCGAAAACCGGAAGCTACGTGTTTTCCATCAACTTCTCGACGATCGATTCGGTCGGCGCGATGATTCGCTATTTCAAGGGACGCGGATGGACCAGGCTGGCGTACATCGTCTCCACCGACGCCACCGGCCAAGACGCGGAAACCAACATCAACGCTGCCTTGAGTACGGCGGCCGGCACGGGCGTGCAAGTAGTCGCACGAGAGCACTTCAACGTGACCGACATCAATGTGGCGGCCCAAATGTCGCGCATCAAGGCGGCGGATCCGAACGTGATCATCACGTGGGCGACGGGCTCGCCGCTCGGGACGCTGTTGCGCGGCGTGCGCGATGCGGGGATCGATCTTCCGCTTGGCACGAGTGCCGGCAACTTGACATACGCCGAGATGAAGCAGTTCGATTCAATCATGCCGCCCGAACTCTATTTTTCCGCACCCGGACCGATGGCCGATGGTGCGCATATCGATAAGCACGTCGCGCCGGCGATGACCGCATTCAAAGGCGCGCTCACCAAAGCTGGAATCGTTGCCCAGCAAGGGTATGTCTTTGCCTGGGATTCCGCATTCGCAATCATCGGAGCACTCAAGAAGCTCGGTCTCGGCGCGAGCGCCGCGCAAATTCGTGCGTACCTGGCCTCGCAGCACGCCCTGCCGGGCGCGTCCGGCATCTACGACTTCGCCGACCATCCGCAGCGCGGCCTGACGATTTCCAGCGTCTATGTCGTGCGCTGGGACAAAGGCCGGAATACCTGGGTCGCCGCGAGCGAACCGGGCGGAGGACCGCTGGCCCGTTGAGGTAGGCCGAGTTAGCGGCGGACGTCGCCGTCGGCCGACTTTATATTGCGCTAGCCTAGCTGAACAAGTTAGAGTTCAGCCAATGAAGCTGCGGTTCGCACGCTTGTTCTTTCTTTGATCAGGAAGCGAGCCCAGGACTATCGTCCTGCGACAAATAACGTACCTAGTCCAAGTGCGATATCGTACAAGTGTGACACTCGTCACCCCCGTTTAGGGGATGGCACTCTGCTTGCTCGAGGCTTTCATTGAACACTGCGCCTACTTGCGCGACGGCCTTTTTCATGCTGTCGGTGGCCCTAATCTCGCTCGCCGGATGCGGCGGCTCCGGTGGAGCCAGCGCTCCTGGGCTGAGCAACCCCACCCAGGTGACCCAACCGGCGAACCAACCGGCGACCCAACCGGCGAACCCAGCGGCATCGACGGCACCAGCACTCCCGCCGGTGGTGGCTGCACTCAGCGTCACGCCGGCGCCCGGCGCCGGCTCCGCGGCAAATTTCACCGAAATCGTGAACGGGCAACCGTGGCCGACGAGTTTTCGGCCCTACTGCGTGAACGCGACAAAAAATCCCGCCGCGCCGTGCCCGCTCAACAACGCCCTGCCGGACAGCGGAGCGACGCTCGCCTCCGGGTCCAGTCAGATCATTTCCGCAATGAGCAGCGCCGGTGACCTCGAGTTCGGCTTTTTTCGCGGTGAAGATTCCGGTGCTTTCCCGGTCTATATCGCGAAGTTGACGGACCCCGTCGTTACCGTGACCTGCACGCAATACTGCCAAAGCAGTTCGGTGTCGATCAACATTCCGTCTCAGGCACGTCCGTTTGCCGCCATTTGTCCGGGCGATTGCCAGATGGCCGTCATCGAACCAAACGGTACGGAATACGGGCTCTATGGCCAGAGGCCAGCCTACAACGGAGGATCCACTCTGTCGGTCATCGGCCTGGCATGGGCGAACATTACCGGCACGGGCGTCGATCCGAACGGCATGTCGTTGACGTCTCCTGGTCGTGGCGGCGGAGACGTGGCCAACGGCTTGATGATGGCGACCATGTCGGAACCAACCGTCGCCGAAATTTCCAGCGGCACGATTCTCCACGCGATCAACATCAATATTCCATGCGAATCGGGCCAAGTGTTTCCCGGCTCGAATGCCGAGGACTGCGCCTCGAACTTCGGCTACACGGGACCACCGGCCGGTTCGCGATTCCAGCTCGTTCTGACGAACAGCCAGATCAACGGAACCGCTTCCAACAGCATCGGTTACGTTGCCGCAAATGCTGCACCGTGGGAAAAAGCAATTCTGATCGCCATGCACAATTACGGCGCCTATGCGTCGGTTACGTGCGGACGTGCCTGCGGCGACCGCGTCAACATCTACATGGAGAACGGCACCCAATATACCGCCTTCGGCGGTACCTGGCCCGTGAGTACCTTCAACTGGAGTTCATCCGGGAATAACGGCAGCGTTGGAAGCGTTCCGACGAACTGGCGACCGGGCGGGATCAACTGGGCGACGGCGTTGCAAATCGTGAGTCCATGCTACGCGCTCGAGCAGTGCTGAACCCAGGCCCGATGCTAGATCATCCGGATGTATTCGGTCAGGAAATCGTTCTCTTTTTTCTGTTGAGCTAGGCCGAATTCGCGGATGGCGTTCGCTTCGCGTTCTTGTTCGGTGCGGAGCTGCATCATCTGATCGAAGGCTTGCTGTTGTTTGGCGAGCGCGTCGTCGGCCGGCGTCTTTACTTTCGCCAGGGCTTCGGCGAGGGCGGCATCGACCGATGCGTCGATCCGTTCCTCGAGCGATGGAGATTCCGGCTGCCCCTCGACAGAGCCTGTCCTGAGCGCAGTCGAACGGCTCGGAGTGACAGCTTGGCTCGATGCTTGCGCGTGAGATGGGGACGATGCTTGCGTTCGGACTGGGCGGGTGATGAGGGGGGCGGGTTGGAGGGCGATCATACGATCGACTCGATGAATTTCTTCATCACGGCGGTGTCGGCTTTCTTCTGTTCGAGTGCGACGTCGCGTANNTTTTGCATGGCGAGGATGCTGCTTTGCCAGCCGCTGGCGGCGGTGTTGCCGAGATTACCGACGGTCGACGTTAGGTTATTGGTGCCGCCCACGGCGCCGGTCGCGCCACCGATCGCGGCGCCGACCGGTCCGCCGGTGAGAAATCCGGTCGCGGCTCCGACGATCATGCCTAGCGGATTGAATCCCATGGTGCTCCTCGTTACTCGGCGTCGTCGCCGTCGGCGTAGAAATCTTCTTTGAGTGCCGGCTGCGCGGCGGATTGCTGCGCTTGCGTTTGCTGTTGGGTCGTCGGCAAGGACGGCGCCGGGGTCGCCGGCATGGCGATGCTCGATGATGCCAAGGTGGAGAGTTGGTTGACGGAGGCGCTCGTCGTGGCCAGTTCCGGCATCGCCGCATCGCGAGCGCTGCCGCTGAGTTGGGCGTAGTGCGTCATCACGGAATCGGCGTAGCCGAGCGTCGTGCCGCCCCAGTCCGTGGTCGTTCCGGTCGCCGTGGGCGAGCCGGCGTTGTACGCCGAGAGCGCTGCGTGCACGTTGCCTCCGTACTTCTGAAGCAGCCCCGAGAGCATGCCGGCGGCGTAGTTGGCATTTTGGGCCGGATCCATCGCGGCCGGGGTTGACGCGAAGGCGTGGTAGCGGTCGTCGATCTGGAAGACGCCGTGGCCGTGGCCGCCGTCGCCCACGACGTTCGCGCCCGAGTTCGAGCCGGGACCGCCCGTCTCTTGAGCGGCGACCGCAGCCAGAAGCGTCGGGTCGAGGCCGTTGCGTTGGGCCGCGGCGACGATTTGGGGTCCGAAGGCGACCGTCGCGATGCTCGTCACGCCGGCCGTTCACGCCGAGGACGGCGTTCGGCAAGGGCAAGGTAAGCGACCGCACCACGCGGACCGATGTGTTTGACAAGGGTAGGAGGGGGGTCTACAATACCGTGGTTGGCATGGGGCTTCCCTCGCGGGGAGCCTCGTTCTATGGTACGGGTTCTCAAGTGGTCGTTGACATCGGATCGTTACTGGTTACGGGGCGCCCGATGTCGCTCGACGAGCACGTCGTTGTGCCCCCATTTTCTTCGTTCCGCTTTCCGGAGCCGGCCCACGCCGAGCTGGATCTGCGGCGCGTCGACCGGGGGGTGCAGATCGACGGGCTGGTCGAGGTCGGCGTCGCGGGGGAATGTATCCGCTGTCTTGAGGACGCGGCGATCCCCCTGCGGGTCGTCGTCGACGAACGGTTCGATCCGCCCGACGGGGCGAGCGACCCCTTCGGCGAGAACAACGTCCTCAACGGTACGAATTTCGATGTCGGCGATCTCGTCCGGCAAGTAGTAACGAGCGCATTACCCTTCGGGTTGGTGTGCAATGAGGAATGCCGCGGGTTATGCATGACCTGCGGCCGGAGCAAAAATCCGGGCGGCGGTTGCGACTGTCCGGCGATGGAAGGCGATCATGGCGAATCTCAAGTGGAAAACTCCGCGCTCGAAGACGCGTAGCCGCCGGGCGGCAAACTGGAAACTCAATCCGGTCACGACCGTTGAGTGTCCGCAGTGCCATACCCCGAAGCGGCCGCATTTCGTGTGCGATTTCTGCGGCACGTATGACGGCCGCCAGGTGATCGCGCCGCGCGACGAACGCGACCACGCCGGCCACAACCACGACTAGTGCCCCCTAACGGGAGCAAGTGCCGCTAACGCAAGGCGTCCGCATGGCGGGCGTCGGGCATTACGTTCCGGAACGCGTGATGACCAACGCCGACTTCGAGAAGATTCTCGATACGACGGATGAGTGGATCGTCTCGCGGACCGGAATGCACGAGCGGCACATCGCACGCGATGACGAGACGACCAGCGACATGGGTCTCGCCGCGGCCAAGATGGCGATCGAGCGCGCCGGCTGCGCGGCCTCGGACATCGGTTGCGTCATCGTCGCAACCGTTACCCCGGACTATCTCTTCCCCGCGACCGCGAGCGTGCTCGCCGCGAAGCTCGGCATCGCCGGCACCGCCGCGTTCGACATGGAGATCGCCTGTAGCGGCTTCATCTATGGCTTGACCGTCGCATCGAGCCTCATCCAATCCGGCGTCTACCGGCGCGTGTTGCTGGTCGGCAGCGAAAAGCTGTCCTCGATCACCAACTACGAGGATCGCGGCACGGCCGTGCTCTTCGGCGACGGTGCCGGTGCGGTCGTGCTCGAAGCCGCGGAACGCAATGACTTTCTGTCCTCCGAACTCGGGAGCGACGGCAGCGACCCGTCGCTGTTGCTCGTACCGGCCGGCGGCACGGTTGCGCCGTTGACGGCCGAAGGCATCAGCGAGAAACAGAACAAGATGGTCATGAAGGGACGCGAAGTATTCCGTTTCGCCGTGACCAAGATGATCGAAGCGACCGATGCCGCGCTTGCGAAAGCGGGCCTCACGCGCAAAGACATTTCGTACGCCATCCCGCATCAGGCGAACCGCCGCATCATCGATGCCGCCGCCAAGCAACTCGAGATGATCGGCGACAAGGTCGTCATCACCGTCGATAAATACGGCAACACGAGTTCCGCATCGATCCCGATCGCGCTCTCCGAAACCTACGGTGCCGGTAAGCTCAAGGACGGCGATCTCATCGTGTTCGTCGGCTTCGGCGGCGGCTTGTCATGGGGCGCCGTGGCGTGGCGCTGGTGGGAACGATGACGCGCATCGGCGTCGTTTTTCCCGGCCAGGGCTCGCAAACGCCGGGCATGGGCACCGACGTTGCCGCGACCTATCCGGCGGCGGCCGCGCTGTACAACGAAGCGAAAAGCGTGCTCGGCTACGATCTGCTGGCGCTCTGTGCCGAGGGCGACGAAGACAAACTGCGCGAGACGCGCTACAGCCAGCCGGCGATCTTCGTCACCAACCTCGCGCTCGCCGCGGCCGTCGGCGACGTGCTCTCGCCGGTCGTGAGCGCCGCGCATTCGTTTGCCGAATATTGCAGCCTTACGCTGGCCGGATCGCTGACGTTCGAAGCGGCGCTGGCGCTCGTCAACCAGCGCGGGCTCGCCATGCATCGTGCCGCATCGCTCTCGCGCGGCGCCATGGCGGCCGTGCTCGGGCTCGATGACGCACTGTTGCGGAACGCGGTCGCCGCCGCAATCGAACGCGGTGCCGGACGCGTGCAGCTCGCGAACTTCAATCAGCCCGGTCAAGTCGTGATCAGCGGCGATGAGGGCGCCGTGCGCGTCGCCGGGGAGCTCGCGCTCGAAGCGGGCGCCAAGCGCGTCATCCCGCTCAACGTCAGCGGGGCGTGGCATTCGGCGCTGATGGAGCCCGCGCAAGCGGAATTCGCCAAACACATTGCCGGTGCGACGGTGCGCATGCCGCGTTTCACCGTCATCTCGAACGTCGACGCCCAACCGTATACCAGCATCGAACAGATCAAAACCAACCTGATCCGGTCGGTCACCGATGAGGTGCGCTGGCACGACGCGGCCATCGCGATGATCGCAGCCGGCATCGATCTGATCGTCGAGTTCGGCGCCAGCCCCGTGCTCGCACCGATGATGAAGCGCGTCGCCGGCGCGCCCAAGGCGATACACGTCGGCGACGTTGCCGGCGTCGAAAAACTCCGCGCGCAGCTCGCACCCGCCGGGATCTCGCAGTGAGCGACCGGGTCGCGCTCATCACCGGTGCCTCCCGCGGCATCGGCCGGGCCATCGCGGTCGACCTGGCGGTGCACGGTCATGCCGTCGCCCTCTTCGGGCGCGACGAAGCCGCGCTGGCGGAAACGGCCGCGGCGGTGCGAGCAGCAGCCGGCACCGAGGCGCGCATCAGCCGTCATTCCGTCGACGTCGCCGATCAGGCAGCCGTCGATGCGGGCGTGGCGGCCGTCTTGACCGAGTTCGGCCGGATCGACGTCGCCGTCGCCAACGCCGGCCAGTCGCAAGACGGCCTGATCCTGCGCCTGAAAGCAAGCGACCTCGACCGGCTGATCGACGTCAACCTGAAATCGGCGTTCTACCTGTGCGCGGCTGTGGCCAAACCGATGGTCAAGCAGCGCGGGGGCTCGATCGTGGTCGTATCCTCGATCGTGGGCATCGGGGGAAACCCGGGCCAGAGCGTCTATGCTGCGACCAAAGCCGGGTTACTTGGTTTAACGCGGTCGTTGGCGAAGGAACTCGGGTCGCGGAACGTTCGGGTGAACGCCGTGGCCCCGGGCCTGATCGAAACCGCGATGACTGCCGAACTCCCCGAAGCTGCGCGCAAGGGGTTCCTCGAAGGCATCGCGCTCGGCCGGCCGGGGACCCCCGACGATGTCGCCGGTGTCGTCACTTTTCTTGCTTCCGATGCTGCCCGTTACGTCACCGGTCAAACGATCGTGGTCGACGGCGGCTACCTGATGCACTAGTCTCATCTCAAGGAACACATAGGAGTCACATGGCAAGCGATACTTTCGACCGCGTCAAGAAGATCATCGTCGAGCAGCTCGGCGTCGAAGACAACGAAGTCACGACCGAGGCGTCGATCACGGAAGACTTGGGGGCGGACTCGCTCGACCAGGTCGAGCTGGTCATGGCGTTCGAGACCGAGTTCGGCATCGACATCCCCGACGAAGAAGCCGAGAAGATCAAGACGGTCGGCGACGCCGTTGCGAAAATCGACGCGAGTTCGGCTAGCGCATAGCATATGCTTGAAGCCCTCAGCGAGCGCCTAGGCGCAATTTTCGACCGGTTGTCGAATCGCGGCCGTCTCTCCGAGACGGACGTCGCTGAGGTATTGCGCGAAGTGCGCATCGCGCTGCTCGAAGCCGACGTCAATCTGGCGGTGGCGAAAGACTTCGTCAACGCGATCAAGGAACGCGCGGTCGGCGCCGACGTGCTGGCCTCGCTCACGCCCGGGCAGTCGGTCATCAAGATCGTGCACGACGAGCTCGTCACGCTGCTCGGCGGTGCCGAGGCGCGTCTGCAGTTTTCCGATGCACCGCCGACGGTCTACA
>PLTN01000180.1:0-416 GCA_003164495.1 Vulcanimicrobiota bacterium
CCCTGGGCGCCTCGCCCGGCGTCGTCCGCGACGCCGTGGAGAAAGCGCTGCTCGGCAATCCCGCCGGCAACGGCGACGAGCAAACGCCGCTCGTCATCCTGGCCTGGCGCGGCACCGGCGCCCATCCCTTGGTACGCGCGGCATGATCGACGTGCTCATCGCGCTCGTCGCCACGTTCGCCCTGGTCGCCGTCCTTGCGCCGGCATTGATCCGCTACTTGCGCCGGGCCGCTTTGCGGCAGCACGCCTACGAAGACGCGCCGCAAACGCACCAGAAGAAAACCGGCACGCCCACCATGGGCGGTTTGCTCTTTCTGTTTGCACCGCTCGTGGCATTTGCGATCTCGCGCGACCTCGTCGTGCTGGCGTACGGTTTGCTCATCGCGGGATCGGCGCTGATCGGTTTCATCGACGACT
>PLTN01000180.1:457-20811 GCA_003164495.1 Vulcanimicrobiota bacterium
GTGATTCTCGCAACGACGCACGCGGTGAACCTCACTGACGGCCTCGACGGCCTCGCATCGGGGACGGTCGTGCCGCCGCTCGCCCTGTTGGCGTTCATCGCCGCACGTCAGGGTAATACGAACGTGGCGATCGTTGCGGTCGCGGTCGTCGGAGCGGTGCTCGGCTTCTTGCTCTACAACCGGCATCCGGCGAAAATCTTCATGGGTGACACCGGCTCGCTCGCGCTCGGCGCGGCGCTGGCGGGGGCGGCGATCCTCACCGGTTCGCAGTTGCTGCTTTTGCTCATCGGCGGCGTGTTCGTGGCCGAAACACTGTCGGTGATCATTCAGGTTACGTCCTACAAGACCACGCGGCGGCGCGTCTTTCGTATGAGCCCACTGCATCATCATTTTGAGTTGGGCGGTTGGCCGGAAACCCGAGTCACGTCGTCGTTCTGGCTGGCTTCGCTCTGCTTGGGAATCATCGGCTTCGTCATCGTGGTGCGTGCATGAAGAGTTTCCAATTTGCAACTTTCCTGATTGAACCCGCATGAATATTCCGATCTCCAGCGTTCGCTTTGATCGTAACGAGCGCGTACTCGTCATTGGTCTGGGCCGCAGCGGGCGGGCCAGCGTCGCGGTGTTGCAGCCGCGCGTCGCGCAGATCTACGGAACCGACGAAGGCCCGCCGAGCGCGCTCGCTCCCGCGCTCGCGGAACTCGAAGCGGCCGGCGTGCCGTTCGTCGCGCCCGACGCGCTCGGCGAGATCTTGCCCAAGGTCACCGTGGCCGTGCTCTCGCCCGGCATCCCGCTCAACGGGGAGCTGGTGCGGCGCATTCAGGCGGCCGGCGTGCCGGTGTTCAGCGAAGTCGAGGTTGCCTATCGCATTTGCCAGGCGCCGATCGTTGCGCTTACCGGCACCAAGGGCAAGTCGACGACCACCGCGCTGATCGGCGAGATCTTCCGCCACGCCGGCTTCACCACGTACGTCGGCGGAAACATCGGCAACGCGCTGATCGCGGAGACCGCCAAGGCGAAGCCCGAAGATTGGGTGATCGCCGAGGTCTCATCGTTCCAGCTCGAATCGATCCGCTCGTTCAAGCCGCGCATCTCGTGCATCATCAACGTCACGCCCGATCATCTCGACCGCTACCACTCGATGGACGAGTACGCCGAAGCGAAGTTCCGCATCTTCGCGAATCAGGGCCCGGGCGACACCTTCGTCGGCAACCTCGACGATCCGATCGTCGCCGCCGCGCCGGGCGAAGACAACACGCGCATCCGCGCCCGTGCGCTTTGGTTCTCGCGCGAGCCGCACCGCCAAAGCACGCTCTACATGCGCAACGAGAGCGCGATCGTCTACGCGCCTCCGACCGGCGATCCGCGCCCGGTCGAGATCATGAACGTGGCCGACATTCCGCTGCACGGCGCGCACAACGTCGACAACGTGATGGCCGCGGTGCTGGTCGGCCTCGCGGCGGGATTGGACCGCACCGCGATCGCCGGCGCCGTACGCGCGTTCAAGCCGCTGCATCACCGGCTCGAAACGGTCGCCGACCAAGATGGCATTCTCTACGTCGACGACTCCAAGGCGACGAACCCGGGCGCCGTCATCGCGGCGCTGCGGTCGTTCGATCGCCCGATCGTCCTCATCGCCGGCGGCAAATCCAAGGGCACGGAATTCTCCGACGTGGGCAAGGTCATCTCGTCGCGCACGAAAGCCGTCGTGTTGATCGGTGAAGCGGCACCGGAGATCGCCAAGCACGTCAAGCGCTCCAACATCGCGCACGCGGGTTCGATGGACGAGGCCGTGGCCGTGGCCCGCTCGTTTGCCGAGAGCGGCGACGTGGTGCTGCTTTCGCCGGGCTGCGCGTCGTTCGACATGTTCGCATCGGCGGAAGCCCGCGGCGAAGCCTTTGCGGCCGCCGTGAACGGAACCGCGCGTGTACGCTAAAGCGCAACGCAGTCTCGGAACCGCCCTCCCGCCGCCGATGCACGCGCGGACGGCGCTCGCGCCGCCCGATCCGTGGATTTTCGCCACGGTCGCCGGGCTGATCGCGATTGGTCTCGTGATGGTGTTCAGCGCGTCGAGCGCGACCGCATACGCGACCTATCACGACACCGCGTACTTCCTCAAGCGGCAACTCGTGTGGCTCGTGATCGGCGGCGGCTTCGCCTACGCGGCGTACCGCGTTGACTACACGAAGCTCAAGCGCATTTCACCCGCGCTCGTAGGGATCACCGTGGTGCTCCTCGTGCTCACGCTGATCCCCCACATCGGCTTGCAAACCGGCGGCGCGCGGCGCTGGCTCGGCGCGAGCGTGTTGAGCTTCCAGCCCTCGGAAATCGCCAAGCTCACGCTCGTGCTCTTCCTCGCGGCGAAGCTCTCGACGATCGGCGCGGAGGTGCGCTCGCTCGTGCGCGGCGTCGTTCCGTGCCTGCTCGTCGCCGCGGTGATCGCAGTCCCCATTCTGCTCGAGCCCGACATGGGCACCGCGAGCCTCGTGATGTTCACCGCGTTCGGGATGCTGTTTTGCGCCGGCGCGCGCATCGAACACGTCGCGCTCGCCGTCTTGGCACTGCTGCCGCCGGTGGCGCTCGCCGTCGGTGCCAGCGCGTACAAGCGCGCGCGTATTCTGGCCTTTCTCGATCCATGGAAAGACGCGCAGAATACCGGCTTCCACATCGTGCAATCGCTGCTCGCGCTCGGCAGCGGCGGGATCTTCGGCCTGGGCCTCGGGGCATCGCGCCAGAAGTTCTTCTATCTGCCGGAAGCGCACACCGACTTCATCTTCGCGGTGATCGGTGAGGAACTGGGCATGCTCGGCACGATGATCGTGCTGATGCTCTTTGCGGCCTTAGCGATCCGGGCGTTCATGCTCGCCCAGCGCACGACCGACCGCTTCGGGTTCTTCGTCATCGTCGGGTGCGCGCTGCTGATCGTCATCCAGGCCTTCATCAACATCGGCGTAGTCACGTCGTCGTGGCCGGTCACCGGTGTTCCGCTACCGTTCATCTCGTTCGGGGGAACCTCGCTGATCGTCAGCCTCGTTGCCGTGGCCCTGATCATGAACGTCGCCCGCCGTACGCGGTAACCGCGTGTCCTTTCGCGTGGCGTTCACCGGCGGCGGCACCGGCGGCCACATCTATCCGGCGCTCGCGATCGACGATGCGATCCGCGCCGAGTACGATCCCGCTCACTACGAGCCGCGCTTCTTCGGCAACCGCCACGGCCTCGAAGCGCAGCTCGTCACCACGATGCCGCTGACCTTCGTGCCGAGTGCGGCGCTGCAGCGCAAGCTCTCCATCGGAACGCTGTTCACGGTGCTGCAGACGCTGCTCGGCGTGATCGTCGCGCTCGGCGCGCTGCGCCGCTTTCAGCCGCTGATGGTCATCGCAACCGGCGGCTACGTGTGTTTTCCGGTCGTCGTCGCGGCCCGGATCTTGCGTACGTTCGGGCAGTTGCACTGCGGCATCGCGCTGCTGCAGATCGACGTGACGCCGGGCCTGACGAATCGCCTGCTCGCGCCGATCGTCGACGAGGTTTGGACGACGTACGAAGCGTCGGCGCCCTACTTTCGCGGAAAGGCGTATCGCACCGGCACGCCGGTGCGCGCGTCGCTCACGCGCAAGGTGCACCCGTCACGCGCGCGGCTCGAACTGGGCCTCGCGCCCGAACGCGTGACGGTCGTTGCGATGGGCGGCAGCCTCGGCGCCCGTTCGGTCAACGAGGCCGTGGCCGCGCTCGTCACGCGCCGTACGCTCGGCGACGACCGTCAGGTGCTGCACATCAGCGGCGAGCGCGATCACGCCTACATGGAAGCCGAAGAGCGCGACGTCGGCGTCAATCACGTCATGCTCGTGCCCTATCTCGCCGACCCTGCCAACGCTTACGCTGCCGCCGACGTCGTGATCGCCCGCGCCGGCGCGTCGACCTTGGCCGAACTGGCCGCGACCGGAACGCCCGCGATACTCATCCCCTATCCGCATCATGCCGACAACCATCAGGTGTCCAATGCGGCCGTCTTTGCCGAACGCGGCGCCGCGACGGTGATTCCCGACGCCGAACTCGACGGCGATCGCCTGTGGTGGACGCTCGATGCGATGTTGCAGCCCGAGCGTCTGGCGCAGATGCGCGCCGCGGCCGGGTCCCTGGCGTCATCCGACGTTGGTCGGAAGATCGTGAGCCGCATCGAATTTCTTATGCCCGCACGGGTCGTCGAATCGGCCGAAGCGAAGGAAACCGGCCGTGAATAACGGGACGGCGTCATATCATCTCGTCGGTATCGGCGGGATCGGCATGAGTGCGATCGCGCGGTTGCTGCTGGCACGCGGCGCGCGGGTCAGCGGCTCGGACGTTCATCGCTCGGAGCTCGTGGAGGCGCTCGAGTCCGAAGGCGCAACGGTGGCGATCGGTCATCGCGCCGAAAACGTCGGCAACCCGGATCTCGTGATCGTCTCGAGCGCGATCGCGCACGACAACCCGGAATTCGTCGCCGCGATCGAACGCGGCATCGACATCAAAACGCGCGGCGCGATGCTCGCCGAGCTGATCGGCTCGCGCAAAACGATCGCGATTGCCGGCACGAACGGGAAGACGACGACGACGGCGATGACGGTGACGATCCTCGAACACGCGGGGGTCGACCCGACCTACGCGATCGGCGGCTTGCGGGTGGATACGGGAACGAATGCGGCTGCGGGTTTCGGCGTGTGGTTCGTCACCGAGAGCGATGAGAGCGACGGTTCGTTCTTGCACTTGCAGCCGACGATTGCAGTCGTGACCAACGTCGAGAACGATCACATCTCGAGCGACGACGAGTTGCCGGGACTGCTGGCGCAGTTCACGACGTTCGTGCAGCGCGTGCCGCCCGACGGTTGCGCGATCATCGGCCTCGACAATCGCGGCAGCGCGTTCATCGCGAAGGACGCCACAGCTCCAAAGTTCACGTTTGCGACGCGCGCCGACGCCGATCTCGTAGCGCGCGACATCGTCTACGAAGGACTCGGCTCGCGCTTCACGCTGGTGGAACGCGGCAACGCGCTCGGCACCATCACGCTCCACGTTCCGGGCGAGATCAACGTGCAAAACGCGCTTGCGGCCATTGCGGTCGCGCGCACGCTCAAGATCGACGTGCCGACAATCGCTGCCGCGCTCGAACTGTTTCGCGGCGTGCGCCGGCGCTTCGAGATCGTCGGCGAGCGCCGCGGCGTGACGATCGTCGATGACTACGCGCACCATCCGACGGCGATCGCGCAGACGATCGCGGCGGCGCGCGGTTTCACCGGCAAGCCGATCATCGTCGCGTTTCAGCCGCACCGCTACTCGCGCACGCGCTATCTGGCCGCCGATTTCGCCGCCGCGCTCGCCAACGCCGACGCGGTGTTGCTGGCGCCGATCTACGCCGCATCCGAAGAGCCGATCGAAGGCGTGAGCGAACGTTCGATCGGCGAACCGCTCGCCGCGCGCGGAACGCCGGTCACCTACGTTACGAGCGTCGACGGGTTGCTCGAAGCGGTGCCGCGCGCGATTGCCGGCGAAGCCGTCGTGCTGATGCTCGGCGCCGGCTCGATCTCCGCGGTCGCACACCGGTTGGGCGCGTTGCTGGAAGCACCGGCCGTCGCGCGATGAACGCCTGCGTCACGCTGCTCGCCGATGACGACCGCGCCGCGCTGACCGCGCGGTTCGAAGAGCGCGTGCGTTTCGACGCCCCCCTGGCGCCGGCAACGTGGTGGAAGATCGGCGGACCGGCCGACGCAACGATCGCGGTAAACACGACGGCCGACGTCGCCTTCGTGCTGCAGTGGTGTTTCCGGCACAAGCTGCCGTGCTTCGTGTTGGGCGCGGGCTCGAATCTGCTCGTCGGTGACGGCGGCATGCGCGGGCTCGTGGTGCAGCTCGGCGGTGACTACGATGCGCTCGACGTGCGCATCGAGGACGGGATGGTCGTGGCGCGCGCCGGTGCGAGCGCGTCGCTGCCGCAACTCGTGGCCCATGCGGCCTCACTGGGCGCGGACGGCGTCGACGGTCTGGCCGGGATTCCGGCCAGCGTGGGCGGCGCGGTGCGCATGAATGCCGGCACCGACCGCGAGATCGGCGAGTTCGTGCGCGAGGTGAGGGTCCAGACCCCGGCCCATCCGCAGCCGGCGCCGCAGTGGGTCGGATTTTCGTACCGCCAGACCACGCTGGCGCGTGAGGCGATCGTGGCCGACGTGACCCTGGCCTTCCCGTGCGGCGACCCGGCCGCGGTGCGGGCCCGCACCCAGGACCGGCTCGTCCGCCGCAAGGCCACCCAGCCCGTAGCCGTTCCCAACGCGGGTTCGTGTTTCCGGAATCCGCCCGGCGACCGGGCGGGTCGCCTCATCGAAGCCGTCGGCGCCAAGGGCTGGCGGTCCGGCGGGGCGGAAGTCTCCTCGCTCCACGCTAACTTCATCATCAACGTCGGCGGCGCGAAGGCCCTCGATGTCAGCTCGTTGCTCGCCCGCGTTCATCGCGCGGTCGGTGCGGAGTTCGGCATCGACCTCCACCTCGAAGTTCACCTGGTCGGGGAGTTCGTAGCGGATGTCTAAGGTACGGGTCGCGGTCGTCATGGGTGGGCCCAGCGCCGAGCGCGAGGTTTCGATCGAGAGCGGACAAGCCGTGATGCGCGCGCTGGCCACGCTCGGACACGATGCGCAGTCGTTGGATTTCGACGGCCGCTTCGTCGACGCGCTGCGCGAGATCCGGCCCGACGTCGTCTTCAACGCGCTGCACGGTACCGGCGGCGAAGACGGCACGATTCAAGGCATTCTCGAGTGGCTCGGCATTCCGTATACGGGCAGCGATCTCACCAGTTGCGCCCTCGCGATGGACAAGCATCTGACCAAGAAATTGCTTGCCGCCGAAGGCCTGCCGACGCCCGCGTGGGACACCTTCGATCTGGCCGGCGGAACGTTGCCGCTGCTGCCGGGTTCGCTGAATCTGCCGCTCGTCGTGAAGCCGCGCGCCAGCGGTTCGAGTGCCGGCGTCTCGATCGTGCGGACGCACGAAGAGTGGACCAAAGCGATGATCGGCGTTGCGCCGCGCACGACCCAAATCGTGGTCGAAGAATTCATCCCGGGACGCGAGTTCTCGAGCGGCGTGCTGGGTGAAGAAGCGTTGCCGCTGGTCGAGATCATTGCCGGCGACGAGTTCTATTCCTACGACGCGAAATACAAGCCCGGCGGCTCGCGCCATCTGGTTCCCGCGCCGATCGACGCCGACCTCACCGCGCGGCTGCAAATGCTCGCGCTGTCGGTCCATCGCATGTTGGGTTTGCGCGACTACTCGCGCACCGACTTCATCGTCACCAAAGAAGGCCGGCCGTACATCCTCGAGATCAATGCGCTGCCGGGACTCACGCCGCTTTCGCTGCTGCCGGATGAGGCGAAAGCCGCCGGGATCTCGTTCGAAGCGCTGATCGACCGGCTGCTCCAGGCCGCGCTCGGCCGCGCCGTTCTGGTCTAGTTTTCACAGAAACGGCGAAGGCGACAAAAGACAGAAGGCGGCGGCCCCGGCTCCTTGGAAGTGCCGAAGTCCTATGCCTGGAATTGTAGTTGATCGTGGTCTTGAGGGCGTCAACGTTGGTGAAACGGTCCTCAGTAACGTCGAGGGTGAAGTCGGACGGTTAACGTTCCGCGGATACGACATCGACGATCTTGCCCCGAAGGCGACATACGAAGAGGTCGTCGCCCTCATGCTCCATGGGACGCTGCCGACGGCTGCCGAGCTGGCAGCGCTCGAAGCGAAACTGAGCTCCCTGCGAGCGCTTCCCGACGCGACGCTCGCCTTGTTGCGCGCCTTGCCGCGCGAGGCGTGGCCGATGGACGTGCTCCGCACGGCGGTCTCGTCGCTCTCGCTTCCGTTGCCGCACAAACCGTCCGGCGTGCACGCCTCCGACGTCGACGCCGCGCTGAGCCTGGTGGCCAAGACCACCACGATCGTGGCGGCCTGGGATCGTCTGCGCCAAGGGCTCGAACCGATCGCGCCGCACCCGACGCTCGGTACCGCGGCGAACTTCCTTTACATGAAGACCGGTAAAGAGCCGACGGCCGAATACGCCAAAGCGCTCGATCAGTACTACGTGCTGCTCGTCGACCACGGCTACAACGCGTCGACCTTCTCGGCCCGCGTCACCGCGTCGACCAACGCCGACCTCTACTGCGCGATCACCGCGGCCCTGGCCACGCTGACCGGCGAACTGCACGGCGGCGCGCCGAGCCAAGTTCAAGACTCGCTCGTCGACGTCGGATCGGCCGACAAGGCCGAGCAGTGGGTGCGCGATCTCATCAAGCGCAAGGGCCGCTTGATGGGCATGGGTCACCGCGAATACAAAGTGCGCGACCCGCGTGCGAAGCATCTCGAAGAAACCGCGAAACGCCTCAACAACGGCGGCGGCAGCTACGCGATCGCGCGCGCGCTCGAAGATGCGTGGAACAAAGTCATCGCCGAAGAAAAACCGCAAGCGCGGATTTTCGCCAACGTCGACTTCTATACGGCGCCGGCACTCGGTGCGCTCGGTATCCCGAGCGATGAATACACGTGCATGTTCGCATGCTCGCGTATGGCCGGCTGGTGCGCGCACGTGCTCGAGCAGTACGCCAACAACCGCCTGATCCGTCCGCAAGTCACCTACACGGGCCCGGAAGTGCACCCGTTCGAGCCGATCGCCGAACGGGGACGCGAACCGGCCGGCAGCGCGCGCTCCTGAGCAACCGCCGGGCCATCGTCGAACGGACGACCAAAGAGACGCAGATCGATCTGCGTCTCGGGCTTGACGGCGGCCCGATCGAGATCGACACCGACGTCAAGTTCCTCGACCACATGCTCGACGCGTTCGCGCGTCACTCGGGCTGCGCGCTGCAAATCGTCGCGCGCGGCGACGGCCTCGACAACCACCATCTGATCGAAGACGTCGGCATCGCGCTCGGCAAGGCGATCTACGAAGCGCTCGGCGAGAAGCGCGGCATCGCGCGTTACGGCTCGATGATGGTTCCGCTCGACGACGCACTCGTCGCCGGCAGCATCGATCTTTCCGGCCGCAGCTACCTGAACTTCAGCGTGCGTTTCGACGGCGTCGAAAATCTCGGCGACTTCAAGACCGAGATGATCCGCGAGTTCTTTCGCGCGGTCGTCGACAACGGCAAGTTCAACCTGCACTTGATCCAGATGAACGGCGACGTCGCGCACCACTTGTGCGAAGCCTCGTTCAAGGCGTTCGCCAAAGCGTTCGCGCAAGCCAAAACCCTCACCGGCAGCGACGAAATCCTCTCCACGAAGGGTTTGCTGGAATAACAGGATTCGCTTCGCGAATCCGGCTACCTCGGGCGAATCCTGTATATTCCGCCGTCGAGGTCGTCGCTGACGAAGAGGCTGCCGTCGGGTGCGACCGCGATGCCCGTGGGGCGCGCGCGGCGCCGCCCGTCGGCGAGTTGCCAGCCGCCGATGAACTCTTTCCACTGCGTTGACGGATCGTTCCAGTCGACCGGCGTCTTCGGTTCGTCGCCGTTCATCGGCACGAACACCACGCGCGGCGGAACCGGCGGCTGGTGCCAGGAGCCGTGCAGCGTCACGAACGCGCCGCCGCGGTAGGCTTCCGGAAAAGCGTGCGCGCCGGCGGGGTGCAGCGGATAGAACGTTGCGCCGATCGGCGTTTCGTAGGCCGGAAAGACGACGCGCGCGACCGTTTGCGCGGAACAGTCGTGACCGTCCACGGCCTGATGGTTTTCATAACAGAAGGGCCAGCCGTAATCGGCCACGCCCGCGTGCAGCGTGAGCGGGTCGAACATCTCGTAGGGATGCCCGTGCGGCAGTTCGTCCTGACCCGCGACGCCGATCCACAACGTCCCGGTCTGCGGGTTCACCGCCAGCGCGATTGCGTTGCGGACGTGGCGCGCTTTGGCCGTCATGGCGCTGCCGTCGAGGTTCATCTCTTGCACGGTTGCGCGCGTCGCGTCGAGATCGGGATTGCAGTTGTTGCACGACGAGCCGACGCTCGCGTAGAGACGCTTGTTCGTTACCGCGACCGTGGTCGTCACGTGGTCGCTGGATGTGCCGCTCGTGCGCACCGACGCGATTTTGCGCGGCTGCGCGCTCGCCGCGGCTTCGCCCGGGTGGTAGGGCAGTTCGTACACGCCGAACTGCGCACCGAGATACATGCGGTCACCGTCGATCGTGATGCCCGCGACCGGATGGTCGGCAATCTGGGTGAACGCCTTCGCCGGAGCGGCATCGCCCTCGGCATCGGCAACGATGTCGACGGTGTTTCCGGAGGTGCCGACAAACAGGTCGCCGTTGGGTGCGACCGCGAGCTCGCGCCCGTTCTCGACGGTCGCGATTCGCTCGATCGTGAAGCCGGGCGGGACGGTTAGCCCGAGGGGCGGGGCCGCAGCCCGCACGCCGGACGGAGCAAGAAAAGCAAGCGCGGCGAGCGTGAGGACGGAGCGCAACAACGGCGTCATGCCGGGTGTTTCCCCACGTCCGCGTGAAATGATGCGCAAATGGAATCCCAGGGACGCAAACGGCTCGCGGTGCTGGATTACGGCGGCGGGAACATCGGCTCGCTCGTCGCAGCGCTCGAGCGGCGCGGCGTCGCTTTCGAGTTGACCGATAACCCCAAGCACGTCATCGCGGCCGACGCTGCGATTTTGCCCGGCGACGGCGCATTCGGCGCCACGATGGCGGCGCTGCGCGAACGCCGGCTCGACCGCGCCGTGCGCGAAGTGGTTGCCGCCGGCAAGCCGTTTCTCGGCATCTGCGTCGGCATGCAAGTGCTGTTCGAAACGAGCGATGAGTTCGGCGATGACGTGGGCTTGGGCATCTTCCACGGTCACGTGCGCCGTTTCGAAGGCGCGCCGCGCGTGCCGCATATGGGCTGGAACGATCTGCGCATCGAGCGCCGGCATCCGTTCACGGCCGGTCTGTACGGCGGAGAGTTCGCGTACTTCCTGCACTCCTATCGCGTGGCCGACAGCGATGCGACGGTGGCGAGCACCGATTACGGCGGCCGGTTCGCGGCGATCGTCGCGCGCGACAACGTCATGGCGACGCAGTTCCATCCCGAGAAGAGCCAGCGCACGGGTGCCGTGCTGCTCGATAATTTTCTCGCGCTAGCGCTATGACTCACGCGCTGCGACTGTATCCGGCGATCGATTTGCGCGCCGGCAAATGCGTGCGCCTCGAACGCGGCGATCCCGCGCGCGAGACGCGTTACGACGACGATCCGGTGGCGCGCGCGCGCGCGTTCGTCGCGGCGGGTGCGACGGCGCTGCACGTCGTGGATCTCGACGGCGCTTTCGGAGCGGGCGAGAACGCTGCGGCGCTGCGAGCGATCTGCGCGGCGGTCGACGTGCCGGTGCAGACCGGCGGAGGCGTACGCACGTTGGCCGACGCGCGAGCGCGCATCGATTGGGGCGCCGCGGCCGTCGTGCTCGGCACGATCCTGATCGAGGAGCCCGAAACCGCGCGGGCGATCGTGGCGGCGTTCGGCGAGCGCATCGTGGCCGGCATCGATGCCCGCGGCGATCGCGTGGCGACCCGCGGCTGGCAAAAGGATGCCGGCATCTTGCGCGACGATCTGGTGCGCGAGGTCGCGGCGTGGGGCGTGGGCCGCATCGTGTATACCGAGATCGCGCGCGATGGGATGGGTTCCGGTTACGACGTGGCGGCGCTCGCGCACGTTGCGGGCCTCGCGCCGGTTGGGATCACCGCCAGCGGCGGCGCGAAGACGGTGGCCGACCTGCTCGCGTTGCGCGACGGCACCCCCGCCAACGTGGACGCCGCGATCATCGGACGCGCCCTTTACGAAGGCACGCTCGATTTGGGCGAGGCTCTTAACGCTCTGACCTAGGGATTTTACCGCAAGCTGGGGGACAAATCACCGTAAATGCTCACCAAGGCCGACAACGAGTTGCTGGTTCGCACCGGACCGAAAACGCCGATGGGCGAGCTGTTCCGGCGGTTCTGGACGCCCATCACGCTCGCGAGCGAAGTCGGCGGGCCGGATTCGCCGCCGGTGCGGGTCCGGATTCTCGGCGAGGATCTCGTCGCGTTTCGCGATTCGCACGGCAAGGTGCGCACGGCGTCGTATCCGGCGATGGAACGCGGCGGTTTGATCTGGGCGTTCATGGGGCCGATCGATCTGATGCCGGAGTTTCCCGCCATCGAGGCCTTCGCGGTGCCCGCCGATCACCGCTCGATTACGAAGATGATCGTGCGCGGCAATTACGCGCAAATGCAAGAAGGCGACGTCGACTCGAGTCACGTTTCGTTTTTGCATAGCCGGCAAGACGGCAAGCCGATCCCCGGCGGACGCGTCGACGCGACGGTGTTTGCCGACCGGCAGCCGCGCTGGTTTACGGCCGAGACCGACTACGGCTTGATGCTCTCCGCGCAGCGCGATGCGGGCGACGACACGTTTCACTGGCGCGTCAACCAGTATCTGATGCCGTATGCGGTGCTGATCGCGGCGCCGCCGAACACGCCCGTGTTGACCCAGGTGCGCGTGCCGGTCGATGACGACCACACGCTGCACTTCCGTATTTGGTCGAATGCCGATCATCCGCTCACCGCCGCCGAACGCGCGGTGCTCGCGGACGGCGTCACGGTGCCCGAGATCGTGCCCGGCACGTTCTCGACCAAAGAAGAGTACGAGAACGACTACCTGATCGATCGCGACGAGCAGCGCCGCGCGAGCTTCACCGGTATCAAGTCGATCGTCGCGCAAGATCTCGCCGTGACGCAGGATCAGGGCGGTTACGGCACGATCGCCGATCGCAGCCGCGAGTATCTCACCAGTTCCGACAAAGCGATCATCGCGTTACGCAAACGCCTGCTGACGCGTGCGAAGCAGTTGATGCAAGGCACCGAACCGCCGGAGCCGCGCAGTCCCGGCGCCTACAGCGTTCGTCCGGGTGATTTCAAGCTGCCGCGCACGGTGCCGGTTGCGCAAGGGGCAAAAGACTTGCTCTTGGCGACCGTACGATGAACCGTTCGCGGGCGCTGCTCGGCTTGGGTGCGGCGGCGGCCGCGCCGTTCGTTCCCGCCCTCGCGCGCGCCGACGATCTGCCGCTGCGGATGGCCACGATCAACATCGACAGCACCGCTCAACCGTACTACGCAGAAGACGGCGGCTTCTTCAAGGCGGCCGGGCTCAAGGTCGATTTTCAGCAGTTCAACAACGGGCAGGCGATTGCGGCCGCCGTTGCAGGCGGTGCGCTCGACATCGCGGTCTCGAACATCGTCGCGTTGACGCAGGCCCACGCGCGTTCGATACCGTTCGTGATCGTCGCACCCGGCGCGCTGTATCTCGCCTCCGATCCGACGACGCTGATGATGGTGCCGAAGGGCTCGGCGATCAACGGGCCGCGCGACCTGGCCGGCAAGACCGTTGCCTGTAACGGCATCAACGGCATTCCCGAGTATTGCATCCGGGCGTGGGTCGACAAGAACGGCGGCGACTCGACGACGATGAAGTTCGTCGAGATGAATTTCGCGCAGATGATGGACGCGCTCGGCAGCGCGCGCGTCGACGCGGCGACCGTCACCGAACCGTTCATCACCGAGGCTAAGTCCACCGGCCGCGCGATCGGCGCACCGTTCGATGCGTGCGCGCCGCGCTTCTTACTCGACGTCTTCATCGCGACGCGCGACTGGGCGCAGGCCAATCACGAGACCGTGCGGCGTTTTCAAACGGCCAACGCGCAGACGGCGACCTGGGCCAATCACAATCAGGACAAGACCGCGGCGATCCTCATCAAGTACACGAAGCTGCCGGAGGCCACCGTTCGAACGATGCGCCGCGCCGTGTTCGCTGAGAAGTGGAACGTGGCCGAGGCGCAGCCGCTGGTGGATCTCACCGCCAAGTACGGCAATGTACCGCGATTCGCCATCGAAGAAATGCTCTACCGCGGGTGAACCCGGCATGAGCTTCACTCGTCCCCCTTCGGCGTCCGTACTCGACGACAAAGATTGGGGCGGTCCCTCGACAAGCTCGGGATGACAGGGGCGGTTACGGTGCGGCGACGAGGTAGGTGCGCGGGACGTGGGCTGGGAGGCGGGTGACGGTTTCGTAGGCGATCGTTCCGGTTGCGGCGGCGAGCTCGTCGGCGCCGATCGTGGCGTGGCCGTCGGTGCCGATGAGGGTCACGATGCTTCCGGCTGCTGCGTCGGATACATCGGTGCAATCGACGAACGCCATGTTCATGCACACCCGGCCGACGATGCGGCAGCGTTGACCGACGATCAGCACGTGGCCGTGCTCGCCGGCGTTGCGCGGTAAGCCCTCGGCATAGCCGATCGGCAACACGCCGATCCGCGACGGACGCTTCGTGTGATACGCGCAGCCGTAACCGACCGGCGTGTGCGCGGGAACGTCGTGCACGAGCACGAGCCGCGTGCGCCACTCGAGCGCGGGCTTGAGCGAAAAGCCGCGATCGCGCATCGTGCGCTCCGTTTCGGGCGACGGCCACAACCCGTAGATGCCGATTCCGGTGCGCACCGCTTCCAGCCGCGTCTCGGGCCAGAGCATCGCGGCCGCGGTGGCGGCGATATGCCGCTCGACGCCCGGATCGACGCCGCGCGTCGCGGTTGCGAATGCGTCGAGCTGTTCGCGGGTGAACGTCGAGTCGAGTTCTTCGGCGGCCGCGAGGTGCGAGAACACGCCGGCCAGCTCGAGCGACGGATGCGCCGCGTAGCGCGCGAGCCGCGCGGGCGCGTCGGCGACGCGCATGCCCAAGCGCGCAACGCCGGTATCGATCTTGGCGTGAACGCGAAACGGTGCGCCGCCGTCGTGGGCGGCGTCGGCCACGTCTTCGAGGTACGAACCGCCGTCCCACAGCGTGATCTCAACACCGGCCGCGTGTGCGGCACCGAGCTTCGACGCGCGGATCGGTCCGAGAACGTGGATCGGCGAGCTGATCTTCGCTTCGCGCAGGGCGAGCGCTTCGTCGAGTTCGTAGACGGCAAAGCGCGGCACGCGGCCGTCGAGCGCGCGCGCCACTTCGATCAAGCCGTGGCCGTAGGCGTTGGACTTGATCACCGGCACCACGCGCGCCGGCGCAACCAGCGCCGCCAGCGCATCGACGTTGCGAACGATCGCGCCGAGATCGATCCGCAGCTCGGCGATCACCGCGTGCGCAGCAACCGTGATGCCGTGAGCGCGAGCGGAATCCCGAAGAACAAGATAAAGCCGACCATGTCGCGATCGAACGTATAGGTGGTCGGCGGCGTGAAGCGGCCGGCGCCGAGCAGCACGATTTGCATCACGAACCAAACGATCAAGCCGAAGCACGCACCCGAGATCAGCGGCCGGGTCAGCAACTGCGGCTGGTGGCGGGCGGCAGAGACGTAGCCGAACGCCCACGGGATCGTCCCCGCGAAGAGTACGAGGACGCCGGCCGGAACCGCCGACGGTCCGTCACCGAGCGCGGAGCCGCCGACGGCCGACGCGAGGAACGCGTACGTTGCCGTCGCCGGAATTCCGGCGCGGGCATCGGCAAACGCCGCAAACACGGCGAGGGTGCAGGCGGAAACGATTCCGGCCGCGGCACCGGCGAGGATCCAATCACGCCCGGCGGGCGACGAATCAGTCATCCCCGGGTGTTAGTTGAACGACGTGTGCTCGACCTTGCGATTGGGCTCGAGCAGAATGTCGGCCGATCCGCCATCTGCCGGTTGCGCTCCCGGAGCGGAGAAGCCGTTCGTCACCGTCGACGGATCGAGCAGGATCGTCGAGTTCGGTGCGTACGGCGCGCGCGCGAAGATGAAGTGACCGTCGGCGTCGGTCGTCGTGCTTTCGCCGCCGGGCTCGAGCACGACGCGAATCCCTTGCAGTGACGCACCGTCCGGCACCGCTGCGGCCGGTCCGCCGAAGCGCACCTGCCCGGCGATCGTGCGTTGCGGAAACAGCGTGAGGTCGACCTTGGCGAGGTCGCCCGCGACCACGTCGCGCGCCGGCGAGGCGTAGTTGTGGTCGCTGCTCTCGACGTACACGGTGTGCTTGCCGGCGGGCACCATGATCGGCGTACCGGCAGCCAGCGGTTTCGGCGCGCAGACGCCGTCGACGAAGACGCGCAGCGGACCGAAGTGGGTTGCGTCGGGAACGAACACCGTCACCGGGAATTGCGCGATGCGCGGCTTCGGTTGACGGAAACCGGCGAGCACCGACAACCGCAGCGCGGGGCGGCCGCTCGGGCCGGGAACGAGTCCCGCTTCGAACGCGAGCGCCGGTGCGATGGGAACGACGACGCCGACCAGCGGACGGATCGTGCCGAGGTTGAGGTCGAGCCCGGCGGCGAGATTGATTCCGGGATGATTCGTACGCAACTGCGCGATGCCGCTGCTCGCGCCGCCGCTGCTGGTGACCGAGAGGTCGCCCGTCCAACGGTGCAGCGCGAGGCTGCCGTTCAAACCGAAGACTTGCGAAATGCCCGACGACGTAAAGAGCGACGCGTACGCACCCGGGCCCGTGTAGCTCGCGCTGAGATTCGTCCAATGCTCGGAGACGTTCGCGCCGAGCGTGAGCCCCATGACGCGCGTCGTCACGCCGAGCGTTGGGCTGCCGGCCGCGCCGATCGCCCGAACGTAACCGGCGGTGACGGTCGTGACCGCACTGAGGTGTTCGCCGATCACGGCGCCGCTGGGCAGATCGCCGTCGATCAGCGGCAGCGCGCCGGACGCGTCGCTGAGATTTGCATCGAGGAACGTCTTGCCTTTGGTGCGCGCGTGCAGGCCTTCGGCCACGCCGTGTTGCCCGACGATCGCCTCGTAGTCGATCGTGCCCCAGTTTTCCTTGAATATGACCGCGTGGCGCAACAACGCTTGATCGAATGTACCGTCGCCCGACACGAGCGCGAGGGCATCGACCGTCGTCGCACTCGAACGGGTGAACGCCGTGATGTTTCCGTTGATCGTGCTGCCTGAGGAGAGATCGTAGCTTGCGCCGCCACCGGTCGCGACGTGGGCGGTGACGCCGGTGAGCGAGCCGTTGTTGATCACGCTGCCGGCCAGCGGGTTTTGAATCGCACCGAAACCGATGTTGCGGGCCGGCGCACCGACCGTCACGGTGCCGACCGGATTCGTTACCGCCGCGCTGCCGTACGACGACACGTTGCCGTGCACCACGCCGGCGTTGCCGGAGAGGTTCGTTTGATAGACGCGGTTGTTGCCGTCGAACTCGACCGATAGCGCGAGCGTGCCGGCCGTACCTTGAACGATCGCGGGCGTGCTATACGCGACCGGGCGCGGCGTTGCGGTCGGCACGGGCGCGGGCGTCGCGGGCCGCGGAACTTCACGAATCGCGACCTCGCTCGCCGGCGGCGCGACCAGCGCGACGCGATCGCCGTCGCGTTCGACGGAAAGGTTGAACAGCGTCGCCGCATCGGAGATCGTCAGCGCGAGCTGCCCGTTGCGGTCGACGGCGGGACTTATGAAGAGCGCGACGTCGGCGCCGTCTTCGCGCACGAGGCGCGAACCGATACGCAGCGTCAGCGGCCCGTCACCGTCGTCGAGCGTCGCGCCGTCGGCGGTGTGCGCGAACGTCCAGCCGAGTTTCCGCGCGATCGGTTCGATCGCGATCGACGGGTCGGCCGTGGATGCCGCCGGGACGGCGACGTAGGCGAGTTGTGCGGCGCGGGCCGGCATTGTTGCAAGCACGCAGATCGCGAGCGCCGCGATCCAGGCGAGCGCGCGTTGCATCGTCAGGAGGCGGTTGCCGTAACCGTAAACGTTCCCAGAAAGGTCGCGGACGTGAAGGGAACCGCGGCGGCGGTGGTGTCGTTCAGCGTCAGTGCGATGCTAAACGTACTGGTGACGTCGTTCTTGCCTTGCGTGAGCGTTCCGCACGTGGTTGCACCGTTCAAGACTGCTGGCGACGCGGCGATGAAGCCGGTGTTGCCGCCGGTGCGCGTGCACGTGAGCGTGAAGTCGCGGGCGTCGAGCGTCGATCCGGCGGGAGTGCCGGTCAGGTTCACCGGCGTTACCGTGACGGTGCCGCCGGCGCCGCCGGCGGTCGTGGTGAACGTGATGGAGGCCGACGCGCTCACCGGCGTGGAGGCGAGTGCGGTCGACGTCATGTTCGTCGCGTCGAACGCGAGCGTCGTCGACGTCACGGTCACCACGGCGCTCGCCGGAGACGCGGATGCCGGGGCGGCGAACGCAACGGCGAACGCGATGGCGGCTGCGGCGAGCAGGGATTTCACCGGACGTGAACCTCGGTCGTTCCTTCGATCAGCGTGGGGGCGCCGTAATCGACCGTGAACGAGACTTGATACGTGCCGGGCGCGAGTCCGCTCAGCGAGCGGTTGAAGACGCGCGCTTCGCCGGCGAAGAGCACCGGGAGGCTGTCGGTTTCGTCGACCGCGACGCGGCCGTCTTGACTGAGCACGATGCGTCCGGTCGCGCGAGCGTACGCGGCGCCGTCGTTGACGAGGCGCGCCGAGAGCACGGCCGAACCGCCGGCCGGCGAGCTGACGTGGAGCTGCGTGAGTTTCGCGTGGGATTCGGGCGCGCCGACGGTGTTGTACGCGACGATCGTTGCGGCTGGTCCGAAGTTCACGTGTCCGCTCAGCGGAACGGCGCGAACGAGGAAGCCGCTATGGTAGACGGCGGTTGCGCCGGGAAAGGTGGGCGGCAGATCGAGCGTGAGCGCGAGTTCGCGCGTTTCACCCGGTGCGAGTTGCACGTCACCGGGCTCCATGCCCAGATAGTTTGCAATCGAGGCCGCGCCTTCGGTGCCGGGTTGTTCGACCCGCACGGTGCCGTCGGCGGCAGCTTTCCAGTCCATGCGCAACGCGATGATGCGCTCCGGATCCGAGCCGCCGTTATGCACGGTGACCGTCGCGGTGCTCGTGTCGCCGGGACCCGCGCGGAATTCCACGACCAGCGGTGAGACGGTGAGCGAGAGGCTCGCGGGGTTGGAACTTTGAGCTAGCACGGGGGCGGTGAGGATCGCGATTGCCGATCCGAAGACAATCGCGATCCCAGCGATCCGTGCGCGGGCGTTGCGCATCGGATTAGGTCGTCGACGCGGTGACGGTCCAGCCGGACGACAGCGTGTAGGTGTCGGCGTTGACCTGTGAGGAGTCGATGCCGAACGTGAGGTTCACGTTGTAGGTGAAGACGTTCGGGCCGGCCCAGGAGGCGCACGACGTGCCGGCGGTCGTGGAGGCGGCGGCCGACGCGAAGGTCGCGGCGCCGTGCGTGCCCGTCGAACCGTTGTCGGCGCAGGTCATCGAGATGGCGCTGACCGGGACCGAGTTGCCGGTCGTGCCGACGATCGTGCCGGCGACGGCGGCGGTCGTGAGGGAAGCCGTGCCGCCCTTGCTCGAGCGGATCGAGCCGGTGGCGTTGACGACGTTGGTGCAGGCCACGATGCCCGAGACGGTGGTGCCGGGGGCGCAGGTGACGCTGCCGGGGGCGGTGACGGTGACCGTCGCGACCGTCGCGGCCGTGACTTGGACGTTGAAGGTGTTGGCGGCTGCGGCCGGGAGGCTCGCGCCGAGCAGCAAGCTTGCTGCGCCGAGGGTCGCCAGGAGGCTCTTACGCATGGTTGTCTTTCTGAGAGGGGGAGAGTGGTCGAGCCGATCATAGGCCCCGAAAACCGGCCAAATAGCCACCAAAGTCGCACTTTACAATCCCGCTCCCGACTCTGTACGGCCGCGAAACAGTGTAAAATACTCGCTTCCCTGCCCTCTTGCACTCGCGAGAGGAGTCTGCTAATCTAGACGGTGCTGGCACTCGGGTGCCGGAACTGCCAACAATTGTTTGGAGGAGTTTTTTCGTGAATTTAAAGCCACTGGGCGATCGCGTGGTCGTCGAGCACGTGGAGCAAGCTGAGAAGAGCGCCGGCGGCGTTTTTCTACCCGACACGGCCAAAGAGAAGCCGCAAGAAGGCCGCGTCCTCGCAGTCGGTACCGGCCGCGTTCTCGACAATGGCACCACCTTGCCGGTCAGCGTGAAGGTCGGCGACCGCATTCTCTACTCGAAGTACTCGGGATCCGAGATCAAACTCGAAGGCACCGAATACCTCATCATCTCGGAAAAAGACGTTCTCGCCATTGTCGATGAGCGCGTTCCGGCTGGAGCTAAAAACTAGTCATGGCAGCAAAACAACTCGTTTTTGACGAGGCAGCACGTCGCGCGCTGGAGCGCGGTGCGAACATTCTCGCCGACGCGGTCAAAGTCACGCTCGGGCCGAAAGGCCGCAACGTCGTGTTGGACAAGAAGTTCGGTTCGCCGACCATCACCAACGACGGTGTGACGATCGCCAAGGAAATCGAACTCCCCGACGTCTTCGAAAACATGGGCGCACAGCTCGTGAAGGAAGTCGCGTCAAAGACCAACGACATCGCCGGCGACG
>PLTN01000107.1 GCA_003164495.1 Vulcanimicrobiota bacterium
ATTGGTACAACTCGCCGAGCGCGGCACTGTTGTTCTGGTCCGTGTTTGTTGCCGTGGTTCTGCTCGTGGTCGCGATCACGCTGTGGGTGTTCCGGCGAATGCGGCCCCACTAGGGTTCACGCCGAGCCTCCCCAGCGCCGGGATCACTTCACGCCCGAACAGGTCGAGCGAACGCAGTGCTTCCGCTTGCGGAAGCAGATGAAAATTCACTTGCAGTGAAGCGTGCTCGAAGCCGCCGATGCGCTCGTTGAGGGCGATCAGCGACGCGCGCGCCTCGGCCGGCGTTCCGATCAGCGCGCTGCCGCTGGCGATCAGCGACTCCATCGTCTGCTGGCTGAGCCGTTCGTACTTCTTGTCGTAGTCCTTGTAGTCGCTCGACGACGTTCCGGTCGTCCAGTCGTTGGCCGCCTCCAAGAGCGAGCGGAAGTAGGCGTCGATCTGCGGCCGGGCGATGCGCCGCGCGCGCTCGCCGTCTTCGTCGACGAACATGTGCAGCGCGAGCATCACTTCGCCGTTCCCGGGATGACCGGCCGCGCGATACGCGTCGCGATAGGCAAAGAGCGTCTCACGCAATTTTTCCGCCGCCATCGGGATCGCCATGATCGAATAGCCCATGCGCCCCGCGTATTCGAACGATTCGCGCGTGAACGTTGCGGCGACATAGAATTTGGGGCGCGGCGTTTGCGTCGGGCGCGGCAGCGACGTCACGTTCTCGAATGCGTGGAACGTGCCGTGATGCGTGACGTTCTCTTCGCGCAACAAAAGGTCGATCTGTTCGATGCCTTCGCGGTAGCGAGCGACCGATTCGTCGGGCGACACGCCGAACGTGCGGAACTCGTGCGGTAAGAACGCGCGCGCGAAGCCGATGTCGACCCGGCCGTTGCTGATGCCGTCGAGCTCCGCGATCTCGGCTGCCAGCTTGAGCGGGTTGTTGAAGGCCGGAATACACGCCCCGGTCACGAGCCGCGCGGTCTTCGTGCGCTGCGCGGCCGCGGCCAGAAAGAGCAGCGGGTTGGGACTGTAGCCGCCGTAATAATGAAAATAGTGCTCGACCGTGCGGATGTGCGTGTAGCCCAGCGGCTCCGCCCGGTCGACGATCTCGAGGCAGTTGCGATAGTATTCCGCCGGCGACTTGTCCTCGGGGCGTACGTCGGGAAAGAATTGGATGCCGAATTCCATCGCGGCAAGCTTCTGCGGGGCCGCGGGTTCGCCCGCGCAGGCGCCGAACCTTAGCCCATGATCGAGACGTCCGCGAAGCCGACCGATGAAGAACGCCGTGCCGCCTGGGATGCCGCGGCGGTTTCCCCGTTGTGGGAGAACCGGATGGCGCACGGCGGCGCGCCGCCGCCCGACCGCCCGCAGCTCTGGGCGTGGGAAGCCATGAAGCCGCTGATCGAGGACGCCGCACAGTTGAACTCGACCGCCGTGGTCGAACGGCGTGTCCTCTCGCTCATGCACGCCAACCCGCACGCGCCGGGCTTCCCGTTCACGATCACGAACCTGAACGCGGGCTACCAGATTCTCTTGCCCGGCGAGTCGGCACGGCCGCACCGGCACTCGATGAACGCCCTGCGCTTCGTGCTCGACGGCAACGGCGCCCACACCGTGGTCGACGGAAAGGCGTGCCCGATGTTCGAGGGCGACCTGATCCTCACGCCGGGTTGGACCTGGCACGAGCACGTGCACCCGGGTCAGGACCGGATCGTCTGGCTCGACGTCCTCGATGCTTCGCTGCACCGCTACCTCGGCACCGACGCCTTCGAGCCCGGCCCCGTCCACGACGTCCCGCCGACGACGCCCGACGCATCCTTCGCCTTTGCCAACCTGCTGCCGGAGATCCCCGAGACAGCCGCCTACAGCCCGGTCTTCCGCTATCCCTGGGCCACGGCCGCCGCGGCACTCGCCGCCGCGCCCCGCGGGGCCGACGGCGCCCGGCGCCTGCGCTACGTCAATCCGGTGACCGGCGGCGCGACGTTGACGCTGCTCGACTGCACGCTCCTGGAGATCGACGCCGGCTGCGAAACGGCGCCCTTCTACACGTCAAGCCATTCCGTGGTGACGGTGGTCGAGGGCCGCGGGAGCACGCAGTCGGACGACGCGACGATCGCCTGGGAAACGAAGGACATCTTCTCGCTACCGAGCCGGCAATGGGTGACCCACCGCGCCAAAGAACGGACGCGCCTCTTCTTCACGACCGACCGCGAAGTGCTGCGCCGCCTCGATTTGCTCGAAGAGAAGTTCCGCTAAGCGGTAACGGGGGCGTCGGCTACGACCGGGATCGTCATCTCGCCGACCTTCTCGATCGCGATACGCACCAAGTCGCCCGGAATGATCGGGCCCACGCCCGACATCGTACCGCTGGCGATGATATCACCGGGCTGCAGCGTCGTCACCGACGAGCAAAGCACGACGGCCTCGGAGATGCCGACCACCATGTCGTTCACCGGCGCCTCTTGTTTGAGCTTGTCGTTGACCCACAAGCGCAAGACGATATCGTCGGTTGGTCCGACTTCGTCGGCGGTCGTGATCCATGGTCCGACCGGACAGAACGTATCGAACGACTTGCGCATCACCCGCTCTTCTTTGCCGCGCATCGTGACGTCGATCAGACAGGCGTAGCCGAAGATATAATCGCGAGCCTCTTCGAGCGCGATCTTGTGGCCCGACTTGCCGATGATGATGGCGAGTTCGCATTCGTAGTGGAAGTTGCGTCCGGGACGGTCGGGGATCGCGATCGCTTCAGCGGGCCCGCTCAACGCGCCGTTGGACTTCATGAAGAAGCCCTCGCTGCCGGCGGCGCCCGGGTCCCCGCCCATTTCGGCCGTATGCGCGCGAAAGTTGTTCGGCAGCGCAAGCAGTTTGTGCGGCCACGGAATCGGCGTTTCGAGCGTCACGCCGCTCAGCGGCTGGCCGACGGAAAGACCGAGTGCGCGCTCGATTCCGGGCACCAGTTCGTCGAATGCGGCGATCGTCGTGATCATGCCCATCGGCGGCCATTCGGCCGGATCGACACCGCAAGCATCGCTAACGTCGTGGATCCGATCGCCGATCACGACACCGATGCGGCCCCCGTCAAAGCGCGCGATTTTCATTTCTCGCGCCTACGACGGCGGCGTCTCGCCTCCTCGCATAACGGGGGATGCTGCAAAAACAACAATAATATTCCGTCCGTGCAGAATTCCGGCCGAAACGATCTCCGGCGCCTCGTCGGCAAAACGGCGCTTATCACGGGTACGGCAGGCGGCCAAGGCCGCGCAGCCGCCGTGCTCTTTGCAGCGCACGGTGCAAACGTCGTCGGCTGCGATCTCGATGTCGACGGCGCGCTCGAAACCGAACGGATGGTGCGCGAAGCCGGCGGCGTGATGTATTCGCAGCAGCCGACCGACATGAGCGATCGAATACAAGTCGAGGGGTGGATCGAATGGGCCGCGCAAACCTGCGACGGGTTCGACATCCTCTACAACAACGCGTCGGCTCCGAAGATGAATCCGTTTGCGAAGCTCACTCCCGATGAGTGGAATTTCACCCTGCGAAACGAGCTCGACATCGTCTATCACGCATGTCAGGTCGCGTGGCCCTATTTGCTCGCGCGCCGCGGCAACATCATCAACACGGCCTCGGCAATGGCCCTCGTGACGCGCGGTGAGGGCTATAGCGCGCACGTCGCGGCAAAAGCCGGCGTCATCGCCCTCACCCGCCAGCTAGCCTACGAGGGCGGCCCGCACGGGATTCGCGTCAATGCCCTCTCGCCGGGCCTGGTCGAAACGCCGATCACGATGCGTTGGCTCCACGATCCCGTCAAGCGGAGCGAGCGTGAGAAATGGTACCCGATCGGGCGCCTCGGCAGGCCCGAAGATGTCGCCTATGCGGCGCTCTACCTCGCTTCCGACGAAGCCTCGTGGGTCACCGGCTCCAATTTCGTCATCGACGGCGGCACCAGCACCATCTAGGAATCGTTCTTCGGGGGTATTATGAGGGGTCGCCCCTTCGGCGTTATCAAGATAGAGGGCTAGCCGCTCGTTTCCTTAGGCGGTTGTCGAATGCGCTGGGCATCCTCGCCCTGTAACTTTAATGGCGACCCATTTGAGGGAGGGATAGTTTTTTGTTGACGTTACTAGGCGACATAACGCAGATAGCTGCTGCGACACCGCCGCCAACCCCCGCACCGACATTGATCCCGGATCCACCGTGGCTCAATGCGGGCGATACTTCATGGCAACTCACCGCAGGCACGTTCGTCGGCCTGCAGAGCATTCCGGGCCTTGCGATTCTGTACGCAGGTCTGGCCAAGAAAAAGTGGGCGCTCAACTCGGCCGTGATGTGCTTCTATGCCTTCTCGATCGTTTTGATCACCTGGTCGCTGTTCGGCTACAACATGTCGTTCGGCAACCAATGGCTCACGCTGGCCGGTAACGGCTTCCTGGGCTTCCCGTCACCGTCGATCGGTGCAGCGCAAGAGATCGGCCAAGCGGTCATTCCCGCGGCCGCGAGCTCGCTGCCGCCGCTTCGTTTTGCCGGTTCAGCGATGATCTGGTTCCAGTTCGTGTTCGCAGCGATTACGCCGCTGTTGATCGCGGGCGCGGTTCTCGGCCGCATGAACTTCAAAGCCTGGATGATCTTCGTTCCGGTCTGGAGCACGATCATCTACTCAGTCGGCGCGTTCAGCCTCTGGGGCGGCGGCTGGCTCGCCCAACTCGGTGCCGCTGACTACTCAGGTGGTTACGTCATCCATTTGGCGGCTGGTATTTCCGGTTTCGTTACGGCCGCAATGGTCGGACCGCGTCTGCTCGCCGACCGTAAGGACTTCGAGCCGAACAACTTGATCATCGCTCTCGCCGGCGCCGGTATTCTCTGGCTCGGCTGGAACGGGTTCAACGGTGGTGACCCCTACTACGNNTCGCGACCGGTAAGGTCAACGCCGTATCGATGATCAACGGTATGATCGTCGGCCTCGTCGGGATCACGCCGGCAGCCGGTTTCGTGAACGGCTTCGGCGCCATGGCGATCGGCCTGGTTGCCGGTGTCGTCGTCTGGTTCTCGCTCAACAAGCTCAACAACACCGCACTGCTGCAGAGGGTCGACGATACGTTCGGCGTGCTGCATACGCATGGTGTCGCCGGCCTCATCGGCGGCTTGATGGTCGGCGTGGTTGCCGATCCGAACATGTGGGAGTACTACAGCGCGCCGGGCGATCCCAAGAACCTGAAGTGGGATCCCACGACCGCGCCCGCCTTCTCGGTTGAAGGCATACTGGCCCACGGTAACCCCCACCAGTTGATCTTGCAGGCCGAAGCTGCGGCGTTCATCATCATCTGGAACATCATCGGGACGTTTGTCATCCTCAAGATCATCTCGTTCTTCATCCCGCTTCGTGCGAGCGAAGGCGATGTCGAAGGCGGCGATCTTGCGATCCACGGCGTCGACCCGATTCCGGGCTACTCTCAGTCGCCCGCCTAACATAAGAGCTGCCTCCAACAGCAGGGCCGCCGGGCAACCGGCGGCCCTTTTTTTATCGGTGTCGAAGCACGCGCGATGACGTGTACGCAAGCCGTGACGCGGGGGTGACCCTCGTGCCGCTCGCGCACGAACATCACGACGATCTCGCGGCGGCTGCCGCCGACGGCGACGCCTGGCGGCAGTGCACCTCGCACACCTCCAACGGGCTCACGATAACGGTTGACACGATTTGGCGGAGCGCGCCGTAGATCTGTCATTCCGAGCGGAGCGCCGCAGGGCGCGTAGTCGAGGAACGAGAGATGACCTTCAGCGTTAGTCAGGGCAACTCCACCATAGTGGAGACTCGAATTGTCTCCGGCGAGCACCACTCAAATGCGAACGTGAGTGAAGTTGCCCTGGCTATCACGCACGATTGTGGCGCGTTCGACTACGCGCCCTGCGGCGCTCCGCTCGGAATGACAGACTTGCGCTTCGTTTGGGGTGACGGCCCCTTGCGTTTAGGCGGTGACGCTGAAGAAGCGGTTTAGGTAGCCGTTCGTGATGTTGGCGTTGTTGATCGTCGCGATCGAGATCTGTTGCTGGATGCGTAGCGAGTTCAGTTCGCTTGCGACCGACGGCTCGTTGGTATCGCCGATGCTGGAAGCCGAATTCGTCAAGTTGTTCGACGCGATGTTGTTGTTGGCGAACGCGTTCTGCAGCGAATTCGTCTGCGCGCCGAGCTGGGCCTGACCGGCGCCGAGGTTGGCGATCGCGGTCTGAATTTGGCCGAGCGAGTTCGCCGCGTTTTGCGGCGTCGAGAAATCGATATTGGTAATGCCCAGACCCGACGTCGTGGCATTCGGAATCGTGACTTGCGTCTGCTGACCNNCCTGAATTCGTGTCGGCGGTTGTAAAGTTGCCGAACGTGATCTGCGTGCCGTTGACGTTGGTGCTCGAACCGGCCGCGAAGGATCCGACGTTTGTGACCTGTTGGGTCGTCGAATCGGTGAACGTCACGTTGGCCACGGCGCCCGAACCGGTGTTGGTGATCGTCACGCCGATCGTACCGCTCGTCGTCGCGGCCGACGCCGTTGTCGAGGCGATGACGTTGCCGCCGCCGGCGAGGTCGTCGTTGTTGGTCGTCGTGGCCGACGCGGCGGTCGCGGGCGTCGTGCCGGAGTTCTGTCCGGTGAGCAGCCCCGTGCCGTTGAAGTTCACCGTGCTCGCGTCGCCGTTGATCTGCGCGAGCAGCGCGTTGGCTTGCGTCTGCAGGGCCGCGTTGTCGCTGGCCGAGTTGAACCCGTTGCCGGCTTCGATCGCCAGGTTCTGCAACTGACCGAGCGCGCTCTGAATGCCGCTGGTCGCACCTTGCGCGACGTTGATCGCGTCACTGGCCTGGCTGATGTTTTGGTTGGCGGTATCGTCGCCTTGGGCTTGGGACTCGAGGGCGTTGTAGATCGCCAAGCCCGACGGATCGACGGCCGCACTCGTCAGCCGATTTCCGCTGGAAGCCTGATTAGACGCCTGCGTCAACTGCTGCTGGTAGTAGGCCAGAGAGTTGAGCGCCGGGCCGGTGCTGATCGACATGGGACCCCTCCGTTACCCCCCTAGAATACCGTATCGAGCGCTCGAGCGGCTAGCCCTGGAGGCTTAACCTTGCGTAATAGTGAGCCCGGGCAAATCAAGGTTTGCGCACAATTCCGCGTGGAGCCGGCCGTTGGAGCCGGCCACGGAACCCGCCGCCAGGTCGAGGGCCAAACCGTCGATCGCGGTGACCTGGCCGCCCGCTTCGGCGATCAGGAGCGCCCCGGCGGCGATATCCCACGGCTTGAGGTCCCACTCCCAAAAGGCGTCGAAGCGCCCGGCGGCCACCATGGCCAGATCGAGTGCGGCCGAACCGTCCCGCCGCACCCCCTGCGCCACCCGCGACATCGCGGCGAAGTAGCGTCCGTTGCGGTCGTAGTCAGCCGGGTTGAACCCCGTGCAGATGAGGGCCGAGCGGAGCGTCGCGGTCGCCGAGACCCGGATCGGCTGATCATTGAGGGTAGCCCCGCCGCCGCGCCGGGCGGCGAAGCGCATCCCCATCAGCGGCGCCTCGATGGCGGCCGCCTCGAGCACTCCGGCCCGCTCGTAGGCGATCGAGACGCAGAACAGGGGGTAGCGGTGAGCGTAATTCGTCGTGCCGTCGAGGGGGTCGACGATGAACCGCTCGTCGCTCGTCCCGGCATAGACGCCGCCCTCTTCCCCGAGGATGGCCGCGGCGGGAAACGCCGCGCGCACCGCGGCCACGATGGCCGCTTCGCTAGCCCGATCGGCTTCGGTCACGAGATCTTGAGGGTTCTTCTCCACCACGTCGTGGAGATCGTCGAACCGCTCGCGCAAGAGCTCGGCTGCGTGATGGGCGAGGTCAGTGACGAAAACGAGCGGGTCCACACTTCTCCTATTCGGAACACGTCGGCTGATGTTTCGAAGAGCGTATCGGACCCGGCTCGATCGCATCCTCGCCGCGGTCGAGATTCCCGCGATCGGCCTCTGGCTCGGAGCACTCTGCGGCTTTGCGTTCATTTCCGCGCCGGCCGCGTTCCGGATCGTTTCCGACATCACGCAGTTCGCAGACCTCACCGCGACCAACCTGCGCATCCTCGGCTACGTGGGTACAATCTGCGGCGGGATCGCGATCGTCGTTGCCCTCGTGCGCTCGTTCGATGCATCCGATCGCATGAACGACATCGTGCGAGCCGCGCTGATTTTGCTCGCGCTGCTGCTGGTCGCCTATGAAAGTTTCGCGATCGTTCCGGCGCTCGCCGCCATGACCGACGTGCACTCGCCCGATTTTGCGGCACTGCATCAACGTTCGACCCAAGTCTATGGCGGCGTCGTCGTGTTGGCGCTGGCCGCGCTGATCATGGCCGCCGTCCGGGGAGACGCGTAGCGACCGCGCCATGACGTTCCACGATGGTTTCCTCTCCGAGATGATCGGACGCAAAGCCGTGGTCGATACGGCCGGCCGGCGGCTTGCCGTGGGCCGCATCGCGGATTTTGTGGTCGAGCATCCCAACGATACCTTCCCCAAGATCGATGCGCTGGTCATCAAGAGCAGTAGCGGCAAACATCTCGCGCCGATCGGCAGCATCGTCGACTTCGAATCCGACGGCAAGTTGATCTTGCGCGACGTTCCCTCCCGCGTCGCACCGCCCGACGACGAAGCGCTCTATCTCGTCGAGGATCTCTTCGACAAGCAGATCGTCGACGTCGATGGCCGTAAGGTCGTGCGCATCAACGACATCGAGGTCGCGCGGACCGGCGGCGCGCTGCGGGTGGTCGCCGCCGACATCGGCTTCGGCGGCATCGTGCGCCGGCTCGGCGGCGGAAGTCTCGGCCGGAACCTCGTCGACCGCTTGCCGCGCACGCTGATTGCGTGGGATAACGTCGCGCCGCTGCACGATCTCAACCCGACGCAGATCCAACTCTCGGTTTCCGACTCGCGCCTCGCGCGGTTGCACCCGAGCGACTTGGCCGAGATCATCGGCGACCTCTCGGCCCGCGATGCCGCGCGCGTCGTCGCCTCGCTCGACGACGAAACGGCCGCCGACGCACTCGAGCACCTCGACACCGAGACGCAGCGCTCGATCATCGACGATCTGGGTCACCAACGGGCCGCCGACATCATCGAGGAGATGGATTCCGACGACGCCGCCGATCTGCTCGGCGACCTTCCGCCGGAACAGCAAGAGCGCTTGCTCAGCGAAATGGACGCCGAGACGGCCGAAGATCTGCGCGAGCTCGTCGCCTACGACGAAGATACCGCTGGCGGCTTGATGACGACCGACTACATGTGGATTTACCCGCATCGCACGGTTGCCGCCACCATCGCGAAGATTCGCGAGCTTGCACCGGAAACCGAGTTCATCTACTATCTCTACGTGACCGACGAAACGGAGAAGCTGCTCGGCGTGCTCTCCTTGCGCACGCTGCTGCTCTCGGCACCCGACGATCTCATCCACACCGTCATGACCGGCGACGTGGTCGGCGTTCATCCCGACGTCAAGGCGACCGAAGTCGCGTCGACGATCGCCCGTTACGATTTGATGGCGTGTCCCGTGCTCGACGAAGAGGGCAAGATGCTCGGCATCGTGACCGTCGACGACGCGATCGACGCGATCATCCCCGAACGTCTCAAGAAACAACTTCCGCGCTTCACCAAAAGCCATCGGCACGAACGCATAGAGCACGTTTAACGCATGGACATTCGCCGCTGGTGGCGCCGGGCGCTGATACTTTTTGCTGTGCTCGGCCCGGGTTTCGTCACGGCCTCCGCCGGCAACGACGTCGGCGGCATCGCCACCTACTCGGCGGCCGGCGCGAAGTTCGGCTACATCGTTCTGTGGACGCTCGTCCCGCTCACGGTATCGCTGATCGTCGTACAAGAGATGGCCGGCCGGATGGGCGCCGTCACGGGTCAGGGCCTGGCCGGCTTGATTCGCGAGAATTTCGGCATCCGGCTGACGTTCATCGCCATGGCCGCACTCTTCTTCATCAACACCGGGATCACGGCCACGGAATTTGCCGGCATCGCGGCCTGGGCGCAGATTTTCAACCTCTCGCGCTACATCATCATCCCGCTGGCCACGGTCGTCGTGTTCTTGCTCGTGTTGCGCTTGAGCAACAAGATCGTCGAGCGCGTTTTCGTCGTCTTCTCGCTGATCTACCTGAGTTACGTCATCTCCGGCATCGAGGCGAAGCCCGATTGGGGCGCGGTCCTCCACGGCACGCTCGTCCCGACGTTCTCGCCGGAAACCGGCTTTCTGGTGACGGTCGTAGGCTTGATCGGGACGACGATCTCGCCATACATGCAGTTCTTCTTGCAGTCGGCCGTCGTCGACAAAGGCTCCGGGCCGCGCGATCTGTTCAACGTGCGGGCCGACATCGTCGTCGGCTCGATTCTCGGCATCGCGATCGCCGGATTCATGATCATCGCGAACGCGGCGACGATCCATCAAGCCGCGCTGATCAACCACAAACCGCCGCTCGACATCGACAGCGCGCAAGCGGTGGATTTCGCGCGCGCGTTAGAACCGCTGGCGGGCAAGTTCGCCGCCGATCTCTTCGCCTTCGGCATTCTCAACGCGGGCCTGTTCACGGCAACCGTGTTGCCGCTCGCGACGGCGTTCATCATCTGCGAAGCGTTCGGGCTCGAAGCCGCGGTCGACCGGCGCTGGCGCGAAGCGCCGTTCTTCTACGGCCTATTCGCGAGCGGCATCGTGCTCGGCGCCGGACTCGTGCTGGTGCTACCGGCCGACAAACTCTTCCAGTTCACGTTCTACGCGCAGGTGATGCAAGGGGCCGTGCTGCCGCTCGAACTCGTCCTGATGCTGATCATCATCAACCGCAAGCGGGTCATGGGCAACTACGTGAACACCCGGACCGTGAACATCATTGCCTGGGCGACCGCGATCGTTATCGGCGGGCTCGCGATCGTGTACGTGGCCCAGTCGATCTTCGGGTTCGGCAGCTAGCCGGGGTGCATGGTGGCCGCCCCGATGTAGGCCGCCAGCAGGACCATGGCGCTCGAGAGGATCGTGAGCACCAGAACGTTCTGGCGCGAGTCCGGCTGGCGGCTCATCAGGTTTGCCCCCATATAGCCGGTCCACCCCACGATGGCCAGCACGTAGTGCGGCGGGGGCGCGCGATGCCCGAGCACGAGGAGCACGAGACCGAGCAATATCTGGAGCGTGAGCGCGTAGAGCGTGATCCGGCGGCCCAATCTGAACCACACTAACAGGGCTGCGCACGCGGCAACGAGGATACCTAGCCAGAAGTGCACGACGAGAACGCTGTCCATACCCGGCGGGTTCGCCGCGATGGGGTCGATGCTTTGCTGAACTACGCGGAAGCGCTAGCTCGCATTGCCGCGACCGGTGGCGGCGCACAAGCGCTGGCCTCCCAACTGTCGACGGCCATCGACGCCGGGGTCCTAGTCGAAGATTCCGAGTGGAAACACCTCGGGCTCGCCGCGGGCAAGGATCAGGCCGTTCCGCCTTCGGTTCGCAACCTGCTGCCCGACACGTTCGACGGCGAGTCCGAGGACGGTGTGGCGCTTCAGCCCCCGGCCGATGCGCGCAGCCGGGCCTTTCCGATTCGTGCCGGCGGCGCGCGCTTAGGCTGGCTTTCGATCTTCCCGCGCTCGGGAACCGTGGCCGAGCGGCGGCCGCTGGTGCGGCTCACGACGGCCCAAATTGCCATCGAACTCTCGCGCGATGCCGGCGGCGGGCGCGGACGGCGCCGCTCGTTCTGGGACCGCCTGCTCTCACGCGCCTACGACGATCCGCTCGAAGCCCGCGAAGACGCGCATGCGCGCGGCATCACCCTGGCGCCCGGCTACGTTGCCGTCGCGGTCGAGGGCGAAGGGCTCGACGAGAACGTCGCCGCGCAGAAGAACGCCGAACTGCGACGCGTCTGTCTCGACGTGCTCGGCACGCGCAGCGGCGAAGTCGTCGTCATCGAACGCGGCGGCGGCTTCTTCTTCCTGGTTCCGGCTCCGCTCGACATCGATGCCTCGAACGCGCGCACGGCCGCCACGCTGATCCCGCGCGGCATCTCGCGCGCCGGCATCGACGTGCACGTGGTCGGCGGCATCGGCCGGCATGCCGAGATGCTGCATGTCGCCCGCTCGGTGGACGAAGCGCGCGAAGCGACGACGATCGCGCGGCGCATGTTCGGCGGCGGCAAGGTCATGCCGTATGAAGACCTCGGTATCTACCCGCTGCTGCACCGCGGCGGCGCGCAACGCGAGGAGTGGAAGGCGTTCGCCGAACGCGTCCTCGAGCCGCTGCGCGCGTATGACGAGAAACATCAGACCGAATTGGTGCGCACCCTTCGCCTCTTCTTCGACGTAGGACAAAATATCAAGGTGGCTGCAGCCCAACTCAACGTTCACCGGCACACCGTCTTCTATCGCTTGCGCCAGATCGGCGAGATCGGGCGACTCGACCTCGACAGTCCCCACGATCAACTCACGTTGCGTGCGGCCATCGCCATCGATGCTCTCGACAGTTAAGGACGCGGGCAACGTGCGCCGCGACACCATCAAAACCGCACGCGACCGTGGGGTGAAGTGGATTCGCCTCGCGTTTGTCGATATCGCGGGCATCGAGAAGAACATCACCATCCCGGTCAGCGAACTCGAACGCGCCATGAACGGGCGCGTGACGTTCGACGGCGGCTCGATCGACGGGTTCATCCGCGAGGAAGAACTCGACATGCTGCTGCGCCCGGATCCGGCCACGTTTGCCATTCTGCCGTGGACGCTCGAGAGCGGCGCGCCCGAAGCGCGCATGCTGTGCGACATCCTGATGCCCGACGGCACGCCGTTCGAGGGCTGCCCGCGCAGCACGCTCAAGCGCGTGATCGACGACGCCGAAGACGTGATGCGCGACGTCAAGACGGCGCTCGAAGTCGAGTTCTACCTCTTCGAGCGCGACGCCAACGGTATCCCGACGACGCGCACGGTCGACGCCGGCTCCTACTTCGACTACTCGCCGTCCGATCGCGGCGACGACGCGCGCACCGCCATGGCGGCGGCACTCGAAGCGATGGGCATCGGCGTCTTGAGCGCACACCACGAACACGGCGCCGGACAACACGAGCTCGATCTCGCTGCGGGGGGCGTGCTCGGCACGGCCGACCGCCTCGTCACCGTGCGCAGCGTGGTCAAGCAGATCGCGGCCCGGCACAACATTCACGCGACGTTCATGCCCAAGCCGATCGAGTCGTCAGCCGGCAGCGGGTTGCACGTCTACGTCGCACTCGGCGAGATCGACGAAGTCGTGCGCTTGCACGCGATCGCCGGCCTGCTCGATCATGCGCCGGGCTTCACCGCGGTCTGCAATCCGACGGTGAACTCCTACAAGCGCTTGATGCCGGCTTGGGACGCGCCGGTGTACACCGTGTGGTCGCAGCGCAGCGCCAACGCGCTCGTGCGCGTTCCGCCGCCGATCGACGGTCCGCCGCTGCTCGAGATCCGCAGTCCGGACTCGGCCTGCAATCCGTACCTGGCACTCGCGGTACTCATCGAAGCGGTCGCCGACGGTATCCGCTCGCGCACGCTGCCCGGCGATCCGTTCACCGGCTCGACCTACGAACTGCGCGAGAAGTACCGCAAGGATCACGGCATCCGCACGCTGCCGCATTCGCTCGGCGAAGCGATCGAGGCACTCGACAAGGACCTCGTGATGCGCGGCGCGCTGGGCGATCACATCTATCACGCCTTCCGCGATGCCAAGATGGCCGAATTCGAACGCTATCGCCTCGCGGTTCATCCGTGGGAGCATCAGGAGTATCTCCGTAAGTTCTAACCCCGGCGCCGCAGCGCTGTTGCGCGAGCGAGTCGGCGGCGACATCTCGTGCGCGATCGTACTCGGCAGCGGTTTGGCGCGTGCGTTGCGCGGCATCGGCACGCTCAGCCCGATCGGCTACGATGCCCTCGGCGGACTGCCCGCGCCCAGCGCACTCGGGCACGTCGGCGAAGCGCTCACCGGCACGCTCGGCGGAAAGCGCATCGTCGCATTTTGCGGACGCTATCATCTCTACGAGGGCCGCACGACCGATGAGGTCGTGAGCTTGGTCGCGCTGGGTATCGCGGCCGGCGCGCGCACCGTGATCCTCACGAACGCAGCCGGAGGGCTCAACCGCATCTTCGAAGCGGGCGACGTGATGCTCTTGCGCGATCATCTCAACCTGACCGGCACGAACCCCCTTGCCGCCAAGACCTTACCTCCCGGCGTCACCGAGCGCTTCGTCAACATGAGCGATGCGTACGCGCAAGATCTGCGCGACGTCGCGCACGTCGCGGGCGAACGCGCCGGCCTGCGCGTGCACGACGGCGTGTATGCCGGTTTGCTCGGGCCATCGTATGAAACGCCGGCCGAAGTCACGATGCTGCGCCTGCTCGGAGCCGATGCGGTCGGCATGTCGACGGTGCTCGAGACGATCTACGCGCGTTCGTACGGCGTTACCGTGCTCGGCATCAGCCTGATCACCAACGTGCACGACGGCGCGCCGACAACCTCAGACGAGGTGATGGTCGAAGCCGATCGCGCGGCCGGGAAGTTTGCGGCGATGCTCACGACGGTCGTGACCGAACTCCCGGCGTAATATGCAGCGATCCGTTTTTCTGGCGGCCGCGGCCGCCGCACTCACGCCGATGCCTACGCAGCTGGCCGCGCTCGAGCGCCGCTCCGGCGGCCGGCTCGGAGTCTACGCGATCGACACCGGCAGCGGCCGCACCCTCGAACACCGCGCGCACGAACGCTTTCCGATGTGCAGCACGTTCAAACTTCTCGCCGTCGGTGCGGTGCTGGCGCGCGTCGACGAACGCAACGAAGATCTCGGACGGCGCGTCGGCTACGGGCAGAGCGACATGCTCGACAACTCGCCCGTAACGACGGCCAACCTCAACATGTCCTCGATGACGATCGGCGCGCTGTGCGAAGCGGCCATGGTGCAGAGCGATAACACCGCCGCCAACCTGCTGCTGCACTCGCTGCTCGGACCGGCCGGCGTGACCAAATTTGCGCGCAAGCTCGGCGACTCCGTAACGCGCCTCGACCGCGACGAGCCCGCGGTGAATAGCTCGATTCCGGGCGACCCGCGCGATACGACCTCGCCCGCGGCCATGGCGAGCGACGCCCGCGCCCTCGTGCTCGGCAACGTGCTTTCGCCTCGCCTGCGCGCGCGCATGACGGCGTGGATGCGCGCCTGCGAGACCGGTACGCAGTCGCTGCGCGCGGGCGTTCCGGCGAGTTGGAACACCGGTGACAAAACCGGATCGGGCCCGCATGGCACCGCAAACGACGTTGCGGTGATGTGGCCGCCGCAGCGCGCGCCGATCGTCGTCGCCGCGTACGCTACCGGCTTGCGTGGTTCTGCCGGCGCGCAGGTTGGCGTCCTGGCCGCCGTCGGCCGCATCGTGTTCCAGGAATATCGCCTGGCCCACTGAAGCCCCGGCCGAACCGGCCTGGAAGGCACAACATGAAATTCATCGCGGTTTTTCTCGCCCTGCTGTTGCTGCCGGTCACCGGCGCGGCGCAAACGCCGGCGCCGCCGGATACGGTCAAGCTGCTGATCAACCCGGCGCTGATCTTCGATCTGCCGCTGATGGTGGCCATCGATAAAGGCCTCTTCGCGCAGCAGCACCTGAACATCCAGGTCGTTGTGCACAGCGGCTCGAGTCAGACGATCATTCCCGAACTCGTGCGCGGCGACGTCGACATCGCGGGCATCTCCGCGAACCCGGGCTTCTTCAACCAATTCGCGCAAGGGTTCGATGCCAAGATCATCGCGTCGTCGAGCTCGAGCAAGAAGGGTTGGGATCCGATCGTCTGGCTCGTCGTGCGCCAGTCCGATTGGGACGCGAAGACGATCCGCCGTCCGGATGATTTGCGGGGCAAGCACTTCGACGGCGCGACCCCCGGCGGCGAGGGCTGGTATCTCGCGCGGCACGTCTTGACCGAGGCCGCTCTCGCCCCCGCCGACCTGACCTTCAGCGAGCGCTTCACCACCGCCGGAGATTGGCTCGCGTCGCTGCGCAACATCAACGACGTGCAGGCCGTTTACGAACCGACGGTCACGCAATTCGAACAGCAGAAGATCGCCCATCGCTGGCTCTCGATCATGGACGTCGATCCGAGCTATCAGGAAGCCTACCTCGGCGCGTCCGCGCGGACGCTGAAGGCGCGGCCCGACGTCATCCGGCGCTTTCTGATCGCCTACGTGAAGGCGTCGAAGATTATCGCCGACGGCCACGGCAAGTGGACGCCCGATGTGTTGGCGATCTTCGCGAAGTACTCGGGTCTCTCGCCCGACATCATCGCCGCGATCCCGACGCCGCCGTACACCGGCGAATACGGCACCATCCACACCGAGTCGATCCAAGTCGTTCAGCGCTTTTGGCACACGTTCGGTTTGGTGCCGACCGAAAATTCGATCGCCATGCTGGCCGATCCGAGCTTCATCACGGCCGCTCAAAAAGCGGCCGGCGTCAAGCTTTAGTCTTGGGCTTCTTTTCGTAGCAGGTCGGCGATCATGCGACGGCCGAGCAGACCGCCGCGATCGATACCGATGCTGACTTCGGGAACGTTGTCGGGATCGGCGACGAGCGCGCGTTCGAGACGTTCGAGCGCTTCCTTATCCTCTTGCACGGTAATGCGCTGACCGCTGAACGGCCGCTTGTGCGGATCGCGCGGCAAATCGCGGCAGATGCCGTAAAAGTTGTGCGTGGTGTGCTTGGTTTCGGGCGTGATGCCGTAGACGACTTTGCTCAAATGCCCGGGGCCCGTGTCGCCCGCCGCGGCGACGCGCACGTGCAGCACGTAGAACCCGGGCGCGAAGAACTGGATCTCTTGCGAGCGGTCGATCGGGCTCGTCAGCCCGCTGCTCTTCGCGTAGTTGGGCGGGCACGCGACGCCGTACATCTTGCGCCTCACCCACAGGACGTCACCGTCGCGCTCGACCTCGATCGGCGTTTCGGCAACCTCGGGCGAACCGATGCCGGGATGGATGAACGTTTCGTGCGAGAGATCGAGCAGGTTATCGATCAACAGGCTGGCGCGCGCGTTCAACGGCGAGAGCCCGGTGGTACTCCACCACTCGCTCGTCCACGGCACGTGCGGGATCTTCGCGGGGTCGGCAAGCGCCGCATCGCCCGGATAAACCCAGATCTGACCGAACTGCTCGACCAGCGGAAAGCTGCGCACGTTGGCCGAGAGCGGCACCTTCACTTGGCCCGGAACGCTCAGGCACGTACCGTCGGTATCGAAACGGAATCCGTGGTAGCCGCACTGGACGAGATCGCCGTCGAGCTTGCCGGCCGAGAGCGGGTACTTGCGGTGCGGGCAACGGTCGAGCAACGCTGCGGCCGTGCCGTCGCTGCTGCGATAGAACACCATCGGCTCCTCCGCGATCCGCCGCGGCAGGAGCTCTTGCGAGACCTCGTCGCTCCAGGCTGCGAGATACCACGCGTTCTTCACGATCCCGTCGTTCGACGCGGTCTTGGCGATGATGTCGGCGGGGCGTTCGATGCTTTGCATGGCCTCAGTTCGCCTTTCGAGTATTTTGAGCATGCTCAATTTGCGCCGCCAAGGCATCCGCCCCCTGCCGGCCGGCCTCGGTTCGACCTCAGACGGTCAGAAAGACGCGGCCGGTGCTGCGGCGGGACTCGACGAGTTCGTGCGCCTTCGCCGCCTCGCTCAGCGGGAAACGCCCGCCCTCGAGGATGCGGACCTTGCCGTCGGCGACGAGCTTGAACGACGCCTCGACGGCGGGCCGGATGGCGAGCGGCCGGTTGCGGCGGTAGTGCCCGCTCGAGTAGCCGAGCACCGCTTGGTTTTGCCGGTGCAGTTTATCCGTCGAGAGCGAACCGTGATGGCCGCTCGACTGCCCGTAGGTCACCATGCGCCCAAAGGGCGCGAGCGCGGTCAGGCCCTTGGCAAACACGTCGCCGCCGATCGCGTCGGCGATCACGTCGACGCCCTTCTTCTCCGTCGCGTCGAGCACGATCTGCGCGAAGTCTTCCTTCGTGTAGTCGATCGCGACATCGGCTCCGAAACCGCGCGCGATCTCGAGCTTCGCCGGACTTCCCGCCGTTGCGAAAATGCGCCCCGCACCGGCGGCCTTCGCCATCTGCACGAGCACCGAACCGACGCCGCCCGCCGCAGCGTGGATCAGCACGGTCTCGCCGGGTTGAATGCGTGCGACCAGGTGCAAGATGTTCCACGCCGTTACGAGCACCGTCATCGAAGCGGCCGCTTCATCCGACATCGATGGGTCGACCGGATACACGAGGTCCTGCCGCGCGAGCACGACTTCGGCGTACGACCCACCGTCGGGACTCACGGCCACGCGATCGCCCGGCTTCACGCGGGTTACGCCCTCACCGATTGCGACGACCGTGCCCATCCCGTCGAGCCCGGGCGTGAACGGCACCGGCGTCACACCGGTTCCGCGCCGCGCGGTGATGTCGGCGAAGTTCACGCTGGTCAGCTTGAGCCGTACCGTGACCATGCCCGGGCCGGGAACGGGTTCGGGACGTTCGCGCCAGAGCAGCTTCTCCGGACCACCGATCTCTTCAACGACGACGGCGTGCATCAGGCGGCTGCGCTCCACAGGCGTTTGCTCGCGATCCGTGCGCCCTCGGCGATCGACCGCAGCTTGGCCCACGCGATCTTGGCATGGGCGACGCGCGGTCCGATACCGCAGTCGGTGCCCGCAATGACGTTCTCGCGTCCGACGACCTTGGCGTAGCGTTCGATGCGCTCGGCGACGAGTTCGGGGTGTTCGATGAAGTCGGTGCAGTGTCCGACGACGCCCGGCACGAGCACCGCATTCGGCGGCAGCTTCACCTTCTCGAAGAGACGCCACTCGTGTTCGTGCATCGGGTTGGAGGCCTCGATCGAGAAGCGTTCGGCATGCACGCCGAACACGATGTCGATGATGTCGGCGAGCGGAATGTCGTTCTGGTGCGGGCCATGGAAGCTGCCCCAGCACACGTGCAGCTGCACCATTTCTTTCGGAATACCGCGCAGCGCATGGTTGAGCGCGTCGACGCGCAACTGCGCGTACGCACGGTAATCGGCCACCGACATCTCGGGGAACATCTGCCAGCCGTCGGGCAGATCCGGATCGTCGATCTGCAGCATGAACCCCGCTTCGATGATCGCCAGATACTCGACGCGCATCGCCTCGGCGATCGCGAACAAGAAGTC
>PLTN01000071.1 GCA_003164495.1 Vulcanimicrobiota bacterium
ACGCTCTTTCGGTCGGGGTACTTCGTCGAATCATTCGTCACCCAGACGCTGATCATCTTCGCGATTCGCACCCGGCGCGTGCCGTTCTTCCGCAGCCGCGCCAGTCTCCCATTGACGGTGACGACGCTTGCCGTCGCGCTCGTAGGGGCCAGCCTTCCGTTCACGCCCGTCGCCGGGTTCTTTGGATTTACTGCGCTGTCCCCGATCTACTTCGCCTACCTGGCAGCGATCGCGCTCGGCTACATCCTCCTCGTCGAGTTCACGAAGATCCAGTTCTTCGGCAGACAACGTGTGGCCAAGGCGGTTGCTTCAAGTGCTTAGCTTCAACGGGGGCGAAGTTACTCGTAGCAATGGCCTCTGATCAAAGCCGCAACAACTTACCGTAGCCGGTCGCCGTGTCGTTTCTCATTCGGCGGCTTTGATACGGGGCGCGACCGAACGCATCTCGTCAAGTGCCGAACACGTGATTGCCCAGGGCACGTTCCGGCCAACCCGGCTGGACGACAGGTAGACTGCCGCGGCTAGTTAGGGTTTGATTCCGTCGTATTGCCGCCGCGCTAGCCAGCCGGCGGCGATACGACGTCGCGCTTCGAGCTCAAGCAGGGCGGCGGTGGCAACGGTCCCGCCGCAGCGTTGATTGAGCGTTGCGTGGATCCACTTGTGATCGACGCCAAACGTCGTGCTGACGCTCGCGACGAGCGCGCGCAACTGACGCCTAAGACGTTCTTTGCGCTCGACATTCGTCGGTATGCCCGCTGCGGTCGCAGCGGCCGGACGCTCGGTCTGCGCAACCGGAATGGCGTCGTCGTCGAGCGCGCTAGGGTTGAACAACGGACCGAAGCTGAGGGTCTGGGATTCCGTAGCGGTTGCATTGATCGACGCATATTCGCCCTCGTCGGAACGACGATCGCTGCGTTGCGCCGCCGCCACCAGGACTCCGGGGTCATCCACGTCGAGTCGGCTCCTCAGCGCTGAACGCACGTCGACCGTAATCTGCGCGGCCAGGCGCCTGATGCGGTGGTCGTCGGGAACGTACACATAAGCTTCGCGGTCTGCGCGGTCGCTGGTCGTGCGCACGAAACGTCCGCAGAATTGACGGAAGTACATCTCCGTCACGACGTTGCTGGCGAACACCCCGACCCGTAGGCGCGGAATGTCGACTCCCTCCGAGATCATGTGGACGGCGACGATCCAAGGATCGCGGGACGCCGCGAATGCGTTGATGCGCCTCGAGGCGCCATCGATGTCCGATACAACGATTTCGGGCGTCACACCGACGCGCTTCTGCAGAAGATCGGCGATAAAGCGGGCGTGGTCCTGATTCATCGCGGCGACGAGCCCGCCGGCATCGGGGTGTCCGGCCATACGCATCGCGGCTAACCGCAGATGCGACTTCACCAGCACGTCACCAACCCACGCAGGCTGCGTGAGCGCGGTTCGCAAGCGTTCGCTTTCGTGGCGCCGATCGAGCGTTGCATCGAATGAGGCGCGCATCATCTGACCGTCTCGGCTGATCCACTCGGCTTCGCCGCCGTGAAGCGGAAAGACGAGCGCGCGGCACACGCCGTCTTGCAGAGCGCTCGCGTAATCGTACGAAAAGTCGGCTACGGACAAGCCCGCCTCATAACGAACGAACGGAATCGCCGCGCCGTCGGACCGGAAAGGCGTGCCCGACATCGACAAACGATACCGAGCGCCTCCAAATGCATCGCGCAGCGACTGGCCCCAGGTTGCCTCTTCGCCGGCGTGGTGGATCTCGTCGAGCACGACGATCGACGGTACGCGCACGAGGTCGTGGAACAGGCGTGGCGCGGCGGCGACTTGCTGGTAGGTGACAACCGCGCCGTGCACGTCGGAAGCCAGCGTGCGCGTGGCATTGGCAAAGGCGTGGTCGAGTTGAATGCCGCTCTGTGCTAACACACGGGCGACCTGCCCCTTGAGGTGCTCGCGCGGGACGACCACGATCACGCGCGCCACGTCGCGCGCCGCGAGTGCCGCGTGCACGACCCGTGCGGCGAACCGCGTCTTGCCTGCGCCGGGCGTCGCTACGATCAATGCGTCGACCGGACGTTTCGCCGACCACGTCTCAAAGGCCCGGCGCTGCCAACCGCGTAGCGCTAACCGCCATTCTCCAACTTGCGAAACCGCCACGAAGGTCTGTCTCTTCGCGAAGCGGCGGCTATTGCTTTGAAGGAATTTTAGGGGAAGTGTCTCTTCCTCTTTCGCTCGCGCGCATGCTCTTTAGATTGCGCGTATGGCACCGGAGGATCGCTCGCACGTCGCCTTCACGTTCGCGCAAGTTCTTTCATCAACGGGCAAGCGACAGATCAACTACTGACCGCGACGCGCTGCCGTTGTTGGTATTCGCCGTCTTTGCGTGCTGGTAGACATCTGCATCCCGGTAACGGGTTCGAATCCCACTGTTAGAAGCGCGTCGCGCGCGAAGGACCAGATGTGCGGTAATAGGACATTACTGGACGCGTGCCCATGCCAAGCTCTTCAACATAACGCGTTGAGGCCACCGGCTTTGCCGGAGTCGCCAGCCCGAGGGACGTCCGGGGCGCCCCCGCGAATCATGTATGCGATCCATGTGCTTTGCGAAGCTTTCTGCTGTGCGATGCCGACTACCGGAGTTGGCGGATCGCGTGTGACGCGCACGCTCGGCAACGCGTCCGTCACGTGTGCGCGCCTGAGAGCACGACTATTGTGATGGCAATGTGTTTTATGGGCGCGGTGTGTTCCCACGATCGGGCGTACCCGAACGAGAGGTGCGCCGTTCCGGTCGCGACACCTCGATAAGCGAATACTTGCGTTCCGCCGGCACCGAGAAGACCTGAGGTCGACGGCTGGAAGGTGGGCGCGTGGGTTTCGGTTAGCGGACCGGTGTGCAGCGCGCCGGCGGTCCATTGGTATCCGGTCGTCGGATTTGATGGCAGTCGAACTTCGAACGGTTGGCCGACGGAAATCTTGATCGCCTGGCCATCATTCTTGTCGGTGATGGTCAAGAGAGGCGCCGCTCCCGTCGCCAGGGTGAGAAGGAGTGCCGTAAGCGCAGTAATTCGGAGAGTTTTCATCGGAGTTTCCTCATGAACGAGAGCCCTGCCGGCCAGTTAGCAGCGCGTTTTCGACCGTGCCGTCGAGAGGTAGAACGAGCCGAACGCACCGGATGAGCTCGGGCCGCTGTTGGGGAGCGGGCGCTCGTTGAACATACCGGCAGCGAGATCCAGTTGGAGCGCGCCAATGACGATCGGGTAGTCCACTTGACCCGACAGCGTAGAACCTTGCTGCGGTAACGGAACGCCGGTCGGAAACGCGGCGTTCGTATACGCCGCCGAGATCCGCGGGCACCCAGTATAGGCCGCGTACACTGTCACGGACCCGGGGAGCGCACCGCTCGTCCCGAGGTTGCGCGCTGCGCCGGCGGCGGAAATGCTGCCCGGTAACGCCGAGGTATCCGTTGCGCCGAAATTCAACGAACTGCCGAGCTTGAAGAACATGCCGCCGACGCCATGGTTGGCCAATTGCGTTTCGCAGGCGTAGACCGGCACCTTGGTGGTCGAGTTCGGCGCCGTGCCGCAGCCGGTCACCGTCCCGAAGTCGTATCCGCCCACGAACTGCAGTTGAATGTCGCCCAGCCAGCGTACCGTCAACCAAGGTGAGAGCAGCGAAGCGTTATCGAGATGCTGCGGCCGCGTCGTCGTCGACGGGACGTCCGCAATGGCCGCGGCATAGCCGGAAACGAGGCCTTGCTCTTGGATGGCGATGCGATCGGACGCCGTCTGCGTTAGCGATCCTCCGGTAAGAATCCAGCCGGGAACGTTGAGCAGCGGAACGGAAACCTGCCAGCCTTCCTGCGTCGCGATATCGCCGCGAACGTCGGTGAGGCGGAATCCCATCAGGTCCACGGCATAGTAGCGAGCGCCCTCGCCGGTCGCATACGACGCGACCGCGTGCGCAACCGGGCCGCTCAGTGCGGTGAGCCAGGTGATCGAGCCGACACTCGGCGCAAACAGCGGGTCGTCCGATTGCACGCCGACCGTCTCCTTGAATTGGAAATACGCACGCTGCGGAGATGAAGCGGGCGCAGACGATGTCGTGAACGTTGCGGTTTCACCGGCGAATTGGCTTGACGTCGCCTTGGGCATCGCCCCAGCCGGACTCGAAAAATCGCGGATCACGCGACCGAAAACGTCAATCGTCGTTGCTTGATACGCATCATCAGTTATCGAGGCATTGCGATATACGTGACCGGTCCCCGCCAGAGCGTAGACGCCGTCACGCGAACCTTGACTGCCGGCATAGCCGTTCAGGAGCATGACCTGGAGGGGCACTTCGGCGGCGGTGCCTGATTCAAAAAACGGCGCCGGCGGCGGCGGCGGCTTCAACGGAATCGCTTCAACCGCGGCCACGTTGCGGGATTCCGCCGGCGATGGTTCGGGGCTCGGGGGTGGCGTGGTGAGCGCGACGGTCACCATCTCGGCGCCCGAATACCAGCCCCGGGCTTGATTTCCATATATCCCGGCGACCTTGACCGCTGTGGAGGAGTAGCCGTAGGTATATCCCGATGCCAAGCTCCCCAGCTTCGTGACCGAGTATGGAACGAGATCGAACAGCCCCTTGAGGCTCAGGTCGTTGAGCGCATCGCTCGCTGCTCTGAATGAAAAAAGCGGTTGGCTCCGCGTCTGCAATGTCTGCGTCACCGCCATCTGCGGATTGGTCACCGGCAGCGACAACGGCGTGAGACTCAAGGCCTGCGAAAGTGTGCGCTGGGCGGAGATCGTCGTTTGATCCTGGGCAAAACTCGCCAAGAGTTGATCGTGCTGATCCCAGTTGTACGCTCCATCGACGCCGACGTGGTGTAAGCGCATCGGCGTCGCCGCCGGCGCCGGAGCCGGGGTCGCAAGCCGCACGTAGGGTCCGTAAACGAGCGCGAGCGACGCCGCCGAATCGGCGATACGGATGGGAATCTGAAATTCCGTCTGGTTGGGCGTGCACGGGCTCTGGCCGGCACAGATATCGACGGCCAGCATGATGTGCGTCGCGTGTGCGCCGAGCTTGAGCGCTTCCCAGGGGATCGTGAGGGTGCGAACGACGTCTTTTCCGGCGTCACCGCCGGGAACGATATTGGTGACGCTCAATGTTTCGACGGAAAGCGCGTAGGCAAAGCCGGTCCCGATGTTGCACTCTGCCCGGGCGCCGTCGTAGGATACGCCGGGTTCGCGCCCCCGGCCGACTCGCGCGACGGCCGTGACGATGCTCGCCGCGGCGGCGGACGCCGTATTGAGCTGCGTGCACGTCAAATTTCGCGGCGATGCAAACGGCACGGCGGCCGCAAAGAGAACGTTCAAGCCCGCCGTCGTCGCCGTGACGCAGAACGAATGCCCGTTCTCATCGACTTCTGATGCAATGACGACGACCGTTCCACTCCGCGTTGCGCACATCGGTTTTGCAGCCGGCGCCCCGGGCAACGCGTTCGGAGTCACGGCACTGCTGTCCACGCCAGTCGGCGTTACGGCGCCCCCAAAATCGATGTGCAACATGAGCGTCGGGAGTTGCCGGAGGGACGCGTCGCGGATGGGTGGTGCTGCCTGCGCCGGAACGTTCAACGCCAAGACGGCGAACGCCACTGCGGCCGCGAGGATCCTACGGAGCGGCATTGCAGCTTGCAAAGTCGTTGAAATGCTCGAGTGCGGCGCGCAGCTTTGTCGCTGCGTCGGGCGATTTCAACGCACTGTTGTCAAGAGTTGCTCCAGATGCGAGCTGGTCGATCGCGTGCGCATTGACATCGTTAAAACGTTCGACTTCGGCAATGAGCGCGGCGGAGAGCTGAACGGTGTCTTGCTTTGCGCTCGACGTAAGCGGCCCGACATCCTCTCGCATCTCGGCGTCGATCGCCGTTAGGCCCTGCTGCGTTTGCCGCATTTGCGCCAGGATGGTCGCCGCCGGGACGTTCGGAGCGGATAGCGCGTCGAGCAGCGCGGTGCGCCATTGATACCATTCGCCGAAATGTTTCGAGAGGCGTTCGAGTGCGCTCACGCACGTTTGAGAACCGGTCAGCTCTTTGGAAGCGCCATAACGTGCGAGTTCAGCCGGAGGCGGCGTATACACCGCAACCGTGAGATTGGGAACGCCGGTCAGAAACTGCCTGATCGTTGCAGCGGAAATGGCCATCCCGTGTTGGACGGAGGCGTACGCCCCGCCAACCACGTCCGTAATGATGCCGTAAATGCTTCCACTTGCCGGATCGTATAGTGGACCGCCGCTGTTCCCGACATCCGTGATCGCTCCGTTGTATTGAATGTAGTAATCGAAGAGATCGAAACCGCTGATCTGACCGCCGGCCGCGGTCGCTTGCAGGTCGCGCTTCTGCGTTTGCAGCCAGTTCTGGATTTGCGTTTCGGGGTAACCGGCGATGTCGATATTGAAGAGTTGCGCCGGCTTACCGGTATTTATCGCTAGCGTCGTAACCTTATGCGGTAAATCGACGGCGATGACAGCTAGATCGGGCAGCAGCGCGCTCGTCTGAGAGACGCTCGACGGTGTCGAGAGCGAGCCAGCTTTGACGACGCGCCCCACCACCGGTTTGTCAGGTTGATCGGGAAAGTATAACGCGAACGCCAAGGGCTTGCCCGCTTTGTCGGCGATCACGTGCTGGTTCGTCAAGAAATAGGCCGTCGTCCCCGTCGAATAGATGCAGAACGCCGTTCCTCGTTGCGCGCCGTTGCCGGCCTCGACGAGCGCCAGCGCGGGTTCAACGATCGTCGTGTAGACGGTCGACGGACCGGCCGCTTGAGTCTGCTGTGCTTCACTCGCCGATGCGCAAGCGAAACAAAGCAGCGCGAACGAAGCGCCGATGAGCCTGACCGCAACGAAAGGATGCACACCAAGTCTCCCGGGTAGCAATGCGGCAAAAAGGCACGCAATAAACGGCGCCGAAACGATGAGAACGTTTCGACTGCGTGTTTTCGCTTCTCTGCTGCCGTTCCTATCGAGGTGGGTGTACGCCGAAGTGTCATCGATGATGGATGAAGGTCGCAAGAACGTCTTGGCACTCATGGCTATTCTTGCTTTGGTGGCGTTCACTGCGCCACAGGCGGGCGCACAGCAGAACGGCGGGGGCGGGTTCGGTAACGATATTCAACGTGGAGGCAACGCGCCCGTAGGGGCGGCGCCAGAACTGCCCGTCCTGCCCCCAACAGCGCTGCCCCCGGTTGTTGCGCCGGCCCCAGCGGCCGCGCCCGCCACCGGCCAGGTTCAAGCCCCTGTGCACGGCAAAGCCGCGCAGAAGCCGGCCATGCCTATGAAGAAGCCGATGCCAAGGAAAACGACCCAGGGCACTTCAAGCAAAAAGCCCGCATCGCGGCCGACCTCGAAGCCCGGCGCCGGCGCGCCAACCAAGGGCTAAATCCGTGTGCGCCTTCCAGCGTATCGCGAAGGCGATCGTCGTGTTGGCGTCCCTGGCGATGCTGCCGACACAGGCCAGCGCGGATCCGCTAAGCGCGACGGCGCAGCGTATTCACCGGTCGTTGGTTTTCATCGAGTCGAAGGAACAAGGCACCGGATTCGTCGTCAGTTCCAACAAGACGACGTCCTTGATCGTCACGGCCGCGCACATTCTCGTCGGATCCACTCCGGCGGAACTCTCCGCGTGCGAGCGCCACGATGCTCGCGTGTCGCTCGACGACGGCACGACGTTCATCGATACCTCGAGCGTCACGTACGTGAAGGTAGAATGCGAGTCCGACCTCGCTCTACTGCAGATCCCGGTGGGCTCGTTGATCACCGTTCACTTCGCAACTGAAGCTCCCGAAGGTACGCCGGTCGCGACGATCGGCTATCCGATCTCGACCGAGTATTTTTCGGAAGGCGAGTTGCGGCATCCCAAGGTCGTCGATGGCATCATTACCGCCGTCCATGAAAACTACGAACTGGTCGAACACTCGGTCCCGACCGACTTCGGGAATAGCGGCGGTCCGATCTTCGAATCGAGCGACGGCTACGTCGTCGGCATCGTTGCCGGCGAAGCGCTGCAGTTCAAAGCGTCCAACCTGTTCACCGGTTTTCGCCTGATCCTTCGCCTCCTCGACGCGACGCGGGTCCAACGCACCGAGAACCTGCTCCTCATTCCGGCGGACCAGCAGGGCACAGCCTACAAATTTCTCCTAATGACGGAAGGCAACGCCCGCGATTCATTTTCGCAGCAACTCGATGCCGAACTCGCGTCGGACGTCGCGCGCATGCTCCACGTTTCCGTCGCGAAGGCGCCGCCGGGACCTCGGCGCGCCGACGGCACACCGCCGGATTGCGAGAAACACGCCATCGGCGTGGTCGACGTCGACCTGAGGAACGTACGGCAATCGAAGAGCGGCGTTTCGGGCACCGTCACCGTCAAGTTCGGTGATTGCAGCGCTACGCCGTGGAGCAAGCGGACCTACCCGATTGCGGGAAACGCCTCGATACACTCCTCAGTCTCCCAAATCGCGGGACAGCTTATTCGCGATCTAGGGCAAGGTCGCGCCGAGCGGCCGACCGCACTCGCGAATTACGCTCACTACGGGGTCGAGATCGCCGACACCGAACTGCGGTCGCTCTACTCGCTCGAGCCGGATGGAAAAACCCAAGCCAAGGTGCTGGCGCTCTATCCTATCGGTACGGCGGCTCGCGCGGGACTGCGCGCGAACGACGTCGTGATATCCGTCAACGGCAAGCCGACGGCGACCAGCTCAGACGATCCGCTGACCGCTTATTCGGAGCTTTCGGTGCTGCTGGATCAGGCCGCTGACCCCGTCCATCTCTGCATCCTCCGGGGTGGACAACAAATGGAACTGCCACCATTTTATCGGAGAGACGTCTTATGGTACGCGACCAATCCGCTCAGTGCGGAGAAGCTCGAGCCACCGCTCTCAGGCTGCGAGGCTCGCACCTGATATGGATTCGAATCGTTAGCCCGCCGCGGGCTGCCGCTGCGCTCTTCGTACTGATCGCCTTCTGCGCCGGCAGCGCGAACGCGCAGACCAACGGTAAAGCCTTGGGACCAACCGCGTCCGGTGCTCGTCTGGCCGGAGACATCGGACTAACCATTCTCACGGAGCGTCGCTTCGTTCTGGATGGCGCTTTGTTAGACTGTCTGCTGAGCGATCGCGATCATAACGTTTCTAAAGCACCGTCGCTGGCGACGACAATAACCATACGGACGATAAAGTCGTAACGAGGCTCAGTTCGACGGTTCCAGTGTCGGAAGCGGCGGCTCCGTAGGACCGGCGACGGGACTCTCCCACATTGTACCGTCGCCGTAACGCGCGCTGACCGTCGTGCATCCTGACGGTTCATCGAGACTGATGAATGACGTCGGCGTCTCGATCGGCAAGTCGCGAATGAAGTCGAATCCCCCGGACAGGTAGGTTGCACGAAACACGACGCGGTCGATCGGCCTATCCGAGAGGTTGCGAAAGCGAACGCGCAGGACACCGAGGCCGAGTTTGCGTCCCATTCCGCGCGCTTGTCCGCGTGTCACGTAGAGTTAGCAGCCAACGATGCCAATCGAATTCTGCTGCGCATTGTCGATGGTTGCCGGCACTGGGATACCGTTATCGGGTGTCGGGCTGGGATACGCGTCCGCTCGAGATCGGCTGGTGAGCCACCGCCTCCTGCGGCATGAATTGCGTAGGCGGCACTCATCCACGTGCGGCTCGGACAGCCAGCGCCTGTAGGAGCGGAAAGTCCGCACTGTTCAGGGTCCGTAAGGAAAGCACACAGCGCTCAGGATTCACGTCCGGCGTCCGCAGCGACCTTTGAGGCGAATATTGCGCGGATCGTTGCGATCGGTGATTTCGAGGCCAATGCGCTCTAGCAGGCGGCGAGAGGCAACGTTTCGCTCGTCAACGGTCGCTTCGAACAGTGCGCCAGGGAAGTGCGACTCAAGAAAGTCGACCATAGTTCGGACCGCCTCTGTCCCATAGCCTTGCGACCAGTCAGCGAGCATAAGGGAACGGCTGAAACGGCTCCCCCCTTAGGCTCGGCCCGCTGCGATCGCTCATCTGTCTGTTCGAGCGCAACAAAAGAAAGGAAGGCCTCACTCGACAGGCTGAACCGTGCCTCGCCGGTCCGAACAACGTTGCGCTATGAGCGAGACCCCGGATCTCCTCGACAATCGGCAGCGGCCGACAATCAAGTGGTCGCTCGTGATCGCCAATGCGGCGCTGATCGGCCTGATCCTCGGTGCCAGTTTTGCGTTCCGGGAAGAAACCACCGCGGCCGACCTCTTGGTCCATCTGCGACCACCATGGGTCGCGCTCATCGTGCTCTTTCAGGTCGGAACCTATTTCTGCACCGGCTGCGCGTGGGACGTCGTCTTAAGGCGTTTTTCCGTGCACACCAAACTGGTCGGCATCGCGGCGCTCGGGGTCGAGAAAGTGTTCATCGATCAACTCGTGCCCACGCTCGGCCTCGGCGGCAGTCTGATGATCATGAAAGGTCTCATCGCCCGTGGAGTGAAGCGCGGCCAGGCCATCGCTACCATGACGATCGATGCTGCGGGTTACTTAGCCGCATTCCTCGTCATGGTTACTTTAGCCGCCGGGCTCCTGTGGTTCGAGCCGGGATTCAGCCCAACCGTTCGCACCTTCGTCCTCTCGTTCACGGTCGCACTCGTCGTCGTCGTTGCGGCAGCTTGGCTTCTCGTTCAACATGCGAAATCTCCGCGCTGGCCAGGGTGGCTCCTCCGCTTTCGCTTGATGCGAGAAATCGCGGCTGCTACAACCGAGTCGCCACAGGATCTCAGGGTCGGAGCAAAGGCCGGTCCGTGGGTCATCCTGTTCGAGTTGGTCGTCTTCGTGTTCGATACGGCAACCCTTTGGGCGATTTTCCAAGCGCTCGGCTCGCCGATTTCCCCGATCCACGCACTCGTAACGTACACGTTGGCCTCGGCAGTTGCGATGCTCTCCGTGATCCCGGGCGGAATCGGCACCTTCGAAGCCGTCGCGCTCACGGTACTGCACGTCTTCGGCGTCTCGTTCGCAACCGCCGCTGCTGCGGTCATCCTGTTGCGTATCGCCACATGCTTGCTCCCGATGCTGCCCGGATACGTGATTTTTCGCCGCGAACTCATCACGCGCTGACCCGGCCGCGTTCGGTCGTGCGACATTACGACGCCATACCGGTAGAGCTGATCGTTCGATCTGACGTTACCCGGTAATCCGGGCCATCACATAGTCTCATTCCGGGGAAAAGCCGGCTGCAACTGCGACGACGGAATCGCCATAACGTCCAATGCGCGCTTGACGAAGTAGAGAGGGTTTTGTTTTCTTCTCAATAAGGCGAAACCGACTTTGGAATCCAAGAAGCAGCTTTTGGTAGCTATGGACGCAGCCGATCAGCGCGTGCGCAACGCGATGTACAACAGCAACGCGCTGAAACTCGGATTGTTCGCCGCCAACTGTTCATCAGGAAATGCAGCCACGAAAGTGCCGGAGCGCTGGGACGCGTCGTGGGAACACAATGTCGCGCTCGCGCGTTTGGCCGACGCGGCCGGCATCGATTTCTTCTTGCCAATCGCGCGTTGGAAAGGCTACCCCGGCGAGTCCAACTTCCAAGGTGCATCGTTTGAAACGATCACCTGGGCATGCGGCTTGCTCGCAGTAACCGAACGGCTCACCGTTTTTGGCACGGTGCACGCACCGCTCGTCAATCCCGTGTTCGCCGCAAAGCAAATGGTCACGGCGGACCACATCGGACGCGGCCGTTTCGGACTGAACATCGTCTGCGGCTGGAACGAAGACGAGTTCGCGATGTTCGGCGAAGCGCCGCTTGCCCACGACGACCGCTACGAACTCGGCGCCGAGTGGATCTCGGTGATTTTGCAGCTCTGGGAACGCGACGAAGCGTTCGACTTCGACGGCAAGCATTTCCACCTGCGCGGCCTACGCGGCGATCCAAAGCCGTACAACGGGACCCGCCCGCTGATCATGAACGCCGGCTCCTCGCCGGCCGGGCAAGATTTCGCGCTCCATCACGCCGACTTTCTCTTCCGCGGCTTGCGCTCGATCGAGCAAGGCGCCCAAGACGTCACAACGGCGCGCTCAACCGCCGTCGCGATCGGTCGCGACGTCGGCTGCTTCAGCGCGGCGCACGTGCTCTGCCGTCCGACGATGCGCGAAGCCGAAGAGTACCTGCACTACTACGCTGAGGAGAACGGCGACTGGACCGCCGTCGACCACATCGTCGAGATGGGTGGCCGCAACTCGGCCTCGCTCGATCCAGAGGTCTATCGCCGCCTGCGCATTCGCTTCGCCGCGGGCCACGGCGGCTATCCGCTGGTCGGCACGCCCGACCACATCGCCGAGGAAATGGCAAGGATTTCGCACGCCGGCTTCACCGGGCTCGCGCTGTCGTTCGTCGATTATCTCAGCGAATTTCCATACTTCCGTGATGAAGTGCTGCCGCGCCTCGAGCGCCTAGGAATCCGCGAACCCCTTCACTGACTGAGGAGCCCACATGAAACGTCGCGACTATCTGGCCGGCATCGCAGCGGCGTCGACGGCCGTGTTCTTTCCGGCCGTCATCCGCGCTCAGACGAATACCGTGCGTATCGGTTCGGCATATAACGATGCGTACGCACTCTCGTACTTCGCCCGCGACGCCGGCTTCTTCAAGCAGGCCGGCATCGACGTCGATATTCAGCTCTTTCCGAATACCCAGACCTCGCTGCAAGTGATGGCCGCGGGTTCGCTGGACGTCGCGGTCGCCGATGCTGTGCAAATCGGCAATGCCGTCAACAGCGGGGTCGAAGCCGGCTTCTTCGCACCCTCGGCGATCTACACGAGTGCCGTGCCGACAACCTACATTTGCGTCGCCAAAGACGGTCCCGTGAAAACGGCAAAAGACCTCGAGGGCCGCACGATCGGCGTCGTCGCGTTACACTCGCTCATGACGGTCGGCCTCGAGCAGTACCTCAAAGACAACGGCGCCGATCCGGCCAAGGTCAAGCAGGTCGAGTTGAACTTCCCGGTCATGGAAGCAGCCGTCGTGCGCGGCACCGTCGACGCGGTCATTCTCGCCGAGCCGTTTCTCAGTGCCGCGACCGAGACGCGCGTTCTAGGCGACCCGCTGGGGGCAATCTCAAAGAACTTCTTGCTCAGCGGGCAGATCGCGATGCGCAAGTGGACCGTGGACAACCACGAACTGGCGGGTAAGCTTGCAAAAGTGTACGCCGGCACCGCCGCGTGGGCCAACAGCCATCACGACGAAACGGCTGCCTTTCTCTCGACCTACTCGAACGTTCCGGCAGCGAAGATTCGCGCCATGCGCCGAGCGACGTTTGGCACCTCACTTCGCGCGGCCGAAGTGCAGCCGGTGCTCGACATGGCCTTCAAGTATAGTTCGCTGCAGAAAGCGGTACGCGCGCAAGACACGCTCATCACCGTGTAAGGAAGTCATTCGCGCATCGCAACACCCGTAATCTTTACACGTTGTCTACGCCCGTCTACGCGCCGTCCGCTTGGTAACCGGGATATACTGCTCTCGGGGCAACTGCATGATCTGGACAGGTGAGTTTGAGCGGCGCGTGCGCTTAGGCGAACAACGCTATCGCGTAATCTTCGACTCGATCTACGACGGTATTCTCGTCGTCCAAGCCGAGACATACGAATTCTTTGACGCGAATCCGAGAATGTGCACGATGTTCGGCTACAGCCAGCGCCGCGACGCTGAGTGTCGCCGAGCTCGTGATCTCGCCCTCGATAGAGGCGACGATCTGTTGCACGCGCAGCTGCCGGCATGAAGCGGAAACTCACGATCGTGATCGTGGACGAGCACGGCGCCGATCTGCCGGTCTTCAAACGGCTCACCAGGGAGTTCCCGGGCAGCCATGTCATGTGCTTTCCGCAACTCGAGCCGGCCGAGCGTGAATGTGCCGTGCACCCGCCAGATATTTTCGTCATCGATGACGCGGTTCCGGAAGCCATTGCAATGACGTTCGACCGGCATTTTCGCGAGCATCCGGGATTGGGCGATGCGCTGATCGTGTTGATGAGCGCGCGCGGCGGGCCGCTGCCCGACCAATCACGCCGCGCCGGCGTCGACGTCTTTTTGCCGAAGCCGGTCGACACGAAGTTCTTCCTGCAGATGCTGCACCAAGCCGTCGAGCTGCGCGCGGCGCGAGCCGCAATCGCCGCCCAGCGCATTGTTCCGTGAACGCCGCCGACGACGAGGAACAAAAGCGCGGGCGCAAACTGCCGCTCTATTTGCTCTTCGTCGGGCCGAGGGGCGCGAGCCTCGCCGCCTGCAAGATTGCGTTACGCCGCCTCCCCGGCGTGGAACTGAGCCAGTTCACCGATCCACAGGCCGCGCTGGCGTGGGCGAACGGTAAAAATATCGCGGCGGCGGTCGTCGACGACAACGGCCTGCCGGCAAACGACGGTTTGACGTTCCTGCGCCATCTCGGCGCATGGCCCGGTCCGCGGCCACACACGATCCTGCTGAGCGACGCGGCGCAGTTGAATGCGCCGGGCGCCGCGCAGGCGCTCGGCGTCGACGACATCGTTCCGCCCTCGGTGCCGCGCACGAATTTGATCGCGCTCTTGCGGGGCGCGATCGGCCTGCGGCAAGCGGTGCGGGCGTCGTGGGAACAGACGGAGATGCTCAAAGACTCGCCGGCCTGGGCGAAGGCCGCACCCGCCCCACAACCGGCCCGGGTGGAGCGGATCGCCGCTGCGGTGTTGCTGCTGGCGCTGCTGATCGTTACGGCGCTATGGCATCCCTGGTCGCCGCCTCCGGCGGGGCCAGCCGGCGCCCCGGCCGCGAACGGCGGCGCGAGCGGTGGAAGCGCCCCGGGCACGAACGGCGGATCCGGCGCCGGCGGCAACGGGCCGACGGTAGCCGGCGGAGCCGGCGCGAGCGACGGCTCCGCCGGCGCAGCGA
>PLTN01000236.1 GCA_003164495.1 Vulcanimicrobiota bacterium
GGGACGACGGCATTTTCGTACTGCCCAATTCGCCGATTAACACGGCTGCGGATTTGAATGGTAAGACCGTCGGGATTTTCGGCTTGAGAAACATGCAGCAGGCGGTTTTCTTGCAGTGGATCGAGCTCCATGGCGGCGATTCGAGCACCGTTAAATTCATCGAAACCCCGTTGCCGCAAGCGGTTGCCGATCTCGAAGCTGGGCGAGTCGACGCCATCTTTCTGGCCGAGCCCTACATTTCGATGAGCCAAGGAAAACTTCGCATCATCGGCCATTACTGGGAGGCTATCGCTCGGCCGTCGCTGTCACTTGGATATTGCGCGACGGAGGCGTGGCTATCAAAGAACGGAAGCGTAGCAGCCAAATTCAACCAGGCCATTTGCAAAGCTGCCGTTTGGGCGAACGGCCATCATTCGGAGACGGCGCCGATCGTCGCTTCGCTGACGAAGATGGATCCGGAAGTCGCCCAACACATGGTTCGTTCGGTCTACGGCACGACTCTTACGGCCGCAATGGTTCAACCCGGAATCGATGCCATGGTGAAGCGTCATTTCCTCGACAAGAGCATCGATGCGAACGAACTGATCTGGCGACCCGATGCCAAATCCGCGTGACTTAGAAGTACACTTCTGCGGCGGTTTCGCCGAGCACCGCCCTGCGCGCGGCCTCCGGCAGCCCGGCGACCGACGTCACGGCATCGCCGACGAACTCAGCGTACGTTCCCCGCGACTGCGCGATATCCGAGCCCCACATCACGCGCTCGGCGCCGAATCGCGCGACGATGGCGGCGGTAAAGGCGGCGATGTCGGCGCCGGCTTTGCGAACGTATTCGAAGTTGATCGTCGAGATCTTGACACGCAACTGCACGAACGGTTCGAGCGGCGCGAGTGCGGCGAGTCCGAAGCCGTCTTCCTCGGACGTCGGGTTCCCGACGTGATCGAGCACGAGCGGGACGTCCGGATAGCGCTGCAAGAGCGGCACGAGCCCGGCGATGCCCTGGTCGCGATTCCCGCGCAAAAAGTGCAAACACAGCGAGGCGCCGGCGTCGCGCGCGGCCTCCCACACACCGTGCGCCTCGGAGCCGGCGAACCAGGACGTGTCGCCCGGGTCCTTGATTGCCGTCGTGAAGCGCAGACCTCGCGCGCCGGAAGCGATCAACGTGCGCGTGAGCGCGGCCGCCCCGGGTGCGCCGGCGTCGATGCAGGCGACCGCCGCGACGCGGTCCGGAAATCGACCGGCGGCGTACAACACATAGGCGTTATCGACGCCGTACACGTGCGCGCGCTGCACGGCGACCGTCTTGCTCACGCCGCAGCGGTCCATCTGCTCGAGCAGGGCTTCGATCGTCATGTGATTGGCCATCGCCGCCGGCGAGAGGGTCTCGCCGCCGATCGGAGCGGGTGGGAAAGCCGTCGTATCCGGGGTTACCAGGTGCGCGTGGGCATCGATCATCAGAGCCTCCCGAGCGGAAATCAAATATGTACAGTATACTGTATAAACGCATTGACTGACCAGCTGTTATACCGTATGCTGTACATTAGCCAACACCTGTGAGGAGCCGGTCATGATCGCACGAGAGGTGACCCAGCAGATCGACGATGCGGCTGCCGCGCGGCGCATCGCAGCCGAACTCGCGCCGGCGATTGCCGCGCGGGCGGCGGAAACGCAGAAGCTGCGCCGGATCCCCGGCCGGTCCATCCAGGAACTGCACGAGAGCGGCCTCTTCGCCATTGCGACACCGAAGCAGTTCGGCGGTTCGGGGCTTGGAATGGATGCCGCACTCGAAGCCACCATTGAAATCGCCGCCGCCTGCGGCTCGACCGGTTGGGTCTACGGCGTGCTCGCCGGTCACACGTGGCTCGCGGCCAAGTTTCCCATGGCCGCGCAAGAAGAAGTGTTCGCGGATCCCAACGTGCTGATCGCGGCACTCGTCCGGCTCGGCGGAACGGCGCCCGAACGTGTCCCCGGGGGCTACCGGTGGCGCGGCGGCCGCGGCAAATTCTGCAGCGGGATCGATCACTCGCAGTGGGTCCTCGTCGGCGGGATGGTTGCCGAAGCAGACGGCAGCGACGGTCAACGCTATTTCTTGATCCCTCGCGCCGACATCGAAATTGAGGATGACTGGTACACTGCGGGCCTGCGCGGAACGGGCAGCAAATCGGTCCTCGTTCACGACGCGTTCATTCCGGAGCATCGAACCGTCTCGCTCGCTGCGATGCTCGACGGCACGGGCGGCGCGGATCACGGTCTGTACTATCGCTTACCATTCCAACTCGTCTGGCCGCTCTCGCTGCCGGGAACCGCGCTCGGCACCGCTCGCGCGGCTCTTGCCGCGTATACCGGGATGGTACGCGGCAAGCTCGGAGCGCTCTCCGACGAAGGCATCGCCGAGCAGTCGCCCAGCTTCGTCCGCATCGCAGAGGCAAGCGCGCGCATCGATGCGGCGGAACTCATGCTCTTGACCAATGCTCGCCGGCTCAACGGGCTGCGCTCGCTCGAAGACGTCACGCCCGCCATGCGCGCCCGCTACCGGCGCGACAATGCTTTCGCCGTGCAGGAATCGCGGCACGCGACAAACGCTCTGTTCGAAGCCAGCGGCGGGAGCGGCGTCTACGAGACCGGTCCGATGGAACGCATTTGGCGCGACAATAACGTGTCGGCAGCTCACATCGGTTTCGCATGGGACGCTGCTGCGACGGCTTACGGTCGCGAAACACTTGGACTGGGCGGCGCCAAATCCGAGCGTATCGGCCGCTAGGCCCGCTGCTTGCGCGGTCTCGAGCGGGCCGTGACGATGTCCGGTTCGGGCGCTTGCATGGGAATTCGAATCGTATCGTTCGACGATATAACGAAGTGCTCGAGCAGGCGCATGAACGTGCGTGCATCGTCTTCGGTAAAGACGGAGAGCATCGAGCGGGCCGATTTCTCGGTGTCGCCGAGCTTCGCGACGAGCCGCTCGCCCTTGGCCGTGATGAACAGCGCCTTGCGGCGACGATCGGCCGGGTCGTTGCGCCGTTCGAGAATTTTCTCGCCGGCCAGTGTCGTGACGCTGGTCGTGGCGGTCGTGCGATCGAGCCCCAGCACGCGCCCGACGCCGACCTGGTCGATACCGGGCCAGCGCTTCACCACTTTGAGAATCGCCGCTTGCGTGGGCGTGACGCCATAGGATCCATAGTGCTCGACAAACGAGCTGACGGAAATCTGCTGGGCCCGGCGGATCAGAAAACCCGGGTGGCGGAACATCACGTCGATTTCACCCGGTGCGGGCCCCGCATTCGACGCGACGTTCTTCTTTTTGTTTGCCATGGTGGTCAGTTCGGATTTCCCGGCACTCCCTCTCGTGCCTTTCTTTCTTGGAGAAGCTGATGGCTCAAACGTACGCATGTCTCTCTTGCAATGGCATGACGGTGACCACTGCCGATCGTCCCGCCGACCGGATCTATGTCGGCACAATTCGCGGCATGGTGACGCTTGAGCGCGGGCCGGCGGGTGCGCCGTGGTCCGTCGTCCGCGAAACATTGACCGACCGGCACGTGAGCGCGTTGCTCAACGAACCACGCAGCCGGCGGCTATTCGCCGCAGCGCACGGAGACGGCGGAATCGCGGTCAGTCTCGACGACGGCGTGACGTGGCGAGATTCCTCGAGCGGCCTCGGTCATCGCAACGTCTACACGCTGGCCGTGCAATACCGCGGAGACGCCACGATCCTGTTCGCCGGGGTCGAACCGGCGAAGCTCTATCGAAGCGACGATCTCGGTGCGTCATGGCACGAGCTCAGTGCGTTGCTGGATGTGCCGAACACCGAGTTGTGGAATTTTCCGCCGCCGCCGCACATCGCCCACGTCAAAAATGTTGCCTTCGATTCGAATGTTCCGACGACGCTCTATGCGAGCATCGAGCAAGGCGCCCTGCTTAAGTCCGTTGACGACGGTACAACCTGGGTCGAACTCGAGAGCTACGAAGATACCTCGGAGGACAAGTTCCGGCACGACATTCATCGGGTGCTCGTCAAGCGTTCCGATCCGAATTGGCTCTTCATGCTCACTGGAGACGGTACGTACCGTTCGCTCGATGCCGGAGTAAGTTGGGAACACACGACGACACGCGATTTCACGATCGGCTATCCGGATGCGGGCTTCATCGATCCTCGTGACGAGAACGTCCTCTACATCGGCGGTCCTAAGAATGCCCCGCGCTCGTGGGCCGTCGAACGTGCGGCGGACTCGACGGTAATGCGCAGCCGCGACGGCGGCACAACGTGGGAAGAACGCCGCAACGGCTTGCCCTCGAAGATCGTCGGTAATTTCGAGGCGATGGGCATGCACCACGCCGGAGCGCAACTGATGCTCGTCGCCGGTACGGCGACGGGCGAGGTATTCGTAAGCGACGATGCCGGCGGCGAGTGGAGCATTGCGGCGACGGGTCTGGCCCCGATTTCGAAGGGCGGCCACTATCGCTGGTTTCTCGACGCGCAACAGCGCGAGGTCGTCGAGTCGGCCATGCGGGGCCGCTAACATGGCCGTTATCGATACGCACGCCCACGTGAGCGTGCCGGCCGAAGTCTGGGCCTACAAGGCCGGACTCCTTTCGCATCGTGGTGCGCACGGTAACCGGGGTCCCGTACTTACCGACGACCAGTTGATCGAGGCGTACCACAAGAAGGAAATGGCGCCCGTCGGGCACCTCGAGTCGATGAAGAACAACGGCATCGACGTGCAGCTGATCTCTCCTCGTCCGTTCCAGATGATGAATAGCGAGAAGTTCAAACTCGTCCAGTGGTTCACTGAAGAGATCAACAACATCATCTACCGCGACACGCAGTTGTTCCGGGGAAAGTTCTTCGGCGTTTGTTCGATGCCGCAAGCGGCAGGCGAGCCCATCCAGAAGTCTCTGCCCGAGCTGGAGCGCTGCATCAAGGAACTCGGTTTCGTCGGCACGCTGCTGAATCCGGACCCGTATGAGAATACCGGAGCTGAGGCGCCACCCCTGGGCGATAAGTATTGGTATCCTCTGTACGAAAAACTGTGCGAACTCGACGTGCCGGCGCACATTCACGGCACGACCTCGCACTCCGAGCGTACGCCATAGACCTTGCACTTTATCAATGAGGAAACGATCGCCGTCTACGGTCTCGTCAACTCGAACGTCTTCAAGGATTTTCCGACGCTAAAGATCGTCGTGTCGCACGGTGGAGGCGCCATCCCCTATCAGTTCGGCCGCTTCCAATCGGGATCGATGCGTAATCCGCCCGGCCAACGCTTCAGCGACGGGTTGAAGAAGCTCTACTTCGATACCGTGCTGTATACGGAATCAGCGATGAAGCTGCTCGTTGAGGTCATGGGCTCGGACAATCTCGTTTTTGGGGCGGAATGCCCCGGCGTCGGTTCATCGGTCAATCCGGACACCGGAACGACGTTCGATCACAACGTGCCGTTCATCGAACGCATGGATAACCTGAGCGCCAAGCAGAAGAGCGATATCTTCGAAAACAACGCTCGTCGCCTCTACCGGATACCGAACTGACGTTGCGCCTCATCGCCGCGTTCATCTGTGCGATGTTGGTTACGTCGGGATTCGCACGGGCGGAAACGATCCGAATTCAAGCGCTGAACGCTGACGCGGGAGCCGAGGCCCTTTACGCGTTCGACCTGGGGTTCTATCGTGATGCCGGTCTCGATGTCGAAGTCAGCACCAGCTTTAACGGGGCGGCCATGATCTCGGCGGTAATTTCGGGGGCGGTCGACGTTGGTTACGCAAATCTGTTCTCCCAAGCGCAAGCGCACCTCAAGGGCTTGCCGATCGAGTTGCTCTTCCCGGCATCGATGTACGACGGGGATCATCCGGCGACGGTTCTCGCGGTCCCGCTCGATTCACCGATTCGTTCGGTACGCGATTTAGCCGATAAGACAATTGCTGTCAATGGTGTGGGTACGCTGATACAATACGCCCCGATGATCGAACTCGAGCGTTTGGGCGTGAGCAGTGCCAACATGCATTTCGTGGAGATGCCTTCGAGCGCAGCGGGCCCGGCCCTGATGAGCCACAAGATCGATGCCGCGGAATTAGCCGAACCGTTCATCTCGGCTAACCGCGGTAAAATCCGTATTCTGGCGCCGGGGCTCGACGGGATCGCCCGAAAGTTCGTCAGCGGAGGCTTTTTCACGTCGACGCGGTGGGCCGCAGCGCACCCCACCGAGGCCGCGAGGCTGATTGCGGTCTTCGCGCGTACGGCGAAGTGGGCCAACGAGCACCATAGCGAATCCGCGGCGATGCTCGCGAGATACGCGAAGCTGGATCCGGCCGAAGTCCAGCGCATGACGAGGACCCCGTACGCGGAACGCATCGACCTGTCGCTGATGCAAACGGAGGTCGACGTTACCGCCCACTATCATTTTCTCAACCGCGCATTCCCAATTTCAGAGATGCTCTTTCCTCAGCCCAAATAGGTGACAGGTGACGATTCCGATCTGCCCGGGACCCATTCGTGCGACGAAAAGGCCGTCATATCGGCCGCCGGCCGGCGCGACGGATACACACGCCCACATTTTTGGACCGGTCGGGCGCTTTCCATTCAGCGCCGAGCGCACCTATACACCGGAGGAATGCACGGCCGAGGATTATGCGACGCTCTTGAGCACGATCGGTTTCCAGCGTGCCGCGCTCGTCCAAGGTGGTGCGCATGGCACCGACAACAGTGCGATCATCGATGCAATCGCGCGTAGCGGGGGCAATTACCGGGGCGTGGCCGTCATTGCGCCGGGTCTCGGAACGGATCGGCTCGAGGCGCTGCACGCGAGCGGCATTCGCGGTGTGCGTCTCTCGACGATGTCCGGCAGCGGGATCCCGTTTTCGCAACTCGAGCGCCTGGCAACGGAAGTCGACGAACTTGGCTGGCACGTGGTACTGCACTTCAAGGAGGCAAGCGAATTGCTCGATGTGGTACCGGTGCTCGAGCGGATGCGCAATCCATTCGTGCTCGATCACATGGCCCGCATCACGGCCGAAGAAGGTGTCTCGTCCGCTCCGTTTCGTGCCATCCTGCGTCTACTCGAAACCGACCGCTGTTACGTCAAGCTCGCCAGCATGTACCGGCTCTCCTCGGAGCCGTATCCGCATCGCGATTTGTTGCCGATGATTCATGCCGTCGTCGCAGCACGGCCGGACCGCGTCATTTGGGGGAGTAACTGGCCGCATCCGATCCACTACCACGGGGTGATGCCGAACGACGGTGACTTGGTCGACCTCATTCCGCTCTGGGCGCCCGAACCGATCGCCCAGCAGAAGATGCTGGTCGATAATCCGGCGGAACTCTACGGTTTCGGCAAGCCTTAATGCCGGCGAGCGCTTATACCGCCACCGCTGCAGCTTCTGAAAGCGGCTTATCTGCCGTCACCAGTGACGAATCAAACACGTTTTTGGTGGCTTCATAGCATTCGCAGCATGCTTCCGCAAGCTTCCGCACGCTGAGAACTTTCACACTTCCCCGCCGATACGTAATGATACCGGCGTTCTGTAACTTCATTGCCGACTGGCTGACCGTTGCGCGCCGAACGCCGAGCATTACCGATAAGAAGTCGTGCGTTAGCGAGAACGTATCCCGCCCGGCACGATGATGAATCATCATGATCCAACGTGCGCATCGTTCGTCGACGGAGTGCACGGCGTTGCACGCGCATTGTTGCTCGACGAAAAAGCGCTGCGCTTGCGCAACGCGTCCGATGAGCCGTTCGAATTGACGATCGCCATCGACTGCTGCGAGAAAGTCTCCCTGACCGATACGAGCGATAGCGCCTTCCACCTGGCATATCGTGGTCCGCAGGATCGTCGCGCCAAATGCAACCTCGACCCCGGAAGCCCCCTCGTTACCGATTGTCCCGACTTCGCAGGTGTTGCCGTCGAGCATAGTCGTGACGATCGAGAGTACCGCATCGATCGGAAAGTCAACAAACGGGTTGTGTCCTCCAGGCTGTTGGGCGATATCGCCCGATGCCAAGTGAACAACCTCAACGTGCTTCACGATTCTCGCTCGAGCGTCGTGTGACAAAGCATCGAGAACGCGATTTCCGCCGGAATAGCGACTCTCCGATATCTCGCTCATGATCAGCCCTGCTCGGAAGATAGCCGAATTCCTATTGCTAGATGTCGTGGTACGCTCGGCCATTATACGTACCGACAGGATAATGCTCTTTTGGTACTCTTAGCTTCTGATCAGCCATTAGACGACATTCGCTCGGTTGGCCAGCGGAAGAGAAGACAATGCTACAGCCTCTAAATTGGCGGCTCACGGTGAGCTTGAGAGATGGCGCATACGCTCAAACGGCAACGATGGATTTTGTGCACCGCGAGACGCTCGATCCGCAGCTCGCGCAATTGTTGTTCAAGGCACGCAATAAGGACTGGGCAAAGCTCTTCGAATTTAGGAACGAGTCCGGAGAACTCTTAGCCTTTCGGGCGACCACATACGGTTCGCACTCCGTTACCGCCGTCGACAGCATCGGGCTCGACCGCAAGCGGTAAGGAGGGCGGCTCGGCCAAGTGATCGTTTGCTACGCATCGATGATGATCTTGAGGGCCTTTGTGCTGGCCGCCCGGCTGAAGGCGTCGTAGGCGTCATCGATCTTATCGATCGTGAAGTGGTGCGTGATGAGTTGCTTCGCATCGATCTTCTTGGCTGCGAACGCCTTCAGTAGCATCGGCGTCGTAACGGTGTCGACGAGTCGTGTTGTGATCGCGATGTTTTGAGACCACAGCCGTTCGAGGTGCAGATCGACTTTGGCACCGTGAACGCCGATGTTGGCGATCGTGCCGCCCGGGGCCACAATGTCCTGACAGAGTTCGAACGTGGTTGGGAGACCGACGGCCTCGATCGCGGTATCGACGCCGCGGCCACCGGTAAGCTCCATCAGCTTCGCGGCGGCGTTTCCGTCAGTGCTATTGATCGTCTTTGTTGCGCCGAAACGACTGGCGACGGCAAGACGGTTGTCATCAAGGTCGATCGAGATGATCTCGGCCGGCGAGAAGAATTGCGCCGTCAGCAGGGCCGCGAGCCCGACGGGACCGGCGCCGACGATGGCTACCGTTGTACCCGGCTGGACCTTTCCATTGAGCACACCGCATTCGAAGCCGGTAGGCAGGATGTCGCTGAACATTACGAGCGCATCCTCGTCGCTGCCCGCGGGTATCGCGTAGAGGCTCGTATCGGCGTATGGAATGCGGACGAATTCCGCTTGCGTTCCGTCGATCTCGTTGCCCAGGATCCAGCCACCCGTCGTGCAGTGCGAATACATTCCGCGGCGGCAGTAGTCGCACTTACCGCACGAGGAGATGCACGAGATCACGACCGGGTCGCCGACCTTGAATTGAGAAACGCCGGAGCCGATCTCGACCACGGTGCCGACGCCCTCATGTCCGAGAGTGCGGCCCGGAACACACGTCGGCACGTCACCCTTGATAATATGGAGGTCCGAGCCGCAGATCGTCGTCTTGCGCACTTTCACGACCGCGTCGCCGGGCGCGGCGATAGCCGGGATCGGCTTATGTTGAAGCGCTTTCTTACCGGGGCCGAGATAGACCAAGGCCTTCATCGTTTTCGTCGTCGCTACGATCGGCAGAACGGCGTCGTTGGTGAGTGTCGTCATATGTGTTCCTGTTCCTAAATCGGCTTCGGTTGCAGTTCCGGGACGGGTTTGCGTTGCCACGGCGTACCGAGGCGAGGCAGAACAAATCGGTCGAGACCCCACCAACCGGCGGTCTTCCATGCCAGCACCAACAGCGATGCGAAGGCGAATAGAATTGGGTTGATGCTGACGGTGCCGCCGAGCAGATAGCTCGCATTCATTGCGGTCCCGAAGAAAGCGGCAATGCCGGTGAAGAGGCCGAGGATCAGGCCGAGGCCGACAAATAGCTCGCCGTAGCTGACGAGAACGCTCCAGAACGCGGCATGCGGAAGAACGGCGTCCCTAAGGAACGTCGCGTACCAGCCTTGCACGTCGGGATTCGCTCCGGTTGTTTTTGCGAGGGATCCCGCGAGCCAACCCGTCAGCGCGGTGCCGGCTTTGTCGCCGCCCCAAACGGGGCTCGACACTTTGGCAAACCCTTCGCTCAGCCATTGCCAGCCGACGTATATGCGCACGATCAGCCATACCCAGGACCAGCGCACGTCGTCGAATAGGGCGCGGGCCAGCGGCGGGTCGGTAATAGGCGGGCTCGACATCGGAAGTCTCCGTTTCGGACGTCAATGAGGGGTTGCCGCGTATCTGACAAAATCCGCGGCAGACGTCGATTGGAGCCTGCCGTCGTCGATGGCCGTAACCACCACGTACCCATTATGCTGCAAACGTACCATCTCTAGCGATGCGCCGCGTCGAGTGGGGCCCCATGAAGATGTTGTGAAGCGGCGTCTTCCGGAAACGGAAAGAAGCCGCTGCTACTCTCCAGCTATGTCTACATTCAGGCAAGGCATAATCACCGCGTTCGCCATCGGCACGATGCTGAACGCCTGGGTGTTGTTCGGCGCCGCCGGCGGCTACAAATATTACGGTAACGTGATGCCGCTGGACGTAGGTGGCGCCGAACAGTTCGCCATCTGGATCGAAGTAGCGCTGATCGTGATCGGCATCATTGCATGGTGCTTTTCGCGCGCGAGGACGTGACGCAAGGCCCCTAGGGGCTCTCGAAGATCGTGCTCGCGATGGGCCCATCAAGAACGTATGGACCGGTGGTGCAGACCGCGTCGAGCGCGTAGCGCGGCATGGTAATCCGGATCTGTTCGCTTCGCGGCAGCGAATAGCGTTCAACGCGCTGGTTCTCGATGGTAATCTGAATACTCGAGCCGTCTCGATAGAACCACTCTACGCCGACTGGGCTGAGTCCGTTGACGAGAAGGTCGAACGTGACATGCGAGATCGTGCCGGTAGTTTTGGGCATCGCATCGAGGTGGTATGCCGCCGCACCATCATGCTTCGCCGATTTCGCGGAGAAGACACGATAGTTCGCCGGCCAAGTTTGCGGTATCGTGTCGAGCCCGACGTAGTTACGACCGAAAAAGCGGCGGAGGATACGCGGGACACTGGTAATGATAAGTGCTTGTTTATTCGGTGCTTGAAAGTAGGTCGTGGCGTTGGCGCTGAATCGGAGCGGAAGCGGCCGTCGCAGATGCACGGCGAAGTGAAGTGGGACGGAATACGATCCAGGCTGACGATTGAGCTCAGCCGAGCGCGCCAGCAGATAGTTACCGTCCAGTGCTGAGACACTTGACGGCGACATCGCTAGTGTCACCGACAGGGCACAGACCAGCTTTGCGAGCGCGAACGTTTTCATCGTTCAGCGCATGAACTTAGGCGCGTTCCCTGGCGCTAAATCGGTTCATAGGCGAGAACCTAGCGGCCGGCGATGAAGGCCCGATGAAGAAGTTAGTACGCGACCTTCACATCGGGGCGCGGAGCGGCGACGGCTAGTAACCGGCGGCGTAGTGCCAAAGGGCTTGGGCACTTGACGTCGCGGGCGATGCCGACGAATGCCATGAGCCTGATGGTGAGCCAGGTGATGTCGAATTCGAACCACCGCAGACCGTGGCGCGCAGAAAACGGGAAGGCGTGGTGGTTATTGTGCCAGCCCTCGCCCCAGGCGACGAGCGCAACCCACCAATTGTTCGTCGACTGATCGCTGCCGGGAGCACGATAGGTCTTGTATCCGAACAGGTGCGCCGCGCTGTTGACGAGCCAGGTCGCGTGATATGTCACGACCAGCCGCACGAAGATGCCCCAAATGACCCAAGACCAGCCGCCGGCGAAGAACAGCGCGATGCCGAGCGCAACTTGCAATGCCGGCACCGCCGCGTCGAGGAAGCGATAATAGGGATCCGCCGCGAGATCGGGCGCAAAACGGCGTTCAGCGTCGCGCGTCAGCTTGGCAGGGTTAGGCCGGTAGAGCCATTGGACGTGACTCCACAGGAAGCCGCGCCGCGAGTCGTGCGGGTCGCGTTCCGTATCTGAAAAGGCGTGATGTGCGCGATGCGTTGCGACCCACGAGATCGGACCGCCCTGCATCGAAAGGGCGCCGACCGTCGCGATCGCGTACTCGACCAACCGTGGGACGCGCATGCTGCGATGGGTGAGCAGGCGATGGTAGCCGAGGCAGACGCCGATGGCGCCGGTGAGATAGTAGAGCCCAAAGGCAACGAACAAAGCCGGCCAGGAGAAGAAGACCGGAAACACCGCGGCGCACGCGCCGAGATGAATCGCGAGCAGCGCGAGCGCCGTTGGAATGGACCCTTCGCCGGCGGAAGAAGCCTTTTCGTTCGACAACTTAGTTTGGCGAAGCTCGAACGATCGAGACTGCGTCCGCGATGCGGACCTTCCCGCCGTCGAGAATGGCCGGCATACTGCGGCCGGCGTTCAGCTGCGCCCATTGACCGTCGACCTTCTGTAGGAGACCGACCCGGTGCGTTCCGTCAGATAAGGTCAGATCGATGATGTTACCGATCCAGGGCTCAAGCGTCGCTTCGCTGATTACACGCACATTTTCCATTACCAACCCTCTAACACCATGAGTTACGTATTCGTTGCAAAAACACCGGCTGAGTTCCGTTTAGAACGCTGCTTGCTCGGCTAGCTATAACCATGCACTATGAGGCCATTCCGGCTTTTCCGGACAAGCGCGCTCGAAAGCGGAACATCGTGCATGCGATCGTCGAGACGCCGATGGGCAGCCGGCACAAGTATGCCTTGAACAATGAACTCGGGATTATCGCCCATCACGACATCCTTTCCCGATGACTTGCGCTGGCCGTTGTTGTTTGATCGGCGTGCGGGTCGTGGGTAAAAGAGCAGTTTGAAGACGCTCTTAGGTCCGCGGTCGACGGTGCCCACTCGCCGCTGGTGATCGACTTGATGATGCAGTAGCCGCCGCGCGCGCTTGAGCCCGGCCTAGTCGAAGATAACCGGCGACATCGGCTGTTCGTTGACGTGAAGCGTGAAGATATCGGGGCGAGCGTAATGGCCGACGACGTCGAGATCGTACTTCCCACGGATAATCGAACGCAGATCGACCTCGGCAATAGCGACGTGTTCGCCGTCAAAGCTCGGTGCGACGAGGACCTCACCGAACGGGTCGATGATGCACGACCCGCCGCGGATGAGCACCCCCCCGCCGTCCCCGGTGAGATACTGGCAGGCCGAGAGCACGAAGCATCGGCCTTCGACGGCAATCGTGCGCATCGTCGGCAGCCAAACGTCACGGTCATCGACCGTCGGGGCGCAATAGAGCTCTACCCCCTTGGCGTACATTGCCGCGCGTAGCAGCGGCATATAGTTTTCCCAGCAAATCACGCTGCCGATGTTCCCGAGCGGCGTCGGGGTCACGTGCAATGTCGAGCCGTCGCCAAACCCCCACACCAAACGCTCGAGCGCGGTCGGCATCACCTTGCGGTGTTTGGCCATGAGCTCTCCGGCTGAGCCGAACAGCAGCGAGCTACAGTAGAGGGTGCCGCCGTCGCGTTCGATCGCGCCCACGACGAGATGGGCGTGATGCTTGCGCGCGATCTCGCCGATCTGCTCCGTCTCGGCGCCGGGTACGTCAATCGCGCTCGAAAAATAGCGCGCAAAATCCTCGCGTCCCTGCGGGGTGCGGCTTCCCAGCCGGGCGCCGAAATCGAACCCCTTCGGATAGCCGCCGATGAACGCTTCGGGGAAGACCACCAGGCTCGCGCCCTCGGCAACCGCCGCGGAAGTCCAGTCTGCAAGCTTGGCGATGCTGGCCGGGGTGTCGAAAAGCACGGATCCCGCCTGGACCACGGCGGCGCGAAACGTCATCAACCGCAATTGCCCCGAGAGATTTCGGCTGCCTTCTAAGCGATAGCTTCCGGATGCTTCAAGGCGGCGCTTTCATTAAGCGCCCATCGCGCGCTTTTGAAGCTGGGGTGTGTCTGGTAGTTCACCAGCATTTGCGTGATTGTTTAAGTCCCGCGACGCGCTGGGTATGAGTCGTAACGCTGTGGATGATTCAATTTACTGTACCTCATGCAATCACGCTCTTGTGCTGCATTCGGCGGTCGGCTGTCTGGGCGAGAACTTCCAGTGTTCATGCGTGCGCAGCCGTGACGAAGTTTCGGGCCTGAAGAGCGACGATCACGAGTCTCGAGAGGCCGTCGAAGCCTAGAGCGGGCAAGTGGGGGCAGATGCGACGCTCGCTTCTGCTCTCCGGCTTGGCATCGTCCGCTGCCGTTGCTTCCGCGGCGCCGGTCCGGGCCCAAACCTCCGATCTGCTCGTCATCCGCGTCGCCACGCCCGGGAATGACGGCAACGCCCTAGCCTTTTACGCCCAGGCTCTGGGCCTGTTCAAGAAATACGGCATCGACGCCCAGATCCAGGCGATCCGGTCCGGGGGCGGGGCGACCATTCTCGCCGGGATCGTCGGCAAGGCCCTCGACGTCGGGGAGTCCGACATCATCGGCATCGCCGCCGCCTACGAGCACGGCGTTCCCATGACGCTGCTCGCGCCCTCGTACATGTTCCGCACCGGCGATCTGACCAGCGTGATCATCACCGGCCGCAACTCGGGCGTCAACACGGCCAAGGACCTCGAGGGAAAGACAATCGGCGTGACGTCGCTCGGCGGCGTCGGCCGGCTGTTGACCACGAAGTGGCTGCAGAACAACGGCGCCGACCTCAGCTCGATCAAGTTTGTCGAGGTTCCGCAGATCAGTATGGCCGCCGCTCTCGTGCGCGGGACGATCGCGGCCGCGCAGGATGGTGAGCCCAACGTAACTGCCGCCGGCGACGATGTACGCGTCCTCGCCTCCACGGATGCAGCGGTCGGCAAACAGGTACAAGCCACGGCGTGGTGTGCGAGCGCGGATTGGGCGCACGCGAATCCGGAGGCGGCAAAGCGCTTTGCGGCAGCGATTCACGACGCCGCCGTGTGGGCCGACGATCCGCGCAATCATGCGCGCTCGGCGGCGATCTTGCAACAGTGGCTGCCGTTCCCAAATGGCTTGGCGGAGAAGATGCACCGTGCGTACTACGGTCAGGTGTTCGACGTCGCGGCGCTTCAGCCGCTGCTGGATACGGCCGTGGAACTCAAGGCGCTGCCGGCTAAGATCGACGTTCGCGACCTGATCAGCCCGTTCGCGCGGGTCAGCTGAACCCATGCCCGATTGCGAGCCCGAGAAGCAGAAGATGCAGGAGCATGATCACCGCAGTGTGATACTCCCGGTAATCACGTGATGTACGAAAGAATACTGGTCGCGATCGACGGGTCGGAACCGTCGCAGGTCGCGCTCCAAGCCGCAATATCGATCGCCGTAGCCAACCGGTCGGCGCTGAGCATCGTCACCGTGCACGACGAGCGGTTTCTCGAGAGTACCGTGGACGACGAAGACTACGCGGAGGTCGCGACGGTGATCGAGAACGACGAGCAGGACGGCAACGCGCTTCTCCAGAGCGCGAGCGCCGCGGCCAACGCGGCCGGGGTGTCCGACGTCGCCGTTCGCCTTCTGGGCGGAGATCCTGCAACAAACATCGTCGACGCGGCGCGCGAATATCGTGCCGATCTTATCGTTGTTTCGACGCACGCGCGGAAGGGGCTAGCGCGCTTCTTCGTTGGAAGCGTCGCCGAACACGTACTACGTCACGCGCCGTGTAGCGTCTTGGTTGCGCGCCCGGCGATTTCATACGTCTAAGCGCCGCAGCGAGCTTGGGGTTAGGACAGCGCGACCGACGTCAATTCGGCGAGCGTCCCCATGATCGCGCGCTGTTCCGCGGAATATTCGTGCACACCGAGATGCTTGACCGTGAATCCGCCGATCAAACCGCTGCGCGAACAAACCCGCGCGTGGAGCAGCGCGCCGAGATTGACTTTCGGATCGCAGAAGATATCACGGTAGGCGTGGCGCACGGCCGTTGACGTATAGACCTCCGGCGTAGCGACCTCGCCCGCGAACGAAAGCCGCGGGTAGAAGAGAAATTCGTCGATCTCGGCCGGGGTCATTCGGGACGTTGCCGCTGCAAACGCGTCCCGATTGCGTTGCCCCATACCGCGATCCACCACGTAGGGCCATTCCCATTCGCCTTCGCGCAGCCGTCGAACGTAGAAGACGAGATCCGCATCGTTGACGATGCCGGCGACCTGTTCGGCGACGGTCTCGAGTGCTTCGATTTCCGTGGTTGCAGTCCAGAGTCGCTTCATTGCCGCGCGGACGACGGCGAAGCTCTCGAGCACCAACGCGGACTCTGCGCCTACCTCGACCGGGCCCAGTTCGGGCATCCCCAGATGAAAGAGCCGCGTGCGATCGGCCGCATCGAGCATGAGCGCGCCCCCGATGCGTTCGAGCACTTTTGGCGACGTGCGATTCGTCGATCCGGACTCGAGGAGCGAATACCACACACGGCTGACGCCGACGGCTTCGGCCATCTCTTCTTGCGTCACCGGTCGTCCCCGGCGAACCGGCAGACGGTCGTAGTCGCCGAGCATGCGAACCTGAGGGTCGATCCGTTGCCGGTGTCCTCGGAGAAAGACGTTGAGCTGACCGCCATCGTCATTCGCGAAGCGCATCGTACGGGCCAAAACACCTCGCCGGCCCGGATGGTGGCGTAGCGAGGCCGAACGCTCGCTTGCTCCATGTTAAGCCCCACTTTGCAGATCGGGCGACCGTTCCGCGCTATCGTTGACCCTGCCATGAACGCAATACAGACTCCGGTTTCGAGGCTCGCCCCAACGCTGGCGCTGGCGGTGTTCGCTCTGGTCCTTGGATACAATTGGGTCGTCATGAAGGTCGGGGTCGCCGCGATCTCGCCCTTCACGTTCGCCGCGGCGCGGGCGCTCATCGGCGCCGCGACGCTGTTTGCCGTGATGCTCGCGATGCGCCGGCCCTTGGGACCGCCCGCGCTGCGTCCGACGATCGTCGTCGGATTGCTGCAGACGACGGCTATGCTCGCGCTGGCAACATGGGCCGTCGTCTCCGGCCCCTCGGGGAAAGCGGCCGTGTTGGTGAACAGCATGCCGCTGTGGATCCCGCTCTTTGCGTGGCCCCTGCTTGGCGAGCGCGTCGGCGCACGCTGGGCGGCGATCGTCTTGGGCGCCCTGGGCCTCGTGCTGATGATCGATCCGCGCAGCCCCGGGGATTTGCTCAGCGACGTCTCCGGCTTTTGCGCCGCCGTCGCTTGGGCGGCCGCAGCCGTCGTTACCAAGGGGGCACAGCGCGATCGCGCATTCGATTCGCTCTCGTTCACGGCGTGGCAAGTGCTGATCGGAAGCATTCCGCTGGTGGTACTCGCGCTCATCGTGCACGGAGGTCCCATCGTCATCACGACGGCTTCGCTCCTCGCCGTCGCCTACAACGGCGTACTTGCGACCGGGCTCGCATTCGTGCTCTTCGCTTACGCGATCAACCAACTGCCGGCATCGATTGCGGGCGCGGGTTCGCTGAGCATTCCGGTTATCGGCGTCGCTGCCGCTTGGCTGCAACTCGGCGAACGGCCGTCCGCACTCGAGTGGAGCGGTATCCTGTGCGTCGTCGGTGCGCTGATCCTCATGACGCATCCGATCCGCCTTCGCAGCACGGCCGGTGCTCCCCGCACGCCCGCTGCGATCGGCAGTTAAGGAGAAGAAGCTCTCATGGAATTCACCGAGATCAAACAAACGAGCATTCGTCCCTCGCGCATCGGCCTCGGCACGTGGGCAATCGGCGGTTGGATGTGGGGCGGAGCCGACGACGAGTCCGCGGTCGCGACGATCCATCGCGCGCTCGACGCCGGTATCACGCTGATCGATACGGCCCCGGCGTATGGCCAGGGCCACTCCGAGGAGGTCGTTGGGCGTGCGCTCGAAGGCCGGCGCGACGGAGCGGTCATCGCGACGAAGGTGGCGCTCGAGTGGGATGAACACGGCACGCCGCACCGCAATGCCTCAGCCCGTCGAATCCGCGCGGAGGTCGAGGATTCGCTCCGGCGTTTGCGCACCGATCGTATCGACATTTATCAAGTGCATTGGCCCGATCCCGATACGCCGATGGAGGAGACGGCGCACGCAATGGCTGCGCTCTACGATGCCGGTCTCATCCGCGCGGTGGGCGTGAGCAACTTCTCGCCGGCGCAAATGGACGAATTCGCAAAATTCGCACCGCTGCATACCGTACAGCCGCCATACAATCTCTTCGAGCGCGGAGTCGAGCACGACGTTCTTCCCTACGTGCGCGCGCACGGCCTCACCGCGCTGACGTACGGCGCGCTGTGCCGTGGGCTGCTCAGTGGGAAGCTCCGCGATGATACGAGCTTCAACGGAGACGATCTGCGGCGCGTCGATCCAAAGTTTCAATCGCCACGATTCGAACAGTACTTGCGCGCCGTCGCACGCCTGGACGAGCTTGCGCGCACGCGCTTCGGCAAACGGGTCATCCACCTGGCCCTGCGGTGGGTGCTCGATCAGCCCGGCGTCGGGGCGGCATTGTGGGGTGCGCGTCGTCCGGATCAGTTGGACGCCTTACCCGGCGCGCTCGGCTTCACCCTCGACGACGCGACCAAAGCGGAGATCGAACGCATCGTCACCGAGGAGGTGCGAGACCCGATCGGCCCCGAGTTCATGGCGCCGCCGTTGCACGCAACCGCATGAACGTTTGCGTACTCGGGGCCGGAGCGATGGGCTCCGCGATGACGGCCCGCATGCTCGAACGGTCTCTTGACGTGCGCATCTGGGATCGCACGTGGGAAAGAGCCGATGTCCTCAGCGCGAACGGAGCGCGCCCGTTTCGCGACATCGCGGCGGCCGTGGAAGACGCGGACGTGGTGATCACGATGCTGGCGGATGGCGCGGCGGTCCTCTCCACGATGGATCGTGCGCTACGGTCGCTGCGCGGCGGTGCCGTCTGGTTGCAGATGAGCACGATCGGCGTTGAGGCTACCGCAGAAGCAATCGCGCTCGCACAGCGCCGTCCTGACGTGGTGTTTGTCGATGCTCCGGTCTCGGGCAGTACCGGGCCCGCCCGTGCCGGAACACTGACGATCTTAGCGTCCGGTCCGAAACCGAGCGTCGATGCCCTCCAGCCGCTCTTCGCCGCACTCGGCCACAGGACGGTGTGGCTTGGCGACGCGGGTGCCGGTTCGCGCATGAAGCTCGTCCTGAACTCGTGGCTGGCCATGCTGGTCGAGGGCACGGCGGAATTTGCTGCGCTGGCAACGGCACTGGACGTGAAGCTCGAGCGTGTTGCCGAGTGCCTGCAAGGTGGACCACTCGACGCCTCGCTGGTGCGATCGAAATTGGCGAAGATTGCCGCGCGGACGTTCGATTCCGAATTTTCGCTGGCGAACGCGGCTAAGGACGTTCGCTTGGCATTGCAAGCCGAAGCCTCAAGCGGCGGCGGGGTGTCGCTTCCGATGCTCGAGGCGCTCGATCGCGAGTGGCGCGGGCCCTTGGCCTCGGGGCTGGGAAATCAGGATGTCAGCGTCGTGTACCAAGCCCTGGTGGCTCCCCGGTGACGATCACGCTTCCGTTCGCATCGATCGAGACACCGTAGTCGCGCTTGGCCGCCTCCGGCGTAATGTACCCGCGCGTGAGATCGCGTTGAATGAGATCGAGCGAACGTTCGGCCGGCGGTCCATTGCCGCCGCCGCCGCCCGTTTCTGCAATGACGATGTCTCCCGCGGCGAGTTTGTAGCCTTCCGCTTTGAGCATCTGGCGATCTGGTTGTCCGGGCTGGCGCACGGTGAGACGTCCCGGTAACGCCGCGGAACCGCCATTCACACCCCACGGCGGACATTTCACGCGTTCATAATTGGTGTGCAGTTGGCAATCTGCCAAGAGCCGATAACGCTTGCGGAAGCCAAGGCCGCCGCGATATCGGCCGGCTCCGGCCGAATCCTCGCGCAGCGAGAACTCTTCGAGTAAGTACGGATACATCGACTCTTGCAATTCGACCGGAATGATGCGCGTGTCGCCGTGCGCCATCGTGCGGAACGGTCCGCTGCCGTCACGATCGGAACTCGCACCCCAACCGCCGAAGCCGCTGTCGTAGCACTGGAACGGCGCGCCGTTGGGGTGCTTGCCGATGAACCGCATGCCCGAAAACGAGCCGAAGTGCGCGCCGGTGACGCGATCGGGAAGCGCCGTCGCCATCGCCTTGATAAACGTGTCGATGATCGTCGGAAAGGGCGTGGAATAGTTGCTCATCGGTGCGGTCTCCGATGCGCTCACCAGCGTACCTGGGGGCAAGATGAGCTTCAGCGGCCGGAACGTTCCTTCGTTCGCCGGTTCGTTGGTAGCGATGAGATATTTGAACGCGACGCGGGCCGTGGTGCGGCCGCCACCCGCCCAACCCGAGTTGATCGCACCGCGTGCTTGCGGAGGCATCCCGGAGTAGTCGATCGTCATCTCGTCGCCGGCGACGATGATGCGAAGCTTGATCGGAACCGGTTCGTCGTTCGTGCCGTCATTGTCGAGGAAGGCCTCCGACTCATAGACGCCGTCGGGTATTTCCGCGATCTGCGCGCGCGTCGCGGCTTCGCATTGGTCGAGAATCTTGGCGATGGCGGCGAGGTACGTCGTAACGCCGTACTTGTCGGCGAGTTTCGCGGTGAGATCGCGGCCGAGCAGGCAGCCCGCGAGTTGCGCTTCGATGTCGCCGGTCATCTCGGCGCGAAAGCGCGTATTGCCGTCGATGATCCGGTAAATCTCTTCGACTCGCTCGCCCTTCGACCACAGCTTGATCGTCCGCAGCTGCAGGCCTTCCATGAAGATGTCGGTCGCGCGCTTCGAGAGCGAACCGACCGTCGATCCGCCGATGTCGAACCAGTGCGCGTTGATCGCGAAGAAGCCGATCAGCTGTTCGCGCTGCGGGCCGGCAAAGATCGGGGTGTACATCACCGTGTTGTTCAAGTGCTGGCCCTGCACGGCCGCATGGTTGCAGACGATCACGTCGCCGTAGTGCAGGCGTTCTTTGCCGTAGATGGCGAGGCCGTCGCGCACGGCCATGCCCACGGAATCCGCAACAAACACCGGCATTCCGCCCGTCGATTGCGCGATGAGTTCGCCATCGGGCCCCGACAGCCCGACGGCGTAATCTTTGTATTCGTAGATGTACGCGCTGAAGGCGGTGCGCGTCATGTTCGCATCGATCTGGTCGGCGATCGAGATGACGCTATGACGGATGACCTCGAGGGTGATCGGATCCACGTCGGTCAGTGGGGTCATACCGTGCGATTCTAAAGGGCAGACCGGTTGCCCCGCTGTAGACCGCCGCATGAATCGCGCAATGAGCCTTTCTCTGTTCGGCAGTGCCGTCGTGCTGGGCTGCCCGTCTGCTCGAGCATTCGCACAAAGCGCACTCACCACGATTCGCGCGGGCGCGACCCCGATCGACTCGCTTGCCCCCGTTGCCTACGCGATGCGTACCGGCATGTTCGAAAAAGCGGGGCTGCAGATTGAGTTGAGCATGATGGCGAGTGGTAATGCCATCACGGCTGCCGTCGCGGGCGGCGCACTGGACATCGGGCTCTCGAGCCTCGTTGCCATTATCCAGGGACACTTGCGCGGCATTCCGTTTACCATCGTAGCGCCGGGCGGCCTGTGGGTTGATGCAGATACGAACGGTCTCCTGGTCCCCAAGTCTTCGACGTTGCGCAAGGCGAGCGATTTCAACGGCAAGACGATCAGCACGAATGCGCTCGCGTCGCTGGATACGGTCGCGATGCAGGCGTGGGTCGACCAAAACGGCGGCGACTCTAAGACGCTGCACTTCTTTGAATTGCCGGCTGCCGCGGTCGAGGCCGCGTTGTCGCAAGGCCGCATCGACGCATCGCTGCTCAGCAATCCACAGTACGCCGCGGCGATTGCCGACGGTGCCCGCAGCGTCGGACATGTCTATGACGCGGTCGCGCGTCAATTCTCGCTCGGCGTCTGGGTCGCGATGCAAAGCTATGTGGAGAAGAACCACGCCGTTGTCGAGCGATTCTCGCGGGTTGTCGCGGATGCGGGAACCTTCGCCCGCGCCCATCCGGAGGCGACCGTGGCTGACGAAGCGCAGTATACGAAACAGGATCCCTCGGTTATTGCGCACATGCAACGGCAACGAATGGGAACGACGGTCAGCGCGTCCGATATCCAACCGGTCATCGACGCATCGGCGAAATATAAATTCATCGAGAAAGCATTCCCGGCGACGGACCTTATCAGCGACGCGGCCGCCCGCTAACCCGAACTAGGCGAACTGCGGTAGCAGCCGCACGGCGTTCTCGCGATTGATCGCGCGGATGTCGTCGGGCGTCAAGCCGGATTGATTGAGACCGGCGACGATCTCCGAGGGCTCCGCCCACGGGTAGTCGGTTCCGAACACGAACTGCGAGGTCGGCACCAGCATCTTCAATGCTTGCAAATTCACGATGTTGGCCGAGCCGGCCGTATCGTAATAGAAGCGGCGCAGATGCCCCAGCCGCGTATCCGGGGCGACCTGCGACGCTAGCGTTTGCGGCGCAAGCTGCTTGCGCAGATACCGTCCCGCCAGCGCCGCGATCGTGCCGCCCGCGTGTGAGAAGATGAAGCGGATGTCGGGATAGCGACCGGCCGCGCCGGTTTCGATGAGGTCGATGATCGTGCGGGCGGTATCGGTATTGAGCTCGATCGTCGTCGCTTCGATGTGCGGGACGAGCACTTTACAACAGTCGGGTGCCGTCGCGTGACTGAACACGACGGCTTTACGGCGATTGAGTTCCGCCCAAACAGGCTCGAAGGATGGATCACCGAGCCACTTGTCGCCGTAACTCGAGAGCACGCCGATGCCGTCGGCCTTGAGCGTATCCATCACGTACGGAATCTCGGCCAGACTGGCTTGCACGTCGGGCAGCGGCAGTACGCCGAACAAACCGTAGCGGCCCTTGTGGTCGCGCACGAGACTTGCGCCGTAATCGTTCATGCTGCGCGCCAGGTGCCGCGTCTCGGCCGCGTTCCCGAACCATATTCCGGGCGTCGTCGTCGAGAGCACCGAGGTGGCGACGCCGGCCTTGTCCATCGCGTCGATGGCCCCCTTCGCCGACCAGCCGCTGATGACGTCGAGGCCGGGGAACGGGTACGTCTTGTGATGCTGCGTCAGCGACGCGAGCCAATCGGGCGAGCAGTAATGATGGTGCAGGTCGATCCGGGTGGCGGCCGGGTTCGCGGTTTGCGCAAACGCGCGAGCGGGCATCGCCGCATCCATACCGAGCGCGGCGAGTCCGAGGAGCAAATCGCTACGTAACATCGTGATTGTTCTTTATTTCGTGCGATGCCCGACTGGGCGGCGTCCGATCCCGGCTCCAGGCTGGCATCAGTTCAATGAAGGTTTGTATTTGACTTGATCGCGGCGAGCAAGGCGACGCTCGACGCGGCGTTCACGAAGAATGCGAATTGCGCACGATGCGGAAAATACGGCAACGATCGCTCCCGCACCGGCCATGTCCACGCGATACGGGTCAATGCCACCCCGCCACAGTGGTGCAGTAACCAAAGCGATGCCGAGCGCCGTGTTCATGAACTCAGCCTTGACGTCGCGCTGATGCACGATGATCCACAGCGACAACCCGCATATGCACGCTGCAACGAATCGCAAGCGTATTGCTCCGTGTGAATAGGCATCATCACCATTGAACCACGGTGCGACCGCAATCATTACGCCGATAATCATGTTGATCACGTCGCGCAGACGTACTTCGGGAGCGTCGGCCGCCGAGGCTTGGGCCGGATTCGCGGCCGAACGTGAAAGATCGGGCATCAACGTACCTCCGAGGAAAAGTCTACCCGATTTTCTTCGATTTGGCGACACCCATCAAACGCTAGGTCTCGACCACCCAATCGACGATACACCGGCGGCTATCGCAGGATGCGTTGCCTGACTGGCCCTCATCGTTGCCCAACGGCGGTAACCGCTCGACGCGTCGGTCGCGTTTATGCGCGGCGACCATGGAAAATCCCATTGTCCACGCACGTGACCCGCGACTATTATCTCAGGACGAGGCGTGGCGAACTCCGCCGCACCCAGCTCTACAACCCGAGATCGCTCAAGCCTGGGTGATCGTCGGGACGCCGCGCGCTGCTATCCCAGTGGAAGAGGCGCTGGTCCTCGCGGATGCTCAGATCGTTGATGCTGGCGTGGCGCACGCGCATCAAGCCCGCCGCGTCGAATTGCCAGTTCTCATTTCCGTACGAACGATACCAGCTTCACCACGGCGCTTTCGCGCGTGAAGGGCGGAAACGGCGGGCGAGCCTCCGCAGCGCTGGGATCCGCGGTTTTCGGTTCGATGTTCATAGCGCGATCTTAGATCAATTCCGATACCCATGCCAAGGACGAGTTTTCGAACGGGAAGCGGTACCCGCTCCGGACAATTCCCGTTCATGAGCGTCTCGCGTGCATCATTCCTCGCGTTACCTGGCTTCTTTGCGCTCGCACAGGCGGCCGACGCTGCCCAGTCCATCAAGATTACGGTTCCCACGCAGACCGTCGCCGATTCGGCCTACTTCGCGGCACAGCAAAAGGGCTATTTCGCCGCCGAAGGCCTCGACGTCGAGTTCGTGTTTGCGGGCGGCGGCGTAGCGACGCCGGCGATCATCTCCGGCACGGTCGACGGGAGCGCGTCGGGCTCCGCGGCGCTCAGCGCGATCTTGCGCGGCGCAGCGTTGCGGATCGTGCTCGTATTCACCGCGTCGCCCGCCTATCAGGTCTTGGCGCAACCCGACATCCATTCGCTGGCCGATCTCAAGGGTAAGCCGGTCGGCGTCAACACGCGCGGCGACACGTTCGAGATCGCGATGCGTCTGGCGTTGCAAGCGGCTGGGCTCTCCCCGGATTCCGTCACGTACGCGCCGGTGGGTTTCGGCGATGCGGTCGGCGCGGCGTTCGATTCGGGTGCGCTCGCGGCGGTCATCGTGAGTCCCGGAACCACGATCGAGATGCGCGAGCAGGGCGCGCTCAAAAACGCGCACACGATCGCGGATTTCTACGGCAAGGTCCACATGCCGTGGAATTCGTTCGTGGTATCGGAGAAGCTGCTCTACGGCAACCCGGTGCTGGCGAAGAAGATGCTGCGCGCGATCGTCAAGGGCGCCCGCTTTGCAAAGGTCTTCAAAGATCAGGTGATCGGCTTCACGAAGGCCTACGAGCAGCAGACGTTCAGCCAGCGCGGCAGCGAGCTGGACTACGCGGAGTTCGTGCAAGAACTCACGCCGGATTGGACGGTCAGCGACGCGCTCATTCGCAGCGACCTCCTCGTGCGTGCCGGCCTACTGAACTTCCCGAAAGATCAGATCCCGCCGATTTCAAAAGTCTACGACTTCAGCCTCGTGCGCGCGATCAACGCCGAACTCGACGCCAGCCACTGGAAGCCTACGTCGTAAAGCGTCCGGCGGTCTTCGCGAGTTCAGCGAGAAGATCCAGGAAGCTCTTGTCGGCGGCATCCAGGGGCTTGGCGTTGCGCGGCTCGCGCATCATGGCGCGGATCCGGCGCGCGTCCGACTTCGCGCGCTCGTCGTCTCGCGAGTATTCGGTGAGATGGTCGGCCAGGTTCATCGGCTTGCCTTCGCGGCGATGCAGCTTCGCTTCGAAGCGATCGGCGATCCGGTAAACGTCGAAGACGGAATCCGAGAGGCCTTCGAGCCGCGCATCGAACGGACGGTAGAAGTGGTGCCGTTCGCGATCGCGGAAAATCAGATAGCAGAGATCGCCATACGTCTCGACGCCGACGATCGCGATGCCGGCGCACGGCGGCTCGAGCGGCACGGCGGCGAGCTGCGCGAAGTGGCGATCGCGGTGTTCGAGCGGCGAAACTTTTCCGGCCTCGAGGCGGGCTGCATAGGCCGCGCGTTCGGCCTGAATCTCTTGCACTTTCTTGGCCAGCGCTGCATTGCCCGGACGCGAGAGAAATTTCTCCATTTTGTCTTTGTGCTTGGCCTGGTCTTTGAGCGTCTCTTCGAGCTTGGCCAGCGCGCGTCGCTGCAGGGTGTCGAGTTCTTCGTCGTCGTGTTCTTTGCGGCGCCGGAGCGAGCGGGCGTCGTTGAGATCGGCAAACGTTGCCACCGTCGCCTGATACATTTTTCCGGCGGAACCGAAGCTGAGCAGGTTCTGCATGAAGCCCGGTTTGCGCGCCTTGTTCTTTTCACACAATTTCGGATAGCGCTTACCGTAGGCTTGAATCGCCTTTCCCCACTTCGATTGCCGTTCATCGATCACGGCTTGCGCGGTGGCGATTTCGTTTTGCAACACCTCGCGGCGGCGCTTGAAGTCGAGCCGGATCTCGTCCTCCGCCGACTGCGATTCCGCCCGCTCGAAACGCTCGCGCGCCGATTCGAACGACGCAATCGTACGCGCGTCTTCGGCGAAATCAGGGATGACAAAGCCACTTGGCTGTGGGGCCGCGGCTGGCGCGGCGGGGGCGGCTGCAGCCGGAGCGGCACTTTCCGGCGGCGGCGGAGCGGGCGTCTCAGAAACCGGCGCCGCATCCTCCACGGCGGACATCTCGTGCTCCATAGTCGGCCGATATCGGCCGTGCCCTCGCCATCTCCCTGCTCCTTAGCGAAAGACTCGACCAATGAAACGCTTGCTTATCCTCCTGGCCGCCGTGACGATGCTCCTCGCCGGTCCGGCCACCGCCCAAACCCTCATCCCGGTTCAGGTACAAGGCGCCCCGTTCGACCTGAACGGCCCGCTCTTCTATGCCCAGGACCTCGGCTATTTTACGAAGGCCGGGCTGGACGTCCACATTCAGACCTCGCAGGTTACGGTCGAGGGCGCTGCCGCCGCGATTCTCGGCGGCTCGATCGACATCGCCTCAGCCAACACGGCCACGATCGCCCAGGCGCATCTGCGCGGCATCGACTTTCGCTTTTTCGCACCATCGGGGCTGTTCACCGAATCGGCCGAGCCGACGGAACTCGTGCTCGTTCCGAAGACGTCGCCGATCCACACGGCAGCCGAACTGAACGGGAAGACGGTCGCGGTTGCCGGCCTGAAGGGGATGCTGCAAATCGCAACCGTCGCGTGGGCCGATCGGCACGGCGGCAACGGACGCAGCTTGCAGTTCGTTGAGGTTCCCTTTCCGCAGATGGATGCCGCGCTCGCGCAGCATCGCGTCGACGCGGTGGTCGTCACCGAACCGTGGGCCACGGCCGCGCACGACGATACGCGCGTGATCGGCAGTGCCGAAGACGGTGTCGCCCGGCAGTTCATGACGCTCGGCTGGTTTTCGACCGGCGCCTGGCTGAACGCGCACGCCGACGTGGCCGCGCGGTTCGCCGCGGCGATCCGGCAAGGCGCGATTTGGGGCAACGCTCACCATAAAGAGTCCGCGGAAATCCTCAGCAAATATTCGAAGATTCCGGTCAGCGTGGTCAACGGGATGGGGCGTTCGGTGTACGGCCTGAATCTCGATCCGAAGATGATTCAGCCGCCGCTCGACGTGGCCGCGAAATACGGATACCTCGAGCATCCGGTCGCGGCGTCGGAAATTATGTGGACGACACCAGGAAACACGTCTCCACGTTGACGCTGGGCGGCACCCAGCGCTGCCCGTGCGCAAACCCGAAGAACGCGCCGACGGCGGCCTTGTTCGCCTCGAGACCGAAGGCCCACGGATCGTCGCCGAGCAGGCGCCGTTCTTCATCGGGCGTCATGCCCGGGATGATGCCTCCGAGCGCACCGGCCGCGGCTGCGCGCTGCTTCGCCGCCACGAACGCACCGATGACCGCTTTAGCCAGCCAGGGTAATTCCGCGCTCAATGATTTCTTCATGACGACGAAGTGCATGATCGGAAAGACGTGTGTCGCGGCGTAATAGTCGCGTTCGGCCTGTGCGAGGTCGGCATAGGGCGAGGTGATGTCGGGGTTCATCGATTTCGGCGCGCCGCGCGGCGGCGACATCGTTGCATCGACGAGACCCTGCGTGAGCGCATCTTGAAAGCTGACCGATTCCGGTAGACGCTCGACCGAAACGCCGCTCGGAAACACGAGGTTCTCGAAGCGCTCTTCGCTCGCGGTGAGCCACTTGACCGCGTCTTGCTTCACGCCGTGCTGCTGTTCGAGAATGCCGCGGTGCCAGACCGACGAGGTCATCCAAAACTGCGGTACGCCGATGCGTTTGCCGGCCAGCTCTTCGGGGCGCTTGATCCCGGATTTCGCCGAGCAGATGAGTCCGGGCTGGAGGAAGCCGCGGCCCGTGAACAACGGCAAGCCGATCAGATCGCGACCGAGTTCGAACGCCTTGAGGAACGTGGCGAACGACATTTCGGCGACGTCGAACGCGCCCTCGAGCATCTTTCGCGAGTTGCTGTCGACCGACGGGCCGGAGACGATCGACCAGGAGGCATCGCCCGCGACGGAAACGTCTCCATTAATGATGGGATCAGTCAAAGGCCCGGGAACGAGCGACATCGTCAATTGCTTCACGAGCGGGCCGTTCGCTAGGGTAGTCCCCATTTTCTTCCCGGTGCTCGCGGTGGTCGCCCTGGGCATGCTCGGCAGCAGCGGCCGTGTAGGTGCAGCCGTAAGCGGTCCGCCGTTCGTAATCAACGTGATCCTCTCGCTCAGCGGGTCGGGAACGTTTCAGGGATCGGAAGAGAAGACGTCGCTGTCACTGGTCGAGGCGCAGGCCAACGCGAGCGGCGGCGTGCGCGGCCGGCCGGTGAAGTTCGACCTCGTCGACGATACGTCGAACCCGCAGGTCGCCGTCCAACTCGCCAACGGTCTGCTCGCCAAGAACGTCTCCGTGATTCTCGGGCCCGCGTTGACATCGACGTGCAAAGCCGTCGAAGCGCTGACTATGAAGTCCGGTCCGGTAACGTATTGCGTGTCGCCCGGAGTGCATCCGGATGCGGGCAGCTTCGCATACTCATCCTCCGTAAGCGCACGCGATCAGTTGTCCACGATCGTACGCTACTTCCGGCTCCGCGGCTGGCAACGGCTCGCGATGATCACGTCGACGGACGCAACCGGCCAAGACATCGATGAATCCGCCCATCTGGCGCTGGAACGGCCCGAAAATGCGAGCGTGCAGCTAGTGGCGCAAGAGCACTTCAATCAGAGCGACATCAGCGTGGTCGCGCAGATGACACGCATCAAGGCCGCGCAGCCGCAGGCGGTGATCGCGTGGAGCACCGGGCCGCCGCTCGCCACGCTCTTGCGCGGGTTGCGTGACGTCGGGCTCGATATTCCCACCGTTACCGGCGGCGGCAACGAGATCTATTCCCAGCTCGAATCCTACGACGCTTTCATACCCAAGGAGCTCTACTTCGGCGGCCTCGCGAGCATGCACGGCGGTGGTCCGCCCGGCGTGCGTCGCATGGCAGCCTCATATCTCAACGCGTTTAAATCGATCGGCGCGCAGCCCGATGGCGTGAGCTACCTCCCGTGGGATGCGGCGTTGATCATCGTCGACGCGTATCGGAAGCTCGGCACCGATGCGACCGCCGCGCAGATTCACGACTACATCGCACAACTGCACGGCTGGAGCGGCTCGCAAGGCATGTATGATTTCCGCAGCGGCGATCAACGCGGGATCGGCACGGAAGCAACGATGGTCGAGCGCTGGGACCCAACGTCGCGGCAGTTCCTCGCCGCCAGCGGCCCGCAAGGCAATCTCAAATAATTGAGAGGCAGCTAGACAAACTCCGCGGTTTCCCGGATGTTCGTCACCGCGAGATCGAGGCGGTGTTTGGGCCGTGACCACACCTTCAATGGCCGCCCTTCGGCCAGCGCGCGCAACTCGCGCTCCCAGATCTTGCGGAGCAAGATAATGCCCTTGTCGGATTGACCGAGCCGGTCTTTGTGCCGTTCGGTGATGCGCCCTTGACCCGCGAGCGCCACGTTGTCTTCCACGACGAACAGCGCCGGATAGTCTTTATCGACGTCTTGCAAGCGCATCTTGCCGGCGAGAATTTTCTCGACGAGCACGCCCGGTTCGACGTCCCAGTCGGGACGATTCATGATCGTACCCCGCGCCTTGGGCGGGGCACCCGGTTGCGGTTTCTGCAAGCGGATCGAGAACGTCATCGACAGCTCGTCGGTCATCGGCACACGATATGCGAGATGCACCGTCCAGTACGCGTATTCCGGCGATGGCGGCAGATCGGTCATGTTGATGTTGGGCATCATCAGGTGCCCGACGCGCGGGACGTTCACGCCGCTGCCGGAGCGTTTACCCTCACGCCGGATCCCGTAGTCCGTTTCGGTCACCGTGATCTCGGGCAGTTCCTTGAGCCCGATCGCGCGCGTCGAGACGGAGTGCACGAAGTGCACGTGCACCTCATCGACGTCGTTCTCGAGACGTTGGAACCAGCTGCACGGCACCTCGTGCTTGTTGACCGAGTAGTCGGCGCCCTCGACATCCTCCAATTCGGGATAGCGCGGAAATTCCGGCGCGTCGCCCTCCCCGAAGTGGCCATACACCAAGCCGAAGTATTCGCGTACCGGGTAGGCCTTGATCTTCACCTTGGCCGCGAAGGTGGCGTTTTCGGCCGGCTGCTCGATGCACTGACCGGTTGGATCGAACACCCAGCCGTGATAGAGACAACGGATGCAATCGTCTTCGACCCACCCGAACGCGAGCGACGTTTGGCGATGGGGACAGCGATCGTCGAGCAGGACGACGGCGCCGCTCTGCCCGCGATAGAGCGTAAAGTACTCGTTGGCAAATTGCGCGCGCACCGGCCGGCCTTCAACGAGGTCGGCGCTGCGGGCGATCGGCTGCCAAAACCGGCGCAAGAAGCGTCCGGCTAAGGTCTCCGGTCCAACGTGTGCGAAATCGGTGGCGTCGCCGGTGGTCATGCTTATCGTCCTTCGAAAACGGGCTTGCGCTTTTCCAGAAACGCGCGCGTGCCTTCACGGAAATCGTTCGTGCTGACCATCGCGCCGAAGTGCAAGGCTTCGAGTGCGAGGCCTTCGGCGAGCGGTAGGGCGGCGCCCTCGCGAATCGCGCGCTTCGTGGCCGTGATCGCAAGCGGCGCCTTCGCTGCGATGGCGTTGGCGATGCGCCGCGCTTCGGGCATCAGTTCGGCAATCGGTACCACGCGCTGGACGAGTCCGATGCGATACGCTTCGGCCGCGTCGATGGTCTCGCCGGTCAGGCACATGAAGAGCGCCATGCCCGGACCCAAGAGCCGCGTCGTGCGCTGCGTGCCGCCGTAGCCCGGCGGTACGCCGAGGTTCACTTCGGGCTGGCCGAATTTCGCGTTCTCGCTCGCGATCCGGAAGTCGCACGCCATCGCCAGCTCGCATCCGCCGCCGAGCGCGAATCCGTTGACGGCCGCGATGACCGGCACCGGCAAGGCTTCGATCAGTTGCGTGATGCGTTGACCGGTGCGCGCCTTGTGCTCGCCCGCGACCGCGCCTGGAAGCTCGGCAAGTTCGGCGATGTCGGCACCGGCCGCAAAGGCGCGCTCGCCGGAGCCGGTGACGATCACGGCCCGCAGCTGGGGATCGCCGGAGAACGCGTCCAGCGTCTCCTCCAGCATCGTCAGCAAATCGTGGTTGAGCGCGTTGAGGACCGCGGGGCGGTTGAGCGTGAGCGTCGCGACGGCGCCGTCGATCTCCAATTTGAGGATGTCGTCCATAGCCGTCGCCGTTTGCGGGCCGGAGAAGGGCACCCTTTCGTAAAATGAGATTAAGAGTGACCGGCGGATGCTCGAGCGTGATATAGTGACAAAATGCGTACCGCCTATCATCAAGCCCTGGATAACGCACGTCTCGACGTCGTACGGCTTGGCGCGCTCACGCTCGATGCGATCCGGTCGGCGACGCATGCGCTCGAACGCCGCGACGGATCCCTGGCCGCGCGCGTCATCGCCGGTGACGACGAGATCGACGACACCCGCCGGCGCGTCGAGGCCGCCTGCATCGAGCTGATTTGGAAGCAGCAGCCGGTGGCGAGCGAACTGCGCGCGATCGCCGGTGCCTTGCAGATCGTCACCGACCTCGAGCGGATCGGCGACTACGCCGTAGATATATCGAAGAACGCGATCAAGTTGATTGACGTGCCGATTCGCCCGGCATCGGTGGAAATCGGGCAAATCGCCGCGGTCTCGCAGACGATGCTGGCCGACGCGATGCGCGCATACCGCGAAGGCGACGCCGCCGTGGCGGATTCCGTGATCGAACGCGACGATGAAGTCGACCGGCTCTATCGCAGCGGCATCGAGGCGCTGCAGAGTGAAATGCAAGCCGACTCGGGCGTCGTTCCGGCCGGCACGATCCTGCTCTTCGTGCTGGCGACGATCGAACGCGTGGGCGACCGGGCCCAGAATATCGCCTGGAAGACGAAGGACGTCGTCGGCGGCCTAGTGCGTATTCAGCAAGTTTGACGCGAGGTTGACCACGAGCGCCAGGATCGCCGTGTTGTACGCGAATGACATCACGGCGTGCATGAGCGCGATCGTGCGTACGCCCGGATCAGTGATCTGCACGTCGGAGACTTGGAACGTCATGCCGATGACGAATGAGAAGTACGCGAAGTCGTAGTCGTCGGGCTCGGCCGTGCCGGGGAACGTGAGCCCGCGCTGCGCGGTTCCGTCTTGGTCCGAGTCGTAATAGTAGAGATGCGCGTAGCGGAAGATGAACGTCGTGTGGATCAAGAACCACCCGAGGATCACCGCCGCGATGCCGGCCGCGAGCGCAATGTCGCGGTCCGCTGCCGGGACGTTGGGACCTTTGCCGAGGATCACGGTTGCCGACGCCAAGCCGGCGATCGCGCTGATGACCACGACGCCCAGGAGCAGATTGCGGCCGGGGTCGGCTTGCGCCGCGCGGCGGACCGTGTGCGCGGCGTTGTTGCGTAAACCCATCGTCCAGTCGTACGCGAGCAACACGAATGCCGCGGCATCGTAGGCGGCGACAGCCCGCACCGTACCGTGCAGCCACGGCGGTGCGAAGAAGACGATCAGCAGCGCCGCGATAACGGCGCTCGCGATGCCGACCCAGCGGATCGTAAACCAGCTAGGTCCCGCCGCGGCAGCGTTCAGGCGCCGTCCTCAGCGATCGCGCAGGGCGCCATGATCGCATCGCTCATGCCGTGGATGAGCCGTTTGTCGGCCGGGGCGACGGTGGCGAGAATTCCGCCCAGACGCACGGCATCGCCGGTGACGAAATAGTAGGGCGTCAAACGAACGCGTCCGTCCATCTCGCGCATTCCCTCGGTCGCCGGATCGAAATAGGCCACCCGTACGCGACGGCCCTTATGGAAGCGCTGCAGGATGTGCGGCGTTTTCTCGAAGGCGGCGAGCCCGTTGGTCAGCGCGGCTTTCCAGTCTTCGCGGGTGAGATCGTTGGCGATCTGCACGCCGCGTGAACCCCAGGCGAGTTCGCTGAAGCCCGACGGCTTGACGACGTAGTCGCGCTCGCCCTTGCCCAGCGTTTCCAACTGCATCCAGTCGTTGACGGGAAGACCGCTCGCGGTCAGGCCCATGATGGCCGACTGCGGCGGCAGCGGACGCGAGTCGAGGATCCATGTCTGCGGAAAGAGCGCGCGCAAACGGGTGAAGACGTCGTCGGTGAGCTCTTTGCGCCACAGCGCTTCGAGCAGCGGATGATGCAAGAGCGCGAAGGCCGACTTCTCTTCGAATTGCGGTTTCGGCGGCGGCGTCATCTTCACGCGGTTATGGCGCGCCGCGTAGAGCATCAGCTCTTGCTTGGGCACGTTGAGCAGATCGAAAAGTTCGAAATTGCGGTAGAGCACGTCGAGGCGATCTTCTTTGCCGTCGGCGTGACGGATGAAGAGCGCCTCTTCGGTGAACACGATGTCTTGCGGCGCGCACACGAACACGTCGCCCAAGCCGAGCGTGCGAATGCGAGCGGCGAGCCAGTTGAGCTCGCCGCGATAATCAGAAGATTCCTCGGATACGACGATCGCCGTGCACGGGCGCTCCTTTTGCGCCGTGGCCTCGAGCATCGCGGTGAACGCACGCGGCATGCCGTCGTCATCGCCGACCGTGTCGAGACCGAGTTCGCAGTACGTGTGCGCCATCGCGCCGACGAAGCCCATGCCGCCCGGTACGCTGTCGAGTTCGCTCGCGACGAACCCGCCGTCGGTGAGAATCAAGTCGGGCCGGATCACTTGCGGGATATCGGCGCGGAAACGGTTCTGCCGCGCGAGCTTGACGATGCTCTCGGGTTTTCCCTGATCGAGATACTCGGCCAGAAAGGCCGGAATCGTGCCGCGCGCGCTGCGCGTGTAGAGCCCGTTGAGCGCGCGATAGAAGGCGACGAGGTCGGGACCGAGCGCCTCGATCTTCGCGAGCGTCGCGGGTGCGAGCCGGAACGGCTCCGAGGCGATGCGCCAAGCGACCGCACCGTCTTCGCCCTCGGGGACGCGAAACAGGCCGGGCGGAAGGTGCTCGATGACGTAGCGGCTCCGCTCCGCGGGCGTCATTCCGGGGGCTACCGCCGTACAGGCCATATCGCGCTGTAGTAACCAGGGCCGGTAACCAGAGGTTGCGGCTACTTCAGGACAACGGCACCCGGCAGAAGGAGCGCGTGCTCGAGCACGGCCGAACCGCCGCGATAGGCGATCGTGAGGTGCAGCTGTTTGTCGGAGCCCAGCTCGGTGAGCGGGACGTCGTCGACGGCCCGGGTCACGGTGGCTCCGTCGACGATGTCGATCGTGAGCGGGCGCGAGAGCCGTTTATCGCCGCGCGCGAAGGTTTCGGTCACGGTTACGCGGGCCGCCGGCGGTCCGGCGACGCAGAACGTCGCGGCCGTTGCGGTGCCGTCGATGGCGAGCGTGTCGTGCGTGCAGTTCTCGCCTTGCGCAAGGGCGCTCGCGCTCGCGGCGAGGAAAACGACGGTCGTTCCCGCGAGGGACCGAGCGAGGAGACGCATATCCCGAAGAACGCCCCCGACGATTCGATCGTTGCGATCCGGCCGATGCGGCGGGCCGACGTCGATGCGTTTGCCGCCTGGGCGCGCCACGCGGATCCGCTGTTCAACCACTACAACCTCCCGGACCTCACCCCGGCCACGGCCGATGAATTATGGGCGTTTCTCTCCGGCACCCCGGCCGAGCGCCGCGCCTATGCGGGCGTGCTGAACGGGCAGGTGGTCGCCACCCTCGTTGTCCGCGACATGGATGCGGCCACGTCCGCGGGCGAACTCGGCATCATGCTCGACCCGGCGTATCTCGGTCAGGGCCTGGGCCGGCGCATCCTGGGGGCCTTTGTGACGGTTCTTGCCAACGAAGGCTTTCGCCGGCTTCATTTGGAGGTGGCGGGGTATAACCGGCGAGCGATCGCCGCCTACCTGGCCTGCGGGTTTACCGCGTGCGACGAATACTGGGCCGATCCGGAACCAGGGATCGACATCGAAGCGTTGCTCGACGGGCCGGCAGCCGATACCGTATCGGAGAACGTGCGCCTCGAGCCCGACGGGCGCTATCGAGCGCGCACCATTCGCATGGAACGCCGGCTCAACCAATAGATGAAAGACGATCTTCCCACGTGACGCAGCCAATCGACCTCATCGCCCTCGACCTCGACGGAACACTGCTCGCGCCCGACGAGTCGATTTCCGCCGGCAACCGCGCGGCCATTTCACGCGCGCTCAAGAGCGGGATCCGCGTCGTGCTCGTGACGGGCCGCGGCGTCGACACGCCGATTCGCGTCTCACGGGAACTCGGGCTCAATCTGCCCGTGATCTGTTGTCACGGCGCGCTGACCAAGGACTTCGGCGCGAACAAGATCCTCGAACATACGCCGGTCCCGCTCGCGTACGCGAAGTCCATGCTCGAGTTCGCGGAACGCAACAACGTCGCGATCGCGGTATACGCCGAGGAGATGTTCTGGCGCCCGGCGGGCTCGCACGTCTACATGCAAGACATGATCGGTCCGGGCTGGCGCGAGATTCCCTCGCTGCTCGATGCGCTCGCGACCGGCGCACCGACCTTCATCCGCTTCCTGGGTGCGCCGGCGGTCGAGGCGATGCAGCGCGAGTTCGGTGATTTGCCCCTTACCTATCTCCATGAGACCTGGAAAGACTTCGTCGAGTGCGTCGTGCTGAGCCGCGATGCCAGCAAGAAGAACGCGCTGATGCGCCTGTGCGCGGATTTCGGGATCCATAGCGACGCCGTGCTGGCGATCGGGGATTCGCGCAACGACGTGCCGATGCTCCGCTGGGCGGGCACCGGCGTCGCGATGGCCAACGCCGCGGATGAGGTGCGCCAGTCCGTCCGCTACGTCACCGGCGACAACGCCGCCGACGGGGTCGCGCAGGCGATCGAGCGGTTTTGCTTCGCCGCGGAGAAGAAGAGCGCGTAATGCAACCCGCCGCACCCAGCCCGGAATACGAAGATACGTTGCGCGACCTGCTCGCGCGCCGCGACTGGCAAGCCCTGCGCGAGCATTCGCGCACGCACAACCAGATCCCGGATGACGTTTACAATCAGGGCCAGCACTTTTGGGAAGTGCTGATGCATAAACTCACCTGCAGCCGCATCGACNNTGGGCGGATACTGATGGCGCTGCGCGTGCTCGCGTTCGCGCGCTTGCGCGAATTGCTCGGCTTCGGCGAGCGCACGCTGGAAGTCGGACCCTCGGCCACGCTGGAAGACGTGTGGGTCTCGCTCACCGCGGGTTCGCCCGAGGCCGGACGCATGCGCGCCTCGACGCGCTTTGCACGCAACGGCGTGATGGTCGACGGGACGACGCGCGTTTCCGACGGCGACGAAATCGCGCTTTTGCCGCCGGTTGGTGGCGGATGATCGCGATCGGCCCCGAGCCCATCGATCTGGCCGCGCTGATCGCCGCGGTGAGCCGTCCTGCGCATGGTGCCATCTGCAGTTTCCTCGGCACGACTCGCGAGACGTCGCCCGGCGACGACCGCCCGGTCGAAGCGCTCGACTATGAAGCGTACGTCGAACTGGCGCGCGCGGATTTCGAGGCCATCGCCGCCGAAGCGCGCGCGCGCTGGGGACCGCTCGAGATCGCGATCTGCCACCGCACCGGCCGCGTCGCGCTCGGTGAAGCGAGCGTCGCCGTCGCCGTCGGCTCGCCGCACCGCGGCGCGGCCTTCGATGCGTGCGAATTTGCGATCGATACCCTCAAGGCGAAAGCGCCGATCTGGAAGCGCGAGACCTACCGCGACGGCGACACGGCCTGGATTGCCAACACGCCGCCATGAACGTCGAACTCTTCCGCGTTGCGGCGGGGACGAACACGGTCGCCGTGCTCGGATACGAAGCGCGCCGCCCGCGCGGCGTGACGCTGGTCGTGGGCCACGGCTACTCGAGTTCGAAACAGAATCTGGACATGCTGTGCTCGTTTCTTGCGGGACACGGCTTCACGATCTACTCGCTCGACTTCCCCGGCCATAAGCTCGGTTCGAGCGGCGGGCGGCTCAACGCCGCGACCGATCTCACCGCGTCGATGCACGCCGTCGTCGCCGACGCTCGCGCGCGCGGCGCGAGCACCCTCTACGTGATGGGCCACAGCATGGGTGCGACGACGGCGTTGTGCACCGCCGGCGACGATCCCACGATCGACGGTGCCATTTCGATCGCTACCGGATACGGACGGCCGCAGGCGCTCGACGCGCTCTCCCGCGGCGGCGTCGTGGATCTGCGTTCGTCGTACGTCGATGGACTCGCGCTGCCGGAACTGGCGGCGCAGTGGCAGCCGCTGCTCGACGCCGCGCTGCCGAAACTCGCGGGCCGGCCCGTGCTCTACATCGCCGCCGAACGCGACGGTATGGTCGCGCGCGCGAGCGTCGAGGAACTCTTCGCGCGCGCACCCGAACCGAAGACGTTCGCAACCGTCGCCAGCGACCATACCTTCGCCGGCGACAATTCGCGCGCAGCCGTGCTGGCCTGGCTCAACGAACGCCACGTGCGGGTCGCCGTCTGATGACCCCGTCGCTAGCGGGGAAGACGGATCTGCGGCGCTATAGCCGCCATTTGCTCATTCCCGAAGTCGGGCTCGCTGGACAAGAAAAACTTGCCGCCGCGCGCGTGCTCGTCGTGGGCGCGGGCGGCCTCGGTTCGCCCGTTCTCGCCTACCTCGCGGCGGCGGGCGTCGGGCGGATCGGCATCGTCGACGACGACGAGGTCGACGTGACGAACCTGCAGCGCCAGATTCTCTACGCAACCGCCGATGTCGGGAAATCGAAAGCGGCCACGGCGGCGGAGCGTTTGCATGCGCTGAACCCGCAGATCGCGCTCGACGTATTGCCGGTGCGCCTCGACGCGGCCAACGCGCGCGAGATCGTGCGCCTTTACGACGTAGTCGTGGACGGTACTGATACGTTTGCCGCGCGCTACCTGATCAACGATGCGTGCGTGCTCGAAGGCAAGCCCGACGTGTACGGGTCGATCTTCCGTTTCGACGGTCAAGTCTCGGTGTTCGGCGCACCCGGCGGGCCGTGCTACCGGTGCTTGTATCCCGAACCGCCGCCGGCGGAACTCGTGCCGAACTGTGCCGAAGGCGGCGTGCTCGGGGTGCTCGCAGGAATGATCGGCACCTGGCAAGCCTCGGAAGCGCTCAAGCTCGTCCTCGGGATCGGCTCCCCGCTGATCGGCCGCCTCATGCTCGTCGACGCGCTCGACGCGCGCGTGCGCGAAGTGCGTCTCGCACGCGATCCCGCATGTCCGCTCTGTGGCGACGCACCGACGTTGCGCGACGTATCGGCGGATGCGTTTGCCGCCCCCGCCGATCCGGCCGATGTGGAGATTGCCGCGACCGATCTCGACGCGCTGCTCGCGCGCGATCCGCAAGCGCGGCTGCTCGACGTACGCGAGCCGCACGAAGCGGTGCTCGGTGCGCCGGAGGGCACCGTCTCGTTGCCGGCAAGCGAGCTCGAAGCACGCATGCACGAGCTCGATCCGACGGCACATTACGTCGTCGCCTGCCGCGTCGGCGTGAAATCGCGCTGGGCCGCGCGACGCTTGCGCGACGCCGGCTTCGGCGGCGTACGCCACCTGCGCGACGGCCTACTCGCCTACGCCGCCCTCGACGCAACGTTCGACATCTTTTGACCCTTCAGGGCGCGTAGCGGTTGAACACAAAGTCGCGTGCCTTGACGATCGAGTGACAGGCAAAGCAAACGGTTGCCGCCTCGCCGCCGGGTTCAGGGACTACGCCGCGGCGAGGTCGCCGAGCTGATCGGGGTCACCGTCGACTGGTACCGCCACTTTGAAAGCGGCCGGCCGGTGCGCGTCTCGCCGCAATTCGTATCGCGCTTGGCCAAGGCGCTGCGCCTCCATCCGACCCAGGAGATGACGCTCTTTCGCCTTTCGTTTCTCGAGATGTATCACTTATAGGAAGAGCGGCCCGCCCAGCCGCGAAATCGTCCGGGATGATACGGCACATCCATTTCAACCGCTGGAAACCCGGCACGCCGCCCGAAGCGATCGACAAGGTGTTCGAGATGCTCGCCGACTTCCCGCAGCGTTTTCCGGAGATCCGCAAAATGGGCGTGCACCGCGATGCACGCCTCGGCATCGAGGCGAGCGGTTTCAAGAACATGGATTTCGCGATCGTGCTCGACTTTGACGACGAAGCGGCGTTTCGCACCTACATGGGCCGCGAACACCACAAGATGATCGTCAAAACCTATATCTCGCCGTATCGTGAAGAGTCGGCGCGCATCCAATACATCTTCGAGTGATCGCGCGCGCGTTCGGCACGGGCTTCCCGTCCGTACCGATCATCGGTCAGGGGACCTGGAACGTTCCGCTGCGCGGCCAAGCGCGAGACGAGGCGATCGGCGCCTTGCGCGACGGTGTCGACCTTGGTATGGTCCACATCGATACCGCCGAGATGTACGGGGACGGCGGCGCGGAGTCGCTGGTGGGTGAAGCGATCGCGGGCTTGCCGCGCGAGCAGCTGTTTCTCGTTTCCAAAGTGCTGCCGTCGAATGCGTCCTACACCGGCACGATCAAAGCGTGCCATGCGTCGATGAAGCGCATGGGCGTGAACTACCTCGACTGCTACCTTTTGCACTGGCCCGGCAACATCCCGATCGCGGAAACGATGCGCGCGTTCGAGAAGCTCATCGCCGACGGTGACATTCGCGCGCTCGGCGTGAGCAATTTTGGCGTCGACGATCTGCGCGAAGCGCAGGCCGCGCTCAAGCGCGAGAGGATCGCGTGTAACCAGGTGCTCTATCACTTGGGCGAGCGCTCGATCGAGGCGCACGAAATCCCGTTCTGCCGCGAGGCGGGGATCGCCACCGTCGCTTATACGCCGTTCGGCCGCGGGAACTGGCGGGGCGGCGCCGGCGCGACGGAGCTGGAGCGCATCGCCAAGGCGCACGGCGTGACCGCGCACGCGGTGATCCTGGCGTTTCTCACCCGGTTCGAGCTGACGTTCGCGATTCCGAAGGCATCGAATTTCGCGCACGTGGCCGACAACGCGGCCGGCGGCGAATTTCGCTTGACGGCCGACGAGATCGCGGCGATCGATCAAGCCTTTCCCGCTCAACGCCGGCGCGGCGGTTTGCCGACGCTATGACCGCCGTCGAGCTGCGGGCGAGCGTGCTTGCCGCAGCTCGCAAGTGCGGCGCCGACGCCGTGCGCATCGCGCCCGCCGAACCGCAAGCCTGGACGCACGAACGGATGACGGCGTCGTTCGAACGCGGCGATCTGCAAACGTGGCCGTACGACGAGCGGTACGCTGCCAAAGCGGCCGACCCGCGGACGCTCTTGGCGGCGGCCCGCAGCGTGGTGTGCATTGCGGTTGCCTACGCCACGCCGGCGGAAGCGCAAGGGTACGGGCGCGGACGCGTCTCGAACTACGCGTGGTCGGATGACTACCACCGGCGGATGCGCGAACTGCTGGCCGCGCTGGCACGCGAACTGCACGACCTTGGCGCCACGACGGCGATCGCGTGCGACACCGCACCCGTCGCCGAGCGCGCGTTCGCGGAGCGCGCCGGCATCGGCTGGATCGGCAAGCACACGAACCTCATCGCTCCCAATCTCGGTTCGTACGTGTTCCTCGGCGAGGTGGTGACGTCGCTCGAGCTTGCACCGGACGCTCCGCTGAAGAAGAGCTGCGGCGCCTGTTCGCGGTGCGTGACGGCCTGCCCGACCGGCGCGTTGCGCGGCGATTACACGATCGATGCCGGCCGCTGCATCTCGGATCTCACCCAGCGCACGGGGCCGATCCCGCGCGAACTACGACCGCTGATCGGCACCTGGGTGTGGGGCTGCGATTTGTGTCAGGAAGCCTGTCCGCCGACCAGCCGGGCCCCGCGAACGGCCGGCGCTTTCGCGCCCCTCGATCCCGAAACGCGCGCCCCGACGCTAGCCGCCCTGTTGCGATTGAAGAGCGGCGATTTCAAGCGCCGGTATGCGCGAACCGCGATCGGCTGGCGCGGCGGCGCGATTCTGCGCCGCAACGCAGCCGTGGCGCTGGGCAATCTGCTCGACCGGGCCGACGTCCCGGTGCTCGAGGAAGCGCTCGCCGGCGACCCGCATCCGCTGGTCCGCGGACACGTCGCCTGGGCGCTCGGCCGTATCGGCTCGCCGCGGGCGCTGGCCGCCCTTCGGGCACGGCTGGACGCTGAAACCGACGCATTGGTGCTGGATGAAATCCAAGCCGCACTGCTATGCCATTCTCAGGCGAGTCCGTTAGAATAGTCGCAATGCTCGCTCTGTTTGCCCGCCTAACCCTCACGGTTGCCCTGATCGCAGGCTCGATTGCGGCCGACGCGCCCACCGGCAACGCGGACGCGAGCGCCGTCTACGCGCGGATGCAGCGCGTCAACGCCGCCCTGAAGTCGTATCAGGCCGACTTGCACGTGGACGTCACGACGCACGGGTTCCCGTTCATCAGCCCCTCGCTCGACGGCAAGGCCTACTTCCAGCAGCCCGACAAGAGCGCGGTCGTCTTCGAAACCGTCCCGGCGCTCGCCAGCCAGTTCAAGAAGGTCTACCCGCAGCTCGAGCCCCCGGCGGAGTGGCCCGAGATCTACGACGTGACTCCGATTGCCGATGATGGTACGACCGCCCAATTCCGCTTGGTTCGCAAGAAAAACGGCCGGATCGACCACGTCGACGTCACGGTGGACGACCGGAGCGCAACGGTCACCTCGATGGCCTACATCTATAAAGATGGAGGGACCATCTCGTTTCAGCAGACCTACGCCGTTTTGAACGGCAACTACGTGATCAAGTCGCAGACCGGCAAGGTCGATCTGCCGGCGTATCATGCCGACGTGGCCTCCTCGTTTTCCAACTACAAGCTGAACGTGCCGATCGACCAAGGGGTCTTCGCGACGGACTAGCTCAGCTGGGCGGCGAACGGTAGCCGGTCAATGATCGATTTGATCGCAAGGCCGACCGAGCCGCAGCTCGCCGACGCCTTCCATCGGCCGATTACGTATCTCCGCATCTCGGTGACGGATCGCT
>PLTN01000047.1 GCA_003164495.1 Vulcanimicrobiota bacterium
GGCGAAGAGTTCGCGATCCTCTTGCCCCAGACGGAGCTGGCCCAGGCGACGGTTCTGGCCGAGCGCATCGTGGCCGAACTGCCGCGGGCGCTTGCGACCGGCTGGAAGGGCGCCGAGGTCATGCCGATCACGGTCACGATCGGGGTGTCGGAGTGCCCGCGCGAAGCCGCCGACGGCCCGGAACTCATACGGATCGCGGACCGGCGGCTCTATGCCGGAAAAGCCGCCGGCCGCAATCGCGTCGCGGCCATGGACTACCCGGCGCTCGGGGCTCGGCTCCCGGCGCCCGGGTAGCAAGCTGCGATTCCGTGTCCACACGGTGCACAGCCGTACGGCCAGCGGCTGTGGATAACCGTCCGTGAGCAGGCGCCACCTTCGTAATGAGTCTGGGATTTGGCTGATTTTCGCGGGTCTGCGCGGCCTCCGGCGCCGCGCTCTTTGCGCGCTGGGAACACTCCTTCTTGCGGAGCGCGCATCTTTTGCGGCGGAGCAGATAGCAGCTACCCCACGGCGCTGCGAAAGACGGTTTTCCCGGTGTTTTCGCGTAGTTCACGCTCCATTTGGGCCGAATGACCGGAAATTTCGACGCGGGCAACGCCACCAGCCGCGCACGCCGTTTACTGCAGGCAAAGTGAGCGCGCGAGCGTCGATTCCACATCATCCGGACGCTCCCTCAACCCGCCGAACGTCGCAGGAGCTCCTTCTTGAGAAGCCCTGTCAAATAGAGGCCTTTCGCACAGCCGCAGGGCGTCCCAACGGCCTGCGACAAGTCGGAGTGCCGATATGAAACGACTCGCTCTTCTCGCGTGCGCGCTCGTCATTGCGACCGGCTGCTCGAAAAACGCCGATACGACGGCCTCCGGCGGCAAAACGATCGGCGTGTCGATTCAGAATCGCGAGGCCCAGTTCTACCAGGACATGGAGTCCGGAATGAAGGCCGAGGCGCAAAAATACGGCTACACGGTGAACGTGGTCGACGCCAGCCGCGATAACTCGAAGCAGCAGAGTCAGGTCGAGGACTTCATCTCGCAAAAGGTCGCCGCGATCGTCCTGACCCCCTACGATTCGCAGGCCATCGGTTCGGCCATCGTCGAGGCCAACAAGGCCGGTATCCCCGTTTTCACGGCCGACATCGCCAATGCGTCGAGTCAGGGCGTCGTGGTTTCGCACATCGCCAGCGACAACGTCCAGGGCGGCGGCCAAGCCGGCAAGCTGATGTGCGCGGCCGTGCCGGGCGGCGGCCCGGTCGCGATCCTCGACGAGCCGGAAGTCACGAGCGTACAAGACCGCGTCAAGGGCTTCAAGGCCGCCCTCGCGGCTGAGTGCCCCAAGGTGACGATCGCGGCCGATATCGACGGCGGCGGCGAACGGGCCAAGGCCTCGTCGGCGACCGAGGACATTCTGCAATCGCACAAAGACCTCAAGGGCATTTTCGGGATCAACGACGACTCGGCGCTCGGCGCGTCGACCGCCGTGCAGGCCGCCGGTTTGAGCGGCAAGGTCGCGGTGATCGGCTACGACGCGACGCCCGAAGCGCGCGCGGCAATCGCGGCCGGAACGATGTACGGCGATGCGATCCAGCATCCCGATCAGATCGGCGCGAAGACGATCGACGCGATCGCCGATTCGTTCGCCGGCAAAACCGTGCCGAAGAAGATCGCGGTTCCCGTCGGTACCTTCACGAAAGCTGACGCGAAGTAGTCTTGGCCTCACCCCTCCTGCGCATGGCGGCGATCACCAAATCGTTTCCGGGCGTGCGCGCGCTCGACGGCGTGTCGTTCGAAGTCGTTGCCGGTGAAGTGCACGCGCTCGTCGGCGAGAACGGCGCCGGCAAATCGACGCTGATGAAGATTCTTGCCGGCGCGTACACCGCTGACGGCGGCACGATCGAGATCGACGGTAAACCGGTGACGATCGACGGCCCGAAGGCGGCCGAGCGGCTCGGGATCGGCATGATCTATCAGGAGTTCAACCTCGTGCCCGATCTCGGCGTGATCGAGAACATCGTGCTTGGCATCGAGCCCACGCGCGGCGTGTTTCTCGATACCAAGGCCGCAGCGTCACGCGCCACGGCCGTTCTGGCCGAGCTCGGGATCACGCTGCCGCTCGACCGTCCGGCGCGGCGGCTGTCGGTCGCGGAACAGCAACTCACCGAAATCGCCAAGGCGCTGGTGCGGCACGCGCGGCTGATCGTGATGGATGAGCCGACTGCGGCGCTGACCGACCGTGAAACCGACGCGCTGTTCGCGTTGATCGCAAAGCTCAAAGCGCAGGGCGTTGCGTTCGTGTACATCTCGCACCGGCTCGAAGAGTTGCCGCGCATCGCCGACCGCATCACGGTCATTCGCGACGGACGTGCCATCGAAACGCGCGCGACCAGCGCGTTGCCGCAGAACGAGATGATCCAGCTCATGGTCGGGCGCGCGCTCGAAGCGCACTTTCCCGACTTGCCGCAGGTGGCGACCGATGCGCCTGTCCGCTTGGCGGTGCGCGATCTGCGAGCAGCGAGCAACGTCAACGGCGTCTCGTTTGAGGTGCGCGCGGGCGAGATCGTCGGGTTGGCCGGACTCGTGGGGGCCGGACGCACGGAGATCGTGCGCGCGATCGCCGGCGCCGACGTGGCGACGGGCGGCGAGATCGTGGTCGACGGCAAACCCGTCGTCGCGCGCAACCCGCACGCGGCGATCGAGGCCGGCATCGCCTTCATTACCGAAGACCGGAAGGCGCAAGGGCTCGTGCTCGGCATGACGGTGCGTGAGAACACGACGCTCGCGCATCTGGCCGCGTACTCGCGCGGGCCGTTCATCAGCCGCGCCGAGGAAGTCGGCATCACGAATCGCGAGATCGCGGAGTTGCGCATCCGGACGCCTTCCAGCGAACAAGCGGTGAAGAACCTCTCCGGCGGCAACCAGCAGAAGGTCGTGCTCGCGAAGTGGCTCACCGGCGATGCGCGCGTTTTTCTTTTCGATGAACCGACGCGCGGCGTCGACGTCGGTGCCAAGGCGGAGATCTATACGCTGATGCTGCAACTGCTCGCGCGCGGCGCCGGCATCGTGATGGTTTCGAGCGAGCTGCCCGAAGTGCTCGGGATGTCGCATCGCATCCTCGTCGTGCGCGGCGGGAAGATCGCGGCCGAATTCGCGCGCGCCGACGCTACCCCGGAAGCCGTCATCGCCGCCGCCGCCGGAGTTGCGGCGTGAACCCGGAAACGCCGCCGGAGAGCGTTCACGAAGTCAAGGCCGCGCTCGACGCGCGCTCCGGTGACGCCCAAGCGAAGCAGCGCCGCCAGACCGTGCTGCGCACGGGGATCGCGGTCGTCGCCTTCGTCGTCCTGATCGTCATCGTCAACGCGCTGACGCAAGGCGACTTCTTTACCGCCGGCAACTTGACCAACGTCCTGCGGCAGATCACGTACAACGCGATCCTTGCCGTCGGTCAGACCTTCGTCATCATCACCGCGGGCATCGATCTGTCGGTCGGATCGCTGATTCAGCTGACGGGCGTCGTCATGGCGCAGTTCGCGAATGCGAGCGGTCTCGGCGGGCCGCTGCTCGTGATCGTCACAACGCTGGTCGGCATTGCCGTCGGCTGTTGCGCGGGCCTCGTCAATGCGCTGCCCGTCATCCGGTTCAACTTGCCGCCGTTCATCACGACGCTCGCGATGATGCTGATGGCGCGCGGGCTCGCGTTCAAGCTCTCGCACGGGCAGCCGGTGCCGCTCAAGAGCAGCGCGTTCGACGCGCTAGGCACGCAGTACGCGCTGCACGATCTGCTCGCGCCGCTCGGGATGCCCGGTATCCCATGGGCCGTGCTCGTGATGCTGGTGGTGGTGATCACGTTCGCCATCGTTCTCACGCGCACGCGTTTCGGGCGTTACGTGCTGGCGCTCGGCGGCAACGAAGAAGCCGCGCGTTTGGCCGGCATCAACGTGCGCCTGGTCAAGATGTTCGTGTACGTGATCTCCGGTGGCTGCGCAGCGCTGGCCGGCATGTTGCTGATGGCCCGCTTCTCATCGGGTTCGCCGCAGACCGGCGTCGGCAGCGAGCTGCAATCGATCGCGGCGGTCGTGGTCGGCGGAACGTCGCTGATGGGCGGGCGCGGCAGCGTGGTCGCAACCTTCTTCGGCGCGCTGCTGATCGGGGTGCTCAACAACGTGATGAACTTGTTGAACATCGAGTCGTACACCCAAGACATCGTGCTCGGCGCCGTGATCCTGCTCGCCGTGATCGCCGAAGAGCTCCGCAAACGCGTGTTCGCCCGCTGATGCCCCGCTTCGACGACATCACGGTCGCGCAACTGCGCGAACGGCGCAGCGCGAAGTGGACGATGTTTCCGCCCGACGTGTTGCCCGCGTGGGTGGCGGAAATGGATTTCCCGCTCGATGACGGCGTGCGCGAGGCGCTACTCGATTCGATCCGGCACGACGACTGCGGCTACGCCAACGGTGCCGGTGTCGGCGCGGCGTTCACGTCGTTCGTCAAGACACGCTACGATTGGACGCTCGACTCGAAGGGCGTGTTCGTCATTCCCGACGTGCTCGTCGGCATCTCGGAATTGTTGCGCACGCTCACCAAACCGGGCGACCGCATCGTGGTGAACTCGCCGGTCTATCCGCCGTTCTACCGTGTCATCGGCGAGGTGGAACGTAAGGTCGAAGACGTTCCGCTGCTGCGCGCCGAGGACGGCTCCTGGAGCCTCGACCTGGCCGGTCTCGAGCGCGCGTTCGCCGGCGGCGCCGCGGCGTATTTGCTCTGTTCGCCGCACAACCCGCTCGGCATGGTGTTCGACCTGACGACCCTCGCGTGTATCGCGGAACTGGCGAGCGAGCACAACGTGCTCGTGATCGCCGATGAGATTCACGCCCCGTTGACGATGGACGGCGCGACCTTCGTGCCGTTTCTCCCGATCGGCGACTACATCGATTGCGACTGCATCGCGCTGGCGTCGGCATCGAAAGCGTGGAATCTGCCGGGCCTGAAGTGCGCCGTAGCCATCGCCGGCACCGAACGCACGCGCAAAAAACTTGCGTTGATGCGGCCCGAATTGCCGTGGAGCGCCGGAAATCTCGGCGTCGTCGCGTCGATCGCCGCGTTCACACAGGGCTTGCCGTGGCTCGACGACCTGCTGGTCTACCTCGACGGCAACCGCCGTCTGCTTACCGGCTTACTTGCGCGCGAATTGCCCGGCGTGCGCTACATCGAGCCGCAAGCGAGTTACCTGGCCTGGCTCGACTGCGCGGCGCTCGATCTCGGCCCCGATCCGGTGTCCGTATTTCTCGAGCGCGGCCGCGTCGCGCTGACGCGGGGCCGCGATTTCGGACTCGACTCGGCAGCGTTCGTGCGCGTCAACATGGGCACGTCGGCTGCGATCCTCACCGAAGTCGTTCAGCGGATGAAGCGCGCGCTCTAGCTCGGACGGATCGGTTTGGCGGTTTCGTTTTCGCGGCGTTCTTCCCCGAGCAGGACGCCGTAGGGGCCGGGGACGCCGATCAGCACGTCGCACTTGGCGCGCGTCGCGATCTCTTCGATCGCGCGCCCCAGCGGAGCGCCGGAGTACTTGCCTTCGCGATAGGATCCGAGCACGATCAGGTTGGCGTTCTCGCGCTTTGCCAGCTCGATCACGCCGGAGCTGACGGAGCGCGCGTGCAGCACCTCGGTGTGCAGATGAACGTCGTGATGTTGCGCAATCACTTCGGCCGTTGCGAGCATGTCGTAGCCGGCGCGGTCTTCCTCCGGCATCTCCGCGCCTTCGGGCAGAATCAGCGGCACTTCGATGACATAGACCGCGTAGAGATCGGCCCGTTCGCGACGCGCGAGGCGTGCCGCGAGCACCATCATGTGACCCGAGTGGATCTCTTCGGAAAACACCACGATGATGCTGCCGACCATCTTGTGCAGCACCGCTTCGGCTTGCTGCGCTTCGATGTCGGCCCGCGTTCTCGGAGGATGCAGCATCCAATAGAACGTTGCAATGACCGCGGCGACGACCGCCACTGCGAGGAGGGCACCGGCGGGGTGGACCTCGATCGTGGTCACGGAGCTAACTCGCTCTTGAGTTTGAGGTACATGCGTACGCGCACGACGCCGAGCGCGACCAGTACGGCGGCGAACGCCAGGCCGATCAGCTTTGCGTTGAACGCGCCCGGCCGCAGCAAGAGCTGCACGCCGACGGCGATGCCCAGCAGCGCGAACACGATACCGAGGAAGGCGCGAATCTTGGCCACGCGCAGCGTCATCATGATGTACGGCCTCCGACGGTGACGTTGCGGCCGCGAACGCGCAGCTTCTCGATCAACTCATCCATGCTCTCGAGCTCACCCGCGTCCTTGAGAATGAGCACTTGCTGCGCATCCCAATCCTGCGGTCGCGAGCGGAAGATCGGCAACCCCTTGTGCCGGCGGTAGAAAAGGTATCCGAAGAACCCGATGATGATCCATGTCGGCCCCGCGACGCGGCCGATCTCGTGCGTGATCAGCGTGTCGACGAGGATCGAGAAGATTCCGAGGAATCCGATCACGCCGACGATCGGGAAGAGCACGCGTTCGCCGCGGTACGTAAACGGGATATTCAGCGGAATCCGAAACTTGCGCGGGCTGAGCGGGTCGTTGAGGCGCAGCGCGATCAGCGCGATGAAGACGAACGAGTAGCTCGTGGCGGCGCCGAACGCGTAGAGGTCGCCCAAGACGACGATCCCGGCTTCACCGCGGAACGCGTGATTGTAGAGCTGTTGCATGCCCGGGTCGAGGCTCGGCAGGGCGGCGAAGATCAACACCACGATCGCGATAGCGCAAAACGTGACGATCGACACGGCCGGCGTGCGGAAGCGCCGGCTGACGCGTTCGAACACCGACGGCAACAGACGCGCGCGGCTCATTGCATACGCGATGCGCGAAGCGCCGAACACGCCCGAGTTGCTCGAGATCAGCAGCAAGATCGCGCCGAGCACCGGAACGTAGAGACCGGCGATGGCGCCGAAATAGGGCACGTTCGCTGCCAGCACGGCGACCGCTTTGCCATTGTTCTCGTCGTTACCGAGGAACTGGAAGAACTGCTGTGCGTGACCGTGCGCATCGAGCGGCACCGGATGGGCGGGGGTCATGCCGAGCGCCAGGTTCGCGTAGGCCAGCGCGTAGATCAGGATCGTCAGGATCAGACCGATGGAGGTGCGCGGGATGACCGAAGCGGGCCGCTGCGTTTCTTGTGCAGCCTGCGAGATCGATTCGAGGCCGACGAACGAGATGATCGCGAACGAAACGCCGAGCAAAAGATGATCCGTCGAAGGCCAGTAGACGTGCATCGTATGCATCAGCAGATCGGGGTTGAAGGCGAATAGGAAGCCGAAGAAGAGGATCGACGTTTCGCTGATGACGTCGAGCGCGCTGACGATGCCGTTGAATGTGGTCGACTCGCGCACGCCGATCACGTTGAGCGTACACAAGCCGGTGATCAGCAAGAACACGGACCAAAAGTGGATCCACGGATGCGGCTGCAACTGCAGGATCGGAAGCAGCTGGCCTAAGTAGTCCACGCAGGACCAGGAGAAGAGCGTGATGTCGATCGTGAAGTCGAGCAGCACGGCCCAGCCGGCGATGAAGCCAAAGATGTCGCCCAGGCCGCGCATGACGAAGTACTGTCCGCCGCCCGCGACGGGGTAGGTTGCGGCGAGTTCCGTGTACGCGAGACCGATGCACACGTAGACGATGCCGGCGAAGAGGAACGCGATGTTCGACGCGCCGCCGGCGGCGCCAAGCACGAGCCCCAGACCGACAAAGATGTCGGCGCCGACATCCGAGTAGCCCCATGAGAACGAGCCCCACGGCGTAACGGAACGTCGTAGTGATGGTTTTGCCTTAGCGGCCATTTAGCGGAGCCGGACTCCCATCCGCTGGAGCGCGTGCAGAACCCGCTCGCCGTCGTCGACTTCCGCGGTGAGGTTGCGCGCGCGCAGGACGAGCAGCGCACGGCCCAAGGTCTCGATGGCATTTTCGACTTCGTGCCGGTCCGGACGTTCGGTGTCGGCGCCCTTGGCCAGCACCATCGTCGCGTACTTCAGCGCGGTCTTCGCGTGCTCGACGTGGTTGCGCACTTCCGAGAACGCCTTGAGTGCGGCAACGTAGGCACGCGTCGCTTCGGTCCAGTCACGCTTGCGCGCGGCCAGCATCCCGGCCAGCGTGTTGGCGTAGCCTTCGTTGAGTGTTTGCGTGTTGCCGAAGGTCCGCTCGAGGACCGAGCGCGCCTCAACTTCGGCTGCGGTGTTGCCGCTGGGCGCCGAGGCCGTTCGCGGCGGCCCCTGCATCGTTGCGGCGATGCCGACCGCGCTCGAGGGAGCCTGCTCGCCGGGTTCGTTGAGGCCGAGCAGGGTGCGGATGTCGACGATCACTTCGCGCGCCGACGCGTAGCGGCGTTCGGGATCTTTCTCGAGCAGACGGAGCACGATGCGTTCGATCGGCGCCGGCACTGCCGGGTTGATCGTGCGCAGCGCGGCCGGCGGTTCGTTCACGTGCGCGAAGATCACCGCGACCAAGTCGTCGGACTCGTTCTTGAACGGCACGGTGCCGGTGAAGACTTCGTACATCACGACGCCGACGCTGTAGAGGTCGCTGCGTGCGTCGGCGATCTTGCCGAGAAAGCGCTCGGGCGAGAGATAAGCGATCGTGCCGACGATCTCGCCCGCATTCGTCACGCTCGACATTTCGCTCGTGCGGCGCGAGAGACCGAAGTCCATCACTTTGATCGCGCCGTTGGCGAGGACCATGATGTTGGCCGGCTTCACGTCGCGATGAACGACGTTGTTCTCATGCGCGAAGGCGAGCGCTTCGAGCAATTCCAGGATGTAGCGCAGCGCGGTGTGCACGGTCAGCTCGCTGGGCGAGATCGTGGCCAGCGTGCGGCCCTGCACGAGTTCCATCACGATGTACGAGACGCCGTCATTTTGCGCCGCGTCGTAAACGCCGACGATGTTCGTGTGGTTGAGCCGCGCCATCGACTGCGCTTCGCGCAGGAACCGTTTGCGCAGATCTTCGCTGCGGTCGGTGAGGATCTTGATCGCGACCTGCCGTTGCAGAACGACGTCCATGCCGCGATACACGTCGGACATGCCGCCGCGCCCGATCAGGGCGTCGATGCGATAGCGTCCGCCGAGGAGTTTCTTTTCCATTTCGCCGCTCATGCGAACGCCCCGCGATGCAGGCGGGCCCCCGCGGCGTCGATCGTGACCACGTCGAAGCGGGCGTTCGCGCCGGGCGCGGCGATCTGCAGCCAGTCGGCCGCAATCGCGCGCAGCGTGCGCCGTTTACGCGCGTCGACCGCGCCGAGCGCCGAGCCGAAGCGCTGCGAAGCGCGTGCTTTGACCTCGACGAAGACGATCGTGTCGCGGTCGCGCGCGATAACGTCGATCTCACCGCCGGGCAAACGGACGTTGCGTGCGATCACCGCATACCCGGAATCTTCGAGGAGTCGAACCGCAGCGTCTTCACCTTCACGACCGAACCGTGTTCGTCGGTTCATCACGACAAGCCCGGCAAAAGTTGGGCGGCATCACGGACTCGCCAAAACCCCCGGCGGTGGGCGGCGCATGGCCCGTGGGCCGTCAGGGCTTCGATGTGCCGTTGGGTCGCGTATCCCTTGTGGTCGGCGAAACCGTACTGCGGGTAGACGCCGTCGAGTTCCACGAGGAGGCCGTCGCGGTGGACCTTGGCCACGATGGAGGCCGCGGCCACGCTGGCGCACTTGGCATCGCCCTTGATGACCGGCTCTTGCGGTCCGGTGAACGATTTGATCCTCACCGCGTCGGTCAACAGGTAGTCGATCGTGCAGCCGGCCGCGGCGATGGCGCGTTCCATGGCCAGGACGGAGGCCCAGTAGATGTTCAGCTGGTCGATCTCGGCAACGCTCGCCTCGCCGACCGCCCAAGCGACGCAGCGAAGTTTGATCATCTCGGCCAGCTCCGCGCGTAGCTCGGGCCGGACTTGCTTCGAATCGTTGAGGCCCTTAAGGTAGAGCGGCCCATCGAGCACCACCACCGCCGCGACCACCGGCCCCGCGAGCGGGCCCCGTCCGACTTCGTCGGTTCCCGCGATGAAGCGGTGACCGTTGGCCCGGGCGGCATCTTCGTAAAGATGGAGGCGGATCAGGCGGCGCTGCTCGCGTTCGCGCGCGTTGCGGCGTTTCTTGGCCGGATCGTTCACACCGCGGCCTCCGGCGGTTCTTCGAACGTGATGCGGCCGAGTTTCCCTTCGCCGAACGCGCGCATGTAGGCGCCGGCAGCATTGTGCGCATCGATTTCGTCGCCGCGGCGAACGAACCCGCGGGCGCGGGCGAACCGCTCGAGATCGGGCACATCCAATTTGGGGACGTGCACCGCGGCCCACGCATGGAATCGCCCGATCACGTCCTCGGGGTCGTAGCGTTCGCGCGGCAGGGCGCCGGTGAGGGCCAGCATCCACTGCGCTTCGGCGGTCGGGATCTTCGGTACCAGGATGCCGGGCGTGTCCATCACTTCGAGTTGGGCGTTCGCGCGAATCCAGCGCAACTGACGCGTCACACCGGCTTTGTTCTCCGTCTTGGCCGCCGTTCGTTTCGCCAAGCCGTTGATCAGCGACGATTTCCCGGTATTGGGAATCCCGATCACGATGGCGCGCGAAGGCCCGCGGCCGGCCACGAAGCGATCGAGCTCGGCGCGGGCGCGGTTGACGCTGGGTTGAATGCGGCCGTCGACGGCGATGGCGGGACGGTTCTGCGCGGCGTACCACGCGAGCCATCTGCGCGTTGCGAACGGATCGGCGAGGTCATCGCGGCCCAGGATCACGAGCCGCGGGCGCGTTCCGACGATCCGGTCGAGTTCGGGGTTGGAACTCATCAGCGGCAGGCGCGCGTCCAGCACTTCGATCACGACGTCGACCAGCGCGAGCCGCTCTTCGAGCAGGCGCATCGCCCGCACCATGTGGCCGGGAAACCATTGGATCTGCTGTTCCGTCGGCTCGGTCATGAGTGCAGGCGCTCGGGCGGCCACAGTCCGATGAGGGCCTTTCCGATAACCGCGTTTTCGTCGACCGGCCCCCAGGTGCGTGAGTCTTCGCTCTCCGCGCGGTTGTCGCCCAAGACGTAGATTCCGTGGGGCGGAACGGTGATGTCGGCGACGTTTTGCCGGTCGCGAAACGAGACGTAGGGCTCGGCGACCGCGGAGCCGTTGACGTAGAGCGTGCCGCTCTCGATGCGCACGCGGTCACCGGGCAGCGCGACGACGCGTTTGAGGAACGTCTGCGCCGTTGCTTCATCGTGATGGAGCGCGACGATATCGCCGCGTTTAATCGGGCCCATGCGATATGCGAGCGTGTTGATCAAGACGAGTTCGCCCGGCTGTACGTGCGGCAGCATCGAGGGGCCCGTCACTTGCGGAATCCGCAGGAAGAACGCCATCCCGATCGCGAGCAACACGATGACCTGCACGCTGACCCGGAAGACATGACGCGGGTGCGAGAGCACAGATACATCTTCGATACGAAGGCGGCTCGGCCCCCGGGAAACACTCCGCTGCGATGATTCGTGAGGGGCCGAACGCGAAGGATTCGCTTGAAGCGAATCCTCTAGCGCAGGATGTGCAGGCGGTCTAACGGCCAGAAGATCAGGAACGCGTGGCCAGTGAACGAGGCTTTCTGTCCCTTGAGCGGGCCGGCAAGAAACGTGCCGTCGGCTTGGGCGAAGCCCCAGATGTGCGAATCTTCGGAGTTGTTCCGGTTGTCGCCCATCATAAAGTAGCAACCGTCGGGGATGCGATCCGGTGCCGTCCACTTGTCCTTCGGCGGGATGTTCGCCAGCGTCGGATCGAGCGGCGTGCCGTCGACGTAGACGTTGTAATTGCGGATCTGCAGTTCGTAGTTCGGCTTCTGCGCCTCGTAGGGTTCGACGAGCGCGACGCCATTGCGGTACACGATCCCATCGTGGATACGCAGCGTATCGCCGGGTGCGCCGATGAGGCGCTTGATGAAATCGTTGGGCGATTCAATGGGCGGCGGGAAGACGACGACGTCCTCGCGGGCCGGTTTCGTGAAGCGGTATTCGAACTCGTTGACCAGCAGCACGTCATGGATCTGCAACGTCGGGATCATCGAGCCGGACGGAATGAAGAACGTCCGGATCACGAACGTGATCAGAAACAGCGCGACCAGTCCCGCGACGATGAACGCATCGAGATATTCGCGGATGACCGTCCGAGCCGACGGGCCCGTGTCCGCGCCGGCAGCGACCGGCGTCGGCTTGATGCTGATCGCCACCCGGACGATGGCGAAAATGCAGATCAGTGCGAGAAGTTCGAGAGGGGTCACCGCTCGCTTACTTCGCGACCTTCTTTTCCTTGATGCGAGCGGCCTTACCGATCTTATCGCTCAAGTAGTAGAGACGGCTGCGGCGCACGATACCGCGCTTGGAGATCTCGATGCGGTCGACGCGAGGGCTGTGGAGCAAGAACGACTTCTCGACGCCGACGCCGTGCGCGATCCGGCGCACCGTGATCGATTCGGCTGAACCGCCGCCCTTACGGACCGTCACGGTGCCCTCGAACATCTGAATGCGTTCTTTGCCGCCTTCGACGACCTTCGAGTAAACTTTCACCGTATCGCCCGGCCGGAAATCGGGGACGCTCGGCTTTTCCTGTTCCTTTTGGATCAGGTCGATGACGTTCATGACTGCTCTCTACTAACGCGCGCGACGAGGCCGCACAGGGGCGGCGACAACCCGCCGAGTGTACCATGAAAGCGGTACTCGTTCAAGCTCGAAAGATTGCCGTCGGTTCCGGAAGCTTGCTTATATTGGTTAGATAAACAGGCTTTCCACTCCCCTAACCGGCTACTGCGATTTTTTGTACGTTGGCGGCGAGGTAAGTAAGAGTCTTTCGCGCGTTCCTAGAGCTTACCCAGGGTTGGTTACTAAAGTATAAAGAAACCCTGAGCGACCAAGCAGCTTTAGAGAGGTGCCCGGGGTGCAAGCCCCCGATATTCTCGTCTACGTCCACATCCCGAAGTGTGCGGGAACTGCGGTGCGTGTCTGGTTAAGAGACGCGGCGGTAGAGGGCGCCATCACGGGGTTTCGCGCGCTCTATCCGGAGCGGCACATCTATCTGCCCAACGAAGCGTGGCCCAGCTCGAACGACGCCCGTCTCGTCGCCGTGAGCTCGCACAACATTCGCCGCTATCCCCCGAGGCTCGGCGCGCGGCGACTGCACTATGCCACGATCCTGCGCGATCCGCGCGCGCAAGCGATCTCGGTGCTGCGGTACACGCAACAGGAGCGGAAAGCGTTCGGTGTTCCCGCATCGGTCGGCACGGCGTCGATCGACGTTGCGCGTTGGCTGCTCGAACGCACGGACGGCGAACCGTTCGAAAACGCGCAAACCAATCACATCGCGCTCCACGAGTGGTGCGACGCAGCGCACGGCCGGGTGAATCCCGAGCGCTATGGTTCGTGGCCGAAGCGCGACCGCGCGACCTACGAACGCGAACGTCTTCCGCTTGCAAAATCGTTGCTGCAACGGTTCATCATGGTCGGCACGGCGGAACGGCCGGCGGAGTCGCTGCACGTCCTGCGTGCGCGCAGCGCGGGCATCGGATTGAATTTGTTACCCGTCGATCGCGTAACGGTCACCAACGTTACGGAGATCCCCGAGGGAGACGATATCTCGTGGATCGATCGCGATCCGCTCGGTGCGCGCCTGCTCGAATCGCTGGCGGTGGATTACGAGTTGTACGCCTACGGGCAGACGTTGCTCGAAAGAGCGCTCGCGGAGCCTAACGCGGAGGCGGTATAGGCACGACCTGCAGCGGATCGCCGCTCGCGGCACCGGTTGTATCGAAGCGTTGATCGACCGGAATCGCCGCGCCGAGTTTTCCGTCGCTCAACGCAATGGCGGCCGGATTCGCACACGGTCGCGCAACGACGTCGACGTCGGCGTTGGCGGGCGTGGTCCCGATGATGATCGCTTGTTGACCCGTTGCGAGCGCGTAACTGTGGGTGCCGACCGTAACGGTGACGTCGCCGGCCGTACAGTCGACGCAGTAGAAATCCGTCCCGCTGGGTCCGGTGACGATATAGCCTTCGGTACCGCGTACGCCGATTTCCGAGGTCGGCGTTCGAAAGCGATAGTTCGCGCGCCCGCCGGCCGGATGACGGATGTTGAAGTGGAGCACGCCCAATTCCAGTACCACGACGTTGGGATTGCCGGTATCGGCGGCATTGAATGCGCCGAGGCGCAGGCGCGTCGTCGGGCCGACGTCGATCGAACTCGAATCGGGCAGAATCACTTGCGCGCGTGATTGCGCGAGCGTCACCGCGAGGGCTTCGTCGCTGAGATCGATCTTGCCGAAAACCGCGTGGTAGGCAGGATCGGATCCGGACTGATACTGCACCGTTCCGGTCACTCGCGCAAGCTGTTTATCGATGTCGCTCGCGGCGCGCAGCGGCGTGCACAACGCGAGCGCGAAAAGCGCGAACGTGCCGAATGCGGCGATCGGACGCATGTCAGCCGCGCCGCGCCGCCGCGCGATCGCGCGAGCGTTGGCGTCGCCATTCGGCGATCTTCGCGTGATCGCCGGAGAGCAGCACGTCGGGAACGGCGACGCCGCGAAAGACCGGCGGTCGCGTGAACGCCGGATGGTCGACCGTATCGGTGCCGCCGGCGAACGATTCGGCGTCGCGCGAATCGGCCGCGATTACGCCGTCGATCAAACGTGCCGCCGCGTCGAGAAAAGCCATCGCCGCGATTTCGCCGCCGGTCAACACGAACGGCCCGAGCGAGAACTCTTCCACCGGATAGAGCGCGGCGAGCCGTTCGTCGACGCCTTCGTAATGTCCGCAGATCAGGATCAGGCGATCGAGCTCGGCAAACGCTGCGGCATCCGGCTGTCCGAACGGGCGGCCGGCCGCAGCAGTCAGCACGATGCGGCGCCGCTCGTCTGCGGGCGCATCCGCAAGGATCCCGTCGAGCGTGCGGGCCAGCGGTTCGATCCGTAGCACCATCCCGGGACCACCACCGTAGGGGCGTTCGTCGGCGCGGGCGCCGGGTTCGAGGCCCTCGAGCAAATCGTGGACGCGCACGCCGATCAGCCCGCGTTCGATGGCGCGGCCCACGATCGAGAGGCCGATAACCGGGGCGAACATCTCCGGGAAGAGCGAGATGACGTCGACGTGCAACATGGGCGCAGTGGGTTTCTTCGCGCGGCTCTTTGGAATGGCCCGGGTGGCACCGGCGGGCCCGCTCGAGCGCGGCGGCCGCGCATTGCGCCGCGGTGATCTCGACGAGGCGGAACGCTGCTTCGACGAAGCCCTTGCCGCCGCGGCCGATGACCGGCAGCGGGCCCTGGCCCACAACAAACGGGCCCTGGTGGCGCTGGGCCGCGGCGATCGGCCGGCCGCGCAGGCCTTGCTGGACGAGGCGCTTCGGACCTACGCCGCGTGCGTTCCGGCGATCGTCAATGCCGGCAACCTGCTGCTCGAGGCGGGCGACATCCCCGGGGCGATCGCCCGCTTCGAGGCCGCGATCGCCCTCGACCCGGACTATCCGGAGGCGCACCACAATTTGGGCGTTGCCTACCGGCGGGCGGGCCGCCGAAGTGATGCAGTGCGCGAATTGCGCCGGGCGACGGGGTTGGAGCGCCGGCGCAAGAATGACCGACCCTGATGGATCAGGATCAAGTTCTCCTATCGGACGAACTCCTTGGGGTCTGCCGAGCGGCCGTGACCTACGCCGTCGAGTACGGCGCAACGTTCGTCGCCCCGCCGCACATGCTGCTGGCGCTGCTCGACGATTCCAAGGTCGGCGGTGCGCTCGCCGAGGTGCTGGAGCGCGGCCGCATCGTGGCCGCGGCGCGGCAGCCTTCGCCCGGCGGCGTGCACGAGGTTCCGGAAGGCATCATGCCGCGCGGCGAAAAGCCGCCGTTCTTGCGTTATGATTCGCTCGTCTTCCATTCGAGCGACGGGCAGTACCAGCGCTGGCTCAATCGCGATTCGTTCAAGCTGTTCAACGAATCGGCCAAACGCGCGAACGGCGGGCGCTTCTTACCGCGACATCTTGCACTCGGATTCACCGTGTTCGCGCAAGACGATCAGAACGTGCGCTTGCTGCTGGGCAAAGAACCCGAAACCTTCAAAGAAATCGTCTACGCTTTAAAGTGAATTCGCTTCAAGCGAATTCATCGCGTTCGGGTCCTCACGGTTTTCCGACGCGGAGTGTTTCCCGGGACCTGAGCCGCCCTCGACGGGCCTAAGGCCCGGGGTTGGGTTTCGCTGAAATTGCGTCGATTGTCCGGATTTCTTCGAGGTATTCGAACAACTGCGGGAGGGTGATCTTTTCGAGTTCGCAGCGCGCCTGCACGGCGTCGCCGTCTTCACCCTCGTCGCGCAGGTAGCAGCGCGATTCGACGCCGGCGCTCTCGCTGAGGAACGACACCGCGAAGCCCTTGCCGAGGGTGTCGTCGTAGATGCGCATCGCGGCCGGGTTGAGGATCTCGATCGAGTGCGCGTTGTTATTGGCGTCGAAGATCGTAATCGTGAGGTAGTCGCGGTTCGCGATCTCGATCGAGCCGACGACGAACGCGTTCTTGGCGGAAAAGAATTCATGACCGCGTTTGTTTCGTGAGCTCACCTCGTAGAAGACGCGATGAGCAACGAAGCGGTTGAGAATCTTGCGGAGCGTGGCAATCGACGCAAGGGTTTCCGTGCGGTTGCCGCGGGTGTAGATGATCTTCAAGGAAGGGCGCGCCGGCTCTCAAAAATTTTGCCCGCTGCCAACAGCGGGGCATGTGCCGTTACCCGAGGCCGGGAAGAAACCCTACCGGATGCTCTCGATTCCCGATATGGCGCTGCTCGGAGCCGCTGCCCTCATGTTTTTCGGACCCGAACAACTCCCCAAGGTCGCGCGGAAGGTCGGGTTGTTGGTCCGCGACGTTCAGAACACGTCGCAGTCGTTCATTCGCGAGATGGAGCGGGCTGCCGACGACCACAGCTACGGCCCCGATATCTCGCGGGCCCACCTGATCGAAGACCCGCTCGCGACCTCGACGCCCCCGGCGCCCTCGTACGAGCCGGCCGAACCCTACGTGCATCCCTATGCAGCGGCTGAACCCGTCGCCGAGCCGGCCGTGGTCCCGGCATCGCCGCACCATGACGTGATGCCGCCCCGCGCTGCCGGCACGACGGGCGACCACGACCTTCCGCCTTAGAGGTTGAAGTTTTGGCGGATCTCGT
>PLTN01000072.1 GCA_003164495.1 Vulcanimicrobiota bacterium
TGATGTATCTGATGTTGTCCGTGGCGGGACATCTGACGATCTTTCTCACGCGCACGCGCGGCCCGTTCTGGTCTATCCGCCCCGCGCGAATTCTCTGGCTGGCGGTGCTCGGCACGCAAACCGTGGCGACCCTGATTGCCGTTTATGGGGTGTTCATGGCACCCATTGGCTGGGGCTGGGCGCTGTTCGTTTGGGGCTATGCGCTGGCTTGGTTTCTCGTGAATGACCGTGTGAAGCTGGTTGCCTATCGGATTTTTGACCCAACCAAGGCCCCATTATTGGCCAAGAGCTCGCCGGACCTTAAGCCGCAAATCGCCACGCGAGCCTATGAACTTTACGAGCAGCGTGGCCGTGGCGCGGGCCACGCAGATCAGGACTGGCTTGAGGCCGAGCGAGAGACTCGGCAAGAGGAGGCGGGACATGCGCACCAGTGATTCGGACCAGGCCGGAGCGTCGTCGACATTTCGCTTTGACGCCACGCTGTCTACCGCGATCGCCGACGATGGTAAACCTCACGCAAGAGTCTCCGCTCCCACGGGTCCGCTCGCGCCCGACATGCTCGACAAGATCAATCGCTACTGGCGCGCCGCCAATTACCTGTGTATCGGCCAGATCTATCTTTTCGAAAACCCGCTGTTGCGAGAGCCGCTCAAAGCCGAACAGATCAAACCACGGCTACTCGGGCATTGGGGAACATCACCCGGACAAAACCTCATTTACGTGCATCTGAACCGCCTGATCAAAGAGCATGATGCAAACGTCATTTACGTTGCCGGTCCCGGACATGGCGGTCCCTCGCTCAATGCAAATTCTTATCTGGAAGGCACCTATACCGAAGTCCACCCCGAGATCACGCCGGATGAGAACGGCATGCGGCTTCTCTTTCGGAAATTCTCGACGCCGGGTGGCGTTCCAAGCCACTGCGGACCGCATGTCCCGAATTCGCTGCACGAGGGTGGGGAACTCGGCTACTCCCTCGTCCACGCGTTCGGCGCTGCATTCGACAATCCGGATCTGATTGTTGCCTGCGTGATCGGTGACGGCGAATCCGAGACTTGCCCGCTCGAAGGCAGCTGGAAGTNNCTCCACCTCAACGGCTACAAGATTTCCGCGCCGACGGTTCAAGGACGGACGAGCGACGCAGACTTGGCGGCTCTGTATCAAGGGCGTGGTTACCGGCCCTATTTCGTCGAAGGCGACGACCCGGAAGCGGTGCATCAGCTCCTCGCCAAGGCGCTCGACGATTGTTATGCCGAAATTCGAACAATACAGAACGAGGCGCGTAAGAGCGAGTTCGAAAAGCAGCCGGTCTGGCCGATGATCGTCCTGCGTACACCGAAGGGATGGACCTGCCCGANNCATCTCAAGATCCTTGAAGCCTGGATGCGCAGTTACGAGCCCCAGAAGCTCTTCGATGAAGACGGCAAATTCATTACCGAATTAGCAGATCTCGCGCCGACCGGCGATCGCCGCATGGGAGGCAATCCGCATGTGAATGGCGGCCGGCTGCTGACCGCACTCGATCTGCCCGACTTTACGGACTATGCACTCGAGATTCCGGGACCGGGTCAAGTGGTCGCTGAAGCTCCGCGCAAGCTCGGCGATTTCTTCAGAGACGTCTTCAAACTCAATCCGACGAACTTTCGCATGTTCTGTCCCGATGAGACGAACTCGAATCGCTTAGGCTCTGTGTTCGAGGCGACCAAGCGTCGCTTCATGGCGGAGACGGTCTCGATCGACGACGAGCTCAGCCCGGATGGGCGCGTCATGGAGGTACTGAGCGAGCATTGCTGTCAGGGATGGCTCGAAGGGTACTTGCTGACCGGGCGGCATGGCATGTGGTCTTCGTACGAAGCCTTCGCACAGGTCGTAGATTCGATGCTGACGCAACATGCGAAGTGGCTCGAGCAATGCCGTGATTTTCCCTGGCGCCGCCCACTCGCGTCGCTCAATGTGTTGCTCACGAGTCATGCCTGGCGAAACGATCACAACGGTTTCAGCCATCAAGCGACGGGGTTCGTCGACAATGCCCTGGCGCGCAGGAGCGAAACCATCCGGGTCTACTATCCTCCGGACAGCAACTGTCTGCTCAGCGTGTTCGACCATTGCCTGCGTAGCCGCAACTACGTCAACATCGTGACGTGCGGCAAGCAGCCGCAGCTTCAGTGGTTGAACATGGATGAGGCGCTCGAACATTGTTCGCGCGGCGCGTCGATCTGGAAGTTCGCGACCAACGACGCTGGTGGAGAGCCGGACATCGTGCTGGCTTGCGCGGGCGACGTCCCGACCATTGAGATATGCGCGGCTTCATGGCTTCTGCAGAAGTACGTTCCCGGCATCAAGGTACGGGTAGTGAATGTCGTGGATCTGAGCGCTCTGATGATGCCGGACGTTCATCCGCATGGGATGGACAATATGTCCTTCAACGCGCTCTTCACCGAGGACGCCCCCGTCATCTTCGCCTTCCACAACAATCGCTNNAATGAAGGTCGCTTCCATGTCCGCGGGTACATGGATCGTGGAACGACCACGACGCCGTTCGACATGGTCGTGCTGAATGAGATGAGCCGGTTTCACCTTGCCATTGACGCACTAAAGCACGTCTCACGGTTCCGTTCGCAATCGTCAGACGTTATCGATGCCTTCAATCGTAAGCTGTATGAACACCACGACTATATTCGCGAACACCTAGAAGATATGCCGGAGATCAGAAACTGGCGATGGACGGCTGATCTCAGCGAGCCGAGCACTCCTCCGCCGCTGGCCAAGGGGCATCCTCGCGCAGCCTTGTTCAGCGACAGCTAAGTGGAAGGAGAACGTGAGATCTCGCCTCATTTCGAACGACTAGGGATCATCCTCAAGCCGAACGAGTTGATGTACGAGCGTCTGGGCGTTCTCAATCCCGCCTCTGCTCGGCTGCGTGACGGAACGCTGCAACTCTATCCTCGAATGGTGGCGCCCGGCAACATCTCGAGCATCGGTTCGTTTCGGGTACAGGAACATCCTGATGGTACCCTCGTCGCCGGACATTGTAGTTTTGTTCTCGAGCCGACGGCGCCGTACGAGTTGCGCGATCAGCCCGGAGGGTATGGGTGCGAGGATCCCCGCGTGACCTTCATCCCGGTGATCGATCGCTACGTCATGACCTACGTTGCCTTCGGACCACGTGGTCCGGAAGTGGCGCTGGCCGTTTCAGGGGACGGGCTTGAATGGGAGCGTCTCGGGCTCATGGGCTTCCGCGAAAGTGAAGCGCCGTTTGCCGACAAGGATGCGGCGTTTTTCCCCGAGCCGGTACGCTCGCCGGCGGGAGTCCCGTCCCTTGCATTCTTTCATCGCCCCACGCTACAAGTCTCGGTAGATAAAGGTCAGCGTGCCAGCGCTGAATTGGGAACGTTGTCTCCGAGTTCGCGGGAAGCTATCTCGATTGGCTACGTGCCCCTGGATGCCGTGAAGGCCTCGATCCAAAGTCTTTGCACGGTCGTGGAAACCCATCACCTCACCTTGCCGCTCGCCGAGTGGGGCCACATCAAGGTCGGGGCCGGGGCGCCGCCGGTGAGGGTGCGGGAAGGCTGGCTGGCGGTGATTCATGGCGTCGATGAGCTGGAGCATCCCAGTGGCGCCGCATTGCTGCGGTACTGCGCCGGAGTCGTCATCTTGGATGTCGAGCAACTCGATCGCGTCGTCTACCGCTCCCAAAAGCCGCTGATCGTCCCCGAGGTGGATGGGGAGATTCATGGGACCGTTGGCCAGGTCGTATTCCCCACCGCAATCGATCGGCGTGGCGATCGTGCTTTCGATATCTACTACGGGATGGCGGACTACGAGATCGGGCGTGGCCGCCTAACGTTGGGCCCGTAGGTTATCAAGTCGCAAGTCGCGACTGGATGGAACTCCTCGGGTAGAGAGACACGCCGACGGGTAAAGCCTTCATAGGTCAATCGACCGGCTTCGGTCCGGCGTGAACGCCGCGACAACCGATCCACGAGAGGAACATGCCATGACGCAGCAGCAGCGTAGGCGCAATACTGCGCTTGAAAAACTAAGCGATACCGGCCTATCCCTTGCAGACTCAAGCCAGGACATCCGTAACCGCAAAGTCATCGATCGCCTCGGGGAAGAGATCGGTCACGTCAGCGGTCTTTTCATCGATCAGGACGAACGGAAGGTGCGGATGCTGGAGATTCGTGCGGGTGGCTTCCTCGGAATCGGCGACCGGCACGTGCTTCTTCCGGTGGACGCGATAACGAGCGTCACCAAAGACGAAGTGCACGTCAATCAGACGGGCGAGCGCGTCGCACACTCGCCCACCTACGATCCCACTCTTTTCGCCGAAGCACCGGCTCAGGACTTTTGGCCGTACTACGGTTATTATAAGCTTTCACCGTACTGGGGTGCCGGATACATGTATCCGGAGTTTACTCCGTCTCGCGAGAGGCCCATCACGGACTGACGGCTCCAAAAAGCTAGCGAATGAGTGCGGCTGAGCACCTATAGAGAGTTCCCATGATCGAACGCTTACCGGGCTTCCCTGACAACGTTCTCGCGTTTGTCTGCAGAGGGCGAGTAACGAAGGCGGACTATGATGCCGTTCTTGTTCCAGCCGTCTTGAACGTCCTAAGGACGCATGACAAGGTCCGGCTCTACTATGAAACTGCTGCAGATTTCGACGGTCTGGATCCAAGCGCTATCTGGGAAGACTTCAAGGTCGGGATGGAACACCTCACGCGCTGGGAGCGAGTCGCGGTCGTCACGGACATCGACTGGATCACATCGACGATGCGGTTCTTCGGCTTCCTTATGCCCGGCATGATGAAGTTATTTCCGACCTCGGAAGCCGCGCAAGCACGCGCGTGGATCATCGCAGTGAATTGAGCTCGCAACCTTTGTGACTTCACGGATGCCTCGATGGCAAGCTCCGGTGCGTGAGGACGCCATTAGTAGGGGAGACACAACCGGATGAACTATCGAAAACGGTTCATGGTCGATGGCAGCTCGAAGATACATCTTACGGATATCGACTCAGCGTATACGGGCAAGCTCGAATCGCGCGAAGAGGGCGATATAGAAATACAGCGACATCTAGCAAGGCTCGATGCTCTTCAGTATCTACTCTACGCCGACGCAACGCAATCACTGCTCATCGTGCTGCAAGCTCTCGACGCCGGCGGGAAAGATGGCGTTATGCGGCACCTCTTCAGCGGGATGAATCCTCAAGGCACGGTGGTCTTTGGATTCAAGGAGCCGACAGCGGAAGAGCTCGCGCACGATTTCCTCTGGCGTGTGCATCGGCGAACGCCCGGCAAGGGGCAGATCACGATCTTCAATCGCTCCCACTACGAGGACGTGCTCGTTGTGCGCGTGCACAAGCTGGTGCCCAAATCGATTTGGTCGAAACGGTACGATCTCATCAACGATTTCGAAGAGACGCTTTGCCAAGGCCGCACGCGGATTCTCAAGTTCTACCTGCACATCAGCCCGGAAGAGCAACTTCGGCGATTCAAAGAGCGCCTCGATGATCCGGCGCGCAATTGGAAGATCAGCGAGTCGGACTACACGGAACGCGAGTTCTGGCCGCGTTATCGCGACGCTTATGAAGAAGCGATGGAGCGTACGAGTACCAAGCATGCGCCGTGGTACATCATCCCCGCCGATCATAATTGGTTTCGTAATTTAGCAATCTCTCAAATCATCGCCGATACGATGGATGAGATGGACCTGAAGGTGCCGGCAGCTCGCGTCAATCTTGCCGACATTCGCCGGAAGTATCACAAAGCAGACGCCGAGCCGGCTGCAGCGCTTACCTCAGATTGACGCGTCATCGATTCGACATTCTTGTTGCGCTTGCGACGTTCACGACTCCGACGCCGACGCTATTCGCCATTTCCCAATGGTCCTGGCTCATCAAAAACGCCGAGATCGCTTCTCAATAACTTCGAGCAAGAACTTTGGCGCGGATTCCGGCCCAAGCGATGTCATGGACGGTTTGCGTTGCATCTTCAACCGACGCCTGGCATGCCACGAGAGTTGCGTATGCGGCCGCCGTTACGGCCGCGAGACGTACCGTGATCTTTGCGCCAAGTGTCGATTGCGGGGAAGCCTCGCCCAACGCTCTGCCGCATCGGTCCAAATCTGGTCGAGTAGCGCATCTTCATGTCCGCCGTAGCGGCTCGAAAAGCGCTCGACGTGCCGTCGAATCGATGAGCAGCCGAAAAAACCACACGCTCGATGGGAGACCAAGCCGCGAGGTCACAACCGTGCACTCCGTAGCCGCAGGGCATTGGCGATCACGGATACCGAACTGAACGACATTGCAAGCGCCGCGATCATCGGGCTCAGCAAGAGTCCGAACGCCGGATAGAGCACGCCTGCGGCAATCGGGATACCGAGGGCTTGTACGCGAACGCGAAGACGAGATTCTCGCGAATGTTGCGCATGGTCACGCGGCTCAGCGTGCGCGCACGAGCGATGCCCGCGAGGTCGCCCTTTACCAGTGTGATACCGGCGCTCCGGATCGCGACTTCCGTTCCGGTGCCCATAGCGATGCCGACGTCGGCCGCCGCGAGGGCCGGCGCGTCGTTGACGCCGTCGCCGGCCATGGCCACGACCAGTCCTTTGGTCCTGAATCCCGCGACGACGCGATGCTTGTCGTCGGGTAAGACATCCGCCTCAATCTCGGTGATGCCGAGTTTCTTGGCTACCGCCTGGGCCGTGGCGAGGTTGTCGCCGGTGAGCATGACGACGCGGAAGCCGCCGGCTTGCAGGTCTTTGAGAGCGGCGGCCGTCGTGGCCTTGATCGGGTCGGCGATCGCGATGACGCCCGCGGCCTGCCCGTCGAGGGCAAGGAAAAGTGCGGTCGCGCCGTCTGCGCGGAGTTCGTCGGCTCTCTTCGCGAGGTCGGCGTTCGCAATGCCGGCATCGTCCAATAGTCTCGCGTTGCCCAGCACCGCATGTCGTCCGCCGACCTCGCCGGTCACGCCCTTGCCCGTGACNNGCCGCAAGTGGATGTTCGCTGAGGCGCTCGAGACTCGCCGCAAAGCGAAGAACCTCCACCTCGGAGAGGCCGGAAACGGGAATGACGGCGGTTACCTTCGGCCGGCCTTCGGTGAGCGTACCGGTCTTGTCGACTACGAGGACGTTCACTTTCTCCATACGCTCGAGCGCGTCAGCCGACTTGAAGAGCACACCGGCCGTTGCACCCTTCCCCATCGCGACGCTAATGCTCATTGGTGTTGCAAGCCCCAAAGCGCACGGGCAGGCGATGATGAGCACCGATACGGCTGCGATGAGCGCGTAAGCGAGCGACGGCGACGGTCCCCAGATCGTCCATGCGCTGAACGCGACGGTCGCAGCAAGGAGTACGGCCGGCACGAAATAGCCTGCGACCGTGTCGGCCATGCTCTGAATCGGTGCTCGGCTACGTTGGGCTTCGGAGACCATCGCAACGATTTGCGATAGCATCGTCTCCGAACCGATCTTGTCCGCGCGCATGACCAGCGAGCCCGTACCGTTGACCGTGCCCCCGATAAGGCTGTCGCCCACGGCTTTCGCCGCTGGCATCGACTCGCCCGTGACCATCGACTCATCGACGGCGCTGTTGCCCTCCAGAACGACGCCGTCCACCGGCACGCCATTTCCAGGGCGCACCCGCAGGCGATCCCCGATTTGGACTTGGGCGAGTGGGATGTCCTCATCTTCGCCGCCGTTCGTGATGCGCCGGGCGGTCTTCGGCGCGAGGTTCAGTAGCGCGCGGATTGCGCCGCCCGTCTGCTCGCGCGCACGCAGTTCCAGGACTTGCCCGACCAGCACGAGGACCGTGATGACCGCAGCGGCCTCGAAGTAGACGGCGACGCTCCCGTCCATGCCCCGAAATCCAGACGGGAAGATTCCCGGTGCGAGGGTCGCGACGACACTGTAGAAATACGCTACGCCGGTGCCGAGGGCGATCAGGCTGAACATGTTGAGACTGTGGTTGACGAGCGATGCCCATCCGCGTTCGAAGAACGGCCAACCCGCCCACAAAACAACGGGTGTCGAAAGCACGAATTCGATCCACGTCGCGATGATCGGCGGCACGAGACGGTGCAAGCCGAGAGCCGGAATATGACCTCCCATCTCCAACGTGAAGACCGGAAGCGCGAGGACGGCTCCAATCCAGAGCCGCCGCGTCATGTCGATGGGCTCTTCGTTCGGGCCCGCCTCGGCCGCCACAACGAGCGGCTCAAGAGTCATTCCACAGATCGGGCAATTTCCGGGAGCGTCTCGTCTGATCTGCGGGTGCATCGGGCAAGTATAAATCGTCCCCATTTTTCCGCTTCCTTTAGCGCAGTTGCGAACGGTAGCGCGTCGCGCTGATCCAGATCGCGACGATCGCGAACGCGACGAGCGCTAGGACGTTGGGCCAGATTACGTCCAGCCCGACGCCCTTTAGGAGGATGTCGCGCACGATCGTGA
>PLTN01000022.1 GCA_003164495.1 Vulcanimicrobiota bacterium
CGCCGCGCGAACTGTGGCTCTACGCCTTGCTCGGCATCATATGTGCCTTCTGGGCGGCCTTCTTCGTGCGCGGACTCTATTGGGTGGAGGATCGTTTTGACGGGCTATCGATTCCGCCGGCGGCGAAGGCGGCGGTGGGATTCGGGCTCGTCGGGGTCATCGGAACGATGTTCCCCCAAGTGCTTGGCGTGGGATACGACCGAATGCAGGAAGTGTTTTACGAGCACGTTCCTGCGCTGCATGCGATCGGGCTCGCCGTTCTCAAACCAATCGCCACGTGGTTGACGATCGGGAGCGGTGGCAGCGGAGGCGTGTTCTCTCCGTCGTTGTTTACGGGTGCGATGCTCGGTGACGCGTTCGGCCGGATCGTGCATGACGCGTTTCCCACCTGGACGGGACCAGCGGCGGCATACGGTCTCGTCGCGATGGCCGCCGTTTTCGCGGCCGCGACGGAAGCACCGATCACCTCGATCGTGATCGTCTTTGAAATGTCGGACAACTACACCATCATCCTGCCCTTAATGGTATGTACCGTCTTGGCAGCACTTCTCGGTCGTCGCTTGGTCGGCGGAACGGTGTACGAGATCAAACTGTTGCGGCGCGGGATCGATTGGGCGCGCGCCCGCCGGCCCGGCGATCTGCGGCACGTGCGCCTGTCCAGCGTCGTTCGTACGCCTAGCATAGTGGCAAACATCGGCGATCGGATCGCAGACGTCGCGCGCACCATCGGTGCTTCAGACGAATTGGTGGTGCCCGTCATCGATCATCGACGGCTTACCGGGATCGTTACGGCGAGCGATCTAGCGGTCGCGGTGGCGACGGGAAAGGGTTCAGAGCCGATCACGCTCATCTCACGCCCCGCGCGGGAGACGCTGCCGATCGATGCGACGCTCGAACAAGCTGCCGCCCTCCTGGCGGAAGCAGACACGCCTCTCGTTCCTGTTATTGGTCCGGACGGAGAATTGATCGGAATCGTTACCCGGCGTGATGTCCTGGACACCTATCGTAATTCGGTCGAACGCGCATGAGTGAGGCGTCAGTAGCGCTCGTCGATGATGATGCGCTTGGTGATCCACACTAAGAGGTCGCCCAGGACCGCTACCCCGATCAGAAAGACGAGCGAATCGAGCACGACGATTCCGGTCGAGAGGCTTCCCCCCGCAGAAGGCGATCACACCGGCAACGGTCGCCAGCTCGAAGCGCCGCAGCGGATTGGACGAGAGCCCCGCAACGTCGTTCGCCGTCGCAAGCACATCGTCAGGCACCCAACCGGACGTCGGAATAAGGTCGGCGATCTTTCCGTCGCTGCCGAGAATGACCAACGTGTCGCCGTGGATGATGCGGCCCGGATTCGTCTCCAATGGATCGAGGGCGAAGGAGTCCAGGACGTTCTTGACCTGCGCGGATTCGCCCGTGATGAGTGACCAAATCGCCGGATCGGCACCGAATTGCTTCGCATACGCTGCGAGCACGGCCGGCGAATCGGCGAGCGGATCGAGGGTCATCTCGCCGAGCTGGAAATGGCGTGGATCAAGGTGGCGCTGCAAGTAGGCAAACTTACCGCTGATAGCCGGACAGATGGATACGTCGGGGCAACGCGTGTAGATGAAGCTCAGCAAGAGTACCTTGCCGCGGAAATTGCTGAAGCGCATGCTCCTGCCGTTTTGCGCAATGAAGCGATAATCGGGCAGTTGGTCGCCGCGCGCCATCACGTGCGTGACGAGATGGTTCGGCAATCCGGGCACGAATTCGGCCGCCGCGTTCACGTCCTCGAGCGTTGCGGTGCGCGGGTCGAGGTACGCATCGAACGTTTCGCCGGTTCGGAAGCGTGCCGTGCTTCGATAGCGGCGCGTTTGCGAGGGGTACATCGCCGGAATCCCGTCGAGGACGGCGACGACTACCTCGCGCGCCGGAATCGCGAGGGCCATTCCGTGAATGGGGATCGTCATGCTCGTCGCTGCGCTCGCCGCCGTCGCCAGCAGCGCGCCCATGACCAAGGCGTTGACGACGACTCGTACGAACGCGTTCATATCGGCTGCACGCCCACGTACCCTGACGACGATTGGCCTCGTGTTCGCAACCGCCGCGCCCGCGAGCGCGGCGAACAGCACGGCGACGGAGAGCGCGAGCCTCACGACTCGGCTTGTTTCACTTCGGCGGCGAGTTCGTCCGGCGTATCGCTCCAGTCGCCGAAGCCGCGGATGCGACCGTGCGGGCCGATGAAGTCAACGGCCGAGCTGTGCGCGACGAGGTAGCCGACCGCGCTGCCATGTGCCGGAAGCGCCTGGTGGTACACCTTGTAGGCGACATAGACAGGCGCGAGTTCCGCCTCCGTTCCGGTCAACCCGATGAACGATGGATCGAATAGACGGACGTACTTGCCGACGACCGCCGTCGTGTCTCGCCGCGGATCGACCGTGACGAAGACGACGTCAAACCGCGCCCCGTCCGTACCGAGCTTCCGCTTCGCTCGCGCCAACGCCGCGAGCGTGGTCGGGCACACATCGGGGAAATGCGTGTAGCCGAAGAACAGCGCGACCGCGTGCCCGCGCAGATCGGAGAGGCGAAAGGGTCGGCCGCTCTGATCGGTCAGCGTGAAGTCCGGCGCGAGCGGTCCGTGCGGCACGAGCAACCGCGCAACACCGACGACAACGATAACAAGTGTCAGCAAACTCACCGCCGCGGCTATCGCCACGCGCCGACCGTGAGCCGCCGACCTGGGAAACGGAGGTTCTTCAGTCATCTCGAACATTCATAGCGCACCGATCCGCTGAACACAAGCGACATAGTCTGCGTGCTCATCGGCCGGCGGCCCGTCTAATCGACCGTGCACATGCACTTACGCAAGTTGGTCGAATGGAGCATCAGACAGCCGCAGATGTCGCTCGCCGAACGCAAAGATTCGCGTTGAGTGCAGTCGTTGCTCGCTGGCGACGAGATGCGGACCGCACCACGGCGGTGCGATGGAGAAAAAGGTAACTATTGTTCGCTTTTTGCTCAAACAATACGTTCCGCCCCTGTACTGTTGCTTGCAGTGGTTGCGATTTCAGTTAAGCAGGGACGGGTCTTGGACTACGGCAACCCACACTACCCCCAGCACCTCTCGGGCGAGTTCGGAGACAAAACGAGCCCAGAAGGCTGCCGCACGTACCGGCGGCGGTCTTCTTGCTTTTCAAGCGTGTGCAAGAGCCTTGAGAGCCGCATGGCTATGGACGTTGGCGTTCCGCTCGTGCGACGCGAAACATCGCTACCTTCTGATAGTGTGCTTGAACCGCGTCTTGCTCGATCGTGACTGCACGAGCACGCGCACGACTTTGCGCTCCGCCAGACCACGGAGCATCATATCCTTCAGCCGCTGATGAACCATGCTCTTCGTCGACGCGAGCGCCGAAGCGATATCACACGATGCTTGCCACTCCAACGTCAAGTGCGTAGTGAGATGAAGAGATTCGAGCTAAACACCGCGAATCGGCCTCACTGCTCCGGAAAGTCTCGCCTGATTATATAGAACGAGGAAGAGCAAAATGATTGAAGTCGGCACCGAGTTAAGCATGGCCGAGAGAGTCAGGCAGGTTGGGAACGCTACGCGCTCTATGGTTGGGGCCATCTGCGAGAGCCGTATCAACTACTGGGCGGCTTACGCCACCGATTTCAGTTGCCCATGCATCTTTGCTTATCTTGGAATGCAGCATGCATCGAGCTGGCCAGCGATCATTTTCAGTTCGCTGTTTGGTCTGTTTTTCTTCAGCCTGATCGAATATGCAGTCCATCGCTGGCTCCTCCACGATCTGAGAAGCGCTCTTTTCTACCTGCACGATGCGCATCACAACAATCCCGAAAAGACCTCTGCCTTCCTATTTCCCACCAGCTTCTTGCTGCTTATGCCGGTTTGGTGTCTGTTAACGTGGGGGCTGCACTTTCAGCAGGCGTCGTATTTCCTGATGGGGTTATCCGGCGGCTACCTCTACTTTGACACGCTTCACCATATGGAGCATACGATGCGGATCAACCAGATTCCATTCCGATGGCTGAAGAAGAGATGGGCGCACCATAGCGTGCATCATCGCATCGACCAAAGCAATTTCGGAGTGATCACCTCTTTCTGGGACTACGTTTTCGGGACCCACCAGAAACAGATAAAGCGAAGGCAATCGCGAGCTTAAGACCGTCGAGATCGGCGCCGCTGTTACGCATCGGGCTCAACGCCTCTGGCGAATCACGTAGCCGACGCCGCGAATCGTATGGATGAGCGGCTGCGCGGGCGGGGCGTCGATCTTCGTTCGAAGGTACAAAATGTACGTGTCTACGGTAGTGCGCGTCACGTTGCGGCCGACACCCCAGACGAGATCGAGCAGTTCGTCCCGCGTGAAGAGCCGTCGCGGCGGCCGGAGCAGAGCCGCAACCAGGTCGAACTCGCGCTTCGATAAGGCAATCTCTCGCGCTCCGCGCCACGCCGTCCTCAATTCGAGGTCAAGGACCAAGTCCGCATAGCGAAGTTGCGCATCCTCGTGGGACGGTCGCCGCAAGGCGCTGCGTAAGCGCGCCGCGAGCCTCCCAACTTTGAACGGCTCGACCGCGTAGTCGTCGGCACGCGCCGTGAGTCGCGAGTCGCGCTCCGCTTCGTGCAGGGTCACGAGCAGGATCGGTACCTGCGAGAAGCTTCGTACGACGGCGAGGACGCTGAACCCATCGGTGACCGGCACCGTCGCGTCGAGCACGATCGCTTCCGGCTCCCATGATTGGATCAACGCGAGCGCGGACACGCCGTTCGCGGCGGTTCGCACGGCGAACCCCTCCCGAACCAGACCGCTCTCAAGGACATCGCGAAAACGCTGTTCGTCGTCGATCACGGCGATGCGCGGGAGGATGCCGACAATCATCTCAATTCCCGCTCGCCTTTTGGACCACGGACGTCACCGACGGAACACACGCTTGCGGCAGTATCTGGGCTTTGAGGCCTGGTGCGGGCGACGTTTCGCTCGGGTCCGGCGACGGCATCGCCGGGTACGTGAACAACGCCGTCGACGTCGCCGCAGGGACGGGCGTGGCATAGGCGGTCGATACGTCGCCGGTCGTCGTCACCGTGGTTGCGGGCATCGCGCAGGCCACCGGAAGCGCGTAGTAGTGCTCGGTGAAGCCGATCTCGAGATTCTTCTTCACGAGGCTTCCGAAGTAGGTGTCCGCGAAGCGCTGTTCGAGTTGATTGAGGTACGTCCACGCGCGCTGCTGATTCGCCTGTATCCAAATCTTTCGTTGGGCGATCGAAGCGAGAAAATACGTGCGCGCAAGCTGGGGGTCGCGCGGATACTTTTTCGCCCACGCGTCAAGGGCGTCTTCGGCTAGGGCGACCTTATGAGCGATCCGCGGGTCCGTTGTATGGTCGCCCGATGAGATCGCGGCATCACGAAACGTGTTGTTCATTCCGAGAAAACTCATTTTCATGCGGCCGAAGTACTCGTCAGCCGGAGCCGAGTTCTCGAACATATCGAGTTCGTGCTGTTGCCACTTCGAGAGTCTCNNGTCTCGTCGGCGTCGGCGAAGGCGACGGCGTTGACGCAACGCTTGCCCCAAGCGACGCGATGCTCAACGCGACGACGCAGCCTGCGATAAGCCACTTCACACCGCCAGGGTTTTAGAATGCTGCGACGTGCTTCCTAGTCGAACATTGACTTTTGTCATCAAAACGAGAGTCGCGGAATGCACGCCGTTAGCGAGACGCGTTCGCGATGAGTCCATCCGGGAGCGTTTCGATCGTCGCCGCATCGATCAGACGCAGCGTGTAGTGGGCGACGTGCGGCACGTAGAGGCACGCAAGGCCTTTGTCCGTCGGCGGACAGCCGAGGCCGGGCGAAACGTACGCTCCGGATGCGTCCTCGACGGCGTCGATCGCGGCGAGGCCCGTGCCGTACAGCCGACACATCGCGCTCGCGGCGGACGGGCAGGCGATCTGCGTGACCGCCGGAGCCCGCACGAACGTTCCCGGCAACGGCACCCAGTTGCTTCCGATGCCGGTTTCGGCGTCGACCAGTTGCATCTGGAGCGTCCCGAACGCCCGATCGTGCAAGACGTCGGCGCGAAGATCGACCGCGAGCGTGCTCGCCG
>PLTN01000045.1:0-9949 GCA_003164495.1 Vulcanimicrobiota bacterium
GATCTTTCGGTGCTGCAGTAGATCGATTATAGTCGCGACCAGTACACGTGTCAGTTCACTTTCAATTACAATGTATGCCGTTGCGGCCGATGCTTCTTGAAGTAGCCTTGTTCGAACGCATAGGCGGGGGAAATGCCGATGTCGTTCGCGAGGGCAGCGACGCAGAGCCGCGGGGCTGCCTGGGCGCCGGCCAGCATCGCTTCGTGCGACCGCCGGAGCCCACGTGGGCCGGGAAGAATCAAGCCAAGTCGGCGGAGATCTTGGCAAAATATTCGAAATTGCCGGTCGAAGTTATTCAAGCCACCCACCGGACCGGGTACTCCCAAACGCGGGACCAAAGCTGATTCAGCCCGTGATCGACATGAGCGTGCGGTACAAAACACTGCCGACAGGATTTCCGGCAACTGATTTGTTCTACCCCGGCTTACGCTGACGACTTTGTAATGGCCCTCGCGCCGCAACGATTGTGGACAAACCACGCGTGCATACCCGATACTATCATCGTGCCGCATCCGGACATCGAACGTTTCGTCTATGCAAAAGTCGGCTTTCTCGCGCGTCAGCTGCATCGCATTTCGGCGGCGATCTTAACCGAGGAGGGCACCGCCGCCGATCGCTTGACCGGCATCCAGTGCGGCGTCTTGGAAGTGGTCAACGCGATGGGCTCGGTCGACCAGACCGGGGTCTGCGAGATTCTGGGCGTCGATCGGTCGACGCTGGCTGGCGTGGTCGACCGGCTGCAGGAACGAGCGCTGATTGAACGGACCGTCGACCCCGTCGACCGCCGGTCGAACGCCCTGGCCATCACTTCCGCCGGCCGCCGCGCGATCGAGCGCGAGCGCGTGATGAACGAGCGCACGCACGAGCGGATTGTCGAGCCGCTGGCGCCCGAGGATCGCGTGCGATTTCTCGCGCTGCTCACGCAGATCGTCCAAGCCCATTCGCGCTACACCGGCATCAGCGAAGACGCGGCGTCCTTGACGGCCCCGGAATGATCCGTATACTGATCAAAAGATCTTCTCCCTGATCCGAGGCCGGCCATGGCGCTCGCTCCCGAGGTTAACAGGTTGCTCACGCAGGTCGGCCCCGGGACACCCGGCGGTACGCTGCTGCGGCGCTACTGGATGGCGGTCGCTCCCGAGGCCGAGTTGCGCGCGCGCACAAAAAAGCGCGTCCGGATCCTCGGCGAGGACCTCGTTCTCTTTCGCGACGGCGCGGGCCGCTACGGGCTGATCCCCGAGGCGTGTCCGCACCGCCATGCCTCGCTGTTCTACGGGTTCGTCGAAAACGACGGTCTGCGGTGTCCTTATCACGGCTGGAAGTTCGATGCGGACGGAACCTGCATCGATCAGCCGTTCGAGCCGGCCGACTCGAAACTACGCGCGCTCGCTTGCCGCACCGCCTATCCGGTGCAGTCGCTCGCGGGCATCTTGTTCGCCTATCTCGGGCCGGCTCCGGCGCCGCTGCTGCCGCGCTGGGAGTATCTCGTGCGCGACGATGGCACGCGCTCCATCGTCGTTCTGCCGGAGCATCATTGCAATTGGCTCCAAAGCCAGGAGAACTCGCACGACCCCGTCCACACCTACCACTTGCACGGCCGCATGATGCAAGAGCACGGTCAGGCCGAGGTGGAACGCGCAGCGATTGCGTATTTCCTGCGGCCGATCGAAAACTACAGCTTCGAACTCTGCCACGAATCTGCATGGAGCGGCATCCGCAAAGTGCGCGCCTTCGGCGGCGACCGGCCGGAAGTCGAAAGCGGGCATCCGGCGATTTTTCCCAACATTCTGGTCGCGCCGCAGGGGCGCGAGATCACGATGCATTGGCGGGTACCGATCGATGACGAGCATACGCGGATCATCTGGTGCGAATTCACGCCCGCTGCGGGTGGCGAGTCGGTGAGCCAGCGCGACGAGGACATACCGGTTACCTATCTTCCACATCCCCTGCGTCCTGATGGTGAATACGATCTGACGACGTTCCCGAATCAGGATCTCATGGCATGGGAAACGCAGGGGCCGATCGTCGATCGATCGACGGAATTGCTCGGCGCCTCCGACAAGGGCATCTTGATGTTTCGCAAGCTCTTACGCGAGCAGATCGAACGCGTCCAAGATGGTGGTGAGCCGGCCGGCGTGATCCGAGACGGCGCGCTCAACCGGATCATCGAGCTCTCCGTCTCCCGCGGCCTCTCCAACATGACCCAAGAGCTCGAGCCAGACGACGGCGTGACGGCCGGCATGCGATCGGTGTTCGCGTCAGCGAATGGCGACTAGACCGGCGCGCGCGACGATTTCGTCTTCATGCGAGGGGCGTCCTGAAACGCCGATGCCTCCGACGCATTCGTTCTCGTAGATGATTGGAAGCCCGCCCTGAACCTGCAGCAGGTTGGCCGGACTGAGATAACTCACGAAGCCGGGCCGGTCTTTCAGGCGCTCTTCCAACTCCTTCGTCGGACGTTTCGTGAGTGCTGCAGCACGTGCTTTGGCAAGCGCGACTTCTCCACCCGGAACTCCGGGCAGCCCGACGATCTCGACATGGATGACGTTCCCGCTATCATTGACGATCGCGATCGAGACGTCCCAAGCGTTTTTCAATGCCTCCGCTTTCGCGTTCGCGATGATGTTCGCGATGTCGGACGTCTCGAGGATGGGCCGGGTTCGCATCGTTCACGCTCCTCTTTCTCATGAAAGTCGTCACCTTATGCTGACACGCTTTGTTCGTACCGCGCTCCTCGCGCTACTGCTCGTACCGGCTGCGCAGGTCGCGGCCGCTGCTGCGGCGACATCCGGGGCGCCGATTGAGATCAACGCCATCGCCTCGCTGACCGGGTACGCCGCTTTTCTCGGTGCCGGCACCACGCAGGCGATCACGGCCGCCGAAATGGCGCTCAACGCCGAAGGCGGAGTCAACGGCCGCCCGATCAAGTTCGTCGTCCACGACGATCAATCGCAAGCGCAGCAGGACGTGCAGATCCTCAACGATCTCGCCGCGCGGCACGTGCCGGTCATCGTCGGGCCGGGACTCGTGTCGGCGTGCGGCGCGATGCTGCCGCTGCTCTCGAACGGTCCAGTCGACCTGTGCTTTTCGACCGGGGCACATCCTCCGGCCGGCAGTTATCAGTTCGTGATGGGCGTTCCGAGTCAAGACCAGATCGCGGCCTCACTGCGCTATCTGCGACAGCGCGGTTTGCGGAAATTCGCCCTGATCATTCCGAACGACGCGACCGGACAGGACGCCGGCCGCGTCATCGATTCGGTCTTCGCGCTCCCGGAGAACAAGGAACTCTCGATCGTCGACCGTCAGTACTTTTCGCCCGCTGACACCAGCGTCAGCGCGCAGATCGCGCGTATTCGCGGCAGCGGCGCGCAGGCGCTGATCGCCTGGGCCACCGGCGCGCCATTCGGCACGATCCTGCACGGCATTCAAGAGGTGGGACTCGACGTTCCGGTTCTCGGCGGCGCGGGAAACGTCACCTACGCGACGTTGGCCGCATATGCTTCGCTTCTGCCACCGAACACGTTTTTCCCGACCTATCCGGCGCTGGTCGCGCCGGAGAGCATCCAGGACCGGGGCGTCCGCCGCGCCGTCACTGCGTTGCGCACAGCGTATGCGCCGTTGGGGATGCAGCCCGATCTCGCCGCTATCCCTTGGGATGCCGCCCACATCATCGTGGTAGCGTACAGGAAATACGGCGATGGCTTGACCGCAGCACAGATGCGCGACTTCGTAACGTCGCTCAGATACACCGGTGCATTCGGTGCGTTCGATTATCAGGCCCACCCTCAAGGCGGGTTGGGCACAAATACCGCGCTCGTCGTCCGCTACGATAAGGACCAGAAGACGTTCGTGGCGGTGAGCAAAATGGGCGGCGAACCCCGCTGAAATAACGCCTACTTCTTGAACGCATTGGGATCGATCAGCTCCCGCACCGGGAATGCTTTCGGAATGACCTTGTACTTCGCCATGATATCGATCGTGGGCTGCGTCAACGACGGCTCGATCAAGTCGTTGCCGTGCCCGATGCTCGGCAGTGTGACCATCTTCGGATCGAGGTCGCTGAACTTTGCCTGAATCGCGACCATGTCGGCTTGGTGCGCCATCACGTAGACGTACGCTTCATCCAGCGCCTTACGAAACCGCGCGAGCGACGGGCCGTTCTTGGACGCGTAGTCGGCGGTGCAGAAATACGCGGTCGCGAGCGACGTTTTACCCAACACGTTTTCCGGATAGGCGAGGACGCGGCACTTGCCGCTGTTCAACGCTTCGCTCAAGCTCGGATAGGCGATCATCCCCGCATCGACGCGGCCGGCGGCAATTGCGGCCGCAGCAGCAGTTCCCGGCAGCTCGACGTACTTCAGCGTGCGTGAATCGCCGCCGTTCTGATCCATCCAGGCAGCATTCATCGTCGTAAACAGATCGCCGAGCGACGCCGACGCCATGATTTTGCCGTTCAGGTCGCGCGCCGTTTGAATCGGCGAGTCCTTGGCAACCAGCAATGCCGCATCCGGCGTTGCCGAACTGTACAGCGCCGACGCCGCTTCGAGCACCACCGGCAAGCCCTTCGCGTACGCGAGCACGAGGCCGAACAAACTCGCCTTGCCCATCTCGAGCGCCCCGCCGACGACCGCCGCCGTGATAGCGGCGCTGCTGTTCATGCGCTCGATCTCGACGTCGAGGCCGTACTTTTGAAAAATCCCGCTTTGCGCGCCCCACAACGCGACGATGATGTCGCCGATCGCCGACGCACCAATTCGGATCTTTGTCACGCCCTGCCCGCGCGCACCCAGCGGCGCGGCGACGAGCGCGGCGCCGGCTATCGCGAAGACGTGCGACCGCCGCATCATTTCGCCAGCGGGTCCTTCATGCGCGGTGTGATGCCGTGCTTGCGCATCTCATCGAGCCAGATCGCATGAATCCGCGGGTCCTGATCCTCGTACTCGATCTGATCGCCGCCTTCTTTCACGCTCAACGACACCGCCATCTTCTTTCCCTGGGCTCCGAGGCCGATGCGCCGGTGCTCCTCCGTTAGCGGATAGCGCATGCCGCCCAGCGCCATCGCCACGTAACGCGAGGCTTCGTTGCTGGTCACGAAATGCTGATGGAACTGTCCTTCCAGCGGCGGGAACACTGTGCCGTATTCCCAATCGACGCGCGTGAACTCCCTTTCGTCCGGATACCAAAGCAGCGAGTAGCCGCCGCCGGTGAGCGTAAGCACGTGCGTGCCACCGGTGTGGCGATGAGCTTTCTTGTACGTGGCGGGCGCGATCTCCGAAATGTGCGCGTGCATGATGCCTTCCGCCAGCGCGAAGATGATGTTGCTCGAGCCCGGCCCGCGATCTTCCCACGGCGTCAGCTCGATCGTACCGAGGTCGGGTACGAAATTCGTTTCCCACGTATTATTGCCCGGCCGGATCATGTGAAGATCGCCCTCGCCCGTGTAATAACCGGGGCGCCCGACGCGGTCGGCGAACTCGAACGGCGCGTTGAAGATGAACTCGTCGTTGTGGAAGATCTTCATCATGAGCGGCGCGAGGGTCGTGGTGCAGAGCAGTGCGCGGCTCGTGCCGCTGGCGTTGAAGTGCCGGTATTTCGCGTTCAGCGGGATGGCAAAAAAGCTGCGCGGCCCCCACTCGAAGCTGTGCTTGCGGCCGTCGGCGAACTCGACTTGCGTGCTGCCGCGCCCGTCGAGCACGAAGTAAATCGCTTCGTACACATGCTGCACGGGCGCGGTCGCTTTACCGGCCGGGATGTCGAGCACGAACATGTTTGTGAAGTCGCCGCGGCCGGCGAAGTGGCAGACAGCGCCCTTGACGCCGTATCGCGGCCAGTCGGCTGTCTCGACCTTGAAGATGTTGAGCGAGATGCCCTCGGCAATCCGCAGGCCTTCGCGCTCGACCCACTCCTGATATGCGTCGATGCCGTAGCGCAGCGTCTTCTTTTCCAGTGTGTCCATGCCTCGGCGTTCATTCCGGCAAAAGGAACTCCTGGCGTCAAGTCAACGCGTTCGGGTCGATCATCTCGGCGGCCGGAAACGCCCGCGGGATAAACTTGTAGCGCGCGGCATAGTTGATCACCGTCTGCACCATCTCGACGTCGAGCCCCGTCCCGAGGTCGAACGGGATGCGCTGCATCGTTTCCAGCTTCACGCCGCTCACCTTCGCGGCCAGTGCGTACAGCTCGCTCCGGTGAGCGAACGCGTACGTGGCCTCTTGCGCGAGACCGCGACGGAAGCGCGCCAACACGTCGACATTGGCCTTCGCGTAACTGTCGGTGCAAAAATAGTAGGTGATGCCGAAACGCGGGGCGATGATGTTGTACGGATACCCTAGGACGCGAATTTGACCGCGTTCGAGCCCTTCTTGCAGTGCGGGCTCCACAAGCAGCGCGCCGGCAACGCGGCCCGAGGCGATCGCCGCGGCGGCGGTGGGAACGGGCAACTCGACGAAATTCAAGGACTTCGCATTGCCGCCGCTTTGATCGACCCACGCCGAGGTGGCAACCGCGAAGAGATCGCCCAGCGCGGCGACCGAAATCGTCGCGCCATCGAGCTGCGCGGGGGTCGTTATCGGGCTGTCTTTCGCTACGGCGAAGGCCGTGCCGGGACTCGAGGCATCATACACTGCCGCAACGGCTTCGAGCACGATCGGCACGCCTTTCAAGTGGGCGTTCATCAGCCCGAAGATGCTGGACGAGCCGATGTCAATCGACCCGCCGATCACCGCCGCCGCGACGGTCGAACCGCTGGCCAGGCGCTGCCCTTCGAGGCGCAAACCCAAGCGCTGGAAAACGCCGTTGGGCACTTGCCAAATTACGGCCGCCGCGTCGACGTCGGGCGTGCTGCCGATACGGATCGTCGTCGGTGCGGGATCGGCACCGAACGCCGGGCCGGCGAGCGCCGCGAGACCTGCGCTGAGGAATGACATTCGGGTCAAATGCTGCATGGCCGGCCCTCGCTAGAACGGCTTAAACTCGTCGGGCGAACCTAACGAGGATCAGATTGTTCGGTGTTCCGACGAAAACGCTTTTGCGATGCGCGACGAACGCGTCTTCGTCGTCTACCGGACGCTATTGATCGCGAGCACGTACTCACTGCGATCGGCGCGGGCCGAAAGGCGATCGAAATTATTAGAGCCTGGTCCCTCCAGAGATCACCCTTTGGCGGCCACTCCGCTTCGCTCGTGACCGAGGCGATCGCCTCGATCGCCATGATTGCGGCGGTCCCTCGACAGCTCGGGATGACAGGGCACCGTTCGGGCACAAAAAAAGTCAGCCGCTGGGCCGACCTTCTCCTACGACTTTAACGTGCCGCCCAGGCCGCTGACCGCGTCGAAGCCGTCTTTGGCCACGTTCCAGTGCAGCATGACGACGCCGTTCGAGCCCAAGCCTTGCCCGGGGTGGGCGGTAAAGTCGTAGGTGCCGTTGATGCCGCTGTAGTGCGTGCTGACGATGTAATTGCGCAGTTGCACGGCGGTTGCGTTGGGGCCGAGCTTGCGAAATGCATTGACTACCATCATCACTTGATCGTAGCCGTAACCGCTGCTGATGTCCGGGTGCTCGCCCGCGGCGATAAACGCCGTCTGAAAGTCTTCCGCGGCCCGGCGCTCCGGCCCAGCCGGGAGCGAGCGCGGATCGAGCGCGGGCGAACCAGGAAACGAGCAGTCGCTGGGCATGAGGTTCGCATAGGCTTTCATCTCGCCGTAGCTGAGGTTGCCGGAGCCACCCACGAAGGCGATCTTCAGTCCGGCGTCTTGATAGCCGTGCAGGATCGTGCCCAGGCTGTTTCCGGTGGTCCAGCCGACGAGCGCTTGGGCTCCGGAGGCCGTGATCTGCGCGATCTGCGCCGAGACGCTCACATCCGTGACGCCGAAATGCTGGTGCGTGGCAATCGAGACGTTGCGGAACTCCGGTTGCGCGAGCACGGAGTCGATGATGTGGTCGGCGTCGGTCCCGGTCGCGTCGTTCGAGGTGATGATCGCGATGCGTTTCAGCCCGCGCTGGCTTAGATACCGTATGCCCGCCGTGATCTGGTCGACGGTCGAAACCGGGCCGGAAAACGAAAGCGATCCCTCGGGCGGATGGTAGCCGGTCGAGAAGCAGTACATGAGCAGATCTTTCGAGACCGGGAACATCGCGTTGCACACCGCGACGAGCGCCGAGCCGAACACGAACGGCACGTGTTTGGCGGTCAGCGCCGTCATGAGCTGCACGCCGACTTGCGGGCTCGACGCGTCATCCTGCACGTCGAAGTGCACCGGCTGACTGCCGATTCCGCCGGCGCGATTGACGATCGTCTCCATCACGCCCAGCGTCTGCGCCTCGGCCTTGCCGAGGAATGCGCCGGAGCCGCTGAGTGGGAACACCGCTTCGATCACAAAGGGATCCGCGGCACGCACCGGCGTCGATCCAACCAGCAGTGCGATGGCGATCGTCCAGATGAGCCAAGCATTCATCGTGTCACCTCTTGGACAGCCGCTTCGGCAGCGGCCGGAACCCCTCCGCTAACACCTTTTCAACAGCGATTCGCGTCGAACGCGTTTTCGTCGTCGACCCGGATGCTAGCTCGCGAACGTGACCTCACTGCGATCGGTGCGGTCCGAAAGGCGAACGAAGATCTGTGGCGGCCACCTCGGCTTCGCTTGTGACCGGCGCGATTGCCATGATTGTGGCGGTCCCTCGACAAGCTCGGGATGACGGGGCACCGTCCGGGCACAAAAAAAGTCAGCTGCTGGGCTGACTCTTATTTGGAACTTTGGAAATTTGAAATTTAGGAATTTGGAAGTTTGGGTTGCGAAAGTTTGGAAATTTGGTGGAGCTGCCGGGGAGCCGCCCCCCGGGTCCGAAAAGCCGGACTGCCGCTTTCTCCAGGCTCAGCTTCGAATTTGTCTTAAGCGCACGAGCTTCTCGAAACCGGAATTTCGTGCGCAGCAGATGCGGTTGTTTTCGGGCGCTTCTCGCATCAGCCTCAGCGTCCTAGCCGTACTTTATGACCGCGGGAAAGATGGCAACGGCAACCTCTCTCCGACGGTGGTTACTTAGTGATTAAACTAAGCAGCCAGTGCGTATTCGTTGTTCGCGTGTAAAACGCTTGCGATCGTTTTAGGAGGGCTCGCAACTCCGCCTGCTTACGACAACCGCGGATCTTCCCGTCGAGCCTACTCAGCCCCGCGATGGTTCCGTTGTTGTACTCGCCGCTGTCACCTGCGAGCACGCTATTATACCATATCCGGGTTTCGGCCGTCGAGGGCGCGAAAGGCGCTCGGATGCGGCAACCCCAGGCACCGCCCTCGCTCGCTCCGCTCCGGCGGGGGATTGTCGTGGCGATCGCGCTCGCGGCGGGCGTGATGATCGCGGCTTCCGTCAAGGAAGGCGCGGTGGTGAGCCGCTGGACGAACGCCATCGGGGTGCTGTTGGGCGGTTTGGCCGGCAGCTTCATCGGTGAACATTTGGAGCGCTTCGGCGAGCGCATCGCGGCGACGCAGATCGCCTGGTTGCAGATGGCGTTGATTGCGCTGCTGTTCGTCGCCGTCGTGAGTTGGCAAGACTTGCCGGCGTATTGTCAGTTGCCGGTGAGTTTTGCCGTCGGAATCGTTGTTGTGGCGGCTACGGTGTATATTCAGCGCTTGCGGATGCGTTTGCCGTAGGGGGCTCGGCGACGACGATTGGGGGCGGTTCCTCGACTGCGCGCCTTCGGCGCTCCGCTCGGAATGACAAAAAAAANNGGCTCTACGTCAAGCTCGTCGCCGGTCTCCTGGCCGATGGACGTGTCGAGGGCGACGCGGATTCCGTCGGCGATCACGCTGAAGGCGAGGACGGTGATGACGATCGCGAGGCCGGGGACGAGCACCATCCAGGGAGCGGCTTCGGCTTGCGGGGTGAGTGCGTCTTGGAGCATGTTGCCCCACGACGGTGACGGCGGTTGGACGCCGAGACCGAAAAACGAGAGCGA
>PLTN01000045.1:9992-13405 GCA_003164495.1 Vulcanimicrobiota bacterium
GCCGAGATGATCAAGAGCAGAAAGAACGTCGGGAACGAGAGCATCGCGTCGACGAAACGCATCATGAGGTTGTCGACGATCCCACCGCTCGCGCCGGCAATGGCACCGTAGAGAATTCCGATCGTGAAAGAGACGACCATGGCGGCGGCGCCGACCATCAGCGAGACGCGCGCACCGTAGAGCGAGCGCACGAAGATGTCGCGGCCGATCAGATCGGTGCCGAACCAATGCGCGGCCGATGGGGGCTGCGGGAAGCCGATAAGGCTGTGGACGACGACATTCGGATCGGTCGTGTCGAGGATCGGGCCGAAGATCGCGATCAGCACGAGGAGCAAAACGAAGCTCGAGCCGATGACGGCTGGGCGTTCGCGCAAGAACCGGCGGAACGAGCGCATCTACGCGTACCGGATCCGCGGGTCGACGATCGCGTAGGTAATGTCGGCCAGCAAGTTGCCGGCAACGATCAGCACGGCGGTGAGCATCGTGATCGCCATCAGGGTCGGGTAGTCCCGCGAGAAGATCGACGAGAACGTCAAGTAGCCGATACCGGGAATCGAGAACACGTACTCGACGAAATAGGCGCCGCCGACGAGTTGCGGCAGGCTCAGCCCGAGCAGCGTCACGATCGGCAGCAGCGCGTTGCGGAACGCATGATGCACGAGCACGTCGCGTTCCGAGAGACCCTTACTGCGCGCGGTACGGATATAGCCCGAACTCATCGCTTCGATGATCGAACTTCGCTGGTAGCGCATCCAGCTGACGAAACTCGCCAACGCGATGGCCACCACCGGCAAGACCAAATGCCACAATCGGTCCAGGACGTCGTTCTCGCGGCCGAGCGAGGAAACGCCCGACGACGGAAACCAGCGGAATTCCACGGCGAAGAGTTCGATCAAGATGATCGCAAGCCAAAAGACCGGCATGCCGTAAAAGATGAAGCCAATCGTCGATGAGGCGTTGTCGAAGAACGAACCGCGGTGTGCGCCCGCGTAGATCCCGATCGGGATCGCGATGATCAGCGTGAGGATGAGCGCGAGCCCGACCATCTCGATCGTCACCGGGAGTTTTTCGAAGACTTTCTCGATCACCGGCCGGTTGTCGACGTACGACGTTCCGAGCGAGCCGTGGAACAAGAGCTGCTTGAGCCAGAAGAAATATTGGACGTACCAGGGCTTGTCCAAGCCATAGGCCTGGTTGATGCGCAGGATGGCTTCGGGTGAAAGCCCTTGACCGCGCGGGCCGAGTACGGCCGCCGGTCCGCCGGGCGCCAACGCCATCATCGCGTAGGTCACGATGCTGATGAACAAGAGCAACGGAATCGCGCCGAGGACGCGCCGGACGATGAAGCTGGTCACTGAACGAACTTCCAATCCTCGACGTTATAGTAGCCCAGCGGCGATTGCAACGTGACTTTCGGATCGAAGTAGAGACGTGGCGAATAGGCCGTGGCCGCAAATCGGCCGACTTGCGGCATGATCGGTATGGTTTTCATCAGCTCGACTTGCATGTCGTCGTAGATCGCTTGGCGTTTGGCATCGTCGAGCGTCACGAGGCCGAGGCGGAGGTCGCGATCGACGCGCGCGTCTTTGTAGTGCGTGGTGTTCGCACCATTCGGCGGGATTTGGTCCGAGGCGAAAATCGACGTCAGGTCGGGGTCGACGAAACCGCCGCGGGCGTCCGCGATGATATCGTATTTCCCCGTGTACGTGCGGGCGCTCAACGAGGCGAAGTCGGTAAGGCGCAGGTTGATGTCGATCCCGACATCGCGCATGTCGGCGATGAACGTGAGCATCTCGTCGGTCAGCAGCGCCGATCCCTGATTGAGCAAGAGCTCGAACGAGAGGCGCGTTCCATTTTTGCTGCGGATGCCGTCCGGGCCGACCTTCCAACCGGCTGCGTCGAGGAGCGCACGCGCCTTATCCGGGTCGTACGGGTACTTTTGTACGTTGGGGTTGTACCAGTGCTTCAACGACGCGACGATCAAGCTGTCGGGAACCGGAACCTTGTCGTCGTACAGACCGTGCGCGATCGCGACCCGGTCATAGCCGTACATCATGGCTTGGCGCACGGCGACGTCGGAGAGCCCGGCATGCGCGAGGTTGAGCTCGATGACGTCGACGTACAGCGGAGCAAACGTCATCAGCTTGATGTTCGGCGCGATGCGCTGCAACTGCACGTACTGCGTGTGCGCAAGGTCGTCGATGAGATCGGCCGAGCCGTTCGCGAGCGCTTCCAGTTCGGCCTGATCGTTGAAGATGACGCGAAAATCGATGCGGCCGATCTTCGGCGGACGATAGGCGTACGGATTGCGCTCGAACACCACCTCGCTATCGTGCTGCCAGCTCTTCAGCACGTAGGGTCCCGTACCGATCGGGTGTTCGCCGAATGACGAAAAGCGTTGCCGGTCGGGCGGAATCTTGCCCAATACGTGCTCCGGGAGGACGTCCTCGCCGAGCACGTTGAGCGTGAAGACCGCGTTCGGAAACGCGATATCGAAGTGCACGCGATACGGGCCCTCGGCGTAGACGCGCGTGACGTTCTTGATGGTGCCGAAATCGAGAAAGCCGGTCTTCGGGTTGAGGTAGAGGTTGTAGGTGAAGACCACATCCTTCGACGTGAACGGAACGCCGTCCGACCACTTAATGTCGCGCCGCAGGTCGACCGTCCAGTGCTTGCCGTCGGGCGAATGCGACCACGACGTGGCCAACCGCGGATGCGGTAAGTAATCCGCGCCGACATAGGACAGCCCGTCGAACAGCAGCGCAGCGTAGATCGAACCGTCCTGAACCGTGGTCGCGTACATCGGGTTCATCGTCGCGCCGTCGGTGCGCGTCAGGGCGACCAGCGTGTTGGGATCGCGGTGCGTCTCGGCGCTAGCAGCGCAGCCGCCCAGCACGAGCGCCGCCACGAGCGCCAGCGCCGGCGTCCTAAGCCTTTCCAAAGAATGCGCGAACCCGCTTCCCATCGTTACAGCAACGATTCCCGCCCCGGCTTTGGTTTCCGTCCTACCCCGGGATATCGACGATCACGTTCCCGAAGCTGCCGGCCTCGACGTCTTCGTGGGCGGCGGCGATTTGGGCCAGCGGGTAGTGCTTGCCGATCGCATGCTTCAGCTTACCGGCGCTCAGCAGAGCATTCAGGGCCGCGACGTGATTCGTTCGCTCGACGTCGGTGAGGGTGTAGACGAGGATGAACTGTAGCGTGGTGGCGGTGGGGATGAAGGATGGGATTTGGATCGGGCCGCTCCCGGAGCCGTAGACGACGGCCTTGCCATGATCGACGAGCAGATCCGGATAGCTCATCGCGTTCGCTTTCAGGTCGACTTCGATGATTCGGTCGACGCGCTTTCCGCCGGTGATTTCCGCCACGCGCTCCTTGAGGTTTTCCGTGCGGTAGTTGACGATGTGATCGGC
>PLTN01000136.1 GCA_003164495.1 Vulcanimicrobiota bacterium
TGGATGATCTTTTACCAGCAGTCGGCGACCGTCGATAAAGGGTTGGTGCCGGCCGACATCAACCTCAGCCGCTTCGATACCGCCATCGGTGCGGTCGCGACGCAGTTGATCATGATCGCGATCGTCATCACGACGGCCGCAACGCTCTTCGTCCACCATCAGAGCGTCGACGATGCGGCCCACGCGGCGCTCGCGCTCGTCCCGCTGACCGGCTCGAAACTCGCCGGGGTCGCGTTCGGAGCGGGGTTGCTCGGCGCCTCGATGCTCGGCGCGATCGTCGTCACGCTCGCGACGTCTTGGGCCTTCGGCGAGGCGTTCCGCTGGCCGTGCTCGCTGAATTTCAACTACGCCGAAGCCAAGCGTTTTTACGGCTTGTACGCCGCGCTCGTCCTCGTCGCGGCGGGCGTCGTGCTGATCCCCGGCCTGCCGCTGATCAAGATCACCCTCTACGTGGAAGCGTTCAACGCGTTCGTGTTGCCGATCGTCCTGGGCTTCTTGCTGGTGATGGCAAACGACCGGCACATCCTCGGCGAGCGGGTCAACTCGTGGCTCGGCAATATCATCGCAGGGCTGGTGACCATCGTCTGCGTGAGCCTCGGGCTCTGGATGGCGTTTCTCACTTACACCGGTCAAGCCGGGGTGTAGGACGATACGCTGGCGCGGCTTCGGCACGGGGATGGCCGGCTCGCGGGGGACGCCGGAAAAGAAGCGCATGGCCCGCTAACCGGGAGGGAGATCTCTTTCACGCAAGGGAGGGCTTGGCATGGGAATGCTCGCTCAGGCCACTCAGTCAATCACGTTTGTCCCCGACCTCCCCCTCAGCTACCACGTCGTCTATAGCGTCCTCATCACCGTTCACTTGCTGCTCGCGATCACGCTGCTCGGCGCGCTCACCCATCAGAGCTTGGCGTTGCTGTGGCCGGCTCGGTACGTCGCCCCCGCCGCCGGCGGCGAGGCTGTGGCGCCTCCGCTTACGAGCGCCTATCGCGCCGTTCGCGTCACCCTCTACACGAACGTCGTGATCGCGCTGTATCTGATCACCGCGCTCGCCGGAGCCTTTCTCTACGGACCGTACCGCCTAAGCGTGCTGCCGTTTTTTTACGGCCACGGTTTGAAACTTTTCGGCGGTATCTTCGAACTCAAAGAGCACTTCGTCGTCATCGGTCTCGCACTGCTTCCGGTCTACTGGCTTTTGTGGAAGAAGGTTCCGCTGACCGAGCAGGTGCGGTTTCGAACGGCGGTCACCGCTATTCTCGCGGCCTTCGTTTGGTATAGCTTCCTCGTCGGGCACGTTCTCAATAACCTAAAGGGGTTCGGAACATGAGAGTAGACCTGCGGCTGATTCCGGTCTTCTCGCTGGCGTTCATGATCGGATACCAGATCGATGACTGGCTCAACCTGCCGCTCATCAAGTACTACCCAAACCTGGGCACGTTCTCGTGGGGCTGGGTCAAGAATCCGCTCGGGCACAACACGATCGGCTGGTTTGGCTGGATTGGTTGGGGTCTCATCGCCGCCGTGATCGTGACGGCGCTCTATGCCCTCATTCCGCGGAGCGTGACCGACCGGTTCTCCTGGAGCTGGTCGTGGATCGTCCCGGTCTTGACGGCGTGCTTTGCGCTCTACATCGTCATCACCGGTTGGTGGCTGCACGCTCCCGGGTGATGTGCGGGCGTAAATGCGTCGACTTCGTGCGTCGCTACGACCCGAGCGACGACGACATTTTTGCGCTATGGGAATTCGTCAACGAGCGCACGTAGATCTCAGCCGAAGATATCGCAAGCTTCGCGGCAAATCGGGGTTTCGTAAGCATGTACGCTGTAGGCCTGCTCGGCCCGTGGGCACGTCGTTCGCCGAAAAGGGACTGACGCCGGTCGGCGAACGGGTAGCCATGAGGTTCATCGTCGCCTTGCTCGTCGGGTTGGCGCTCACGACCGCGATTGCTGTCCCGGCCGATCCCGTGCGGATCGGCGTGGACGCGCCGCTCAGCGGGCCGAACGCCGAACGCGGTCGGCAAGAATAGGATGCGGTCGAACTGGCACTCGCTGCGATCAACGCCGCGGGCGGCGTCCTCGGGCGGCCCGTCGAGGCCGTGTACGGCGATAGCGCGGGCGACCCATTATCCGGCGGATTATCAGAGACAGCAACGGCCTTAGGCCGCAATGTTTAGGAGCGACCTAATGCTGCGCCTCACTCTATTCACGACGAAAGACGACGTTTGGATCGTTCCCCTACTGACGGTCTTCTTTGCCCTCTACATCGTCGTCGGCGGCTGGTGGATCGCCTAAGCCGGGGCGCGTTCCTGACGGCCGCTGCCGCGGTTCCTATTGCGGCCGGCGTCTCCTTGCCGGCGGCGGCTCAACGCCGCTCGCACTATGCGCTCACGATGAACCTGACGACCAGCGAGATCGCGCCAGGCCACACGATCGAGACGATTGCTTACAACGACACGATTCCAGGACCGCTGATCCGCGTGCGCGAGGGCGAGCAAGTGACGATCGACGTCACGAACAAGCTCTGCGGCATCGATGACATCGTCCATTGGCATGGCTTACAAGTCCCCGTGAGCGCGGATGGCGCGATGGAAGAGGGGGACCCGATGATCGAGCCGGGTACGACCTACCGCTACACATTCGTCGCCAAACCCGCCGGCACGCGCTGGTATCACGCCCACGCCATCGCGAAGACGGATTTCAACCGCAGTCTCTACACCGGCCAGTTCGGCTTCTTCTACATCGAACCGAAGAACGACCCCGGACGCTACGATAAAGAAGCATTCATCGCGCTGCGCCAGTGGGAACCGAGTTGGGTCATCCTGCAAGACCTGCGGCGCGGACCGCCGGCCGACAACGGGCTCGAAGTGAACTACATGTCGGCCTCGTTCAACGGCCGCGCACTTGGTTTCGGCGATCCGATTCGCGTGCGGCAAGGCCAGCGCGTCCTGTTTCGCCTGCTCAACGCCGACGCCACGATGGACGCATCGATTGCGCTTCCGGCGCATCGCTTCACCGTACTTGCGCTCGACGGCAATCCCGTGCCGGTCCCGCAGACCGTCGACGTGCTCTACCTCGCGCCCGGCGAGCGCATCGATGCGGTCGTCGAGATGAACGCGCCTGGCGTGTGGGTGTTCGGCGCAACGCAAAACGCGATGCGGACGATGGGGATGGGAGCGGTGGTCGAGTACGCCGGCGCGCGCGGCGATCCCGTGTGGCAAGCGCCGCCGCCGTCGCAATGGGACTACACGATCTTTGCGCGACCGCCCGTCACGCGGGACGTGGACGGCATCTTCCCGCTGACGTTTGACAAGATTCCCGGCGGCCGCGGTGGCTACAATCGTTGGACGATCAACGGCAAATCCTGGCCCGACACCGACCACTTGGTCGTGCAGCGCGGCAAACGCTATCGTATCGTGCTAAACAACCAGAGCGGCGACATGCATCCGATCCACCTGCATCGGCACACCTTCGAGGTGACCAACTGGACCGGGAAAGCGATGTCCGGGCTCATGAAGGACGTCGTCGCCGTTCCCGGCCGGAAGACTGCGGAGATCGAGTTCGTGGCTGACAACCCGGGCACATCACTCTTCCATTGTCACATGCAGGATCACCAAGATTTCGGCTTCATGACCCTGGTCACGTATACGTAATTCTCGTTGGTGCGCGTGTCGAACAAGAAGGCTAGCGATTTAGGGTGAAGCTACATGCCATTTCCCGGCCACACCATCGCCGGTCGTGTCCATCGGCTGCTTGTCGCTCGCAAAGAAATACAGCGGCTTCCCTTTGTAGGCCCACTGCGTCGACCCGTCGTCACGCGTAACGATCGTGTATGCGCCAACAGGCTTGGCATCGCTAGGCGCCGCGAGCGGGGGCCATTTCGCCGCGCACGGTCCATTGCAGGCAGACTTTCCAGGGACAGTGTCGGCATCGAAAACGTAAAGCGTCAACCCGCTTGCGCCGGTCAACATTGACATGGTTCCCATCTTCATGGTCTTGATGCCCGGGGGAGTGGTAGACTGCGCTTGGGCGATTCCGCCAAGAGAGAAAGCGCATAGGATCGTCGCGATTATCCAAGGCTTGAGATTCATGGGTTGTCTCCTCTTCAATATTTAGGTGCTTTTAGCAATACCGCGCGCCACGCGGAAGAGCAGGTAGCCGAATCCGCCGACGATGAGCAGCACGACCGCTAGGTCGAGCAGGCCGCTAAACGCGGCAACATTGTTTCCACATATGGCCACCGCAGCACTCGAGAGCCAGAGATCGAGGCGCGCGATCGGATTCGCGGCTTCACCGTGACTGTTGTCGATGTCGGCAATGATCTCGTCGGGTTGCCACGACGTCTCGGTGATCATCGATCGGATCCGCCCGTCCGAGTCGATCTGGACTGTGTTCTCCGCGTGAATGAGGCCGACGGCGGGATCGGGGAAGGCGGTGATTCCGAAACGCGCCGCAAAATCGAGCGTTGGTTCTGCATCACCGACGGCCATGGTCCAACGCTTCGGATCGGCGCCAAAGACCTTGCCATAGCGAGCGAGTACCGGCGGACGGTCATAGGACGGGTCGAGCGTGACCTCGACTAGATGCATCGCTCGAGTGCCGATCAGCCCTTGCAGCTGATGGAATTTTGCCGAGATCAGCGGACACATGCGCGGGTCCTTGCAGCGCGTATAGACGAACGCTAAGACCACGTCCTGACCGCGCAGCTGCGAGAAGCGAAACGGACGGCCGGTCTGGTCGAAAAAGGGCGTATCAGGAACCACGTCGCCGAGGTGGACAGGGACGACGCGCCGCTCGATCCCGGGCTCGCTCGTGACCATCTGCGTGGTGCTGACTTTGAGATCACGCAATGTCCAGGGGTCCGTCGCAGTATCGACGCTCGCATCGATCGTGTTGCCGGGTTGCAGCGTGCCCACTTGCGATTCCGGAACGACGCGGAATGGCATCGTCATTCACGGCATCCCCCGAACGCGTCGTGCCGAACAATAACCTGACCATCGTTCGGCGTCACCGCAAGAACGAGACCGTGCACTCGCTCGGCTTTTGCCGAGGCCGGCCCGGGAAAGAATAACATTATGAGGGCCGCAACAGCGATGAGCCACGGCCTCTTTGGCGGTCTTCGCATCACGTCAGCCCAAGTCTCGCCGCTGCCGCTTCGGCGGATCGGTTGAACTTCGGGCCCGCAACCGGTCCGGGCGGCATGCGCATAGGCGCCTCGACCAACTGCGCGAAGGCGAGCCTCGGTGCTAAGAGGCTTCCGCCAATCAGAGCGGCGCCGGCAGCAAAGTCACGGCGACTCAGCCGCACCGCCGTCACCATGGGATGAGCACTCGGAAGACTGCCCGCTGCGGCGCGTTCCATTGCGTCGTGTTGAAGCCGTTGTCGACCTTGATCAGCCAGCGATGATTCAGCAGGTTGTCGACGCTGAACTCGTAGCCGACACGTTTTCCGACCGGCATACGCCCGAAGGCAAGATTCTCTTGAAAATGGGCCGGTAGACGACCGCCGCTGCCGTCGAGAAAAGCGACGGGGAAGCCCGAACCGTACTGCGTTTCAAGGGTGGCGTACGTCTTCAAGTCTCTTCCGAAGTGGCGCGTCAGGTAGGCGTCGCCGACGTAGGTTTCGTCGTGGTCTTCCGGTTGAAGGGTCAAGTCGGTGACTTGCGGCGGCGGGAACAAGAACGTGCCGCCCGAGACGCCACCGGCGAGCGAGAGCGAGTAGGTGAACGATACGCCGACGTCCGTCGTCGGTGAGGACTGCTGGTAACGCCCCTCGATTCCACGCGTCACGCCGATCGCGCTGTTGTACACCGCGAAGAGCGGTGTGTTCAGCAGATTTGTCGTGTCGAGCACGTTGACGACGGTTCGGTCGTACGCGTTGATCCAAGCGCGCCTGCCCAGGCCGAAATCGTGCGAAACACCAACCTGGAGCATCGTGTCGCGCTCGGGTTGCAGATCGTAGACCGGTGTTCCAGTCGACGTGTAGGTATCGGTGATGACCGCTTCCTGGCGCGTATCCTCGAGTCCGGGCGCTGCGTAATAGCGCCCGATGAAGGCGTTCAGGACGGTGGCCGGCGCGAGTTGCTGATCGATCTCGAAGCGCGGACTGAGTTGGCCGCCCGAGACGTACCCCGTGCTGTGGTCGTAGCGCAGCCCCGGTTTGATCGCCAGGGTCGCACTCGGCGCCCACACGTCCTCGACGTAAGCCGACGTCTCCGAGCCGCGCTGTGAGGTGCTGACCGGGAAGAGCGTTCCGTTCGGGTTCTGGCCCGGCGCAAACGCGATCGTCACGTTCGAGTCGAAGTCTTCTTGCTGAAGATCGACGCCGGAACTGAGCGTGTTCTTGCCGATCGTGCGGCCTTGCTCGACGCGCAGGCCCACGTAGGCGGCGGTCCGATCTTGGAAGAGGCCGTTCGAGGGGCAGTCGTAGGGGGTGGGCGTGTTTACCGTGCACGATTGCGGTGTCTGCGGCGTGCCGATGATGTAGCCTTGGACGTCGGCCGCAAGGTCGCCATCGTAGACGACCCGGTTATACCGCGTCCACGGAACGATGCGGAAATAGCCGTTGCCATCGGCGTCGGTATGCGTGAACGAGAGGGCCGCGAAACGGTCGTACTCGCGCTGCACGTCGTCCTGCGAAGGCAGCGATACCTGGCCTGCGTTTATGTCGTTGGGGTCGACGTTGATCGGGATTTGATAGGTGGCATACTGATTAGCGATATCGAGCGCGAGCGTATCGCGCGCATTGAGCGGCAATGCAACGCGTAAGAACTGATTCGTCGTCGACGTGGCGTCATTGATGGCGTTTTCCGACGGCGTGTCGAGTCCACGATCGGAGGCGCTGTTGTCGAGCGAAAGCGAAACTTGCGCCCTGCCGAGGTCGAACTGCTTCACGAGTTGCGCCTCCTGCGTGCCGAGCGTGCCCGCACCGAGCGAGATCAGACCGGGCGGCGGCGGATTCGCAAAGTTGAGGCTCTGGACGTTGACCACCGCGCCCATGCGCTGCCCGCCGAACTCGGCCGGAAAGGCACCGGTGAACACTTCGATCGCATTGGCCTCGCGCGGATCGATCAAGTTGGCGAAATTCGAGCTGGTCGAGGACGGCAATGGAGCGCCGTCGAGCTCGTAGGTAACTCCGTGGAAGCCGTCGACGACCGGTTCGTCGTACGAGAACCGCACCACGCCAGGCAGCGTCTCGATCACGCGATTGATGGTGGTGTTTACCGGCAGGGTCGCGATCTGTGCGGCCGTGATGGTGTTTTCGGAGACGGGTGTCCCGTGCACGCCGGTCGTCGTCGCGCTCGTGCTGCCGATAATCTTCGACGGAACGAGATCGACGTCCACGACCGTGCCGGTTGCAACGTCGACGCTCGCGGAGGCGGGCCCATCCTGTGTGCTCGCCTGCACTGCGTAATGCCCGAACGGAACGCGCGGAAAGGCGAAGTGCCCGTCCGTGTCGCTCGTCGCGGAGAGCGTCACGCCCGCGCCCGCAAGCGTCACGACGACGCCGCCGAGTGCATGATGGTCGGGACTTGAAAGCGTTCCGCGAACGACGCCGACGACGTCGGCAAGCGCCGGCAGGCACAGCGAGAGGATCAACGCTGCGGCGAGCGCCGCTGTCCATCGTGCGCGTGATTTAGCGGCCTTCGTGAGCGCGATACAGTGCCTCACGAACGCCTGATAGGCATACGTAACCATGAAATATCTCCGTCAGTTTGCTGTTTGCGCCCAGACTGGGCGCTGGATTAGCGCGCGGGTGACGGAGGAGCGCGCAACCCTTGGCCTGAGGCCAGCAGACAGATGAAGTTAAGGTTAACGCTCAGCGGGGCAAGCCGTTGCGCGCATGGCGCGGCAACATCGGGAACGCGGGCGAGGGCCGCCACGACCGCCAGAATGAGGCGGAAACCGAGCGCGATTGCTACGCGCCCCGCGATAATCGAGAACAACGTCGCCGTCAGCGAGCACCCGACGAGCAGTGCGGTAAGCAGCACGCATGCGGGTAATGCGGGCGGCCCGGAGCCGTCGAGGGCCCGCATCGTCAAAACCGCTGCGCCACCGAAAATGACGAGCGTGGCGGCCGTGCGAATCGGCGGAAGATGCGCCAGCACATGCAAGATCGTGCGGCGCGTAAGCCCGCGATGGGGATCGCGCCAGAGCAGCACAATCGCGCCCGCCGCCAGCAGTGCACTCGCGACGATGAGCACCAGTACAACGGGGCAGATCATCAAAACGTGACCGCCCATGTCGGCTTGCATGCCGCCGCTCATGTCCATGCCCGGCATCGATGCCATCATGTTCGACGGCATCGCGACGGCGACACGGTTGTTACAGAACGCGAGGCCGGCCTGGGCAGCGAGCACCATCGCAAGCACCGCGGCAGCAAGCAGCGCGGTGAGTGGGGCTAAGGTCGTCGATAAACGGATGAAGCGCAATTCGCTATGCACCAACTCGCTCGGTGAGCGCAAGGCAAGCAAGCCGCGTTGCTTACGGCAAATTGTAAGCCGGAGCAGATCAACGGTCCGACTACTTTTGACGGGATCAGAATGCGACCTTCGACACGACGAAGGACATACTTAGGCTGGCCTCAACATGCTCGGGAGATGTCGGCGTCGTCCCTCGTGCGCGGTTGCCGCGTGGTTGTGCCGCTTGGCGCATTTCTCACTCTGGCAACGCTCGCAACAGTCTTGGCGGCGCAAGCGCAAATCGCGTGTACGCGCCAGGTCTCCCTCGGAATCCCGATGGCGGCCATGCCGGGCATGGACATGAACTCGATGCCGATGACGGGCGGCGCAATCTCGCTGTGCCCTGTTGTACTCGTCCTGAGCATCGCCGCCGTCGCGCTGACCCTGAATGCGCTCGCGGTCTTACTCTTCGATCGCGGGCGAATCGCGTTGGCGAGATACGCTGCACGCCAACCGTTTGGAAGGGCGTGCGGCTGCATTTTGGCGCTCGGAGCCGGAGCGGTCGGGACAATGATGGCGATCGACGGCAACGTACCGCAGGGCGCCGGCGGATGGTTGTCACTGGGCGGCATCGTCCTCGCAACGGCGGTCGCCGCGACCACCATTGCAATCGGATTCGGCCGGTGCGTCATCGCCCTTACTCGCCGGATCACGATTGTATTCGAACGAGAGCTTCGCATCGCTCCCCGGACAGCCGCCGCGCCGCATGTCGACCGCCGCCGCCGCATGGGGCCTGCCCAACTGCGGATGCCTCTTTTGGCCGCGTGTCGCGGCCTACGTGCTCCTCCGCTAGTCGTTCGCTGACGCTTCGCGCCGTACGGCGCATGTCAACACTCGACTGACGTCAGGGGTTCTTCTATACCGACGCATCCTTTCGGCAGGACCGCGCGCGCCATTTGCACGCGGGTCATCGGCGTGCTGGTTCTCTTGGGCGCTCTCGCGCTCACGAGCGCGCCTGCTATTGCCCACGCCGTTCTCGTGGCCAGTGAACCGTCCGCTGGGGAGCGCCTGGAGCGCGCCCCTCTCATCGTCACGCTCACCTTCGACGAGCCGGTCGAAACGGCACTCGGTTCCCTCCGCGTGCTCGATGCAGCGGGCGTCCCGCACTCCATCGGAACCGTCATTCACCCGGGTAGCGATCCTGCGCGTATTGCAGTTCGCGTGGGCAGCCTCGATAAGGGCAGCTACATCGTCGCTTGGCAAGTCGTCTCCGCCGACTCGCACATCGTCAACGGTGCGTACGCATTCGGTGTCGGCGTCGCGGCCGGGCCGGCCCCGGTGCCCGAGGCCGACAACGGGGCAACGCTGCTTTTGCCAATCATCCACTTCGGCATCTTCGCCGGGGTGCTGCTCGGCATAGGCCTCCCGATTGGTGCAGCGACTGTCGGCCGGCGCGCAAACCGTCCACCGAAGTTCGTGGAGTTCGGCGCCTGGTTCGTCCTCGCGTTCTGTGCCTTTGCCGACGTCGCCTTAAGGGCAGATCTTGCCGGCGGAACGCTTGCGTCGGCGTTTACAACGCATGTCGGCGTGCTGCGACTTGCAACCATCGGAGCCGCGTTTGCCGGCATTGTTGCGGTCAGTCACCGTCGGCGTTGGTGGGACGTCCTCATCACCGCGTGCATCGTCGCTGCCGTTTCCTTGAGTCTGGCGGGGCACGCCGCAGGCAGCGAACCAACCGCCCTCGGCGTCGTCGCCGACACCCTCCACCTGATCGCCGCCGCGGCCTGGATCGGGGTGCTTGCGATTGGTACGACGCTCGAACCCACGGAAGACCTCCGCGGCATCTCACCGATCGCCATTACGGCCGTGAGCACCATCGTCGTTACCGGTATCATCCAAACGATCCGTAACGTTGGATCCGTTACGGCCCTGATAACGACGCCATACGGGCGTGAAATCGACCTGAAAATCGCCCTCTTGCTTGCGGCACTGGCCGTGGCGCTTCTTTCCCGTCGCGCACTTGCTCGGAGCCGCTTCGCCATCGGGCATTGGCTCAAGCTTGAGTTGTGGCTCCTCACTGCCGTCATCGCAGTGACCGCCGTGCTCGTTGAAAGTCCGTTGCCACGCGAAGCCGCCCCAATCGCATCGGCAGCGACGACATTCTCGGTGCGCGATATCACCGTCCATGTGTCGGCAACGACGCGCGGTCAACGGCAGTGGGAGTTTCGCGTTAACGGAACGGGTCCAAACGGGGCCACTCGCGGGCTCGACGGCGTGGACGTTTCCGTCCGCGAGGTCGTTCGCAACATCGGTCCGCTCGTAGTCCCGATGTCACGCACTGGGGAGGGTGACTTCGACGGCACGACGACGCTGCCGTTCGATGGCAGCTGGAGCGCTTTCATCAGTGCTCGCAGCGGCGATTTTGATGAAAACCATAGCACCTTTCCCCTCGAGGAGAATAGCCGTTGAACACTCGCATCTCGGCATGCCTGCTGGCCGTGATACTCGGGACGCTCGTTGCACCCGCAGTAGCGCACGTGACGATCGCTCCACCTGAACTCCCTGCGGGGAGTGTCGACGAAATCACGTTTCGCTGTCCGGATGAGCGTGCAAACAGCGCTACGACGAAGCTCGTCATTCAAATGCCGCAAGACCACCCGATTGCATCCGTGAAGCTACGTCCGGTCCCGGGTTGGCATAGCAGCGTCACCATGCGAAAACTGGACTCGCCGATCAAAACGCAACACGGCGAGATGGTCGCCGCCGTCGACACGATTACATGGCAGGGCGGTTCCATCGCTCCCGGCGAGTACCAGGACTTCGCAATTCTTGCTGGTCCCATTCCATCCGGCGTACGACAACTCGTCTTCAAGGCCATACAGACATATGCCAACGGTGAAATCGTGCGCTGGATCGAGTTACGCAATCCCGGCGAGGTGGAACCTCAATACCCCGCTCCTGTGCTCAAGGTGCGATAGCAATGGCTCCCGTTCATCAAGTCGCTCAACGTTGGGAACCGCAGACAACATTCGGTTACCGCGCCCACGGTTCGAACGCGTTTCTTCGTGAACTGTATACCCGTAAACATTGCACGTAAAAACTACCGTATAGACGGTTTCGTGCGAGGGCACAGTTATCTCGGCAAACAACGGGGCCGGCGGAGGTGCCTCATTGTTCCCGATTCTCGTGGCCGTTCTGCTTGCAGTTGCAGCACCGGTACTACCAGCTGCGCCGACGCCGTGCCCGTCGTCCACACCGAGGGCTGGTGCGAATGCAACGCCAGAGGCAAGCGCGTGTCCTTCGCCCGCACCGCTTTCGGAGATCGGTCATGTTGCCGCCATCGGTCGCGAGTCAAATCTCGTCGGCAGCGCGACCGCGGCGTCAGAAGGAACGATCAACCAGACCGAGATCGCAAACCAGCCGATCTTACGGGCGGGTGAGATCCTCGAGGACATCCCCGGCCTCATCATCAGCCAGCATAGCGGCGAAGGGAAGGCCAATCAGTATTATCTTCGTGGTTTCCAGCTCGATCACGGAACAGACCTCGCGGGAACCATCGACGACATTCCGGTGAACATGCCCTCGCACGCACACGGACAAGGTTACTCCGACATCAACTGGTTGATGCCCGTTGAGATGATTGAGATATTAGTGAGATATTAGGGCACGAAACTCGCGCGCGCGATTACAAAAGAGATGAGATATTAACCCGGATTCGCCAGATAGATTCGGCCAAAAAGACATCTTAGCTTAGCACGGATTTACCAAATGACTTCGGCGAAAAGACATTGATGAATCGCCGATTTATTCTCTTTCGCTATTGCTTCTTCGCGCGCGAGCCGTCGCGGTCGATATAATACTGCCACGGCTCAGTCTTGCCGCTCGTGTAGTCGAACACGGGGCCGTCGTAGCCGAGCAGCGCCAGGATCACGCGATTCATGAGGTTCCGCGCAAGACGCGTCTGGCGCAACAGCGCCTCGTATTCTTCGTCGCCGGCGCCGCGCAATAGGGAACCTTTGTGACTCATCGGGTGACGGTTGTCCAGCGCGTCCTTTTCGTCGGGCTTCAACTCAAAACCAATTCGCTTCCAGAATTTTCGTCGACGCTCGCCGTGCGAAACGTCGTTTGCGCCTTTCAGACGCTCCGAGAGCCGCTTGAGGAGATCCTCGCGCTTCTCGTGACCTTGTAGCGCATCGTCTAGCGCCTGCTCCAACGTCGGGAATAGCTCGCCGTACTCGTTGGGATCGACGATCGTGACCCCATTCGACACGAACGCGTTCGCCTCGACGAGCGCGTCGAGCGCGAGCGTCACGTCGCGCATCTCGATGTCGAGATGACCTCGCGAGTCGGCGAAGAGATGCGCGAGCGCGATGTCCAGGGGGATGCCTTCGTCGAGAAGCGCGAGTGCGTTGTTCAGCATCCGCGGCAGGAGCGTCGACATCGCGTGCAATCGCTCAGGGCCAAGCGGTGGCTGGGCCTTGTGGGGCGACTCGGTCCACATATGACGTTTGCGCCATACCTCGCGGTCGCCCTCGATGCCGATCTCGCCGACGACGTTCACTCGTCTACCGGCAAGAAACGACAGGACGATCCACAGCGCGTTCTGCTGCTGCTTTTCGAGCGGCGCGCCATCGAAAGCGACGAGCATGTCGTTGCCTGCGTCCGTCTTCGTGGGCATCCTTCGTATCAGCGCATCGCGACCGAAGATCGTCGCGACGACGCCGTCCACCGAGACTCCGCCGTTTCGATTCGGGAAAGCCGTCGGCCAAAAGTGCTGGTCCGCGCCGGCGAGCACGAGCCCCAACGAGGGCATTTGCCGATCAAGGTCGCCCGTGCCGAGGTCGTAGAGTTCGAGCGTGGCGGTGTCGCTAACCCTGCCGTCGTCGACGTGGTGATTCGAGCGGGTTAGATGGGATCTCTCCGACCTCCACGATCCGTCGGCGCCCGAGAGCGACACGTATTCCTCGGCGGGGATAAACTTGCCGTACTCGCCGTTTGACATGAGGTGGTGGCTGAAGTAGGTCTGAGCGTCGAGGACACACTGACCGCCGTGCTTGGACCAGGAGGCGACTCCGTGGAGGGTGAGGCTTCCTCCGCCCTTCGCGGCGACCACGTTGTCGTCGTAAGCCCACGGCGCATCAGTCAGCCCGTTCGAAAACGCGATGAGATGCTCGACGCGCCGTTGTTCTGGGCTAAGCGCGAATTCGCCGGATGAATCACGAGAAATCATCTAAACCCGGATTCACCCGATGGATTTGGAAAAAGACATCTTAGCGTGCATTCATAATTTCGTCGCCTCGAAACGCGCGACGGCCTCCATCGCCGCAGTCGCCTGCTCGCGATAATCCGGCAGCGCCACAATTTTCTCGTAGACATCCGGGAACTCCACTCGTATCACGTTGTCGGCCTCCAACTCCGCAATAGACGATCGCGTTGCAACATATTTTTGATGTAGCCACAAATATTTATTCTGTACCTGAGCGTCTGAATGGGTGAGGCCTCGCTCGACCATCTCGCCAATCATTTTTAGATAGTTCGGAAACAGTTGTTCCTCACCGCCGCAAACGGCAGTGACGTCATCGAACGAAATATAGTCAAAAAAGAACAGCCCGTCATCATCCACCGTTAAGAATGGCTCAACATAAGCAGCTTCCTCACTTGCAGTATGAATATCACTGCGAAAACGTCTCGCAACCTCGAGAACGTCGGGATCAATCAATATCCGTGGCGACTTTGCTACCCTTGAATCCAGGCGGTATGCCTCGTTTAGGGCAGGTCCTACGACGTACTTTTCCGTGTGATACAGTTGCCCGATTGTAACAGCCCCGCGGACGAGGAAACCACGTCCCGTAATCTTTATAACGGCCAGTGCGATGTTATTCAATAGGAAGAAGACTGCCGACGGCTCCGAGATGCGGTACGACACTACCATCGAGTCAGAGAATTGAGTAAGTTGTTCGCTTGTGGCGTGGTTTCGTGACCGTCACCTATCTCTCCAACTATGTCGATGGTTTCAAGCAAATCGTTGAGTAGGGTCGCGTCAGCAACGCTTTGCTGCACTAGTTCTTTGAAACCAAGAAAATCGAGAAATAGTACGAGCCGATATTCATAGGCTGCCGGGGTTCTCGGAGCTTTTCTTCTGGCCTCGACTTCGCGTCTTGCCTTCAGCACGATCGCTTGCCACTTACCAATTCGAAAGCGACGCCGCATTTTGCCGACAATAGTTCTATTTGCAACCGTTTCGAAATGTCGCCAGCGCTTTCTAGCCTCGCTCATTTCCGCGGTTACTTTAATGCCAAGGTCGCTGATGTTGAGTAAGATTACAGCCCTAACCGGGATTCCCCATATGACCGACTTGTTCGAGTCGACGCCGGATGAATCCGGCAGTTTTCGGTGGCCTCGGCAAGCTGGGCCGTCGGTCCGGCACGAAGTGAGGCGCGCTTCGGCCTGCTGGGCACCAGAAAGCCTTGCTTCATGATCATAAGCACGCACCTCTCCCGTCGTTTTACCAGCGCGCACAGTCGCCGGGGTGCTCATGTTGCCGTTGCCATCGGCGGCGATCGCAAAGCGGCAATTCTCTGCATGATCTCAGCGAACAACTTCCGAGGGATCGCGACCTCGGCCATCTGAAACGTAGCGACCGTGACTGACGACCTTGGCACCGATTTTGATCAGCTTCTCGCGAAGACTTGTCAGCGACCACTCCGCAATCGTCACTGGAGTCGCGAGCGTGCGGAGGAAATTTCGGAGATTGTAAGCTAGCGCGTGAAGCTGGAGGCGAACCGCGTTGGCGTTGAACGAGCGGGACGAGAGCCGTGTCCCTTTTAACGCGCCCTTCCATTCTTTTATCCATTGCTCAGCCGTCCCGCGCTTGTTGTAGAACCCGACGACATTCTTCGACGCATGACGCAAATTCGTGATAATGAATCCAACGCGCGGGAACATAGGGCGACGATCAAGCCCGGGCCATGTCAAGCACGAAGAAAAGCCGCGTAGCATATAGCATTCTTGAGTGCTATACTGGCCGGATGGCCCTTCCAAAGCCAGCCACTCGCGTGCGCGACAAAACTCCCTTTCAGCTTCAGCGTGCCGAAAAAATCTATGAAATGCACGTCTTGGGGCGCAGCACGCGGCGCATTACTGCAGAGTTGACCAGCCCTGGCCCCGACGGCGCAGCGCCGCCTTTCGCTCACCTGGACCGGGGTACCGTGATGCGCGATATTGCTGCGGAACGGCAAAGGCGTGTCGAAAAGCACGGCGAGAGAGCCGAGGAACACCGTGCCGACTCTATCGCGGCCTATGGCCTCATCAAACAGCAGGCACTCGCTGACGAAGGCGGCTCGCATTTGTTCGCCGCGATCAAGGCGCAAGAGCGTATTGACCGCATCCTCGGCATCGATCAGCCCGTCAAGCTAGACCTTCGGCTCAACGATTTGTGGGCCAAGGTCGACGCGGGCCTACTTTCACTTGGAGACGATCAGCGATGACGACAACAGCAACTTCGCGCGAAGCGATCATGACCGCGCTGGCCAAGGCCGCCTCCGACCTCGCCGCACAGCAGGCACTGATCGAGCCGCTTCAACGCGCCGCGGCGCACGCGTACCTGGACGGAAAGACAGATGACGGAGCGCTGGCCGCAACCCGCATGGCGATTGCAACTCTCGGCGATCTGAACGCTGGACTGCGCACGCTCGACGCTGAAGCCGAAGCGTTCGAGACTTCGGCGGAAATCGAGGTGCAAAAGAGCATCGCGGCTGATGTGGACCAGCACCTACCAGAATTAATGCAGCGCGAGATGTCGGATAGATATCTGCGCTTCGACGAGAGCGACCCGCTAAACGCCGCGAAGACGAAGGCCCGCCGAGCGCTGCATGCCGAGATTGACCAACTTGTGGCGCAACGCGCCGCCGCTCGGCACCGCATTCGTGAGCTTAGGCGTTGAGTAAGAACTCCTCGCGCTCGAATCCGCAGGCCTCCTCTCCAGCGGCCGGGTGGCACGCTGGGGCTGCGGTTCTCCTCCAGCGCGAGGCGTGCGGCGGTGCCGAGTGCCCTTCGGCGGTTCTTCCTGAAGGCGCTCGGCCCAATGCACCCCGCTATTCGCGAGGCTCACTATCGCTCGGTTTCCACAAGCATTTAATCCACTTCGCACTGATCGTCGAGGGACTGCGCGTGTTGTGTTAACACGCCCTAGGTTGATCGGCGGTAAACTAGAGCACTCGAGACCGCGGCGAGCGCTGCGGCAAGCGCATAGAATATCAAGTACTGCGCTCTCGAAAACGCATACACACCGCAGAACAAGCCGCAAAACGTCACTGAGGCTAGGAAGAGAGTCCCGGCATTCTTCTTCTTGTTCTTGTCAGGTACACGCCCGCGTCTACTAAGCTTCACGCCTGCAAGTATAAGAAATGCTAAGAGAATGTACAGTGCCGGGCTTGTCTTCGTTCCTAAAATCTCCAGCATTCTAACCCCCCAGCGCCGGAAACGGTATCTGCGGTCGATGCAATGAGAACGCTTCCAGCTATGACAAGAACGAGAAGCGCATAACGCACTCGTTGAATCATGTTCGTACCTCCCTGCACCTTCAATTCAGGCCGACTGAATTGGGCTCACCTGACGACCGAAGAGCGATCTTTGCTAGCCGTGCATTCAACGGATTCTCGCGGGGAGGCGCTAGCGCTTCCCTCCGCCGCTCGTTCAATAGCCGCCGATGTACGGCTCGCCGGTGTTGGCCACGACCACCACGCCGCGGCGGCCGCTCACGTAGCCCACGCTGGCGGCAGAAATGCCCGGAACGGAAATCCACGTTTGGGGGCGCTCGGGGCTGCTGGTGGACTTCCACTGTTCCGGCTCATCTGGGCCCCGGCCGAAGTCGGCGCGAGACACACCGCCCGATGCAGAAACCGTAACGAAGCTGCCCGACGTGTTGAATGGGATGCCGTAGTGTATATCCGGCACGTGAGGCGGGTGAAAGTCTCGATCTGCGCCGTTGGGAGCTTCAGTGAGCATGAACGTGCCAAGTATAATGCCCGCACCGATGCGAGTTGGTAGGTTGGATGCCATCGAAGGCTCCTTGCGAAGTGGCGAAGTTTTTTCGCCGTTGCCATCTCTATTTCGACGCGGGCCGCCGACGGCTTTTTTCGCCTCTACCAGTGGCGCAGCGCTTCCCGCGGTTGCCATTCGGTTGCCGTCGATGGCAACCGTTGGCACCTCTTGGCACCCTTCAGGAGGGGTTTTTACGAGGGAATGTGTCTGTCGGCACCCGTCAAAAACGCTCTACTAGTGGGTTCGAGTCCCACCTTCCCCACGTGAATTCGCTTCAAGTGAATTCACCTCAAGCGAATTCATCGCGTTCGGGCCCTCACGATTACCGCCGCGGAGTGGGTCTCGGGGCCCGAGCCGCCTACTGGCGGTCGGCTAACTGCTTTTACTTGATCCCTACACGCTAGCCGAGGGCGGTCTCTGTTGGTCGCCGAACCGATTGCCGCTGCCCATGCTGGATTACGCTGCCGAATTTCTCCGCGAATCGCGCCGGATCGACCAACTCATCTGGGACGCGATGTCGCTCGTACGCGGCGAACGCGTCCTTTTCTGCGGTTTTGCGAACGACGGCCTTTGGGTGAAACGCGCGATCGAGATCGGCGTCGACGTGAGCGTGATCGAATCGGATACGGCGAAACTCGCCGAGCTGGAAGCGCTCGGCATTTCCACGCTGCGCGGCAGCACGACGCTCATTCCCTCGCGCGACAACACTTTCGATGCGGTCATCGCGTTCCATTACTTACATGAAATCGATCCGACGTTCCACACCCAGATCGTTTGGGAACTGGCGCGCGTCGGCAAGCGCATCATCATCGTCGAGCCGGCTCCGCCCGCCGATCCGCTGGGTAAGCGCATTTCCGAGTTGTATTCGCGCGCAAAATATGAAGCCGGGGCGTTCGAAGAGTACAAGCCGATCGATTACTGGCGCAAGCTGCTCGCGATGGTCAAGGCCGACGTGCTGATGCAGCAGTTCACCTTCACGCGCTTGGCGCCGCGCTTCGCGGTCGAAGAGACCGTCGGCTTGATCCTCGACGCGATGGAAGTCGAGCAGATGCCGCGGGCCTATCTCGACGAACTGCGCGAGCTCGCGCGCAGCCCCGAAGCGCAGCTCTCGCCGCTCTCGCGTTTCGTGCTCGTCGCGCTCGGCGCGGGCGAACCGGTCCGCGCCTCCGCCGGTACGCTCTTTCGCGAAGATACCGCGGCGGAGCTGGCGGAACTCGAAGAGCGCCGCGCCGCCGTCGCGGCTGCTGCCGCCGCCGCCGTCGCGCCCAAACCGCCGGTCACACCGGCCAAGCCCTCGCCGGCCCCGGTCACGCCGCCGCCGGCCTACGCCGCCTCGATGCCCGGTGCCGAGTTTCCGCCGGTGCTACCGCCTTCCGGGACACCCCCGGCCCAGGTGCCCGCAGCCCCGGCCCCACCGGCCTTTGCGCCCGCCGCGGCGGCTCCGCCGCAACCGGCCGCACCCATCCCTCTGCCGGCGGCAACACCGGCACCGCCCGCAGCAGCCCCGGCTCCGCCCGCAGCGGCGCCATTTGGCATGCCGAGCGGCCCCGCCCAAATGCCGGCCTTCGGGCTGCCGGACACGGCACCGTTCGGCGTACCGCCGGCCGGCGGACGCCCGGCACCGCTTGGGACGCCGTTCGCGTTACCCGAAGACCCGGACCCGTTCGGCCTCTCGCCCGATCCTGAAGAGCGCGCCGGGTTCGGCTGGAATTGGGAGCCGCCCGAAGGGCATCCCGACGCTCAGCCCGGCGACGAGCCTTTCGGCTTGTAACACCGGCGCAGCGACTCGAGCGCGATCTTCGTCCGTTCGGCGAGCGATGCCAGCGCATCGATCGCGCGGACGATCCGGTCGATGTCGCCCTCGCTTGCCGCGAGGAGGCTAAAGATCGGCAAGTCGGCGTACGCAACGAGCCGCGTCGCGAGCCGTTTCCCCTCGCGGAAAATCCGGCGCAGCTCGACGAAGAGCAGATCCAGGAAGACCAGGACGGCAACGATGGAGCCGATCCACAGCAGGCCGGACGGATCCATCGGCGAGGGCCTAGGCGGCGCTTTCGGACTTAGCGGGCGCGGGCGCGGGCGTCGTCGCGGCCGGAGCCGGCGTTGCCGCCGGGGCTGCGGTGGACGTTGAACTCTCCGACGACGCGGCCGGCGTGGCTGAGCTCTCGCTCGACGACGTCTTGCTCGCGGCCTTGGACTTCGCTTCGGCAGCCGAACGCGAATCCGTCAGGTAGAAACCGGAGCCTTTGAAGACGATCCCGGCAGGGGTGAAAACCCGCGCCATCTCACCGCCGCACGCCTCGCACTTACCCTCGAACGCTTCCTTGAAGCCATGACGGACTTCCGCCGTCTTCCGGCACGCGCGGCACTGATATTCGTAAAGTGGCAAGGTCAACTCCCAGAACGCAAGATCGGATCGTCGTATAGTGTACCAAAACTAGCACTATGGTGCAACGACTGCTAGCCGCCTGCAGGCCTCAGAAGTCGCTCAGAACGCCGTCCTCGCGATCAAATTCGACCAGTCCCTTGAAGTGGAGGAGCGAGTCGCCGAGCGCCGTGTCGAGGCGGCGCCGCAGGGTCAGGCGGTCGACCAGCGCCGCGACGACCCCGCCGTAGGTCGGATAGTCGAGTTTAACCACGACCTTCGAGCGTTCGGATTTCTGTTCGACCCGGAAATCGAGCCGGCGCCGGCACGAAAACGCTCCGACCAGCGACACGTGGAAGCCCGGGATGAAGCGGTCGACCTCGAAGAGCTCTTCCTCTTCGCCGGGCAGGCGCGAACGGATCGCAACCTCACTGCCCTCACCGAATGGTATGTGCGGTTCGGTGAGCCGGGCCGAGCGCAGAAACGACAGCCACACGGGCCACTTCTCGACTTCGCAAATGCGCGCGAACGCCGTCGCCGCCGGCGACGCGACGTCTTGAGCGCGATGGATCGCCCGGGTCGACGGGCGATCGAACGTATACGCGGGGATCGCCATGATGCGAACGTTTGCCCCGCCTGCAGGCTTAACCTTCTTTAACCACTAGATATTGTAGGGAGCGGCCAAGCATCCACAATCTATTGCGGCTGAATCGCTCCCGAGGTCACGCCCTCGGCGAAGGCGACGAGGGTCGCAATTCCGGTCGGAATGGCATCTTCATCGAGCCGGAACTGCGGGCTGTGACCGGAGTGCACCGATCCGCGCGCTTCGTTGTAGATGCCCAGCCGCACGACGACGCCCGGAACGCGCTCGGCGAAGTAGGCGAAGTCTTCAGCGCCCATCGTCGGCGGCAGCTGCTCGACCGTCGTACCGTTACGTTCGCGCACGTAATCGGTGAATGCGTGGGCCAGCGCGACGTTGTTCACCACCGGCGGATAACCGTACACCACCTCGATATCGGCGCTGCATGCATACGCTGCCGCTACCCCATCGACGATGCGCCGGATGCGCGCTTCGATGCCGTTACGAATCGCGGGATCGTACGCCCGAATCGTGCCCGTCATCTGCACGCGATCCGCGATCACGTTGTTGCGGTAACCGCCCGCAATCGTGCCGATCGTGATGACGAGCGACGCAAATGGATCCGTTTCGCGAGCGGCGATATTTTGCAGCGCCAGCACGGTTGCCGCAGCCGCCGGAATCGCATCGACGGCAAGATGCGGATACCCGCCATGGCCGCCCGAACCGCGAATCGTGAGGTGCAATTCGTCGGCTGCCGCGTTGACCGGACCCGGCGTGATACCGATCTTTCCGGTCGGCAGGCGCGGATCGACGTGCAACATCGTGATCGCATCGACGCGCGGATCGTCGAGCGCGCCGGCCGCGATCATTGGTTCGGCACCGCCCGGCCCTTCTTCGGCCGGTTGAAACAGCAGCACGACGTTGCCGTGCAACGTCGCGCGCCGGCCGCTCAACTCGCGCGCCGCACCCAAGAGCATCGCGGTGTGCGCGTCGTGGCCGCATGCGTGCATCTTGCCGGGCACTTCGCTCGCGCACGCTTCGCCTGAGTCTTCATCGATCGGCAACGCGTCCATGTCCGCGCGCAGCGCGGCCGTTTTGCCAGGCAACGCTCCGCGAATGATCCCGACGACGCCCGTGCCGGCAACGCGCCGATGCTCGATACCGAGTTCGTCGAGCTCGCGCGCAACCAGCGCCGACGTCCGATGCTCTTCGAAGCCGAGTTCGGGAAAGCGATGGATCTCGCGCCGAATCGCGATCGCCCGATCGCTCGTCGCCGCCGGAATTACCACTCCCGAACCCAATGCAGCCTACGCCCGATAGCGCAGGAACGCGGGAACTTCGATGTCGTCCATGTTGACGGGAGCGATCTTGTCGAAGTCGAGCGGGTGCGCCGATGAACCGAGCATCGAGCTCGTGCGCTGCGGGCGTGTGCCGAAGCCGGCCGCGAGAACCGTGACGCGGACCCGGCCCTGCATCGCCGGATCGATCGATGCGCCGAAGATGATCTGCGCTTCCGAATCGACCGCACGGCTGATCATGTCGGCAGCTTCGTTCACTTCATACATCGAGAGATCCGGGCCGCCGGTGATGTTGAAGATCACGCCGCGCGCGCCTTCGATCGTCGTCTCGAGCAGCGGTGAGGCGATGGCCTTTTGCGCGGCGTCCGCGGCGCGGTGCTCGCCCGAACCTTCGCCGATTCCCATCATCGCCGATCCCGCATCGGTCATGATCGTCTTCACGTCGGCGAAGTCGAGGTTGATCAGGCCGGGCTGCGTGATCAGATCGGAGATGCCCTGAATACCTTGACGCAGCACGTCGTCAGCGTACGCGAACGCTTCGTTGAGCGGCGTGCGCTTCTCGATGATCTGCAGGATGCGCTCGTTCGGAATCGTGATCAGCGTATCGCACTTGGCTTCGAGATCGGCGATCCCGCGCTCCGCCGCTTGCATGCGCTTGCGGCCTTCGAAGGCGAACGGTTTCGTGATCACGCCGATCGTCAGCGCGCCCGATTCGCGCGCCAGCTCCGCCACGACGGCAGCGGCGCCCGTCCCGGTGCCGCCGCCCATGCCGCTCGTGATGAACACGAGGTCGGCACCGTCGAGCAGCATCGCGAGATCTTCGCGCGATTCTTCCGCCGCTTCGCGGCCGATGTTCGGATTTGCACCGGCACCGAGACCGCGCGTGAGGTTCGCGCCGATCTGTATCGTGTTCTCCGTCTTCGATGAACGAAGCGCTTGAACGTCGGTGTTGATGGCATAGAACTCGACACCGGAGAGACCGGCTTCGATCATGCGGTTAACGGCGTTGCAACCGCCGCCGCCCAACCCGAGAACTTTGATTGTCGCGGCGTGTTCGGGGACGAAACGTTTCGCGTCGGCCATGATATGCGGGTCCTCCGGAAATAGACGAGTTTGCAATAGAATTGGTTCGGACGGCGGGTGGGGCCTAGTCGGCGCAGACTTCTGTGGACGGTGTGTAATCGGCGAATAATGTGGATCGTCGCCGTTCATCGTGCTAATTCCAGATCGACGTGAACCACGTCCACAGCTTGGCGAACGCGGTGCCGCCGGTGCGGCCGTTGAGATGCGGAGCGGCTTCGCCGCGCGGACCGAAGAGCACGAGGCCGACGGCGGTGGCGTATTCCGGCTGTTTGACGGAATCGGTCAGGCCGGCGATCGTGGCCGGTACGCCGATCCGCACCGGCAAGCCGAAGATCTCCGCCGCGGTCGTCTCGATCCCACGCAGATGCGCGCCGCCGCCGGTGATGACCACTTCGCTCAGCACTTGGTCGCGCGGCAGACGTTCGACGATGTTCGATTTCGCGAGCCGGAACATCTCGAGCACGCGCGGCAGCACGATCGCACGCAGCTGCGCCGAGGTCACCTCGCGCGTGCTGCGGCCGTCGAGCGTCTTAACGTGAAACGTCTGTTCCGCTTCGTCGGGACGAGTGAGGCCCGAACCGTAGGTGCGCTTGACGTTTTCGGCTTCGGCCGCCGTCGTTTTCAATCCCAGCGCGATGTCGTTGCTGAGGATGTTGCCGCCGACGGGAATCGTCGCGCTGTGAATCACGCCGCCGTTGGCAAACACCGCGATGTCGGTAGTGCCGCCGCCGATGTCGAGCAGCACGCAGCCGACGTGTTTCTCCTCCGAGAGCAACGTCGCAGCCGACGATGCCAGCGGTTCGAACACGATCCCGGCCGGTTCGAGGCCGGCGCGGTGCACGCACTTGAGGACGTTGGCGATGAACGTGGCGCCGCCGGTGATGATGTGCGTATCGACTTCCAGCCGGCTGCCGGACATCCCGAGCGGATCGGTCACGCCGTCTTGTCCGTCGATCGTGTAATGCCGCGGCAGCGCGTGGATGATCTGCCGGTCGGCGGCGAGGTTGATGATCTTCGACGCATCGACGACGCGTTTCACGTCGGCGGCAATGACCTCACGGTCGTCGCCCGACACCGCGACCACGCCGCGATTGTTCGTGGATTGGATATGCTCGCCCGTGACCCCCACGTACACGTGCGACACGTGGACGCCGGCCATCCGCTCGGCCTTCTCGGTTGCCGCTTCGATCGCCCGGACCGTCTCCTCGAGGTCCGTCACGACGCCTTTGCGCATCCCCGTTGAGGGGGCTTCGCCGATCCCGATGATCTCCAAACCGTCGGGACCCGAGGCGGCGATGACGGCACACGTTTTCGTCGTGCCGATGTCTAGCCCAGCGATAATCTCGCCGCGTGCCACTACAAGCCGCCTTCCATACTATGGGCACTATATATTGTGGGTGAGAAGCGCAGTCCCTACAAGGACTATGGAAATTCGACGACCGGGGTCGTGGGCGTGCGCAGGTCGATGACCCGCAGCGGGCGCCCTCCGGCGCTGCGCCGGATCGGTTCGACCAGGGCCAGTTTGGCCGGCAAGTCGGCGTCGGACCCGAACTTGAGGATCACCCCGCGGCTATCGACCGCCTCGAGCCCGCCGAAGCGGTCGCGGCGGACCGTGCGCACCGGGATGTGCTCCCCGATCGCCCGCGCGTCGGCAAGCAAGCGATCGATATCGGGGGCCGTCAGGATCGCGCCCGGCGCCACCGCCGGCCCGATGCCGATATCGACCTGCGGCAACGCCGCCGACACGCACCCGGTCTGCAGCACGCGCGCGGTCGTATCGATCGTCATCGTGCCGTTCGACGTCGTCACGCATCCGGTCGCCGCACGCAGCGTCACATCGAGCACGACCGCCGGATGCGGAAACTGCGCGCGGTGCACGGCGGCGCTCGCGACGTACGGGATCGCCTCGAGGCGCGCGCGGATGGCACCGGTGTTCAACAGCCACAGGTTCGCATCGGGATCGATGTGCGCGGCGGCGATCACCGCACTCTTCGTCACCGGTCCGCCGGCCGGCACGTTCGCGTCGATCGAGCGGATGCGCAATTGCGGTACATTGGCGAACGCGACACCGAGTGCGGCCACGACGCACGCCGACAGCAACGCGATCACCCAAAAGATGCGCACGCGTCCGGCGATCGAGGTCTTCGTGCGCCGTCGTACGCGCGAGGCGGTGCTCACGTGAGCACGTACCGTTCGATCGCTTCGGCGACCCCGTCGTGCGCGACATCGCCGACGACCGCGTCGGCTTTGGCGAAGAGTTCCGGCGGACCGGAGCCCATCGCGACGCCGATACCGGCCGCCGTGATGAGCGGAACGTCGTTCCAGGCATCGCCGATCGCCATCGTCTCGGCCAACGTCACGCCGTAACGCTGCGCGACGAACCCGAGGGCCTCGCCCTTGTTCACTTCGGGCGCGAGAACTTCGACGAAATCGACGTGACTGCGCGTGAGGTACGCGCGGTCGCCGAGCAGTGCTTTCAGCGCGGCCAGATGTTGCTCCGAGGGGCCCGGATCGTCGACCAGCACGATCTTGATCGACGGCCGATCGGCAAACGCTTCGCGCAACGACGGCACGAGCATGGGCTCGACCTTCGCCAGATCCGTGTAGCGCTTGGAAAAGCGGTTGATCTCTTGCATGTAGAGCCGGTCGCCCGCGTAGCACTGCGCGTGCACCTTGTGTTCTTCCGCCCACGCGAGCACCGTGCGGGTCACATCCTGGTGTACCGGTGTTTCGCGCAACACGGTTCCGGTGGCGGCTTCGAAGAGCGCCGCGCCCTGATAGCACACGACGGGACCCGCGATGCCGAGCGTTTGCGCAAACGGCTTCGTGGCAGCAAACATGCGGCCGGTGACGATCGTGATCTCCGTGCCGCGCGTACGCGCCTCGGCGATCGTTTCGCGCACGCGCGCCGAGATCGCAAGATCGGCCCCGACGAGCGTGCCATCGAGGTCCAGCGCGACCAGCCGGATCCGAGTACTTATCATCGGAAGGACCTATTCGCTATCGGGGTTCGATACGCATGCGAGCCGTGCGCGCGTGCGCCGGCAGCCCTTCGAACTCGGCGAGCGCGGCAAGCGTTTCCGCATCCGCGGCCATCCGTTGCGCGCTGTTTTCGACGACCGACATCGTGCGATAGTAGTCCGCCGTGCGCAATCCCGACGCAAAGCGGCTCGCGCCCGACGTCGGTAGCGTGTGGTTGGTGCCGGCGATGTAGTCGCCCGCCGCAACGGGCGTGTGGTCGCCGATGAAGATCGCGCCGGCGCGCCGGATGCGCGGCACGAGGCTCCATGGGTCGGCGACTTGGAGCGAGAGATGCTCGGGTGCAAAGCGCTCGATGACCTCGAACACCGCGCTCTCGCTGCCGGCGTGGATGAGCCACGTGCGCTCCGAGAGCACCCGTTGGACGATCTCGCCGCGGCCCGTCTCGCGTGCGAAGTCTCCGGTCAAGAGCGCAGCGACCGCATCCAAAATGCTGCGGTCGCGCGATACCGCTGCCACCCGGGCCAGCGGATCGTGTTCCGCTTGCGCGATCAGCTCGCCGGCGACGAATTCCGGCCGCGCGCGCTCGTCGCAGACGACCAGCACTTCGGACGGCCCGGCCAAGCCGTCGATGCCGCAGACGCCGAAGACCTGACGTTTAGCCTCGGTCACGTAAACGTTGCCCGGACCGACGATTTTGTCGACCGCCTCGATCGTCGCGGTTCCGAACGCGAGCGCGCCGACCGCTTGCGCGCCACCGGCGGCGTAGAGCTCATCGACGCCGCACAGGCTGCACGCGTAGAGTATCGCCGGGTTGATCGAGCCGTCGCGCTGCGGCGGCGTGGCAACGACGACGCGGTCGACGCCCGCCACCTTCGCCGGAACGACGGTCATGAGCACCGTTGAGGGCAACGAGGCGCTGCCCCCGGGCACGTAGGCCCCGATGCTGTGCAACGGGCGCGAGAGAAACGCGTACTCGCTCGCATCCGCGGTGTGGTAGCGGATCTCGGCCGGCTTCTGGCGCGCGTGATAGTCGGTGATCCGTTCGCGCGCGAGTTCGAGTCCCGCCGCGATCACCTCGGGAACGAGGCCGCGCGCATTTTTGCGCGCAGGCACGTCACGGCGCAAGGTCGCGGCGCTCGCTTCGGGATAATCGAACCGCTGCGTGAGCGCAACCACGGCCGCATCGCCGCGATCGCGCACGTCGTCGAGAATTCTCGCTACGCCGTCACGGATTTCGCGCGGCGCGTCCCAGCCGCCGGCGTAGAGCGGCGCGAGCGCCCGCTCGTCGCCGGCGTCAACGACGATCATGCGCGAACGGCGGCGTCGAGCCGTTCGAGCAGCGCGATGATCTCGTCGTGCTTGGTGCGAAAGCGCACCGGATTCACGACGAAGCGCGCGGTGCTCGCTGCGATCTCATCGACGATGACCATGTCGTGCTCGCGGAGCGTGTTTCCGGTCGCCACCAAATCGACGATCAAGTCGGCCAGTCCGACGATCGGGCTCAACTCGACGGAGCCGTGCAGCGGAATCAACTCCACCGGCAGATCGCGCTCGGCAAAATACGCTTCGGCCGAACGCTCGAACTTCGTGGCCACGCGCAAGAACGTCGGGAACGGCGCGCCCTCGTGATAGCGGTCGATGCGACGCGCCGCCACGCACAAGCGGCAATACCCGAAGCCGAGGTCGGAGAGTTCGCTGACCATGCGATCCGTTTCCCAGAGCACGTCCTTGCCGACGATCCCGCAATCGGCCGCGCCGAATTCGACGTATGCCGGCACGTCCGAGGGCCGCAAGAACAGCAACTGCGTGCCGTCGGAGGTTACGACGGCGAGCTTGCGGCCGACGTCGTCGGGAACGTCGATGCCCGCGCTGCGCAACAGCGCGGCCGAATCGTCGTAGAGCGCGCCCTTCGGCACGGCGATCGTCAGCATCAGAGCGCCTCCGTCTTGCGCGGCGTGTTCGCCTTGGGCAAACGTTTCTCGGGCACGGAGGTGACGCGCACTTCGCGGATGTCGCCGTTCTCGGCGATGACGACGCGCGGGATGCCGTGCGCGCGGGCCTCGGCCACTAGCGCCGCTTCACCCTGACCGCTCGACGCGTAGCGCACGACGTTGCCGGCAGCGCGTTCGCGCGTTGCCACGACGTCGGCTCCGCTCACCAGCACGTCGACGCGATGACGCCGGCGCGAGATGTGTTTGCCGCGCCGCTCGAGCGCGATCAGCAAGCGCTCGACGCCGGCGCTCCAGCCGACGGCCGGTACGGCGTAGCCGAACTTCGGCAACAGCGAATCGTAACGGCCGCCGCCGCAGAGCGGAAAACCGATCTCGGGCAGATAGCCTTCGAAGATGAACCCGGTGTAGTAATCGAGGTCGCGCAGCAACGCGAAGTCGACCGATACACGGTCGCCGTAACCGAGCGCGGCGGCGCGTATGAGCAGCGTCTCGAGACGGTCAAGTGCGGCTTGGCTCTCAGCGGTCCGGCAGACCTTACGCGCAGCGGCGATGCCGTCGCGGCCGCCGCGGCGCAAGGCAAAATCGATCAGCAGCGGCTTGCCGAAGGCGCGCAAGCCGACGATGTTGCGCTCTTTCATCAATGCCTTGGCGGCCGGAATCGCATCGCCCGTCAAACCGACGCCGGCCAGCAGCCCGTCGACGATCCGCGAATCGTTGATGTCGTAGGTTGCGTCGCTCATCCCGATCTCGTCGCACGCTTCGATCGCCATGAAGAGCGTCTCCGCGTCGGCGTCGATCCCGGGCGAACCGATCAGTTCCACGCCGGCCTGCGTGAACTCGCGCAACCGGCCTTCCTGCGGCTGCTCGTAGTAGCGGAACGCGGTCGCGACATAGGACAAGCGCAGCGGGAGCGGCGCTTCGCGCATCCGCGTCGACACCAGGCGCGCGATCGGCGTCGTGAGCTCGGGCCGCAGCGCGAGCGCGGTCGAGCGGCGATCGTTGAATTGGAACGACAGCTCGGTCAGCTCGTGGCCGAGACCCTTTTCGATGACGTCGAAGCGCTCGAACGTCGGCGTCTGCACTTCCTCATACGACCACCGGCCGAACACCGCGCGCAAGATCTGCTCGATGTCGCGCTTGCGCGCCAGCTCGTGCGGCAGCCAGTCGCGAACGCCTTGAGGTAATTTCACGGCTGCGGCCGGCCGATGCGCACGTTGTTGGCGCCGACGATCCGTTCGAGTTCGGATTTGACGTAGGGAGCGTTGGCGATCCCGCGCGAGCTGCGCTTCGTCTGTCCGGAAATGTGGAACACGAGCGGAATCGTACCGGGCGATTCCTCGAGCAGTTGCGCCAGCGCGTCGACGTGGCTGCGCGAGGATACCGTGACGTGCCAGCCGGGAAATTCGGGCGGCGCCGCCTGGCGCTGGAACGGTTGAACCTCGTTGACCGAGACGCTGAACTCGATCGGCGCCTCTTCACCCGGAACGGCACCGCGGCGCTCGCGCGAGCGAACGCGTCCGTTGACGATGACGATCGCGTCCTCGATGAACGCGCCTTGGAGCTGCGGATACGTCTTCGGGAAGACGATGCACTCGATCGAGCCCGTCATGTCCTCGATCGTCGCGAACAGCATTTGCTGCTGCGCTTTGGTNNTCTTTGATCGGCGTTGCTCCGGTGCGGGCGAGGGCTTCGGCGACGTCGGCCAGCGGGTGACCGGAGACGAAGATGCCGAGCGTCTCCTTTTCCCACGTGAGCGCGACCATCGTCGACGGCGCGGGTAACGGCCGCAGCGNNAGCTCGCGGTCGCGCGACTCGCGGGCTGCGGCATCGAGCGCGCCGTCGAGCGCGTCGAGCAGCTGCGCCCGGTTGCCGGGCAGCGTGTCGAGGGCGCCGCATTTGATCAGCGCCTCGTAGACCTTGCGGTTCGCCCCTTTGCTGTCGACGCGTTTGGTGAGATCGAAGAGATCGGTGAACTTGCCGTCGCGTTCGCGCGCCGCCAGGATCGCGTCGACTGCGCCTTCGCCGATGCCCTTGACCGCCGCCAAGCCGAAGCGAATCTGCGATTCCACCACGGCAAAGTCGACCAGCGATTCGTTGACGTCGGGGGGCAGCACGGCGATGCCCATCTTCTTCGCTTCTTCGATGTACTCGACGAGCTTGTCGGTCTTGTCGCGCACCGACGACATCAGCGCCGCGAAGTACTGTAACGGATAGTTTGCCTTGAGGTAGGCGGTCTGATACGAGATCCAGCCGTATGCCGCCGCGTGCGACTTGTTGAAGCCGTAGCCCGCGAACGGTTCGATGAACGCGAAGATGTCCGCCGCGAGCTCGGGGCCGATCGCGTTGTTCTCCGCACAGCCGGCGATGAATTTCTCGCGGTAGTACGGGATCTTGTCCTTCTGCTTCTTGCCCATGACCTTGCGCAGCTCGTCGGCTTGACCCAACGTGAAGCCGGCAAGGTCGCGCGCGATCTGCATGACCTGTTCTTGGTAGCACGCGATGCCGTAGGTATCTTCCAGGATCGGCACCAGTTTAGGATGCAGATACTTCGGCGTCTTGCGGCCGTGTTTGTTCGCGATGAAATCCGGAATCCAGTCCATCGGTCCCGGACGGTAGAGCGCGACGAGCGCGATGATGTCGTCGAGGCCCGACGGCTTCAGCTCGACGCAGACCCGCTTCATGCCGTCGGACTCGAGCTGAAACACGCCGAGCGTTTCGCCGCGCCCCAGCATCTCGTAGGTGCGCAGATCGTCGTCGGGGATCGTGGCGAGATCGAAATCGGGCTTGGTCGTGCGCTTGATCTCATCGCTCGCGGCCTTCATCACCGTGAGGTTGCGCAAGCCCAGGAAGTCGAACTTGAGCAGGCCGACGCGTTCGACCATGGACATGTCGTACTGGGTGTTGATGTCGCCTTCGCCGAGCTTCACCAGCGGTACGTGATCGGTCAGCGGATTCTTCGAGATCACGACCCCGGCGGCGTGCGTGGACGCGTGGCGCGCGAGACCTTCGATCGAGTTCGCGGTATCGAGCAGCTTGCGGATCTGCGGGCTACCGTCGTAGAGCATCTTCAATTCGGGAATCTGTTCGAGCGCGGCCGTGATCGAGAGGCCGCCGGGACCCGACGGGATCAGCTTCGCGACGCGATCGACGTCCGGCAGCGGCACCGCCAGCGCCCGGCCGGCGTCGCGCACGGCGGCGCGCGCCGCCATCGTTCCGAACGTGACGATCTGCGCCACGCGTTCCTTACCGTATTTCTCGGTGACGTAGTCGATGACTTCGTCGCGGCGTTCGACGCAGAAGTCCGTGTCGATATCGGGCATCGAGATGCGTTCGGGGTTGAGGAAGCGCTCGAAGAGCAGCTTGAACTTGATCGGATCGAGATCGGTGATGCGCAGACAGTACGACACGATCGAGCCGACCGCCGAGCCGCGGCCCGGACCGACCGGGATGTCTTTGTCGCGTGCGTACTTGATGAAGTCCCACACGATCAAGAAGTACGAGCTGAAACCCATCTTGACGATGACGTCGAGCTCGTATTCGAGCCGCTCGCGCAGCACCGGGTCGTTCTTCGCCCGCTCGGCGCCGTAGCGCTCGATGAGCCCGCCCTCGCAGATCAGGCGCAGGTACTCATCGGCGCCCATCTCGACTTCACGGTCGGGCGCGGCATCGAGCCCGGCCGCCGCCGATTTGCCGGCCAGTACGCCGGCCACGTCGGCTGCCGCCGTGCGCGGCACGGGGTAGTCTGGCAGATAAAAAATCTTGTCCGGGATCTTCAGGTCGATGCGCTTGACGATCTCGAGCGTGTTGTCGCAAGCTTCCGGCACGTCGGCGAACAGCTCGCGCATCTCTCGCGGGCTCTTCACGTAGAATTCATCGGAGAAGAACTTCATGCGGCTGGTGTCGGCGACGGTCTTGCCGGTACCGATGCAAAGCAGAACGTCGTGCGCCTGCGCGTCGCCCTTCGAGAGATAGTGCGAATCGTTGGTCGCGACGAGCGGGAGATTCAGCTCGCGCGCGACCGAGATCAAGCCCTCGTTGATGACGTCTTCTTCGGGCATCCCGTGGCGCATGATCTCAACGTAGAACCGGTCGCCGAAAATGTCCATGAACTCTTTGGCCGCTTTGATCGACGTCGCGCGGTCGTTTTTCAGCAACGGTGCCGCGACCGAGGCTCGACATGCAGCCGGAGAGCACGATCAAACCACGGTTGTGCTTTTCGAGCAAATCCATGTCGATGCGCGGCTTGTAGTAGTAGCCCTTCGAGAAAGCCTTTGGAGATAAGCGCGGTGAGGTTCTTGTAGCCTTCGTCGTCGGCGGCGAGCAACGTGATGTGCGCCTCGTCGCGCACCGTGCGATCGAACCGGCCGCGCGGCGCGATGTATGCCTCGCAGCCGATGATCGGCTTGAGCCCGTGCTTGAGCGCGCTGTCGTGGAATTCGACCGCGCCGAACATCACGCCATGATCCGTCAGCGCGACGCCGGGCGAACGCCTTCGTCGGCGCTGCGGCGGCATAACGAATCGACGCGGCACGCGCCGTCGAGGAGCGAATACTCGCTGTGAACGTGGAGGTGAACGAACGACGAATCAGACACGGAGAGCTATTGTTTTGGGAGGCGCGAGCCTTGAGCCTGCGGGGCGGTTTGCGATCGCGCTAGCGGCGCTCTTGTAGCGACACCGGCATCTGCTGCGCGGTGAGAATGCGCACGAATGCCGCGTGGGCATCGCTGACCCAGCGCGGGTTCTTCGGATCGGCCGTGACGACGCGGTTGTGGCCGCCGCTCTTCGCCATATACAGCGCGAGGCGCGCGAAGCGGACGAGATCGTCGTGACCGCCCGCATCGATGGGAAAGGCCGATACGCCGATCGAGAGGGCGATCTGCGGCAAATGCGGCGGCACGTTCTTCGTGATGCGCTCGACCATCATCCGGCCCTGGACGGACGCTTCTTCGTGATCCATCCCCGGAAAGAGTGCGAGGTAGAGCCCGCCGCCCACTCGCCCAACCGAGCCGCGCGACGAAACGACCGTTTGCAATGTATGCCCGACGTAACTCACCACGTCGTCACCGATCGCATACCCGTGGTCGGTGTTGATCCCGTCAAGTCGATCGATGTCGAGCAACCAGACCGACACCGGCCGTTCGGATGACTTCGATGCGTGCACCGCATCGACGAGTACCTCATTGATGGAGCGGAAGTTGAGCAAGCCGGTCAGCGAGTCGTAAAGGGCCTCGTTGCGGGGGCGCGCGCGACGCAACGCGCTCGCGTACGCCGAGCCGGCGAACGTCTGGACGCTGCGCAAAAATTGTTCTTCAACGTCGCTGAGAGCCGCAGCTTCGAGCTCGAGGTCGATGCCGCCGAAGCGTTCGCCCTCGTTTAACAGGCCGAGGCCGACGTGGGTCGCCCCGTCTTTGGTTGTGACCACGAGTGCTTCGCTGGCCTGGGCGCCGCGAACGACATCGCTGTCGTCGTCGACCGCCGCCAACCGGGCCGACCGCACCCAATGCAGCCCGCCAAGCGCTTCCACGATCTCGGCGCTGGTCGCACCGGGGTCGTTCGAGCTCTCGAGCAGGTGGGCCACGTTCGCCATCACGTTGAGGCGCTGCATGTCGTGGATCGGATCGCGCTCGTCGGTAACCAGGTGATCGCCGAGCTTGGAGAGCGCTAGGCGAGCCCCGATCGCGGCTGCCAGCGAACGGCAGGCGTCGAGCACGAGAAAATCCCAGATCCGCTGCTGCTTGAGGACGTCGATGATCAGCGCGCCGACCCACACCCCACCCGAGCGAATGGGCGTGAGAACGGTGCTGCGCAGACCGCCGTACCAGAGCATCTTCCGCTGCTGGGGGGTGAACGGGAACGTCAGGGCGTCGTCGATCGTGGCCTGAACACCGCTCTTGAGCGCGCCGCGGGCGAAGGCCGGCAACCGCGCCGCCGATTGCGTGTACCCCAGGAGGTCGGGCCAATCGCCCTTCGAGGACTGGGTGACGGTGAAGCGCACGCCGTCGGGGCTGATTCGCGCGATATACGCCCGGTCGACTTCGAGCAGGAGCGGCATCCGGGAAACCAATCGCTGCAGCCCGGCCGCACCGTCGTCGAAAAAAGGCGCCAGATCCTCGATGAGGTCGGTGACCACTGCCGAATTCGCTGGTAATTGCGGGGACGGATTAATTGGAGCAGTCAGTCCTGGATCCGAGCGCACGCTGTCCTTTCCGACGGTACTTTCCGTCCGTTCGCCACCGCTGGCTCAGACTCCGCATGGTAGGCCCGATCGTCCGACGAAAATCCGGGCGCTCAGCTTCAATCTAATGGTACACTCCTCGCAATTCGGTTTCACTCGTCCATAAGGGGCATCAAGGTAGTGATCAAACACGACATCGTCGTGGTCGGCGGTGGCCTCGCCGGTATGCGCGCCGCGGTGGAAGCCGCCGAGCGTGGTGCCGACGTCGCGATCGTCTCGAAAATGCATCCGGTCCGCAGCCACTCCGGCGCGGCGCAAGGCGGCATCAACGCCGCGCTCGGCAACGAAGAAGCGGACACGCCGGAGGCCCATGCCTTCGACTGCGTTAAGGGGGCCGATTACCTCGGCGACCAGGACGCCATCGAGGCGATGGCCGAGGATGCCCCGCGTCAGATCATCTGGCTCGAGCACCGCGGTTGCATCTTCTCCCGCATGCCCGACGGCCGCATCGCCCAACGCCCTTTCGGCGGCGCGAGCTTCCCGCGGACGTGCTTTTCGGCCGACGTGACCGGGCTCGTCATTCTCCACACCCTGTGGGAGCAGCTCGAACGCTTCAACGTCAAGGTCTACGAAGAGTACTTCGCGACCGCGCTGTGCGTCGAAGACGGCGTCGGCACCGGCATAACCGCGTACAACATGCGCAACGGCGAGCTCGAGCTCGTCAACGCGAAGGCGACGATATTCGCGACCGGCGGCGCCGGACGCGCGTACGCGAAAACGACCAACGGCTACGCCTCGACCGGTGACGGCATGGCGATCTGCTACCGCGCCGGGGTCCCGCTGATGGACATGGAGTTCGTCCAGTTCCATCCGACCTCGCTCAAAGAGAACGGCGTGCTGCTCTCCGAAGCGGCCCGCGGTGAAGGCGCCTACCTCCTCAATAAAGACGGCGAACGCTTCATGTTCAAGTACGCCCCGAACAAGGGCGAACTGGCTTCGCGCGACGTCGTCTCGCGCGCCGAGTGGACCGAGATCATGGAAGGCCGCGGCGAAAATGGCTGCGTGTTCCTCGACCTGCGCCACCTCGGACGGGAAAAGATCCTCGAGCGTCTCCCGCAGATCCGCGAGCTCGCGCTCGACGCGACGGGCAAAGACGCGATCGACACGCCGATTCCGATTCTGCCCGGCATGCACTACTGGATGGGCGGTATCGCCACCGACAAGGACGGCGCGACCAGCATTCCAGGCGTCTATGCGGCCGGCGAATGCGCGTGCGTCAGCGTCCACGGCGCCAACCGGCTCGGCGGCAACTCGCTGCTCGAGACGATCGTCTTCGGCCACCGTTCGGCCACCCACGCCGCGAACTACATCAAGTCGGTCGGCGAAGTGCGTTCCTCCGAGAAAACGTTCAAGAACGAGCAAGACCGCATCAACGGCATCCTGGCCCGCACGGGCGGCGAGCGCCACCCGCAAGTTCGCAAGGCGCTGAACACCGCAATGAGCGATCACGCCTTCATCTTCCGCGACGACAAGACGCTCGGCGAAGGTGAAGTCGCGCTGCGCCAGGTGCGCGAGATGGCGCAAAAGATGACGACGATGGACAAATCGAAGACGTTCAATACCGACCTCGTCGGGCTGCTCGAAACCGAGTTCCTGGTCGACATCTCGATGACGACGATGATGGGCGCGCGCAACCGCACCGAGTCGCGCGGCGCGCAAGCCCGCACGGACTTCCCCGATCGCGACGACGCCAATTGGATGAAGCACACGCTGATGCACTTCAAAGGACAGACGACGGATCCCGAACCCGACTACTCACGCGGCGTGACCTTCACCAAATTCAAGCCTGAAGTTCGGACGTACTAAGCATGAGTTTCTCTCTCGATATCTACCGCTTCGATCAAGCGACCGACGAGGTTCCGCACCGCGACCGCGTCGAGTGCGACCTGCCCACCACGATGACCGTGCTCGACGCGCTCGAGAACGTCAAAGCGGAAAAGGACGGTTCGATCTCCTTCCGTCGTTCGTGCCGCTCGGCGATCTGCGGCTCGTGCGCGATGAACATCAACGGCACGACCGGCCTCGCGTGCCGGACGCCGATCGATAGCGTTCTGCGCAGCGACAACACCATCGCCGTCGATCCGATGCCGAACTTCCAGCCCATGAAGGACCTCGTGGTCCACATGGATCCGTTCTGGGACAAGTACTCGCGCCTCAAGCCGTATCTGCAGCCGAAGGACAGCGATTCCGATCACCAAACCGAGCGCCGCGTGTCGCCCGAAGACATGCAGAAACTCGTCGCGGTCGCGAACTGCGTGATGTGCGCGACGTGCTACGCGCTCTGCCCGGTCGTTTCGGTGGATCCGGCGTTCGCCGGCCCGGCCGCGATCGCATACGCGTACCGCTTCATCGAAGACGTGCGCGATTCCAAGCGCAAGGAACGCGCCGCCCAGATCAGCGACGACTTCTTGTGGCTGTGCGCGCACTGCTATGCGTGTTCGTACTGCCCCAAACACGTCGATCCGCAGGACGACATCATCGCAGTCAAGCGCGCCACGATCGAAGAGGGCTTGGTCGACCATCCGGGTCCGCGCCACGCACTCGTCATCGCGAAAACGATCAAGCACACCGGCATGCTGCACGAGACCGAAGTCATCCAAGGCACGGTCGGACGCTTCAACATCAAGGGCCTGATCAAGGTCGCGCCGTTCGGCATCCGTCTGGCGCTGGCCGGTAAGATCCCGCCGCTGTTCCTCAAACCCGTCCCGAAAGTCAACGAAATCGCGATGATTTTCGACACCCTGGAGGTTCCCGTACTCGCATGACCGCCACCATTGAAGCGCCGCACATCAAGCGGCAATCCAAATCGGCGCAAATGCGCAAATACGGCTTCTTCCCGGGTTGCGTCGCCAAAGAGTCGTGCAAGGAATTGTTCAACTCGACGATGCTGCTCGCCGATAAACTCGGCATCGAACTCGTGGAGCTGACGGCGGCCGCGTGCTGCGGTGCGTCGGTCCTCAACGACACGAACCGCGACGTCGCCCGCGTGCTAAACGCCCGCACGTACGCCCAGGCCGAAGCGCTCGGGCTCGACGACGTGATCACGATCTGCTCGACGTGCACCGGGCACATGCGCGCGGCCAACAAAGAGCTGCTCGAGTCCGAAGCGCACATGGGTCAAGCCAACGCGATCCTCGGCAAGTTCGGCGCCAAGTACAACGGCGGCGTGATGGTTCGCCACCTGCTGTGGCTGTTGATCGACGACATCGGACTCGACAACCTCAAGAAGATGGTCGTCAACCCGCTGCGCGGTTTGAAGGTCGCGCCGTTCTACGGCTGCCACATCATTCGCCCGGAATCCGTCAACGGCTGGGAATCATCGCGTAACCCGCATTCGCTCGAAGACATCATCGAAGCGCTGGGCGGTGAAGCGATCGACTACGCCGGCAAAACGCGCTGCTGCGGCTTCCACGTTCAGCTCGAAAAGGACGGCATCGCGCCGGCGATGGTCGGCCAGAACATGCGCATGGCCAAGGACAAGGGCGCCGAGGCCGTGCTCACGCCCTGCCCACTGTGCCATCTCGCGCTCGACGGCTACCAGGCCGACTCGGCCGCACGCTGGGGCCGCACCGACCTCCCGACCTTCCATCTCCCGCAGCTCGTGGGCCTCGCGCTGGGCATCGACCCCTCGCTCCTCGGCCTGAACAAGCACATCGTCTCCCCGGGCCTCGTCCTCCAAGCCCACGACCTGGCCCCCGCGCACATCGGTTAAAAGGCACTCCGCACTACGTGCGCCGGGCGAAAGCCCGGACCGTAGCTCCTTCGCGAAATGTGGCGGGGCTACGTTCCCCGTGGGGTCGCTAACAGAACCAGGTACCAACCGAGGGCAAGGCGTACAGGACATACCCCGCCCTGGAGGTAGGATGGTCCCGGTAGTTCTGGCCTCGGCCGTGCTGTTTGCACTCGTGGTGATGATTGCCATCGAGGTGCTGCGGCTCCGTGCGGCCGCTCGCCGGCCGAAGGTCCGCCACCGTCACCCGCGGCGCCAGGAACTGCTGGAAGATCGCATCCGCGACGCGTTCGACGGGCCGCGCGCGCAGTTCGGCGAGATCTTCGTCAACTACATGGTGTGGCGTCGTGAGACGGAGACGCGGCTCGAACTCTTCGCCGGCGAGCCGTGGTTGCGGCTCAACGAGTTCACGCGCTGTCTCGTGGTGCGCCACCTGTGGCGGGCACTCGATGCGCTGGTGCAAGGTTCCGTCGTCATCGTCGACCAGCCATCGCAGCAGTGGTCAAAAAAAATCGACGCCGCCTTCGATGACGGGGGCGTCGATCCATGGGGTCCGCGGCCGACGTTCGAATCGGGACGCTTGTAAAAGAGTAGGAAGCGTGCCCTTATCGGCGCGCGCGACGTTCCTCAGCGAAGCCACCCAAAAAGATCAGGGCTGTGATCGCGATGCAGAGGACCAGAAGAATGATTGGAACCGTAAAATTCACCGAGCGTCTCCTTTGGTAAACGGGCTTCGCGCTAGCGCGGTGTAGCCCCCGCCGACACCGGGTATGAGCGAATACCTCGTCTCGCTGATGCATCCAGCGGGCGTGCGTCACGCCATCGATCGCGCCGTTCGCGGGGCGCTCGCCGAACGCACCGTCACGATCCGAATATCTCGATGCTGCCAGCGCACATCACGCGCGAACAGATGACGTCATGCGGTAGAGCCATGCTCAAAGGCGATCCCGAACGTACGCCGGCGATCGTGCAATCCGTGAAGGGCGTGATCGCGGGAATGTTCCCGCACCCAACGGCACATCGGCGCTAGACGTAGAAGCGCGCCATATGGGCGAGATCGAGTTCCTCGGCGACCGAACCGCCGCGATCGCCGGCATCAACATCGGCGGGACGAACACGACCGTCGTCGGCGGGCTGGAAGACGGCACGCTCGTCTCGCGCTGGAGCGCGCGCACGCCCGTGGATGACGGCGAGCTGCTCATCGCGCAGGTGGTCGACGCGGTCCGCCAAGTCGCGCCCACGGCCCGGCGCATCGGCATCGCGGTCGGCGGCCCGCTGAACGTGCGGCGCGGACAGATTACCGAAGCCGTACATCTTCCGGGCCTGCACGGGATCCGTCTGCGAGATCGCATCGCCGACGCCACCGGCCGCGCGGTCGGGCTCCATCACGACGCGGCGGCGTGTGCGCTGGCCGAGTGGCGCTGGGGGCCGAACGCCGGCGCGGACGGGCTCGCGTATCTCACCTGCGGCACCGGCTTCGGCTGCGGGCTCGTGCTCGGCGGCAAGGTGCGCTACGCGCTCGACGGCCGCTCGCCGGAAATCGGCCACGTGCGGTTCCGCGACGAAGGGCCGGCGATCTTCGGAAAACCCGGCTCGTATGAAGGCTACGCGTCGGCCAACGCGCTGGGTCTTCTGCTCAGCTACCGGCGGCCGAAAGATTTTCCGATTGCAACGCCCGTCCAAGTGATCAACGAAGTGCGCAACAATAATCCCGATGCGAAGTGGGCGCTGAACGCGAACGAACGCGCCGTGGGAACGGCGTGCTCGATGCTGGCCGACCTGCTGGCGCTGGATTGCATCGTGCTCGGAACGTTAGCGGCGTACTTGGGCGACCCGTGGGTGGCGCGCGTGCGCGACTATTTCCGCGACGAAACGCTCGCGGTCAACGCCGACGCGTGCGTGGTGCGCGCCGCCATGCCGGACGTCCAAGACCTCTCGGCGCTGGCGGCCGCGCTCGACGCGGACGAACAGAAAAGCTGGCGTAAACGCTGACCCGGTTTCAGTTTCCGTCGTCGTCGGGACTAGCGGGCGCGGTGGAAACATCGGGATCACCCATGTCATTCGGATCCGCAATGCGCTGCATATTTTTCCCCTCCTGATCCTCCAAGTTGTTGTAGTACTGGCCGGGAAGGGGATTGGGAAGCGAGTTTTCCGGAATCGAATTCTTGAGCGATTGCACTGCGGCCGACTCGCAAGCCTTTACGGCAGAGAAGCTCATACCCGCTGCGCTTACACACTGCCTCAATTGCGTAAACGTGCCGGCGTCATCGTCGGCTCGGGCCGACAGCGGAGCCAGACCAACGAGTAACGTCAGCGCGAGGACGGTCAGACGGCGTCCAGTTGCGATCATGGGAAACTCCCTTTTGGCTTATGCAAAAGACCTCGATGGGTCTCCGTCGACTTTACGTGCTGCCGGTTACCCGACGGTAACAGTGCACATGCGAACAAAAGGCGGGGACCAAGCGCCGAGCGAAGGCAGCATCGCGCCATGCCGTTTGACGATCGACGCTAGATTCTTCGATGACGTTGCTCACGGAATGGTGGACCGCACTCGGCGGTACCACGGAAGAACTGCCGCAAGTCGAGCTTAGCGGCCAAGGCGCGTTGCCTTCGGCGTTCGCCGTCACTGATTTCGCGGCCGGAGCCGTGGGCGTCGCCGCGGCCGCAATCGCCGAGCTGATCGCAAAGCGCTGCGACGTGCACACCCCGGCGCGTGTCGACCGGCGCCTCGCATCGATGTGGTTTGGATTTTCGGTACGGCCGCAAGGTTGGGAACTGCCGCCGGCTTGGGATGCGGTGGCCGGCGACTATGCCACGAAAGACGGCTGGATCCGCCTGCACACGAACGCGCCGCACCATCGCAAAATCGCGCTTTCGGTATTGAATGCGCCGGAAGACAAGAGCGCGGTCGCGACCGCAGTTTCACACTGGAAAGCCGAAGAGCTCGAGAGCGCGATCGTGCAGTTCCGCGGATGCGCCGCGGCGATGCGCTCAATCGATGAATGGCGCGCGCATCCGCAAGGCATGGCGGTCGCAGCGGAACCGCTGGTGCATCGCGAGAAATATCGCATCGCATCACCCGCAACGTGGACGATCGACGCAGCACGTCCGCTCGCTGATATTCGCGTGCTCGACCTGACGCGCGTGCTGGCCGGTCCGGTCGCGACTCGCTTTCTCGCCGGATTCGGTGCCGACGTGTTGCGCATCGATCCGCCGGATTGGGACGAACCGAGCCTCGCACCCGAAGTGACGCTCGGGAAACGCTGCGCGAAGCTCGATCTGCGGAGCGCTGCCGGCATCGCCACGTTCGAGAAGCTCCTCGCCGAAGCGGACGTTCTCGTGCACGGTTATCGCCCCGGTGCGCTCGAGAGCCTGGGGCTCGACTACGAACGCCGGCGCAGCATCCGCCCGCAACTGATCGACGTGTCGCTCGACGCCTACGGCTTCGACGGCCCCTGGCACGGCCGGCGCGGCTTCGACAGCCTCGTGCAAATGAGTTGCGGCATCGCCGATGCGGGCATGCGCCGGTTCGAAAAGGCGCGACCATTTCCGCTACCGGTACAAGCCCTCGACCAAGCCACCGGCTATCTTCTCGCGGCGGCCGTCATCCGTGGAATCACGACACGCCTGGAAGACGGTGCTGCGACAACCGCACGAACGTCGCTCGCGCGGGTCGCGCACTCCCTCATCGGCATGCCGGCCGCTCAGACCGACGAAGAACTCGCAACCGAAGGGCCGGCCGATCTCAGCGATGAGGCCGAAGGCACGGAATGGGGAGCCGCCCGCCGCCTTCGCGCACCGCTCACGATCGACGGCACGCCGATGCGCTGGGAACTCGCACCCTCGCCGTTAGGTTCGTCCCAACCGGAATGGTAAGCGTGCGCGGATACCACCCTCAAATCAGTGCGAGATCGCGTTGAGCATGGCGCCATAGGATGCGCTCGCGGAGGTCTCATCGATGGCTTGCTTCGCGTTATTGACGGTCAGCGCCAAGCACGCGTGAGTTCCAGATTTCGTCACGACCGCGGTGACAAACGCGAGCACGCCCGGCTCCGAACCGCCCTTGTACGCGATGTGTGCGAACTTCGTCGGATCGGCGACGCCGGGGCTTATCGACATCAGCGGGAGATCCGCCACCTTATCCATGAGCCCACACAGTTCACGCGGCGTAAAGAGCCACTCGACGCTCAGATCGCCAATGTCGTCCGTGATCTCGTTCGCGCCGGGCAGCGGAAGCCGCGCCAATTGGTCCAGCATGCGCGAACGAACGGAGCGACTGCCGGCCTTCCACTTCGCCAGCAGATCGGGATGGGTGCGCAGCGCGAAGAGGGCGCGCGTCGTGAGAAACGGGGTGTTGCGACTCGCATAAGGCGCGATTGCCGGCGAGCCAACCACCGAAGCGAGCGCATCCGCAGCCGTGTTGTCGCTGATGGAAATCATCTGCGCCGCATACGTCCCGACCGTAATCGGCGTCCCGGCCGGCCACGTCTGCAGCACGCCCGATGGCGATGACTTCCAACGTTCTTGCAACGGAACGACGTCGCTCCATTGCCGGCGCCCCGCTGCGATTTGATCCCGCAGTGCGGCCAAGACGGCCAGCTTGAATGCCGAGCCGACGGCCAGCGGCACGTCCGCGTTTTGCGCCGCCCGCTCTTTGCGATTCTCGATCAGAACGTAGGTCACGATGCCCGGCAAAGCGCCGAGCAGTTTTGCCGCAGCTTCGATACCGCCCGATGTCAGCACCGGCGGCAAGAGACGCAAACCATCGATCTTGCCGTCGGCATCGATGTGAATTCGAACCTCGACCGTGCCCTTCTCGAACTCCGAAATATACGTGCCGCTCGAGCCCGTTGTTCGCCGATAGGCACCGAGGCCGTCCGTAACCCGTTTGGCAATCGGCACGATCATCGCAAACGGAACCGCTTGCAAAAAACTCGTCGCAAACCAGTCTTGCTGCGGCCCCGAGGTCCAGAACGCGTCGATCCGCTGCAACTCAACTCAAGCGCGGCCGGGGAGCTTGCAGACAGACGCGAGGGCGACTGTGCAACCGCAAAGTTTACCGGTAGCGCAGCCATCAAGACCACGAACGAGAGGGCGGTGACGACGGCGCGCATGCCGCGCGGCTTCGCTAGCTGCCCGCGCTCTTCCGTTGCGCGGGAAGCGCGGTAAATCGGGCGCCAACAATTTCCTCATATCCCGGAAATCCTTGGCGAGTACAATGGCGTAGGATGGATACGCATTTTGCGCGGCGCGCAAGGCAACGGCCACTGGATCAACTTCAACACGAGTTCGTGGCGGGATCTTTGCTTGGTGACGGCACCCTGCTGAGGACGACTGCGGGTTGGTGCTTCAGGGTCCATCACGGCCTTTCACAACAATGGTACGTCGAGCACAAATACCGGTTTCTCGAGGCATACGTGCAGTCGCCACCGCGCCGAAGTGGCAAAGCGTACTACTTTCGAACGGTTACGCATCCGGAGTTCTCGACGTACCGAGAACAATTTTACCGGTCAAATGAAAAGATCGTTCCAGTCGAGCTGCTACGCGAACGGTTGACCGGTCTCGGTCTAGCAATTTGGCTCATGGACGACGGGAGCGCAGACGGCCGCGCTGTGCGCCTGAACACGCAATCATTCTCGCATGAAGAAAACCTCACGCTGACGACTCTCCTATGGGAAAAGTTCGGTCTTGAAGCCCGCGTAAATCGCGACAAGGAGGGGTTCAGGCTTCGAATCGCTGCCGGCAGTCGTGGTCGGCTGATCGATCTCGTCGAGCCGCACCTGTGCCCGCAAATGGCCTACAAACTCTCCCTTTAAGCTTTCTCCGCCGGCAAAAATACGAAGAGGCCGCTCGATCACTGCTGATCGGCGGCCTTCATTCGGTTAGTAATCTGGCGACGTTCTACTCTCGAGGGACCC